>NZ_PPQZ01000001.1 GCF_002902525.1 Mammaliicoccus stepanovicii
ATCATAAATACTTATTTTTATAGGTATTTTTAAAGAGCTAATAATTCCAATAAGTGTTATTACGAAAGTAATGGGAATAAAGGATAAGTTTAAAAATTGCCTATGAATACTCAAATTTTCTAAAAATATACCTTTACTTTCGATATTATTTGTATCTATCTTAAACCTTCTATACATACCAAAATAAAATGATAATAAATAAACAAATGAGCTAGATAAGTATGAAATTATACTTACAAATAAATCTATTTGATGAGTGTTACTTATATAGTCAAGATGTATACTAGTAATTAATCCTACTAAGAATCCTATGATAGTGAATGATGAAAAATACGTTATTAAAGGAACTTTATAATATTTATCATGTGCATTTTTGAATAAAAACTTATTTTTACCTAAAATGGTATCCCTAATGTTAATCATAAATTGTTTAAATGGGTAAATAGTGATTGATAATAAAAAAAATAGAAAGAAAGATAGTAATTTTTTGATTATAATAAATGGGATTAAACATCCCAACAAGAACTTTTTTATTATTGTTTCAACTATACTCATAAATTCCCTGCCATTAACTCTGCTTGTTCTACTACTTGTTCTACTGCCATTTTTTGAAGATCAGGTGGATAACCATATTTTTTTAATAGTCTTCTAACTTGTACTCTCATTCTTGCCTTAGAACTTTCTCGTACTACCCAATCAACTGTCATATTATCTTTAATTAGCTTAGTTAGCTCGTGTGCAATAGCTCTTAATTCTTTATCACCCATTGCTTCTTTAGCAGTTTCGTGAGAAGCTAAGGCATCATAAAACGCTATTTCTTCAGTACTCAAGCCTAAATCTTTTCCTCGTTGTTGTTCTTGATTTATTTCTTTTGCCATTTGAATTAATTCTTCAATTACTTTTGAGGCTTCGATAGAACGATTATTGTATTTTTGAATTGATTTGCTTAACATCTCAGAGAATTGTTTAGAAACGGTTGCGTTTGATTTCATTAATGACTTTACTTGTCCTTTAAGTAGTTTATTTAATAATTCTACTGCTACATTTTTTTGTTGTAAGCCTTCTACATCTTTTAAGAAATCATCAGAGAGTATAGATATGTCTGGGTTATCTAATCCAAGTGTTTGATATATATCTATAACTTCTTCAGTTACGACTGATTTTGAAATCAATTGATTAATTTCCGCTTCAACTTCTGCAGGAGACTTTTTATGCTCCCCATCTTCACTTGGTGGAGCAAGTAATTTTACTATGCCTGATTTTACCGCTTTTAAGAATGCAATTTCACTATTTAATTCTTGAGCAGTTTCTTCAGTTGCACATAATGCGAATGCTTTACCTAATTCTGTAACTGTTTTTACAAATCTTTGTCTTTCTTCTTCACCTAAACCAATAACATAATCCATCGTACTTGATATGACATTATAGCGATCAGATTGTTTATCTGATTCAAAGTTAGAATAATCATGATTGTATAACATATCTTGTATAATATCGTACTTCATTAACATTAATTCTAATGCTTTATCTGTATCAACACCTGTTTGTTCTTTATCAGAGTCTGTATACTCTTTTAAGGCTTCTTTTAGACTTTCTGCAATACCTACATAGTCTACGATTAAACCACCTGGTTTATCTTTAAACACTCTGTTTACACGTGCAATTGCTTGCATTAGATTATGCCCTTGCATAGGTTTATCAATATACATCGTATGCATAGAAGGGACATCAAATCCGGTTAACCACATATCTCTTACAATAACGAGTTGTAATTCATCTTCAACATCTTTCATTCGGTTTTCTAATAAATTTCTTCGCTTTTTAGGACCAATGTGTCTCTGGAAGTTCTTAGGATCACTTGATGAACCTGTCATCACAACTTTGATAACACCTTGGTTATCATCATCTGAATGCCATTCGGGTTTTAATCTTACAATTTCATCATATAAATCAACCGCTATACGGCGACTCATTGTGACAATCATGCCTTTACCTTTCATCGCTTTTTGTCTTGTTTCAAAGTGACTAATTATGTCAGTTGCTAAAGCATGAATACGCTGTTCTGATCCTGATAATGCTTCTATTCGAGACCATTTAGATTTTAATCGTGTTTTGACATCGTCTTCCTGTCCAGAAGTAATATCATCATAAGCTGCATCAATATCTAAATCTGTTGGTAAATTTAATGGTATGATTCGACTCTCATAATAAATCTTAACAGTACTACCATCTTCAACAGCTTGCGTCATATCATACACATCAATATAATTACCAAATACCATTTGTGTATTCTTATCTGTTGAAGATACAGGTGTTCCAGTAAAACCAACGAACGAAGCATTAGGCAAAGCATCTCTTAAATATTTCGCATAGCCATATTTAATACCTTCACCTTTTTCATCGTAAGTTGCTTTGAAACCATATTGTGTACGGTGTGCTTCGTCAGCCATTACAATGACATTTCTGCGTTCTGTTAGGGCATCCATAGTAACTTTGCCTTCTTCTGGTTCGAATTTCTGCATCGTTGTAAATACAATACCACCAGATTCTACAGATAATAGTTCTTTCAATTCTTTTCGTGATTCAGCTTGTTTAGGTGTTTGTCTTAGTAATCCTTTACCTGAACGACCTTTAGACTTTACAAAAGTACCATACAATTGGTTATCTAAGTCATTACGGTCTGTTACGACAACTAATGTAGGATTATTTAATTTTTGAATTAACTTTCCAGAGAAGAAGACCATTGTCACACTCTTACCAGAACCTTGTGTGTGCCAAATAACGCCACCCTTACCATCTCCATGTTCAGATGTTGCTTCCATAGCACGATTAACAGCTTTATTCACTGCATAATATTGATGATAAGCAGCTAATATTTTAACTATATGACCTTTACCGTCATCTTGGAACAAAACAAAATGACGTATTAAATCTAATAGTACTTCCTTATTTAACATACCGTGAATCAATATATCTAAACTACGAAATGTTGATGAATCTTCAGTTTTACCATCTTTAGTACGCCAAGCCATAAAGCGGTCATAATCAGCAGTTAAAGAACCAGCTTTCGTATTAACACCATCACTCGTCACTAATACTGCATTATGATTAAATAATTGTGGAATTCTCATTTTATAAGTTTCTAACTGATGATACCCGTCTTCAATACCAACAGATTCATTTGTAGAATTTTTCAGTTCAATAACCACTACTGGTAATCCATTTATGAATAACACAATATCAGGTCTTTTTTTATAATCTCCATTCACAACAGTTAATTGATTAACAGCTAAGAAATCATTATTTCCTGGGTTATCAAAGTCGAATACATACACCAAATCATTAATCGTCTCACCGTCATCATTATAGTGTTCAACCTCAATACCATTTGTAATCATTTCGTGGAAAGAGCGGTTATTCTCTAATAAACTAGGAGACTTCTCAATAGAAATTTCACGAATAGCCTGTTCAATTGCACTATTATTTAGTTCAGGATTAATACGTCTCAAAGCCGCTTCCAAACGATCATCAAGCACAACATCTTTGTCGCTCTCCCGTTCATTCATAATCCCATTGTCACTACTATCTCGACCATTCTTAACAGAATAGCCAAGACCCTCAAACCACTTCAGTGCAACCTGTTCTAAATCATCTTCACTAAATTGAAAGCTCATCTTCATTCACCTCGATGTCATCAGGTATCTCAATTTCACCTGACATTAATTTTGGTAATAATGTGTCACGTAGTTGGGTTAAATTTTGGTTTTGTTCTCTAATTATTTTAATTTTTTCAATATACGGTTCAATTTTTTCACTTAATAAATATGAAACTTCTTCATTATATGCAAACCTGTATTGGATTGCTATATCTGGCTTAACTCTCTGCCTACTATTAGTTGAACCAGTAGTATTTGAAACCAAATATTCATTAAATTTATCAGAAATACATATGTTATAAATAAAAGCATTTCTATAACTATTATCACTTTTAAGAACTACAAATTCTGATGAAGCAACGTTTAGAAAATTTTCGTTATATGAAGTTACCCATATCCTTCTTGTTGTGGGGTTCATCTTAGAAAACAAAATACAATTCTCATCTATTATCCACTTGTTACTTTTAATATCAGTTACATTATCAATACTAGGGTACTGCCCACTATCAAAAGATGGTAAACTAAAATGTTTTACCTCTAATTCATTACTTTTTTTAGGGTTAAATGTATCTTTTTTGTGATGTACTATATCTTTTAAATATACACATTCCCATCCTTTTGGTATCTTCCCTATTTCACTATCAACCATCTCTCCACCACTTGATTTGTATGGATTTCCATTTTTATCTGGGAATTCAAAATCAACAAACCAACGTTTGAATAATGTTTGAGAAAGTTCTTCAAGGTTTGCTATGATTTGTTTATTAGTTTCTATTTTTTCATCTAATTTACTTAAGATATTTACAACTTTATATTGATAAGAAATTGAAGGAACATTTATAGGTAATTTTTCAATCATAGATTTGTTAAACTCAACTTGACCAGTAGATCCAGCTAAAAATTCATTTAAAATCATCGCTTGAAATTGAGTTGTTCTCATTTGATAATATAAAAATCTACTTATTAGTAAATCTTCGTTAGTCCTTACAATAGTTATATGAGAATCTGCAAACATTAAATCAGGTTCATAGTTAATATGATAAACTCTGCCCACTGTTCCAGTACCTGTTGAATTTATTAAAACATCATTTTTTTTTATAAAATGTCTTTTATCTATTTTTTTATTTTCATCATGGTATTTTAATACTGATTTATCAAAAGTGTCCCATTGAATAGCTTTTTGGTTTATAACAGGTATACCTTCAGTCACGTATTTAGGTTGTTTACCTCTATAAATATAACTAGATAAATTTTTTAATTGTACATTATACTCCATAACCTAATCCCTCCAATGATTTTCGGATTTGGTCCTCGAGTTCTTTTGATTTCGCAAATTGTTCGCTTAAATCTGCTGTAATTCGATCCATTTTTTGTTCAAATGGTTCTGAGTCCTCTTCAACATCTGCTAAACCGACGTAACGACCAGGTGTTAAGATATATTCGTTATCTTTTATTTCTTCAGTTTTGGCAACTTTACAAAAGCCTGCTTTATCTTCATATTGGTTATCATTTGTACCACGCCATGAATGATAGACACTTGCTATATCTTTTATTTCATCATCTGAGAATTCTTTTAATGTTCTAGACACCATGCTTCCAACATTTCTAGCATCTATAAAGAGAACTTCTCCTCTACGTTCATTTTTGCCATTTTTATCTTTATCTTTTGAAATAAACCATAAACAAACTGGAATTTGTGTTGAGTAGAATAATTGTCCAGGTAAGGTTACTATACATTCCACTATATCTTGTTCGATTAAATTTTTGCGAATTTCTAATTCATCTTTACCACTCGTAGACATTGATCCATTTGCTAAAACAAATCCTGCTGTACCACTTGGTGCTAGCTTAGAAATCATATGTTCTATCCATGCATAGTTGGCATTTCCTTTTGGTGGGATACCAAATTTCCAACGATAGTCATCTAATAATTTTTCTTGTCCCCAATCACTCGCATTGAAAGGTGGGTTAGCGAGGATAAAATCTGCTTTTAGATCTTTATGTAAATCATTATGGAACGTATCTGCATGATGTTCTCCCAAGTCACTATCAATACCTCTAATAGCCAAGTTCATTTTTGCTAATTTCCAAGTTGTTGGATTTGATTCTTGACCATAAACAGCAATGTTGTCTAAACGACCTTGGTGACGTTCTACAAAACGCTCACTTTGTACAAACATACCGCCTGAACCACAGCAAGGGTCATAAATTCTACCTTCATAGGGTTCAACCATTTCAACAAGTAATTTAACAATTGATGCAGGTGTATAGAATTCCCCAGCATTTTTACCCTCAGCGCTCGCAAACTTCGCGATAAAATATTCATACACACGACCTAAGACATCTTGCTTTTTACTTTCAGAGTCTCCAACTTTGAATGTAAATAGGTCAATAATATCGCCTAATTTTCCTTTGTCTAATGCTGGTCTAGAATAATCTTTAGGTAAAACACCTTTTAATGATTCATTTTCTTTTTCAATTGCTATCATTGCTTTATCAATAATTTGACCAATTTCTGGTTTTTTAGAATTATCGTTAATATATTGCCAACGTGCTTCTTTAGGAACCCAGAAAACATTTTCTGCTAGATATTCGTCTTTATCTTCTTCATCAGCTAATTCATCATTTTTCAATTCTTCATATTTCTCTTCAAATGAATCTGATACATATTTCAAAAATATAATTCCTAATGCTACATTCTTGTATTCTGCTGCATCCATACTCCCACGTAATTTATCTGCCGCTTGCCATAACTTTTCTTCAAATCCGATTGTCGCCATTTATATTCCACCTCTATATTATCCTTTATACAAATATAGCAAATATTAAGTCTTTATGTGACTTTTCTTGTGATTTTCTTTGTGAAAAATATTGTTTGTTATATTATTTAAGTAATATTAAGTAGCTAATTATAAAAGTATAGATTATTATGTAGTTAAACTGAGTACGAATGGGGGAGCAAATTTGTTATTTACTGAAGAACAATTAAAATTATATTCTAAACCATTGTCAGAATCTGAAAAAGAAAAGTGTGAAAATGCAATAAGAATTATCCAAGAATCTCTGGAATCATTAGGGTATGAAACAAAAAAGGGTATACATAGAAACAATGAAGATACGCTATCATATCAAATTAAAATGACTAATCCATCGAAAGATTATGAACTAAGTATATTTGTGAAAGGTTCGTATGCAACAAATACCAATGTAAGACAAAATAGTGACGTTGATATTGCAGTGGTAAAAGAAAGTGAGTTTTTTGATAAATATAGGGAAGGTAAAACTAGAGAAAATTATAAATTTGTTTCTAGTAATAAGCCTCCGTATCATTTTAAAGATGAAGTAGAAGAAGCTTTGATTGAAAGATTTGGAAGAAGTGAGGTAAGAAGAGGTAATAAAGCAATTAGAATCAATGGCAATACTTACCGTAAAGAAACAGATTGTGTACCTTGTTTTAGATATAGAGATTATAGTAATGATTATATGGATGATCCAAATAATTTCATTGGAGGAATCACAATTTATTCAGATAAAGGTGAACGAATTATAAATTATCCGGAACAGCATATAAATAATAGTGTTATAAAAAATAACAATACAAATTATAAATATAAAAAGATGGTTAGAATAATAAAGGAAATAAGATATCAATTAATAGATAGTAAAAATGGAAACGCGAAACAAACTTCTTCATTTGGAGTTGAAGGTTTGTTTTGGAACATACCGGATTACAAATATAGCAGCGGTCGAACTTTAGGAGATACATTTAATGCATTAATTACATTTTTAATAGTCAATATTGATAAATTAAGTGAATTTAAAGAACCTAATGACATTCTATATTTATGCGATTCTCAAGAAAAAAATAATGTTTATAAAAATTTTATTCTAGATGTAAAGAATTATTTTGAATATAGTGGTGAGAAAAAATATGAATGACAAAATAAATCATTTGATTAAAGTAAATGGGAGCTTTACAGTAATTATTGGATTATTATTAATTCTAATATCATGTATTATATGGCAGATAGACTGGATAGATATCATAAGTTACACTATAACAATATCAACATTTCTTACTATAGGATTTGAAAGGTTTATGTGGAAATGGAAATTGTTTCGTATATTTAATAAGCAGCTCGATATATCAGGAGTTTATGAAGCAATTATCAGATATACTCATGGAAAAGGTGGAGTTAAAAAAGTAGATGTGAAAATAAAGCAAACTTTTTTAACTGTAAATATTGAATTAAAAAGTGATGAAATTACTAGTAATAGTATTACCGCAGAGATTATTAATGAAAATGGTAAAAATATTTTGTATTATACTTATATAACAAACCCGAAAGCTGAATACGAAGAGAATAATCCTATTAATCGTGGAACAACAAGATTAATTGTTGAGGAAACCGAATTGGCTGGAAAGTATTGGACCGGAGTAAAAACTACAGGTGATTTAACACTAAAAAAATTATATTAGAAAATTGATACCAAAATAAATTTAATTTATTTTGGTATTTTTAGCAATATCACTAATAAGGGGAAAGTTATCATAAGTAAAACTAAAAAATAGGAGTAAGTAGATGAAGAGTGTAAATCAGATTAATTAATAATAATGTATCAAATTTAAAGAAAGTAAAGATTAATTCTTCATTACTTCCTCTAAATCATTAATTAAAAGTCAAAGAATTTTTAGAAGAGATATAATTAAGGTACAGAAAGAAGAAATTTATAATAGATAAAAGGTTCAAATAGATAATTAACTAATATAACCGGTTAATCAATTCATAGAGAATGGAGATTAAAAATGACTAATAATCAAGAAAGAAAGACATTATTTATTTCATATGCTCATACTAATGATGATCACAAAAATAGAGTGAAGGAGATAGCAACTGAATTAATCAATAATGGTGTAGATGTAATTTTAGATATTTGGGATTTTGAAAAAGGGTCAGACTTAAACAAGAAAATGGAAGATTCGGTAACCCAAAGCGATGTAACATTAATAATTGGAGATAAATATTATGTAGATAAAGCTAATAATCGTGAAGCTGGGGTTGGTAAAGAATCAATTATTTTAAGTAATAATTATGTAAAAAATTTAAACAGTGGAGAATACAGAATATTATATGCCTTTACTGAAAAAGATGATATGGGAGATCCCATATTACCAAATTACATGTTAGGAAATAATAGTTTTGATATGACTGATGATGCTAATGATTATCAAGTCGCAGAGGAAATAGCGAGAACTATATATGGCGTTCCGGTAGAACCAAAACCTAAATTACAGCCTATACCTGATTTTTTAGAAAAGAATAGCATGAGTTCAATTAAAAAAATAAAAAAAGTAAATATAATTAATAACAAGCTACTTGATGAATTTATAGAAGAGTTAAAAAAAGAATTAACAGAACTAGATAAGGATTATAAAAAATATCAAGACATACAGATAAGACGTGATTTCAGTAGAATTACTATGTTGTTAAAGTATTGGGATGAAGTTGTTAGAAAAGTTGATAAAGCGAAAGAGATAGCAAAAATATCAGAAGAGTTATTAAATACTTTAGATTTAAATGATAGAAATAGTAACGATGCGACAAGAATTTTTATTCGTCTTTCTTTTGTTTACACAATTGCTTATGCTATAAATATAGAGAATATAGAGTTTATAGAAGACTTGATAAAATACGATTATACTGTTGAAGATAGAGAAACTGACTATACTATAATAAATAATTTATGTAACCCATCATTTATTCAAAATGAAATATATGAAAGAAGAATATTAGATTATAATACTCATTATTTTGAAGTGGAAGAAAGAATACTAAGAGATATAGATTTTAAAATAGTAGAAATTCTTGAAGCAGACGTCTTTCTTAACTTTATTACTTTATTTAATAAAGAAAAATCTAAGAGTCAATTTAACAATTGGAAAATTGTAGATTCACAGATATATTCAAAAATAGAGAAGTATAAAAATCGTTTCAAATATTTAAAAAGTTTCAAAAGAGAGAAAACAATTAATCAACTACTATCACTTTTAAATATGGATAACTTAGAAGAGTTCATCGAAAAGTTAGAAACTATTGAATATAGTAAGTTCTTTTTAGTAATTAAAAAAGAGGAAATAGCCAGCCAAAAATAAAATTAGAAACTTAACTGTAAATTTAATTGATATAATAATGACACAGCAATATCCTCTTTTTATTGAGATACGGTCAATGTATTTAAAAAAGATAGAGGGACAAACCTCGAAATATGCTTTACCGATGCATGAAACAGATTTTAGTAACTTATCAGCTACTTATACTACAGCAGGGTCATTAGATTCGTTTAGAGATGAGACAATGAATTATATACGAGCATTGATAGAAGTGGACTTGTCTGTAAAATTTTATTTGTATCCTAGAGAGTATAACGAATTTGAAGCAAGGTTCCAGAAACTAATATTAGTAAAAAAGCGACTGATGTATTTATTACTGCAATGAGAAATAGACTAAATTTCTAGTACTAAAATATAACTAGTGAAGAGGAAATAGTGTAATAACTGTAGAATATGTTATGAAAATTGAGGGAAGTGAAAATTCGACTTTTTATACAATCACATGCTACATTTTTTGTAATAATACAATGTGTTAGGAGTGTGAAACATGGAAATGAATCGCTTTGATATTTATAGAGAGTTATGGACTAAATCCCGTACCGCATTTGCTGAGGAACATAATATAGAGTTTAATGATTTGAAGAAGATTATTGAGATCCATAAGATTCCCTTACCCAATTCTAAGTATTTGTATGATTACAGAAGAGGTATTATTGGTCGGCTAGAACCTGTAGAAGGTGAAGATTATTCAATTAAAATTGATGAAAAACTGAGCGAAAAAGCTAAAATAACAAATAAATGGTCATATTTTAACGATGATAAAAAAGAAGAAATTTACACTGTATATACAGACTTGAAGATACCAGATAAGGTTAAGGTTCATCATAAAATCGTCACTAAACATAAAAACTATCTTTTATCTGAAAGAAGAAGGCAAAGGGAATCGGAAATGAAGCCTTGGGGTTATTATCGCTCAGAGCCACAGAAAGTTTTGAATGCATCTCATATATCAAAAGAAGCATTATCAGACTTTTATAGGCTTTGTGATACTTTATTTAAAGCAATCGAATGTTTAAATTTTAAGGTTAGTGTTGATGAAGAATATATTTGTATTCATATACCTCGTAGAGACAAACAAGTGAAGAAAAGTGACTTGATGTACCTAAAGTTGAATGTATTCCATATAAAATTAAGGTTTAAAGAAAAGAAGAAAAGAGTCAAAAGAGATGATGATCGTTATTCTTCTTATGATTATCTCAACACTGGTTATTTCAAGGCGGAACTCGTTGGAGTCTATCCTTGGAGTAATAACGTCTACGGTATTAATCGAGAATATCCTGGTACAGATGACCATAACATATTGATTAAGAAAATTTTTGAGAGAATATTTGAATTACCACAGTTATTGAATGATGCAGAGCTTGAATACATTGAAAAACAGAACGAAGAGGAACGCAAACGCAAAGAAGCTGAACAATTAAGAAAAAGTAGAGAATCAGAGTTTAATAATATTAAAACACTAATCAGTGAGTACAAGTTACATAAAGAAATAAAAGCGTTAACCGAGTATATTAATGACTATAAGTTAAAGAATGTCACAATTGAAGAGATGATGTGGTATAAAGAGACACTTACTTGGTTGAAAGACTCCAGAAAAGTTGAGAAAGCATTAGGAGACAGAAACCATGAACAAATAGTAAAATATTTATTAAATGAAATGAAAGAAAGCGATGTTGATTTCCATGATCCATCGAGTTATAGATGGTGGTGAGCCAGTAATCATTAAGAAAGCTATGTTGTTTATTGACGTGCAGTTTACATTAATACCTATTTGAAAATGCTGAATAGAATTATTAGATAAAAGAAATTTTCCAAATATCAAAGTAAGCATTAGTTGGCAGCGGATAAAAATTTGGAATTAAGGAGAGGTATGTAATGGTAAAAAAATTAGATAATATAGATTTTGAGTCAATAGAAAAGATTTCAAATATATGGCTTAATTCTAATTTAGATGCACATGACTTTATAAAACGTGATTATTGGATTAATAACTTAGATAAAGTAAAAAATATGCTTCCAGATTCAACAATTTACGTGTATTATGCTGATAATCAAATCGTTGGATTTGCTGGCTTATATGAGCAATATATTGCAGGTATTTTTATTACAGATAATTATCGTAATAAAGGAATAGGAAGGTTAATACTAGAAAGATTAAAAACCGATTATAGTGTACTTAATTTACATGTATATGAGAAAAATGAAGGAGCTACCCGTTTTTATACCAAACACCATTTTGAAATAAGATCTAAGGAGTTTGAAGAAGATACTCAAGAATATGAGTATCTTATGGAATGGGGTAGTAATTGAAATTACAAAAGCAACAAATAAAAAACTCTATCAAGCTCCACAACTTGATAGAGTTTTTTGTATATATTATAAGCTTTTATGATACTAGTTGATATTAGACGTAAAGTATTTATAGTAGTAATATATCGTTTTATCTAGCTATACAAAAAACCGCATCATAAACTGATAAGCAGAAAGTTATCATAAGTGATGCGTTTTAATTAGCATTCTTGTAAATCGATTTGGACATATCAAACTGTATGCAGTTTATAAAAAGCATTTAAGTAGTGAGAAAATGAAAGTGAGGGACTTAATTGAAAATATATAAATGTGCAAATTTATTATTTGTAAAAAGTAAACACATTCTATAAGTCAAAGTACGTGATAATCAAAAATATTATCTGCCAGGTGGAAAAATTGAAACGAATGAAAATGATCTAGATACATTAATTAGAGAACTTAAAGAAGAATTAAATATAGAATTATCAAAAGAAAGCTTTAAGTTTATTTGTAATGTAGAAGATGTTGCTTATCCAGATAACCAGAATTCTGTTGTATTGCAATGCTATTATTCAGATATCAGTAACTATAAATTAATAAAAAGTAATGAAATTACTGATATAAAAATGATTTCATTTGAAGATAAGCATTTAATGGCACCTGCAGTAGTTAAATTAGTAAATCTTATAGAAAATGGTGAAGTTAAAGTATGAGTTTTATGACCCATTCTTAGGCAAGGAATATTTAATAGTTTACTTAGACGATAGATTATTGAATTGGTCTACAATAAAATATATTTATTTCAAGTGACATAAATATGCAAAATATTGATGGAGATGTGCTACCTGAGATTGAGTTTTATATTATAAAGAAACACTTTAATAAGGATATGAGACTGAAGTGACAAATGCCTGTTTAGAATATGCATTTGATATTTTAGGACTTGAGCAAATATATACATACATGACTATAGATAACTTATCATCTCAAAAAGTAACTACAAAAATAGGACTGAAGAAGTACAAGGAATTTAATAAGAATAGTGTACTACATATTATTCAAATCTCATTCAAAGGAAAGGGGACTAACTGATGGAACATATTAATGGGATAATATCTTATGTATCGAAGAATATTGAAGTTCTTAAATGGATAATTCCTTTAATTGGTGGACTAATTACTGGGATGTTCACTGTAATTGTGCCTAAAAAGGTTGAGGATACATTGTTTGAAAAACTATATATAACGGGTCAAAGAGTATATTATTTAAGATTAATAGTTGGAATGTTAGCATTTTCGTTTATTCCAATAGTTATACTTTGGATTGAATTAGGAAATGATACGTTGATCAAGAATTTACCAATATTAATAATATTAAACTTGGATTATTTATTAATGTTGGTTTTATTTTATGAAAATATTTTATCAGTCAGAGGTTCTTTTTTTATAGAAGATGAACAGAAGAATAAATGGTTTTTTGAAAAGTATAATGAAAGTAAGGATATTTTTTATATGAAGTCCAAAGACGACAATTTAAGTCATAGCTTTAAGTCAAAAAAATTCGAAGATGTAATTGGTTTTGTTCAACATCAATATAACTATGAGGATACAAGATTTTATATTATCTGTAATTATTATAATGAGTTGTCCCAAAGTATTTTTAAAAAGTATAGAACACAAGGTTGGTATTTGAGTATTCATTCAATATTTTTCTATTTATAATATTAGTATCATTTATATCTATTAATAAATTATCCATTTCCATTGCATTTTATGTGCCCGTTGGATTGTTACTTTTATATGTTGGTTTTACATATATAAAAGTTGCGAAACATGCACTTAAATTGTATAAATTAAATAAAAAGAGCAATCCAACATATGATGATGTATGTAAACATAAAAAATGGTTGCGTAGATATACGTTTAATATACTTGAGCCTAGTAAAAGGCAAGATATGACTCTTTCAGAAGTAACTGAGAAATTAGACGAAAAATTAAATAGAAAAAATACTGTTATAGAAAAATGCGGAATAGATAAAAAGAATTGATGGAAGAGTAGTTTTGACCCTTTTATGCTCACATGCTACATTTATTGTAATATTATAATGAATTGGGAGTGTGAAACATGGAAATGAATCGCTTTGATATTTATAGAGAGTTATGGACAAAATCCCGTACGGCATTTGCTGAGGAACAGAATATCGAGTTTAATGATTTGAAAGGGTGGGAATATAATGGCGAAATTTGTATTGATTAAGTTTGATAAAATACTATATAAAAAACGTGAAAAGAAAAATACATTAAATAGTTTTAAACTTCCTAATACTTATATAGAAAGTATATATCAACAAAAAAGAGTAATAGAAAGGTATTCTAATATCATTAATAGAATATCTCTACCTAAACTAGACATAGTTAATATTAAACCAATACTTCCAAATCCTAATTTATTTCCTACTTTAACTAATATGCAGCAATCAACAAAAGTAAATAATGTTATTGCTGATACTATAAGAGATGTAAATAAGTTAATTAATGATAGTTTAAACGTACAAATAAATCTTATTAACAGGGTTACTTCGGGTATAGATTTAAATAAGCAAAAGGAAACAATTAGCTTATTAGAAGAACAATTAGGGACCTTTATTGAATACTGCGAACAATTCAAATTGAGTATGAGATTAGAATATTTTTCTGATTACTATGATATTTACCTTGATAAAAAAGCAATCACTGATGAAGATATCTATATAGTATTTAAAAAACATTATGATGATATTAAAAATAACCTTATTGAAAATGAGTTTTATCTTCCTAAGAAGGAGTATGTTCAACGTATTATAGAAAATTTCGAAAATAAGCGTTATACCGAAGTTGCCATGTTAACTTTAGCTATCATTGATTATTTAACTATTTACAAAGCATATCAGGAAGAAAGGGAGCCAAGATATAAAAGTATAAATATGGTTGTAAACAAACATATTCTAGGTAATGAAAAGGAAATCAATCAAGTTATAACCCAATACACTGTTAAGTTGATTAAATGCTACTATAGCATCCACAATGATATAGAAGATCCAGACTATATAAATAGAAATAGATTGATGCATGGAATAATGGATATTGAATTTATAAAAAAGATAGATTGTATAAAATTAATTTATTTACTTGACGTTTTGTCATCAATTGAAATTAAACTATTAAAAGTGTAAATTAAAATATTTATAATTAATTCTAAAAGGGGTATATCAAAATCTATATGGTTAAACTTAGTTCTATAAAAAATCTAACAGGAGAGAAATTTATTTTTCTCTCCTGTTAGATTTTTTATAATTGAATATCCAAAACAGCGAAACCTTGCTTGAGAGATTTCCAGGGTAATAATAGGTTAAGCATCTAATCAATTTTTACGAATATTCTTTTGTCACTATTTTCATCAGGTTGTTATATAAATCTATATTATCTATAATAATGAATTTGAGCTTCTTTCTTGTTCTAGTCATATTTTGAAATACCATTTGGACAGGATCATAGTGATATTTCCCACCTATATAATGCAGAGATTTATTTTTTATTTCAAAACTACCATCTAGAATAATCGCAACATTATCAAACTCCTGTCCAATAACTCTATGAGAGTTGATTTCCTGATTTAATAATGAATATTTATTAAATGATGCAGAGTCAAAACGAGAAGTAGTTAACGGTAAATAAGTCCATGAATTATTCTCAAGGTAATCCAAGTATTCTTCATAATTGCTTTGTTTACTTATATAATCAATTTCAATATTTCTATATTCTATATTGTTTTTCTTGTTATTATCGAATAGTTCTTTAATAAAATAAGCAATTTCCTTATTTGATCTTATCTTATCAGTTAATACTTCATGCTTAATCCTCTTACTAATATCTTTTATATTTTTGATGTTGTTATAATTTTCTTCTCTTTGACTCAGGTATTGCCTAGGATCCAGACAAAATATTAGTTTAGTATTATTTTGTTTAGCATTATTTATAATACTTTTTAATTGAGACGGATATAATCTTTGGACCTCATCTAATAATATGACATCTAGGTCTTGGTATTCTTGATCTTCTATACCATCTTTAATACATCTAATATTCCATCCATCCTCTTTATTTAATCGACGATGTCCACCGTTTAAATAGGCACAGTGAATAATTAAGGTATTTTTTTCAAGTTTAATAAGTTTATGAGCTGCATCATATAGAACTAAAGATTTTCCTGTACCTGCTTTACCTTCAACTATGTAATCATCACTAAGTTTTATTAGATTATTAACTATATTTTGTTGGTGTTGGGTAAGAATATATTTTTGTTCAAGAAATTTTTCAGTATCATTAAACGGTGATATTAAATAATTTGAAGGCTTAAATACATCATCTAAATGAGTTGATTCTATATTTTTGTATTTAGAAAGTATCTTAATAACTTCATTTGTATCAATTTTAATAGTTGTCTGGGTATTACTATCATATTTATAAAATGTATTTTCATTACTGATATAGGTTATAATATCCAATTCACTTGAGACAGCCTTTAAATAGAAATAACT
>NZ_PPQZ01000010.1 GCF_002902525.1 Mammaliicoccus stepanovicii
GTAATCCATTGAAGCCAGTTGATCCGGAGGATCCAACAAAAGGTTATGTACCACCAAGTATCACAAATCCGAATAATCCGTCTGAAGACACACCAAATAAGCCGGATATACCGAGCAAATTGAAAACACCGGACATGCAGGAAAAGAAAGATAAGTCAAAAACTCAAGTCAAAGAAAAGAGAGTTCAGCAATTACCTGATACTGGTGAGACTAACAACACTGGATTATTATCAGCTATGTTAGGTTTATTAGGTGGTATAATCTTTTCAACATCTAGAAAAAAATACCAGAAGGAAGATCAACAATAAATATTTAATTAAATATTATCAAGTAAAGGCGAATGTTCAATTTTAATAATTGGACATTCGTTTTTTAAATAGTTGATTAAAGCATTTCAGTCTTATTTTTATAAAAATTAATGATGCTTTTTTCGTAGTGTTTTCAGTAAATACGGCATATGTTACTGATATTACTAGTAATGACATAACTGAGAAAACAGTGAATGAACTTTTATCAAGAGAGTAACTTAATACAGTTGATAAGTCTACTAAGGCATTTAATGTTAATTAAATTGATAACCATAACCTTATTCTACGCGTTACTAGTAGTACAACCATAATATTTCTTGTAAGTCTGTTAACATTATATTTCGAAAATGTAATGGCTTATCATTTCATAATGAACGGTTTTAACTTTTTCAAATATTGCTTATTTCTTCGTTAAATAAGGGCTCTATACTTTAAATGATAAAATAACACTGCTAAATTTTCGTTGGTGGAATAATTTAATGTTATAATTTACAAATAATTATTAAATATTCAATTAAATATACAGATTATCATTAAAGGAGAATGTATATGTTTTTAGCTTGGAATGAAATCAAACGTAATAAATTAAAATTCAGTCTAATTATAGGTGTTTTAATTATGATTAGTTATTTGCTGTTTTTACTCTCAGGATTAGCAAATGGCTTGATAAATATGAATAGAGAAGGTATTGATAAATGGGGAGCTAATGCGATTGTCATAAGTAAGGATGCCAATCAAACTGTCGAGCAGTCTTTATTTAATAAAGATAATGTAGGTGATACATATAAGAATCAAACGACTTTAAAGCAATCAGGTGTTATTATTTCCAATGGAAAAAACGAAGAAAATGCTTTATTATTTGGAGTCACAGATCACTCTTTTTTAGTGCCAAATATGATTGAAGGTAAAAAATTCAGTTCAGATAATGAAGTGATTGCGGACGAAACATTGAAAGACAAAGGGTTTAAAATTGGAGATAAACTATCTTTATCTCAATCAAATGAAAAATTGAAAATTGTTGGTTTTAGTGAAAGTGCTAAATATAATGCTTCTCCAGTCTTGTTTTCAAATAATAGCACACTTCAAAAAATCAATGGTTCTATAACTGATTCTATGACTAATGCAGTTGTTGTAAAAGACAACCAGTGGAATGATAAAGCGCTAGATGATGGTCTAGAAGCGATTGATATAGAAAAATTTGTTGAAAATTTACCTGGTTATAAGGCGCAAAATTTAACTTTAAATTTCATGATTTCATTCTTGTTTATGATTTCAGCAACAGTTATAGGTATATTTTTATATGTTATGACATTGCAAAAAACGAGTTTATTTGGTGTGTTAAAAGCACAGGGATTTACAAATGTTTATTTGGCAAAAGTTGTCTTATCACAAACATTTATCATTGCGATGATTGGTACGATGATTGGTCTCTTATTGACAATGGTGACTGGTTCGTTCCTACCGAATGCGGTTCCTATTAAATTCAGTGCAATAACATTAATAATATATAGTGTTGTATTAATAGTTGTTTCGTTGATAGGTAGTTTGTTCTCTATATTGACTATAAGAAAAGTTGATCCACTAAAAGCGATAGGATAAATAAGAGGGGGGAATATAAAATGTTAGAATTTAAAAATGTTACAAAATATTTTAAGGATGGTAATCAAAAAATAGAAGCTGTTAAACCGACAACATTGAAGTTTAATCAGAATGAGCTTGTTGCCATTATTGGCCCCTCAGGTTCAGGGAAAAGTACATTCTTGACTATGGCCGGCGCACTTCAAACACCTACTTCTGGGAATATATTGATTAATGGTCAAGAAGTGACTCAACGCTCTCAAAAAGCATTATCAAATATAAGAATGAAAGAAATTGGCTTTATATTGCAAGCTACGAACCTTGTCCCATTTCTGACTGTTAAACAACAATTCAAATTATTAGAAAAACGAAAAAAAGATGTATTAAACAAAACAGAATATAATCAACTTATGTCACAGCTGAATATAGATACAATTGAGAATAAACTTCCAAGTGAAATTTCTGGTGGTCAAAAACAACGCGTGGCTATTGCTAAAGCGTTATATACGAAACCATCGATTATTTTAGCTGATGAACCGACTGCTTCACTCGATACTAAAAATGCTATGGAAGTTATGAAAATTTTAAAAGAACAGGCTCTAGAGAAGAATAAAACATGTATTGTCGTGACTCATGATAAGCGTCTTACTACGTATTGTGATAAAGTTTATCATATGGAAGATGGTATACTCAAAATGACATAGTTTATATCGACTAAAAACTATGTTAATGAAGAGGTGCATAGTATGAAGAATAGATTTGCTATTGAAATGTTATGGAAAGAATATAAATATGAAGTGATGTGGCATAATCAGAATAGTTATAACCTCATTAGGGAAATGATGAAAGAAGAAGTGGAATATAATGAAATTAGAGATGCAATATTGGATGCTTTAATGATACAACCTAGTAAAGGGTCGGTAATAAATACATTTTGTCATTTATGGGGATATTTCAAAAAAATATGCACAGAGTCGGAAAAAGAACAATTTAAAAGATTACACAATCAATATTTAGTGGGTCAAGTTACAGAAAGAAAACTTATATTTTTTATTTATTGCATGTCACAATTCTATAATATTCATTACCTTAAAGAATCAAGTTTAATCAAGAATTTTACGCCATATGATACTTGCGAAGAAGGGTTGTTTTAACAGAAAGTGTCCGAGTTATTTAGTAACAAATGTTCAGAATGGGTTTGAATATAGAACATTAAAGAAATTGTATCTGCACGATAGAATTAAGGTGAATCATGTTTTCACAACTTATATCATAAATGATAAAGACAAATTTAGGACAAATATAGCGTCCTAGGTTTGTCTTTCTTTGTATCTGTTATATAACTGTATAAAGCACTATATATATTGTTATTATTTCTTAAACAGTTTCGAAAAATTGACACATTTTAGATAAAAAATAGCCATAAATCATGTGAAAATAATCACAATTACCGTGGTAAAATATATACGAAAACGTTATCAAAACTGAATTGGAGGCGTTATGATTATGGTAGAAACAAAACAACAAACAAGTGCTTGGAAAGGATTTAAAAATGGTCGTTGGAATAAACATGTAGATGTAAGAGAGTTTATACAACTTAATTATTCACTGTATGAAGGTGATGATGCATTTTTAGAAGGACCAACTCAAGCAACGACAAAACTATGGGATCAAGTTATGTCACTTTCAAAAGAAGAACGTGAACGTGGCGGTATGTGGGATATGGATACTAAAGTTGCTTCAACAATCACTTCTCATGATGCTGGTTATCTAGATAAAGAGTTAGAAACAGTAGTAGGTGTCCAAACAGATAAACCTTTCAAACGTTCTATGCAGCCATTTGGTGGTATACGCATGGCAAAAGCAGCATGTGAATCTTATGGTTATGAATTAGATAAAGAAACGGAAAAAATCTTTACTGAATATCGTAAAACACATAACCAAGGTGTTTTTGATGCATATTCAAGAGAGATGTTGAATTGTCGTAAAGCGGGGATTATTACTGGATTACCAGATGCATATGGACGAGGTCGTATTATTGGTGACTATAGACGTGTAGCATTATATGGCGTTGACTTTTTAATGGAAGAAAAGCTTAAAGACTTTAACACAATGTCTACGGAAATGTCAGAAGATGTGATTCGTTTACGAGAAGAACTATCAGAACAATATAGAGCTTTAAATGAACTTAAAGCATTAGGTAATATATATGGTTTCGACCTTAGTAGACCAGCGACTAACTTTAAAGAAGCGGTTCAATGGTTATACTTAGCATATTTAGCTGCAATTAAAGAACAAAATGGGGCAGCTATGAGTTTAGGACGTACATCAACATTCCTAGATATTTATGCAGAACGTGATTTGAAAAATGGCGATATTACAGAAAGTGAAGTTCAAGAGATTATCGATCACTTTATTATGAAATTACGTATCGTTAAATTTGCGCGTACACCAGATTATAACGAGTTATTCTCTGGAGATCCTACATGGGTAACAGAATCAATTGGAGGCGTTGGCATTGATGGTCGTCCATTAGTTACTAAGAACTCATTCCGTTTCTTACATTCTTTAGATAACTTAGGACCTGCACCAGAACCAAACTTAACGGTGTTATGGTCAGTTCGTTTACCAGAAAAATTCAAAATCTATTGCGCTAAAATGAGTATTAAAACAAGCTCTATTCAATATGAAAATGATGATTTAATGCGTGAAAGTTATGGCGATGATTACGGTATTGCATGTTGTGTTTCAGCAATGAAAATTGGTAAACAAATGCAATTTTTCGGAGCGCGTGCTAACTTAGCTAAAACATTACTATATGCAATTAACGGTGGTAAAGATGAAAAATCTGGTAGCCAAGTCGGACCAAGTTATGAAGGAATCCATACAGACATCTTAGATTATGACGAAGTCTTTGATAAATTTGATAAAATGATGGACTGGTTAGCGGGTGTTTATATTAACTCACTAAATATCATTCATTATATGCATGACAAATATAGTTACGAACGTATCGAAATGGCATTACATGATACAAATATTATTCGTACGATGGCAACTGGTATTGCGGGATTATCAGTAGCTGCAGACTCTTTATCTGCTATTAAATATGCACAAGTTAAACCAATACGAAATGAAGATGGACTCGTTACGGACTTTGAAATTGAAGGAGAGTTCCCTAAATATGGAAATAATGATAGTCGCGTAGATGATATAGCGGTAGATTTAGTAGAGCGTTTTATGACAAAATTACGTAGTCACAAAACATACCGTAATTCAGAACATACAATGAGTGTATTAACGATTACTTCAAACGTTGTATACGGTAAGAAGACAGGGAATACACCAGATGGTCGTAAAGCAGGTGAACCATTTGCACCAGGAGCAAACCCTATGCATGGCCGTGATCAAAAAGGAGCACTGTCATCTTTAAGCACAGTGGCAAAAATTCCTTACGATTGCTGTAAAGATGGTATTTCAAATACATTCAGCATCGTTCCAAAGTCTTTAGGTAAAGAAGAAGAAGATCAAAATAAAAACTTAACGAGTATGTTAGATGGATATGCTATGCAACACGGACATCATCTAAACATAAATGTTTTCAATCGAGAAACGTTACTAGATGCAATGGAACATCCAGAAGAATATCCACAATTAACGATTCGTGTATCAGGATATGCTGTTAACTTTATTAAATTAACACGAGAACAACAATTGGATGTTATTTCACGTACGTTCCACGAACAAATGTAATTAAATTAAGGTGGGAGTAAAATGCTTAAAGGATACTTACACTCCGTTGAAAGTATGGGTACTGTCGATGGACCGGGTATTAGATATATATTATTTACCCAAGGTTGTTTATTAAGATGTTTGTATTGTCATAACCCAGATACATGGCAAGTTCATGCACCATCAAGAGAAGTAACAGTAGATGAAATGGTTAATGAAGTGATTCCATACAAACCATATTTTGATGCATCGGGTGGAGGCGTAACAGTAAGTGGCGGAGAACCACTTTTACAAATGCCATTTTTGGAAGTGTTTTTTAAAGAATTAAAAGCAAATGATATTCATACATGCCTTGATACTTCTGCAGGATGTGTAAATGATACGCCAGCATTCAATAGACATTTTGATGCGTTACAGAAACATACGGATCTTATCCTATTAGATATCAAACATATTGATAATGAAAAACATATCAAACTTACTGGTAAACCCAATACGCATATACTTAAGTTTGCCCGTAAATTATCAGATATGAAACAACCAGTGTGGATAAGACATGTCCTAGTGCCAGGTATTTCAGATGATAAAGCAGACTTGATTAAACTTGGCGAATTTATTAATTCATTAGACAATGTAGAAAAGTTTGAAATCCTTCCATATCATCAACTTGGGGTTCATAAGTGGAAAAATTTAGGCATTCCCTATCAATTAGATGGTGTTGAAGCACCTGATGAAGAAGCGGTCAAAACTGCATACCGATATGTTAATTTTAAAGGAAAAATCCCTATAACTTTATAAATTTTCATAATTAAAATCACAAAATAAAGCGTCAGAGACCTTAAGTCTCATAAACATAAAAAGCAGAAGAAAATCAGATTTGAATCTGGTTTTCTTCTGCTTTTAGTATTCATTTCGAGTAAGGCTTGATGCACAGGATTATGGATTTATATTAAAAAAAATCTTTTAAGAGATTTCTTAAATTTATTCCAATTATGTTCATCTAAATAGTATTGATGATCTACCTGCTTTATGACACCTTGCTTTAATAAATTATGGAGAGTTCTTTTTTGTTTTATATTTAAATCAATTAAAGACATAGCAGATGCTTTATTAATAGCACTATGACTTAGAAAAGTTTTAACAACTTTATTTTGCTTGTGGACAATCATCTCAGCACCGAAAGCCATCATTATCATCTCCTTAATAAAATTTTAACATAGAAAATTATAAACAAAGAGGTGAGTCTAACGTTTTAGTGACGGAAGGCTTACCTCTTTGTTGGAATATATTAACCCTTCCGGTTTTCATTATATACAATTGAAAGTGGAAATACTGTGATTTATGTCACGGAATTAAATAGTCATGATTGATACTAATATTAAAGAAATATAAAATTCAAACCGTATACAATGGTATAATAAATAATTATAAGTTGTTGAGATACAATTTAATTAAGTTTATAAAGAAAGGCTATTATATATGTTAAAAGTAGGTTTAAAAAGAATGCCAATCGCAATATGCGGTTTGGCATTAGGTATTATGGCGTTAAGTAATTTGTTCTATCATTTAAGCTTAACCTTATTTGGATTGGTGTTCTTTATTATTTCTTGCACTATTGTCTTGTTAGTTTGTGTGAAATGGATTGTTTTTCCGAGTATGTTCTTAAAGGAACTTAAAAATATAAATACATTTGCAATTTTCCCTACATTTCCAATGGCTTTGATGCTTATGGTGTCTATTATTAAGTCTGAATTTCTTGTGGATTTATATCTACTCAATATTGTATGGTACGCTTCTATTTTATTACATGTGAGTTTCATCTTAATCTTTATTAGTCGTTATGCATTTAGAGATTTCAAATCATTGCCAAATACGAGTTGGTTTGTGATGTTCGTTGGTTTAGGCGTGACCGGAGAAACATCGTCAACTTTTAAAAGTCATCTAGGTGAAATAACAACTGTGATTGGGACAATCTGTTTCGTCATCATACTTATTTATGTCGTGATAAATAAATCTTGGCAATATTATAATCAAGAACAATTTCCTATGATTATAATCATAAGTGCCCCTGCTGCATTATGTTTAAATAGCTATGTGTTAAATCATACAACATTCTCAGTTGGATATGTTTCAGTGTATTTAGTATTATCACAATCTTTATTTTTATTTAGTTTAATATTTTTACCAAAAATCATTCAAAGAGGTTTTAAAGTTTCATATTCAGCACTAACATTCCCTTGGGTAACAACTGCGGGTGCATTATATAATGTGAGTCAGAAAGTTTACCATAACGAAACGATTACACCGATATTAAGCGTGATCGCATACATTGAAATCATATGGGCAACACTTGTTGTAATGTATGTTATTTATAAATATATTATTTATTTAACAACAAAGAATGTAGTTTATGGTTAAAGAAAATGACTTTATCAAGTATGTCATATTGTTGTCAGACAAAGACTCAATAATTTAATATACAATTGTTTTTATTATTTTCCTTTCAAATTGCATTTGTTCATAAAGAGTTCATATAATAGGTGTTAAATAAGTATATGAAATTTGGAGCAAACAAATGAAAGAAGGCATGCATATGAAACAGAAAAAATATGATATTGTTGTAGTATTTTTGTTGATTGGTGTGTTTATGGCAGCACTTGATAACGGTATTATTAGTGCAGCATTAACTACAATTAACCAGTCTTTTGAAATTACAGCTCAGATGGGATCATGGGGCATTACGATTTATACGTTAGGTATGGCAATATCAACGCCTATTGCTGGTAAACTAGCTGATATGTTTGGTCGAAAAAAAGTATTTATAGTTGAAGTGATATTGTTCGGTTTAGGATCACTACTTGTGGCACTGAGTCCAAATTATACATTTTTCATCATTGCACGATTAATTCAATCGTTTGGTGGGGGCGGTTTGTTTGTAATTGCGAGTTCGCATATTATCTCTGCCTATAAAAAAGAAAAACAAGGAAGTATGCTCGGTGGTCTTGGTGCAATGAATGGTATAGCATCAGTGCTTGGACCCAATACTAGGTAGCTTACTCATAAATGTTAGTGGAACGTGGCATTGGTTATTCTTAATTAATGTGCCAGTAGCAATTATGATTGTGGTCTTTATGATGCTTAAAATGCCAGAAACACAAGAGAAGGTTAGAACTAAAATTGATAAATATGCTATATTGCTATTCTCATTTTCTACTTTATTAATGATGTTTGCGATTAATAATATTCAAACTGGGAACATCACAGGCAGTATATTTAGTTTGTCAGTTATCGGCTTGATTATATTAGCGATTATAGGTTATGCCATCATGATCTTAATCGAATATAAAAATGAATCCTCTGACGTAGATTCATTTTTACCTTACTTTCTATTGAGAAAACCAGCTTTTTCAATTACTTTAGTCATGGGTATATTATCAGGTATGTTAATCGGTGCTATTATATTTATTCCATCATTTGTTGAAAATGTATTACACGTCAGCGCCGCTAATAGTGGTTATTGGATGACGCCACTTGCTTTAGCTTCAGGAGTGGGTGCATCAATGGGCGGTAAAATTGTAGATAAAAAAAGCCCGATATTTGCCTTAATTGTAGCAAGTATTGTAAGTATCATTGGCTATGGTGGATTAGCACTCTTTACGTATGAAGCGGTTACGTTCTTTGTGTTTTCGATTATTGCAGGTCTAGGGTTTGGATTTACGATTGGTGCGCCAATGACGGTATTAGCAACGCGCTCAGCAGACTCTAGTAAAAACAATAGTACAGTTATAGGTACTTTATCGGTATCAAGACAAGTAGGTATTACAATTGCACCAACACTATTTGCTACATTTATACAAGTTGGTTTCAGTCAAATGGGTACTAAAATAAAAGAAAATTTAAGTGAAGATCACTTTAATATAAAGGATATACCACTTCAATTTATGAATTCAATGCAACATGATTCAGGTAGTGTATCTAAGACTTTAGATCAAATTAATCATATTCCAAATAAAGCAATGAGAGATGCTATTACAAACGGTATTATAGAGGCAACACATCTAGCATATATGCCAGTATTTCTGACAGCAGCAATTGCCTCAATGATTATTATGATACTCGTGATCGTCTTTAAAAAAGAGTTTAAATATTAATGTTCCAAATGCGTACTATCATAATAAGGATATCCAAATTGTTTTGAATCCTACAATATTCCTATATAATGATATTAAATATGAGAATTGGGGTTTTCAAAGTGAAGAAACTATTCATTTTAGGTGTGTGTTTAATAGGTTGCGTTGTCATAGGTGGCTTTATACTTTTTGGCGTAAATCAACAAACACAAACACATTCAGATAAGCAGCAACATGCGAAACAATCTGGACATAATAAGTTTGTTAGTAGCCAAACGCCAACGCTATTTCTACATGGATATGCAGGTAGTGCGAACTCTGAAAAATTTATGGTTAATGAAGCGAAGGATAAAGGTGTCACGAAGCATATTATTAAAGCATATGTTTCTCGAGATGGAGAGGTTCAGCTTAAAGGAAAATGGACAAAAGATGCAATTAATCCAATCGTACAAATTGAATTAGAAAATAATAAACAAGGATATCTTGATGTAAATGCGAACTGGATTAAAAATGTATTAACGACATTACAAAGTAAATATAACATTAAAAAATTTAATTTCGTAGGGCATTCAATGGGGAATTTGTCATTCGCAACGTATATGATGACATATGGAAATGATCCATCACTACCAAAATTAAATAAACAAGTAAACATTGCAGGCACTTTCAATGGTGTATTAAATATGAATGAAAAAGTTAACGAAATTAGTGTAGATGCTAATGGTAAACCAAGTCGCATGAATCCTCCATATCCAAGATTGCGAAAGATTCAAGAAATTTATAAAGGTCAACATATAGATGTGTTAAATATTTATGGTGATTTACAAGATGGAACGCACTCAGATGGAAGAGTATCGAATAGCTCTTCAAAATCGTTGAAATATTTACTGGGAAATAGTCCTCAAAGTTATCGTGAATCAAAATACGAGGGTCCTAACGCTCAACACAGTCAACTACATGAAAACAGTGAAGTGGCTAATGACATAATTAAGTTTTTATGGGAAAGATAACATGAGTAGTGCAACATATTTACATCTTGCAGAAATGAGCTCAAAGTTAAATTAATTAAAGAAGTATTTTGCATTTCAAACTATTCTGGTGTTATAATACGTTTAACAAGGTATCCGATATGGATGCACCAATCCCCTCACTACCGCAAATAGTGAGGGGATTTTTGTAGGTGTGGCTATTGTCGCCTATTTGTCATTGCGCTTACGTAGCCAATGCGTAAATAACGCAATAGTACAGCCACTGATGACTGTAGTCATGATGTGAACAAGGATTTCCAATATGAATAACACCTCCTCCCAACGTCAAATTGACGCCTGAGAGATAGGCGACACCATTATTATATCATCAATTTTTTGTTGAAAAAATAACCTAATGAACACCCTAACAATTGGAATGTAAATTGTTAGGGTGTTCATTAGGTTAACATTATTGTGATTAATTTATGAAATATTTTGAAAACAAAGAATTTAAACTTGAAAACCTTTATTATGATAAATATAAAGGAGGAGAAGATATGGAGTGGTTAAAACTTATTGGAATCGTTATCATTGTTGTAGGGTTCTATTTAAAGTGGGATACGATTGGAACAGTGTTAATAGCAGCTGTTGTGACAGGTCTTGTATCTAATATGAATTTTATTGAAATTCTCGAAACTTTAGGAAAAGCATTTGTAGATAATCGAATGGTATCGTTATTTATACTGACGCTACCAATGGTAGGTATAATTGAGCGTTACGGTCTGAAAACACAAGCTACACGATTGATAAATAACATGAAAGGTGTCACTGCTGGACGCATTATGTCGGTATATTTATTTATTCGTGAAATTGCGGGTCTTGCATCAATTCGTATAGGTGGTCATCCGCAGTTTGTACGTCCGTTAATGAATCCAATGGTGCAAGCTGCAGCGAAATCTACATACAATCGTAAATTAGAGGAAGAAGATGAAGAAAAATTAAAAGCACATATCTCTGCAATGGAGAACTATGGTAATTTCTTTGGTCAAAATCTATTTGTAGGTGCATCAGGCGTACTCTTAATAGTAGCGACCTTTAAGTCGTTAAATATGGAGGTAACAGGTGTTCAAATTGCACTTTATTCTGTACCGATAGCAATTGTTGCATTAATAATAGGTGTTGTTCAGAATATACTATTTGATCGAAAATTAAATCGTAAATATGGTAAGAAAGAGGTCACGTTAGATGAATAATCAAACCATTAATCAAATTCTAGAAATTTTCTATGTTCTAATTGGATTACAGTTTTTCTATACTGCCTGGCGTGTCTTTCGTAATAACTTGAATGAAAAAAGGATCGGTACGTCGCTATTTTGGGTGATTTTAGGATTGATGTTTATAGTAGGTCCATATATTCCAAATATGATAAACGGCATATTAGTTTTGACTATGGGTGTATTAACAATTACTAAAAATGTACGTATCGGAAAAATTGTTGATGTGAAACATGAAGAGGAAGAAGCTGGCGCATCTAAGTTCGGGAGTAAACTCTTTATCCCTGCGATTGTGTTAGCAGTTGTCGCGGTTGTTGTATCAACATGGACACCACTAGGAGGAGCAGTAGGAATAGGCGTTTCCTCTGTTGTTGGATTAATTGTTGCGTACATATTATTACGTCCAAAAGGTAAAATGGGGTTATATGATAGTGATCGACTAGTTCAACAAATTGGAACAGTGGGTATATTACCTCAATTTTTAGCAGCACTAGGCATCTTATTTACAGTAAGTGGTTTAGGTGAGACCATTTCAAAAGGAATTTCAGGATTTTTACCTGAAGGCAATCAACTAATTGGTGCTATGGCTTATGTGATTGGAATGGTGTTATTCACAATGCTGATGGGGAATGCATTTGCTGCTTTCACAGTTATCACAGCAAGTATCGGCGTGCCTTTTGTGATGGCTATTGGTGGAGATCCCGCTATTGCTGGTGCATTAGCAATGACTGGTGGTTTCTGTGGCACGCTATTAACGCCAATGGCAGCTAACTTCAATACTCTACCTATCGCTTTATTAGAAATGAAAGATGAGTTAGCTGTTATTAAAGCACAAATTCCAATGGCACTTATCTTAATTGTCGTTCATATTGTATTAATGTATTTACTCGCTTTTTAAATAAACGTAGGAGGATGAAATGATGAGAATATTAATAACTGGATTCGATCCATTTGGTGGAGAAAAGGTTAATCCTGCATTACAGGCAGTGGAAGGTTTACCTCAAAATATTAATGGACATCAAATTGATACATTAGAAATTCCGACTGTATTTTATAAAAGCATGGAAGTTGTGAAAGCGCAGCTTGAGTTAGAAAAATATGATATGGTCATCGCGATTGGTCAAGCAGGAGGGCGTTATCAAATGACACCTGAACGCGTTGCGATTAATGTTGATGATGCACGAATAAAAGATAATGAAGGTAACCAACCAATTGATATAGCAATTCAAGAAGATGGAAAGCCAGCATACTTTTCGCAATTACCTGTTAAACGTATGGTTGAATATATGCGTGCATCTGGTGTGCCTGCAGGTTTATCAAATAGTGCTGGTACATTTGTTTGTAATCATATTATGTATCAACTTGCGTATCTTGCAGATAAATCATATCCGGGTTTAAAAACAGGATTTATTCACGTGCCATTCGCACCAGAACAAGTCATCGATAAACCTGATAAACCTTCTATGAATGTCGATTTAATGACTAAAGGACTTATCGCTGCTATAAAGGCATGTTTAGAACATGATACAGATGTGAAAAGTGCATTTGGATCAACACATTAAGAATATAAAGGAAGTCTTGGGCATCAATGTTGATGAGTCCAGGGCTTCTTTTTTAGTTATGAAATTATCTTGAATGTCACGTCAAATAATTGGTAAAATATCCCTATTAAAACAAATAATGAAATGATGGGATATGAATGAAAAGGAAATGGTGTTTTCTTGTATTGTTAGTTGTCATGTTAGCAAGTTGTCAAGAGGGTAAGCAGTCTAATTCGTCTGAGATAACTGTTTATTCTCCATATCCTAAGGGGCTTATTCAGCCAGTATTAAAAGAATTCGAACAACAGGAGAACGTTAAAGTAAATATTCGTCATGGATCGACACAAGTACTATTGTCAGAACTTCATCGAACTTCGAAGAAAGAAAGAGGTGATGTATTTATAGGGGGAGTGTTATCAGAGGTAATTGAAAATACGGATGATTTCGTGCCATATCGTTCTCCAGACAAAGATAAATTTCGTGATGTGGCGATTCAATCAAATATCGTTACCAGTTTCATGTTGATGCCGGCAGTGATTGTAGTAAACACAGATGTTCAAGGAGATATTGTCATTAGAGGATATAAAGATTTATTACAACATGACTTGAAGAATAAAGTAGCATATCCGAATCCTCACACAACAACGACAGGATATCAGCATATGCGTGCAATATTTAGTATGTCTAATGATGTTCAGGATGTGTATCGATTTGATAATCGTGCCATTCAACTTTCTAAATCTTCACAAGTTATTAAAGAAGTTTCTGAAGGTAAGTATTATGCCGGGTTAAGTTATGAACAAGATGCGAGAACAGCAATAAAAAAAGGATATCCATTGAAAATTATTTATCCTGCTGAGGGAACAATGTTGAACATAGATGGTATAGCATTGGTCAATACAGAAGACCCACATCCAAAGCGCGAGGCATTAATGCGCTATTTAACAAGTTATAAAGTTCAACAACGATTAGCAAAGGAATTCGGTGTTAAGCCAATTCGTAAAGATGTTGATGAAACTGAAACAGAGGAAACGAAACAATTAAGCGATATTCCTATTATTCCGAAAAGCACACTACCTAAAATGTCACATAAAATCTTCTTGGAGAATATTGAATGAAAGATTATAAGCCATATAGATATCAATTAAGACAATCACTGTTTTTTTCTACAATATTGCCTGTATTTTTAGTCATTATTATAGGATTAATAAGTTTTTATGCAATTTATATTTGGGTTGAACATCGGTCCATTTCAAAGCATGTCGTACAGAGTCAACAAGAAATAACTGAAATAAATCATACAATAAGTAAAGAACTTTCAGATAAACGACGTGTAATAGAAGATATAGATATTAATAAACCAGCAGATATTACACGATTAAAGCGCATTTTACTAACAATCGTACATCAACAAGATGCAACATTATACTATGAAATAGAAGGTACAAAACAAACGATTTCAAATAATTATGAACGGTTTAATACGAGAGATATGTACACATTATATCGACATGCATTCACTTTTAAAGATAATCGCTATACAATACGGTTTTATATTTTTAATACTTCAACTTTAAATAAGATTAAAAGTGAATCGGAACAACAAGCAATCATGATCGATCGATTTGACAATATCGTGTATACAAATGGTGAAAGGTTCCAAGTCGATGATAAATTTGTACCATCAAAATTTGGGTTTATTTCAGATAATAGAACACTCAACAAACAAGGTGAGCAATTAATATTATATAAGGATATTCATGAGACGTTAGAAGATGGTCTCTATTTATTAATCATTATGACGGTCGTCTTGATTATATTAATTATTGTTGGCTTTATGAGTGCGCATCAAATGGCACAGCGTCAAACAAGAGATATTGAAACAATTATTCAGAAAATATACTACGCAAAAAATCGTCATTTAGGACCGTATGAACCACTATCTAAACATAGTGAACTAGAATTAATCAATACATATATATATGATTTGTTTGAATCGAATGAGCAATTAATCAAATCTATTGAACAATCTGAAAAACGTATTCGAGATATTCAACTTAAAGAAATAGAAAAGCAATTTCAACCGCATTTCTTATTTAATACGATGCAAACCATTCAGTATTTAATTACGATGTCACCCACACAAGCGCAATCAGTTGTCCAACAACTTTCACAAATGTTGCGATATACGCTACGAACGAAAACGTCTCAAGTAACGATACAAGATGAACTAAATTATATTAAACAGTATGTTTCGATTCAAAACACTCGTTTCGACAACGGTATACATCTTGAAATAGATATACCAAATACGTTACTTCAATATGCTATAGATAAAATGATGATTCAACCATTAGTTGAAAATGCGATTAAACATGGTCGAGATAATCAATTAATTTCTATTTATATAAAGATAAAGATAACGTCCCATTTTCTTCGTGTCTTTGTTCGGGATGATGGTTTAGGTATGACACCTGGACGTCTTAAAATGGTAAGAGAATCATTGGTGAAAGATGTGTTTGATACAGAGCATCTTGGTCTAAATCATTTGCACCATAAAGCGAGAATTCGATATGGAAGGTGTTCACGGTTACGTATTTTTTCTAAACAACAGGAAGGTACCTTGATAATATATCAAGTCCCACATAAAAGGAGAAATTAAAATGTATAAAGCTGTGATATGTGATGATGAGAGAATTATAAGAGAAGGCATTAAACATGTTATACCTTGGGAAAGATATCACTTTGATGAAGTATATTTAGCTAAAGATGGTATTGAAGGTTTATCTTTAATAAGGAAACATAAGCCAGAGCTTGTTATTACTGACATTCGGATGCCAAGATTAGATGGTATCGGTTTGCTAAATGAAATTAAAGATATGTCTTGTCAGAAAGTAATATTATCAAGCTATGATGATTTCGAGTATATGAAAGCAGGCATAAAGCATCAAGTGCTAGACTATTTCCTTAAACCAATAGATGAATCACAACTTATAGCGTTATTAGAACAACTTTCAATTAAGTTAGCAACACAACCTTCAACAACAGAACTAGAAGTATTCGAACCATTAATGCAAGTTGAGTTTGATGATTTCTACGTAAATTATGTAATTAAAATGATAAAGCAGCGCTATCATGAGAAAATTAGTGTATCTGAAATCATTGGGTCACTTGAAGTAAGCGAATCTTATATTATGAGAACATTTAAATCTCGAGTAGGCATTACAATATTAGACTATTTAAATCGTTATCGTATATATCAATCTCTTGAACTATTGAATAGTCATTATAAAAATTATGAAATCGCTGAAAAAGTTGGATTCTCTGAATATAAGGCTTATAGTTATCACTTTAAAAAATATTTAAATATGTCTTCAAAAACATACTTACAAAAGAATATATAAATCAAAAACAGTACATCTCAACTCGTTTTCCATAAACTTGTGAGATGCACTGTTTTATTATAGCTTGAGACTTCTGATTTTGCGTTCTTCAAAAACGGCAACGATAGATAGTAATATAATACCGATGAATAAAGCTGCATAAAAGACAATGAACACATCTGTCCATCCACTAAGTGTATAACCAAATACATTTAATCCATTTCTTTGAGGGTCTGCGATCGCAGCAAGTCCTACTTTTGCCATAGAATCTCCAAATAAATAAGCGAATGATCCAGTCATACCATTGGCTACACTTATAGCATTTTTAGGTACAAAACCTGTTAAAGAAACACCTATGAGAAGTTGTGGTCCAAAAATTAATGCCCCTAAAGCAAATAATGAAATGTTAACCATCGTTACACTTGTGGCATTAGTATAGAATAAAACGACAAATGTAATTAAGAACATACAACCAATTGCTACAATTGCACGACGTCCTTTTAGAATGTCTGATACATATCCCCAAAGTAAGCTAGCAACTAAAGCACCAATTTCAAAGTAAAATATCGTATTTACAGCGTCTTCTTTATTAAAATGTAAGTGTTCAGACACATATAACGGTGCCCAGTTATCTATACCAATTCGTACAATGTAAACAAATACATTAGACACACATAAAATCCAAATAACAGGATTTTTTAATATATAGGTTTTGAATATTTCCCACTTAGACATATTTTGAGAATCTATATTTTCTTGTTCTATAGGTTCCTCCCAAATATCCTCAGCTCTGTTCCATCCAAGCTCTTCTGGATCATCTTTCCCGATAAATAATGTTGCAACACCTATCACTAAAGCGATGATGGAAGGGAAGATAAACATCCCGACTACACTGCCATTAAAGAAATGGTTAGCTCCCCAAAGAGCAAGTCCACCAGCAATGGCTCCACCAATGTTATGTGAAGTATTCCAAAAACCTAAATATCGACCGCGTTTCGTTCGAGGAGCCCATCTTGAAATAGTAGAATAACTAGCCGGACCACCAACTGACTGAAATACACCGTTTAGTCCCCATAATACGATAAAGATACCCATTACTGAACCGAAGTAACTTAAGACAAACCCCATAATTAATACTGAGATCGCTGATAAAATTAATAAAAATGAAATAATACGTTTTGTATTTCGTCCATCAACAAAATAACCAAGTATCGTTTTGCCTAGACCATATGTAATACTGAATGCTAAACCAATGTAGCCTAGTTCAAGAGTAGAAAGTCCAATTTCCTCCTTTAATAAAGGTTGAGCAGCTTTGAAATTATTACGAATTAAATACATCGCCATGTAAGCAAAGAATACGACAAAGAAAGCTTGCAAAAAATTTCTCAGCCATAATTTTCTTTGAACTGAAAGCGAAATTCCTTTGTTAGGTATTTTATGAATATTAAAAAAGTCCATACCGTTCACCTCTGTTAATTGATTTGATAATGTAAATATAACAGTGGTTGAAAACGCTTAATATCCTTAAAATTGTTGTTTTATCCTAAAAACTGAAGTGATGTTTGGCACGATGTGTTAAAAGCTCTTGCTATATGCTATCTTGAATTGAAATCCAAATAGTAATGATTTAAGGACCTAAATTTTTCCAGTCTATTCACACCTATAAAGCTTTGATATACTTTATTTATATTTAAAATTCAAAATTTTAGGAGGAATGGATTTGAAAAAGTTAACAGGTTCATTTGTTTTATCAATGGTATTCATTATAAGTTTTTCAAACATGTTGCAAGCTGAGGCGTTACCCTCTAAAGAACGAAATACTCAAGTTGTAGCAATCCACGATATTCAAGGTAAACTACATAATTCGAAATATAAAGGACAGAAAGTAAGCGATGTTGAAGGTGTTGCAACTTTTAAATACGTATTAAATGGCAGTCATTATATACATATTCAAACACCTGATTCTAAAAAGGATCAAGATCCTAATACTTCTGAAGGTTTGATTGTATATATGGGTAACCAAGATTTTGATGTTAAAGAAGGTGACCTTGTTAAAGTTACTGGGGTAGTAGATGAGTACTTTATAGATGGATATAAAGATAAAAATAAAACAGATTTGCCTGTGACACAGATTAATGCCCGACAAGATAAAGGTGGGCATATAGAAATTGTATCGCACAATCACCCCTTACCTAAGCCAGTTAAAATTGATAAAGTTCCTAATAAAATTTCATCCAGTGATGCTTTTCGAACATTTAATCGTAATCAATACGCAATTGATTTTTGGGAATCACTTGAAGGGATGCGTGTCCAATTCGGAGATGTTAGAAGTGTAGGTCCACAAGAACATGGGGATTTGTTCACAGTGTTAGATAAAGAACCTATTGAAACGATACATGAAGGTATATTGCTTCATGAAAATAATCAACATGGTGAACGTATACCATTTAAAATGTATGATAATAATAAAGCTCGTGAATTTGATGTAGCAACTGGAGATAAATTTAAGGGTCCAATCATTGGTTATGTGAATTATGGTTTCCAAAATTATAAAGTGAATGTAGACTTAGAACAAATGAAAAAACTACATATTAAAGGAAATACAAAGCCTGAACCTACAACCATTCATCCTGATAAGAAAAAACTTAATGTCGCTTCATATAATTTAGAAAACTTTTCGAATAATACTAAATCAACTACAAAGGATAAGGCACAAAAAATTGCAAAAGGTATTACAGTGAATATGAAAAATCCAGATATTGTAGGTGTTACGGAAGTTCAAGATAATGATGGACCTAATGCAGGAGGTCCTACAGCAAATGAGTCATATGATAGGTTAATTAAAGAAATTCAAGCAGCAGGAGGTCCACAATATAAATATGTGAACATTGACCCGGAAATGAATGAGGATGGGGGGCAACCTAACGCTAATATTAGAGTAGGATTCCTTTATAATCCTAAACGAGTCAAGTTTGATCACACTATTCCACAAGGAGATGCTAATACTGCGGTAGCATATAAACGAGGAAAACTCACATTAAACCCAGGACGAATAGACCCAGGAAATCCAGCATTTCAAGATTCAAGAAAACCATTAGTTGCCCAGTTTAAATTCCGTGGAGAACAAGTCATAATGATTGCGAATCATTGGAATTCTAAAAATGGAGATGCTGCATTATTTGGTAGCCAACAACCACCAGTACCTCAAAGTGAAAAACAACGCCAAGAAATGGCACATGCAGTTGGTCAATTCATCAGACAAGTACAAACTAATAACCCAAAAGCAAACATTGTATCAGTTGGTGACTATAATGATTTTCAATGGACAAAAGCTCTAAAAACGCTTGAAAGTTACCAGATGACAAATATGATTTATAGCGTACCTAAAGAAGATTGCTATACGTACAATTATCATGGAAATTCACAAGTACTCGATCATATATTAGTTTCAAATAACTTGAAGTATCACACACAATTAGATCCAATACATATTAATAGTGACTTCACAGATATGTCGGGTCGAGCAAGTGATCATGATCCATTATTAGCACAGATAGATGTTAAGAAAAGAAATAAATAACATTTATGGATATATTTGTAATGTAATTCTAATTCTGTATTATATGATTATCAAACATTTGGAAGATCACTTTGAAACATTATTTAACTCAAGTATTTCAGAGTTACAAAGATTTTTGGATCAGGTTTTTAGACGTTAATGGAAGATCAAATCGTGCTGATTTTTGGCATCCTTTTTGGATTAACTTTATTATATCTTCTTTATTAGGATTAGTATCAGCAGGATTTCTAAGTAGTCTCTTTGGATTAGTGATTCTCATTCCAACATTTACAGTTATGGTAAGACGGTTACATGATATAAATTGGAGAATGATATTCGCAATAATTGTATTCTGTAGCTGGTGTATTGGGCCGGTATATTTACTTGTATTATTTATATTTCTTTATACAGGGATGTTATATGACGGAGCAGGTGATAAGTATATATGGTTAGCTTATCAATTTAGCCAAGTACTCATTTTTGTCAATATATTCATCACGATATTTGCATTATATGTACTAGCTAGACCGGGTCATAAAACACCTAATAAATATGGCTCAGGAGGAAGTTGTGAAGTGGTTCCTGAAGTAAGTAATCAATAATCTGAAAATTATTTCTCAGGAAATATACAGTGCTGAGATTGTTTTGAATTTAAATAATGAATAAATCTTTTGCAAATGTAATCCATTTTTCTAATAACTTTTCATTTTTAGGGTATACCAAACTATAGACACTTTAAAGAAATAATAAAAGTAATGGGATAATATTAGGAGGTTTCACATGGATAATACACAAAATCAAGTAATTAAAAGTTACAAAGAATTTTGGACACGATTTTTAGATATTAATGGAAGATCAAATCGTGCTGATTTTTGGCATCCTTTTTGGATTAATTTTATTATATCTTCTTTATTAGGATTAGTATCAGCAGGGTTTCTAAGTGGTATCTTTGGATTAGCGATTATTATTCCCTCATTTACAGTTATGGCTAGACGTTTACATGATACAAACCGCACGTTACTTCTTGCAGTAGTTGCACATATTAGTGGTTTTATTACGGTGTGTGCTTCTGTAATATTCATAATTGCTGTTCTTGCAGTAGCAAGTTCAGGTAGTGGAGGTATGATAGGCGCTACTATAATGGCAGGTGCATTCGGTACAGTAATTGCTGGCTTTGTCACGTTATATATATTATACGTGCTAATCAAATCCGGTGATAAGATGCCTAATAAATATGGCTCAGGGGGAAGTTGTGAAATGGTTCCTGAAGTAAATAATCAATAAAATGAAATAGATTGCTGATTTATAAATTGGCGTGGAGCTTTCTATTTTATTCTAGTATCAGTTTGCGATAATCATGTCTCCTAAACTTATAAAGCAGAAGAAGATCAGATTCAAGTCTGAAATTCTTCTGCTTTTAATTTTTGGAATTAGGATTGATGTTTCAGAACTAGAAATTCCACCAACTCATGGAATAAGTGCTGAGTTAATCCAAGACATAGCACAACTTGTGGAATAACTACCGAGTTAATCCAAGACATAGTGCAACTTGTGGAATAAGTATCGAGTTAATCCAAGACATAGCCTCATCTCATGGAATAAGTGTCGAGTTAATCCAAGACAAGGTGCAACTCATGGAATAAGTGAAGAGTTAATCCAAGACTTTGATGTAATTCTTAAATGTTGAAACAATATTTAACGCTAAAGGATGTTCAATAACATAAAAATTATTTCTCAAGAAATATACTGTGTCGGGATATTATCCTGTTTAAATGATAGGTCTATTTGATATAAATATAATTCTTATTTCTGTTGGATTGTCATATTTTAGGGTATATTTGAATTAAGTTACTTAAAGATATAGCCAAAGTGACAGAAAGAGGTAATATATTATGAGAAAATTAGTAGTATTTTTGCATTCTACTTTGGATGGTTATGTTGAAGGCCCAAATGGTGCAATGGATATAGGGTTTGTTACATATGATTCTGAGTTAGAAACTTTTGCAAGTGATGTATTAAATACGGCGGACACGATTGTATGGGGGAGAAATACGTATGAAATGATGCATAGCTATTGGCCATCTGTACCATCAGATCCTAATGCAACAGAATATGAACTGAATCATGCTAAATGGATTGAGAAAGTTGAGAAAGTTGTATTTTCTAAGAAGTTAGATACAGTTGAATGGAACAATTCAACACTTGTAAATGATAATGTTGAAGAAGCAATATTGAAACTTAAAGAGCAAGAGGGAGAAGATATTGTTGTATTGGGTAGTCCAAGATTGGCACATTATTTGATGGAACTCAATTTAGTAGATGTATATAAAATTACGGTGTCGCCGACATTAATAGGTGGAGGATTACCGTTATTTAAAAATATTAAAGCAAAAACTGACTTGAAATTAAAGTCGAATAAAGCATTTGGGTCAGGGGCATTAGGTTTAGTTTATGAGAAAACTGAATAAAGTTTGAGTTGAGAAGACGTCTTCGTGAAGAGGGCGTTTTTTTGATTTTATTGTGATTTTTCAAATAAATAAATATTCTTTATTTATGAATTATTATGCATTATTAGTTGTGTTAAATAAATTCTTAACGTTCTTTATGTAATTTATAATGGTGATTTACCAATATTTTAAAGATTGAAAAGTTATATATATTCAAAACTTGTCTATTAAAAAACTGAATGTCATTTGCATTAAAATTTATTATTAGATAATCTATTTCATGTATTAAAACATTAGATAACAATAAATATTTTTCTATATTGAATATTTAATTTGATTTTATGGAAGGGTGCATTATATTGCGTAAAGATAAAAGATTAATAGATTGGACTGTTTTTGGGGGCACTGTTTTTGTATTATTGATGGCAGTCTTACCGATGATGGTCTTTCCTAAACAAAGTCGTGCAGTAGTAGTTGCATTAAATGAATTCGTAACGACTAAGCTCGGTGCAGTATATCTCGTTTTAGGACTTGTCATATTCTGTTTTGTATTATATATCGCTTTTGGTAAATATGGTTCTGTGACGTTAGGTAGAGCAAGTGATCGTCCAGAGTTTAGTGATTTTGCTTGGGCTTCTATGTTATTCTGCGCAGGTATTGGCTCAGATATTCTATATTGGGGTGTCATTGAATGGGCTTATTACTTCCAAGGTCCGCCATTAGGTGCAAAACCGATGAGTGGTCAAGCATTAGAGTATGCGACGATGTATGGCATGTTCCATTGGGGTCCGATTGCATGGTCAATTTATGTATTACCGGCATTGCCAATTGGTTATCTTGTATTTGTCAAAAACCAACCTGTATATAAGATTAGCCAAGCTTGTCGCCCTATATTAAAAGGTCAGACTGACGGCTTTATTGGTAAATTAGTAGATATTTTATTTATTTTTGGTTTAATAGGTGGTACAGCGACGTCTCTAGCGCTAGGTGTTCCTATGATTTCAGCAGGATTAGAGAAATTAATAGGCGTTGACGGATCTAGCATGACAGTAAAAAGTATCGTACTAATCTGTATTACGATTGTTTTTGCCTATAGTTCCTATCAAGGATTAAAAAAAGGTATTCAAGTTTTAAGTGATATTAATGTATGGTTGTCATTTGTATTGCTCGCGTTTATTTTTATTGCGGGACCAACTATTTTTATTATGGAAACAACTGTTTCAGGTTTTGGAAATATGCTAAAAAACTTCTTCCAAATGGCGACATGGCTTGAACCATTTGGTGGTATTGGTGGCCGGAAAGAAACGAACTTTCCTCAGCAATGGACTATATTCTATTGGTCATGGTGGATAGTGTATGCGCCATTTATTGGATTATTTATTGCGCGTATTTCAAGAGGTCGTACGTTAAAAGAAATTATTCTAGGTACAATCGTATATGGTACTTTCGGTTGTGTACTCTTCTTTGGTATTTTCGGAAATTATGCTGCATTTCTTCAAATCACAGGTCAGTTTAATGTAATTGAGTATTTGAACACACATGGGACAGAAGTGACCATAATCGAAGTTATTAATCAGTTACCTTTTGCGCCTATTGTGATTACACTATTCGTATTGTCGGCATTTTTATTCTTAGTTACGACTTTCGATTCAGCGTCATATATTGTCGCATCTGCAACGCAAGTTCGTGTCAAAGGTGAACCATTGAAATTAAATCGTTTATTCTGGGCATTTGCACTATGTTTATTACCATTTTCATTAATGCTAGTTGGTGGAGAGAAAGCATTAGAAATTTTACAAACTGCTTCAATTGTTGCAGGTGTTCCACTCATCGTCATATTTATTATCATTATGATTTCATTTATGATGATACTGTCTGGTGATCGAATTGCACTACAAACACGTGCAGAGCGCTTTAAGAAAGTTGAAAGAAGATCATTAAGGATATTACAAGTAAGTGAAAAAACAAACGATGAAGATAGAGACGATAATTTGTAGAAGTAGCAAAGTTCATACCCAATAAAAAACGAGAAAATCATAGTGATACGTGATTTTCTCGTTTTTTATATTATTATTCAGATTCTTTTGGATCTGGTATTGGGAAATGTTCGAATATTTTTCCGGATTTAATGGAATCACTAATTGAACCAAGCCATTGGTAATAAACGCGTGAATGTTCCATGTGTGCTTTGATATCGAGTGCTTCTTGTTTTGTTTTCTCATCGACATCAGTTGATTGTATGATTTCATCGATCATGGCTTCAGATTCACGCAAGGCTTCCATATTTATAGCGATCTCGCGGTTCCACTTTTGTGTGAAAAAATTACTGAAAAATGTAAAGAAATCTTTTTCAGCTTCAAAGTGTTGCTTGCGACTACCTCTTGTAAATCGCTGTTTAACTACATCCAATTCTTGTAGTTTCTTAACACCCGCACTCATGCTCGGTTTACTCATTTGTAGTTCTTGACGCATCTCATCTAATGTCATGCTTTCTTTAAACAACATTATACCGTATAAATTTCCTACACTTCGATTGATACCATACAAATCCATTGTTTGAGCAATCGAGTTTATTACAGTGTCTTTAGCTTCTTCAAGTTTATTTTCGTTACTTTTATGTCGCACCATGTTTGTGCACCTCCAATTAATCTTACTTAATACTTTTATATAATACATTTCACTTCATTTTATCACTATCTTACAAAAATTCTAATTGTTTGTTAAGAAAATACGAAATATTCATTACTAACTTAAAGTTATTTATAAAGCTTTAAAAGGGGAAAGTGAAGTTGACATGACAAAAATTTTTATGATAGAGTTAAGTTTGTGAAATTCGTTAAATAAAAACTTAACAAAATTAACGGAGGCGATTTTAATGGAACTTATAAAGAAATTATCTCGTCGTCAATTTATTGATGGTGAATGGGTAGAAAGTCAGAACAAAGCAACACGTGAAATTATAAATCCTTTTAATCAAGAAGTGATTATGGAAGTTTCAGAAGGTACAACTGAAGATGTCGAACGTGCTATACAAGCAGCTAGACGATCATTCGACAGTGGGGAATATGCAAATGAACCTGGAGAAGCTAAAGGTAAGAAAGTACGTGCAATTGCTGACAAAATTAAAGAACATCGAGCAGAATTAGCTGAATTAGAAACACTTGATACTGGAAAAACATTAGAAGAATCATTTGCGGATATGGATGATATTCATAATGTCTTTATGTATTTTGCAGGTTTAGCTGACAAAGATGGCGGTGAATTAATAAACTCACCAATTCCAAATACAGAAAGCAAGATAGTGAAAGAGCCTGTAGGTGTCGTAACGCAAATTACACCGTGGAATTATCCATTATTACAGGCTTCTTGGAAGATAGCACCTGCATTAGCTGCAGGTTGTTCATTGGTAATGAAGCCAAGTGAAATAACGCCACTAACTACAATTCGAGTATTTGAATTGATGGAAGAAGTAGGATTTCCTAAAGGTGTGATTAACCTAGTTCTTGGAGCAGGATCAGATATAGGCGATATTATGTCGACACATAAAGAAGTCGATCTCGTATCATTTACTGGTGGTATACAAACAGGTAAACGTATTATGAAACAAGCAGCGGATAACGTGACAAATGTTGCTTTAGAATTAGGTGGAAAAAACCCTAATGTCATTTTTGACGATGCAGATTTAGAGCTGGCAGTAGATCAAGCTTTAAATGGTGGTTATTTCCATGCAGGCCAAGTTTGTTCAGCAGGTTCAAGAATTATTGTGCATAACAACATTAAAGAAGAATTTGAGAAAGCTTTAATCGATCGCGTCAAGAAAATTAAACTTGGAAATGGTTTTGATGAAACTACTGAAATGGGACCACTTATTTCAGCTGAACATCGTAACAAAGTTGAAGGTTATATGGCTATTGCTAAAGAAGACGGTGCAACAATTGCAATTGGTGGTAAACGTCCTGAACGAGAAGATTTACAAAGTGGATTCTTCTTTGAACCAACAGTTATTACAAATTGTGATACTTCAATGAGAATTGTACAAGAAGAAGTGTTCGGTCCGGTCGTAACGGTTGAAGGATTTGATACAGAAGAAGAAGCAATTCTACTAGCTAATGATTCAATTTATGGTTTAGCAGGTGGTATCTTCTCCAAAGATATCGGTAAAGCACAACGTGTTGCTAAACAATTACGTATGGGAACTGTTTGGATTAATGATTTCCATCCTTACTTCGCACAAGCACCATGGGGTGGATATAAACAGTCTGGAATCGGTCGAGAGCTTGGACACGATGGTTTAGCAGAATATCTTGAAACAAAACATATATTAATGAACACAAATCCAGAACCAGTAAATTGGTTCAGTAAATAAATATGTAAAGTCGAATAAAAAATAATAAGCAGGAGGACGAGAAAATATGAGTAAAGCGTACGATAAAATGTATGATTATATAATAATCGGCGGAGGAAGTGCTGGTTCTGTACTTGGAGCACGCCTAAGTGAAGATAAAGATAAGAAGGTCTTAGTATTAGAGGCAGGGCGTAGTGATTATCCTTGGGACTTATTAATTCAAATGCCTGCTGCCTTAATGTATCCATCTGGTAATCGTTTATATGACTGGAAATATGAAACTGAAGGCGAACCTCATATGGATGGACGTAAAGTATTCCATACAAGAGGGAAAGTTTTAGGTGGTTCTAGTTCGATAAATGGAATGATTTATCAACGTGGTAACCCATTAGATTATGAAAAATGGGGTCAAGCTGAAGGGATGGAAACTTGGAGCTATTCACATTGCTTACCTTACTTTAAACGATTAGAAACAACTTTCGGTGCAGATAAAGATGATCCAATTCGTGGATTAAATGGTCCAATCAAATTACGTCGTGGCCCAGTTAATAATCCATTGTTCCATGCATTTTTCGATGCAGCAGTTGAAGCAGGTTACAATAAAACGAAAGACGTTAATGGTTTTAGACAAGAAGGATTTGGTCCATTCGATAGTCAAATTCATAAAGGACAAAGAGTATCTGCTTCACGTGCATATTTACGTCCTGCGATGAAACGTCCAAACCTAACTGTTAAAACACGTGCTTTTGTTGAAGAGTTGCATTTCGATGGTAATACAGTTACGGGTGTGACTTTTAAACGTAATGGCCGTAAACAAAAGGTTTTAGCGAATGAAGTTATCCTCTCAGGAGGCGCATTCAATACACCTCAATTACTACAATTATCAGGCATTGGTGATAGTGAACACTTGAAATCAGTTGGTATTGAACCACGTATTCATTTACCAGGTGTAGGTGAAAACTTCGAAGATCATTTAGAAGTATATATTCAGCATGCATGTAAAGAACCTGTATCATTACAACCAAGTTTAAATAAATTGAAGATGCCATTTATCGGATTACAATGGTTAACAAAACGTACTGGCGCAGCTGCAAGTAATCACTTTGAAGGTGGAGGATTTGTTCGCTCAAATGATGAAGTTGAATACCCAAACTTAATGTTCCATTTCCTACCGTTAGCAGTGCGTTATGATGGTCAGAAAGCAGCAACAGCACATGGTTATCAAGTACATGTTGGTCCGATGTATTCAAACTCCCGTGGAAGTCTGAAAATCACATCTAAAGACCCATATGTTAAACCCAAATTCGTATTCAACTATCTATCAACAGAAGAAGATAAACGCGAGTGGGTAGAAGCAATCCGAGTTGCTAGAAATATCTTGAATAAACCAGCACTTGATAAATACAATGGTGGAGAAATTTCACCAGGACCATCTGTACAAACAGATGAAGAAATATTAGATTGGGTACGTCGTGATGCTGAAACAGCTTTACATCCATCATGTAGTGCAAAGATGGGACCAGCATCAGACGAAATGGCAGTTGTTGATCCATTAACGATGAAAGTACATGGTACGACAAACTTACGTGTAGTTGATGCGTCTGTTATGCCAACAACTACTAACGGTAATATTCATTCACCAGTCTTGATGTTAGCTGAAAAAGCAGCAGACATTATTCGTGGAGCAAAACCATTAGACCCTGACCATGTAGATTATTATGTACATGGTAAACATGATCCAAGTGAAGGTACTGTAGAATCATTCGAATAAGTTTATTTATATAGAAGATTTTAGACTACCGGCTTATGCCGGTAGTCTTTTTATATAGATATTGAAAATAAGTTTCTAATCACATAGACAACTATCTATATAGATGATAATCTATGTAGATAACTAGGAGGAAATATTATGGTATATAAAGAATTATCAAATTTGTTAAAAGTTTTATCAGATCCAAGTAGATTAGAAATTCTAGATTTGCTATCTTGTGGTGAGTTATGCGCATGTGATTTATTAGAACATTTTCAGTATACACAGCCAACTCTAAGCCATCACATGAAATCATTAGTCGATCATGATTTAGTCATGACTAGAAAAAATGGTAATAAACGTATGTACCAACTTAATCATGAAGTGCTAAATATGATAACTGAGAAATTAAATACGATTAATCGTTCCATTGATGAGTGTATTTGTGATGATATGAAGCATGGTAATTGTTCATGATGACTATTTTAGCGATTTTGATATTTTTATTAACTTTAATTTTTGTGATTTGGCAACCAAAAGGTCTAGATATTGGCATTACTGCCTTATTTGGCGTAATACTTGCTATTATCACAGGCGTAGTGAGTTTCTCGGATGTCTTAGAAGTAACGGGTATCGTTTGGAATGCCACTTTAACTTTTGTAGCTGTTATTCTGATCTCATTAATATTAGATGAAATTGGATTTTTTGAATGGGCTGCTATTCATATGGTGAGAGCTTCAAATGGAAATGGCTTAAAGATGTTTATATTCATTATGTTATTAGGTTCAGTTGTAGCTGCATTTTTCGCAAATGATGGTGCTGCTTTAATACTGACACCAATTGTGTTAGCTATGGTACGTAATTTAGGATTTAATAAGAAAATAATATTTCCATTTATAATAGCAAGTGGGTTTATTGCCGATACAACATCACTACCTTTAATTGTAAGCAACTTAGTTAATATAGTGTCTGCAGATTACTTTGATATTGGATTTGTTGCGTATTCTAGTCGAATGATTATTCCTAACGTGTTCTCTCTGATTGCTAGTATTTTCGTTTTATGGCTGTATTTCAGGAAATCAATTCCGAACACATTTGATACTGATAACCTTAAGACACCTGATAATGCGATTAAAGATCCGAAGTTATTTAAAATTTCTTGGGTTGTATTAGCGGTTTTGTTCGTTGGATATCTTGTAAGCGAGTTTATTCATGTTCCTGTGTCAATCATTGCCGGTATGATTGCATTGATATTTGTATTCTTGGCACGAAAATCTGAAGCTGTACATACTAAACAAGTTATACAAGGTGCACCATGGAACATTGTATTATTTTCTATAGGAATGTATCTCGTTGTCTTTGGATTAAAGAATGTTGGAATTACAACCGTATTAGCTGAAGTGCTAACGAATATTTCATATCATGGGTTATTTAGTAGTGTGATGGGAATGGGATTTATTGCTGCATTTTTATCATCAATCATGAACAACATGCCTACAGTTCTAATTGATGCAATAGCAGTTGGACAATCTGGTACAACAGGATTAATTAAAGAAGGTATGATTTATGCAAATGTTATAGGATCTGATTTAGGGCCAAAAATCACGCCAATTGGATCATTAGCAACGTTACTTTGGTTGCATGTACTTGCACAAAAAGGCGTGAAAATACCATGGGGTACATACTTTAAAACAGGAATCATCATTACCATACCTGTTTTATTTGTAACATTATTAGGGTTATATCTTACGTTGGTTATATTTTAAGAAAAGAGGATTTAATGATGGGCAAGCACACAATTTATTTTATATGTACTGGAAACTCTTGTCGTAGCCAAATGGCTGAGGGGTGGGGGAAGAAAATATTAGGTGAAGATTGGAATGTCTATTCTGCTGGTATTGAAACGCATGGCGTGAATCCAAAAGCTATAGATGCAATGAAAGAGGTGAATATTGATATATCAAAGCACACATCAGATTTAATTGATTATAATATATTAAAACAATCAGAGTTGGTAGTTACGTTATGTCACGATGCAGATAAAAATTGTCCTATCTTACCATCAAACGTAAAAAAAGAACATTGGGGTTTTGATGATCCAGCTGGTAAAGAGTGGTCAGAATTCCAACATGTTAGAGATGAAATTGGAAAAAGAATCAAGAGATTTTATGCAGAACAAGAAGTTGAGAATATATAATGAAATTTGAAGCAAAAAAGTAGATTATATTATAATCCAAAAAGGAGTAGAGCTCATTAAATATGCCCTACTCCTTTTTGGATTATTTTTTTCGTAACTTATTAAGTTCGCCACTAAAATATGGCCCATCACTGTAATATGCACGCTCTCCATGTACTAAATAATCTAAACCTTGTTTTTCTTCTAATTCATTTGTTTCAAGTGCTGTTATCATTCCTATAATTTTTGCTATAGAGTAGGTCATGATGGCGCTGAAGATAATCGTAATAGACACAGCGACTATTTGCACCCAAACAGTATTTATACCACCTCCAAATGCTAGACCATTTTCTATAGAAGGGTTGATTTTGTTAGATTGAAATATGCCAGTTAGAATTGCACCAACAATACCACCGATACCATGGATACCAAATGCATCTAAAGCATCATTATATCTTAGTTTGACTTTAATATAATTTATGGAGAAGTGACAACATATACCGCCTATAATGGCGATCATAATAGCACTCGAATAACTTACAAATCCTGCAGCCGGTGTGATTGCAACTAAACCAGCCAACATGCCTGATAACATACCTATTAAGCTTGTTGTTTTTTTTGTTTTATATTCCATGATTGACCATCCTAAAGAGCCGGCACTAGCGGCGAGAACAGTGTTAACAAATGAAGTCATAGCGATTTCATCGAATGTGAATGCACTTCCAACATTAAACCCATACCACCCTATCCAAACGAGGATACCACCGATTAACGTAATAATTAAATTGTGTGGTTGACGTTTATCGAAATTTTTACCTGCACCAATCATGACTGCTAATACGAGTCCAGATACTCCTGATGTAATGTGAACGACAGTGCCGCCAGCATAGTCAATAGCACCTAATTTGTGTATCCATCCTCCACCCCATACCCAATGCGCAACTGGACTATATACGAAAATTACCCATAAAAAAACAAAGATTAAAAAGGGGAAGAATTTCATTTTTTCTGCTACAGATCCAGACAAAATAGACACAGCAATGGTACAAAACATTAATTGAAAAAGCATGAATAATGCTAATGGTACATGTGTTGATAAGTTAGATTGGGTAAAAAAACCTACATGCTGTAAACCTAAATAAGTAAAATCCCCGAAAAGATTATTTCCCGAACTAAAGCTTATAGTAAATCCGATAAAAACCCACGCAAATGTCACAACAATAATTGCAGACATACTTTGCATGACAGTATTTAAAACATTTTTGGATTGAACTAGTCCACCATAGAACAAACTTAAACCTGGTGTCATTAACCACACTAATAATGTACATAAAAACAGAAATAATGTATCGTTTATATTCATTAAAATCACTCCCTCATAAATGATATTATGGGTCATGATAATAAAAAGCAAAACTGTGTAATATATACTTACGTGATGCGTTAGTTTACTTAACATATTAGTGTGACTTACTTCCAGTATTAAACATTATGTTTATTTTTCATCAGTTACTTTAATATTAATAAGTTTATGGAAATAATGATCGATTTCTTGCGAAGGAAGGTCTATATTGTGCTCTCTTATCCATTCTGTAAATCCGAATAAGGTAGCACCAAACACATAAAATATAAGTTCGGGCGGAATATCAGAATCCATGGAGATACGATGCTCGTTCTCTTTTATGTCGTTTTGCAAAACACGAATGAAATGATTAGCGATTGTTCTTTCAAATTCTTTGTCGCCTTCCTGCATCGCTTTGATTCGTTTTAACTCAGTGATATCGTTTGTTTTTTCAATAACTGCAAAAGGTGAGTTGATACGTTCTTTTAAATCAGTTGAGAAATAGTCTTTAGTAATATCCGTAATTAAATAAATCAATAAATCATATTTGTCATAAAAATGTTTATAAAATGTAGTGCGGTGAATGAGTGATTCATTACATATTTGATTCACTGTAATAGATGAAAATGATTGTTGAACTAGTAATGTTGCTAAACTTTGTGAAAGTGCTCGTTTTGTTTTAATGACACGTAAATCTTTATCATTCATTCTACATTTCTCCTAATCTGTAGTTTAAGTATACATTTTGCAATAATTAAATCTTTTTATACTAGGGTTTAGCGTTTAATGTGTTAATATAAATAATCTACACTATATATTTAAACTATAACGTTGATTAATTGAGGAGGCAATAGTTTGGCAAAGTTTTTGTATAAATTAGGATCATTTGTAGCTAAACATAAATGGTGGAGTGTTGTTGCTTGGGTTGTCATACTTGCAGCAATTGTTATTCCACTTACGATAAATTCTCCGAAATTTGATAATGATATCAAGATGAACGGTTTACAATCACTTGATACGAATAAGAAAATTGAAGATGAATTTAATCAAGATAGTGAAAAGGCCCAAGTCAGGGTTGTATTTAAAACAGATTCTGATAACGGAATTGTTAAGAAAGATATTACGAAAGATATTAAAGATACATTAAAACATATTAAAGATGATGACAAAGATATTAAAAATGTGTCAGATCCTTACGATAATAAGCAAATCAGTAAGGACAAAACAACAGCATTTGCTGATGTGAACTATGATATTTCTGCAACAGCGATGACTCAAAAATCAAAAGACAACATTCGTGATGAAGTTGATAAATTAGAAGATAAGCACAATGTACAAGTTGAATTAATGGGTACTGGTATGGAATCAACTGAAATCGGTGGTACTTCAGAAATCATTGGTGTAATTGTTGCGTTTGTCGTATTACTTGTTACATTTGGATCATTCATTGCTGCAGGTATGCCGATTATCAGTGCATTACTCAGTTTAGGTACAGGCATAGGTCTTATTTCATTACTAACATATGCGTTTGATATACCAAATGTTACACTGACCCTTGCAGTAATGATAGGTTTAGCTGTAGGTATTGACTATGCCTTGTTCATATTATTTAGATATAGACAAATTGTTAAGAAAGAACCAGATCATATTAAAGCGATTGGTTTAGCTGTTGGGACTGCAGGTAGCGCTGTTATTTTTGCAGGTGTAACAGTTATCATCGCAGTATGTGGTTTAGCACTTGTAGGAATTGATTTCCTTGCAGTAATGGGATATGCATCAGCAATCAGTGTGTTTGTAGCTGTAATTAGTGCATTAATATTGTTACCAGCATTAATTAGTATTTTCCATAAACAAATTAAACCTAAAGTAACGAAATCAGAGTTTGAAAATGATGTAGACACTCCGTGGTCTAACTTTGTAGTTGGAAAACCAATAGCAGCCATATTAATCGGTTTAATTATATTAGTTGTTGCTGCTATTCCGATTAGTGATATGAGATTAGGTATTCCAGATGATGGAATGAAACCACAAGATTCAACACAAAAGAAAGCATATGATATTATTTCAGATAAATTTGGTGAAGGGTATAATGGCCAAATTGCTATGCTTGTAAATGTGAAAGATAAGAAAGATGATCCAAAAGCATTACAAAAAAACTTACAAAACATGACTAAAGACATTAATGATATGGATCATGTAGATATGGCGACACCACCACAACTTAGTAAAAATAAAGATTATGCGTTAGTAGCAGTTATCCCTGAAAAAGGACCTAATGCGAAATCAACAAATGACCTCGTTCATGATTTAAGAGATTACAATGATGATGCTAAAGATAAATATGACTTTAAAACAGAAGTTTCTGGTCAAAGCGTTATAAATATTGATATGTCTCAAAAATTAAATGAAGCTATTCCATTATTTGCAGGTGTCATTGTTGCATTAGCGTTTGTGCTATTAATGATCGTATTCCGTTCAATCATTATTCCATTAAAAGCGGTATTAGGATTTGTATTATCATTAGTTGCGACACTAGGATTTACAACATATGTGATGCAAGAAGGATTTATGTCAGAAATGTTCGGTGTTGATACAACAGGACCATTACTTGCATTCTTGCCTGTCATAACAATAGGTTTACTATTCGGACTCGCCATGGACTACGAAGTATTTTTAATGTCACGTATACATGAAGAATATAGTAGAACAAAAAACAATGAGCATTCCATTAAAGTAGGTATAAAAGAAAGTGGTCCAGTAGTAGTAGCAGCTGGATTAATCATGTTCAGTGTATTTATCGCATTTGTATTCCAAGATGACGTCATGATTAAATCAATGGGTATAGCACTCGGTTTCGGTGTGTTATTTGATGCCTTTGTCGTACGTTTATTACTCATCCCTGCTTTAACACAATTATTTGGAAAAGCATCATGGTATATGCCTGGATGGTTAAATAGACTTTTACCTTACGTAGATATAGAAGGTCACGCGCTGCAAGACAAAATGCCGTCAAGACCACAACCATCAATAAAAGGTACGAAAGCAAGATTTGATAGTTCATTTAATATACAACAACAAAGAACGTCAGTTTCTGAAGAAAACATAATTCAAACTGATAACAAAACAAAAGTCTTATATAATGAAATTGCACATGAAACAGCACAACGAGATTTCTTATATCAAGCACTTAAAGAATATCAAACTAAAGATAGACGACATGATGATCATGCAAAAGCAACGAATACAAGAGTAGAGAATAATAAAAATCAAGCAGATACTAGAGACATCCATGAAGACGATATGCTGTCATTATTAACAACTCAAAGTAAGAATATTAGTAAGTTAAATGATTTAATCGAGCAAACGATTAATAAGAAATAATATAGTAGCACCTTAATACTGACAACAAAGTTAATGACTTTGTTGTCAGTATTTTTTTTGTATATTTATGAGGAAAAAATTAATATATAAATAAAGCTTTACTTATAACGTTTTTCAGTGTATAGTTAATCTAACGTAATAAAAGCTCGTGAATTTAAATGTAGTGTATTTGTTAGAATATCCTCTTTTTAATTATGAATTTGTTACAAATATTATGTGCAAAAGCACGCGGAGGTATTTTATATGAATAACGGTACAGTGAAATGGTTTAACTCAGAAAAAGGCTTTGGTTTTATTGAAAGAGAAGACGGAAACGATTTATTCGTTCATTTCTCAGGAATAGCAGCTGAAGGTTACAAATCATTAGAAGACGGTCAAAAAGTTCAATTCGAAATTACTGACGGTCAACGTGGAGAACAAGCAGTTAATGTTGTTGTTGTCTAAATAAATAAAAAAGTCCAAGACAAAATTGTCTTGGGCTTTTTTTGTGTTTAAATATCAATTTTTCATATTCATCAAGAGTGTATTTTTAATTAAAGTAGATTCCTAAATCTTGAATAAGTCATGGAATAATGAGGAAGTTAATCCACGAAAAGGGCGAAGTCATGGAATAATGAGGAAGTTAATCCACGAAAAGGGCGAAGTCATGGAATAA
>NZ_PPQZ01000098.1 GCF_002902525.1 Mammaliicoccus stepanovicii
TTTGATATTTGTAAATATCATCATCTCTCAATTCATGATACAGTTTATACATCATCTGTATCTCTGGTCTTAAATATTTCACATCATATTCTAAACTATGAAAGTAAATTTTATAATCTTCTATTTCGATATTATAATCATGGCTAAATTGCCATTTATTATCTTTCGTTTCGTATATATACACTTTGATGATTCGCTTTTGTTTATTGCCATCATAAATATAATATTTACTGTAATCTGCTAATTCTTTCTCACTAACGAATTCAAAATTATTTAAAGGTGTTTTTATTACAAATTGAAATTGTTTCTTTGTTAAATATGTATTAAACATATCCATTTCTTCTCTACTAATCGTCACACTAATCATTTCTTTCATGTGCGAATATTCGTTTAAAAATAAATCAACTGCACAGTCTCCACAAACAATATATTGCAAAGGATAGTTTGACATTATCTTCTTTAATTCTTCTAATGATAAATATTGTTCGTTAGATTCCAAATTTCTTACCTCCACAGAAAGCGTTTACACACTTCTCATTTTAGCAGATTTGGAATCTTTAACCAATAGGTATGAACAATTTAATCTTTACGATTTTTTGAATCTTCTTCTTTAAATCCATCTGGATATCTTTTCTGAAGTTTTTCAATATTTCTAAACCCTACATCTTCTAGATTAATATCAAGCGCAGAAGCACAACTTGCGATATACCACATCACATCACCTAGTTCATCTATAAGATCTTCTTTATTCAAATCGTGTCCTTGAAAAACATGCTTTTTTACAATATCAGCAACTTCTCCAGACTCACCAGTTAGACCAAGCGCACCATTTATTAAACTTTGAATAGGTTCATCATTTATAGGACCCATCGTCCTTCTAGCAAGTTGTTGATATTCATTTAATTCCATATTAATTCTCCTTTTTAATTTGATCTTTCAAGTATTGAATAACTGATTGCGTACCCGCTTCATTAAATCCTGCATTACTTAATAATTCATATACTTCTTTTGCTTTTGAAAGCCCCGGCATAAACAATCCCATCTTTTCACTTTCTTCAATCGCAATTTTCATATCTTTTATGAAGTGTTTTACATAAAATCCAGGTGCATAATCATGCTTAACCATTCGAGGACCTAAATTTGAAAGTGACCAACTTCCTGCAGCACCATGTTCTATTGAACTAAAGACTTTTTCAATATCTAACCCCGCTTCTTCGGCGTAAATGATGGATTCTGCGACACCTAACATACCAGCAGCTATAGCGATTTGGTTTGATAATTTAGTATGTTGACCATTTCCACTTTTCCCTTGATAGACAACATTTTTACCTAAAACTTTAAATATATCCACAACTTGATTGTACGTTTCTTCATCGCCTCCAACCATTATTGTAAGTGTTGCTTGCTTTGCACCAACGTCCCCACCAGATACCGGAGCATCTAAACTATGTATATTAAATTCCTTTGCTTTTGAATAAATTTGTTCGGCTAATTGAGGGCTTGAAGTAGTCATATCAATTACGATTGACCCTGATTTAGCATGCTTTAAAATACCATTTTCACCAAAATAGATAGATTCTACATCAGTAGGATATCCAACCATAGAAATAATAACATCACTTTTTTCAGCTAAAATTGAAATCGTTTCACACCATTCTGCCCCTTTGTTAATTAGTTCATCTGCTTTTGATTTAGTTCTGTTATAAACATTTATGTCGTATCCTTCAGTTAATAAATGGCCAACCATGGACTTACCCATTACACCAGTACCTACAAACCCAATTGTTTTTTTATGCATAATGCTTCCTCCTTTAAATAACGTATTACACTAATTATAGCGATTTATATTAAAAATCTAAACTAATTAACTATTTACACTACATTTGATATTAACTCTGAAAGTAATTTTAATTGAATTTTCAATAATTTTCGTTTGATATTAATATTCAGTGGTATAAGTGAGTATTGATACATATGTATCAATACATAAAAACTGAAATCAAGGAGTGTATTTTATGAAAAAATTCTTCGTACTACTACTTTCATCATTTCTGTTCTTAGCAGCATGCGGCAATGGCAGTGATGATAATAGTAAAGACAAATCAGCAGATAAAGAATCTGCAAGTTCAAAATCTAAAGATAGTAAATCTAATGATTCAAGTAAGTCTAAAGATGATAAAGACGCTAAATCTGATAAAGATGACAAACAAGATAAAGATAGTAAATCTGATAATGACAGCACATCTAGCGACTCTAATTCAGAAGATGACGCTAATAGTGACAAAGACGCTGATGGCAATTCATCAAGTAACTCTGATGATAACGGTAATAGTTCAGCAAACAACGCTGATAGCAGTTCTAATGATAGTTCTAATTCGAACAGTGATGCTGCTACTCAATCAAACTCTGAAAATAATAGCAATTCAAACCAAGATCAATCATCTAATAGTAATATGAATTCAGATAATAGCAACGCTGCTATGAACAACAGTCAAACTACATCTGCACTTGGTGCTGAACAAGCCCAACAAATTTATAATGAAACTGGCGTTAATCCATATATAAATTCAATCAATGCAGATTGGAGACAAAAATACGAAGGTGGATTAACAAATCCTGAAAAAGCTTCACTTTCAGCACTAGAACAAGGTACTTATAACGGTCCTGAACAACCAGAACTATTTTATAATGCTTTAGTTCAAATTAAACAACAATATGGTCAATCATAATCTTAAAACTAAGAGAGTATGTCCGAAATCTGTTTTTCAAAGATTTCTTGGACACACTCTCTTTTTTTACATATATTGATTTATGCGTTCAATGAAATAATCTTTCATTTCATTTATAATCCATTCATCTGGCCTACCATCAACTGTTGTCTTCCAATTTGTATGTAATTCTAACGATCGATGTGGGCATTCAGTATCACTAAATTCTAAATGCAATCTAACTGTATCTCTATTAGGAACTAAATTAAAATCAGCCATATCTGAAGCGATAGTCTTAAACGTTTCCTCTTCGTTTAATAAAAATTCTTCATCAGAACTAGATAATGATTCAAGAACTTCATACCCTAAATATTGTTCATTACCTACTGGATTAGCTGTATGCCATGCAATACTATCTCTATCAATTGCCTGCCAAACTTGATTTCTATCAATATAGTAATGCGCGATACCTTGAATATATCTTTCTTCTGGTGCGTTCTTCAATACTTCTCTCCACTCATAAGCATTTAGTTCACTTGCATCATTATGAATCACAACACCGAGTAAGGGTTCTCTTCTTAAATCCATATTATAATTTATATAATCATTTTCTGAAGTCATGTTTTTTCCCTCCGATAGATTACTTTTTTTCATTTTACCATATAACGATTTTATACATATAACTGTTTAATCTCACGAAGGCGTGGTATGTTAAATAAATAATAATTCAGGAGGTATTTGATTATGAGTTATCATTTCCACAAAGGTATATTATTTTATCATAAAGCAGCTGGTCAAGGTGACATTTACAAAGAACTAGGACAAGTTACTGAAAATCTGACACAGTTTTGTGATGATCTAACAATTAAATTAAGTAAAGAAGAAGGACAAATCAAATCGTACTGTAAAGAACTAGCTGATAATAAACATCTAAACGATTACGATGTATGCTTTATACTCGGTGGTGATGGTACATTAAATGAACTTGTAAATGGAATAGTTGATAACAATTTACATATGCCAGTTGGTGTTTTACCAGGTGGAACATTCAACGATTTCACTAAAACGTTAAATTTATCTCCAAAACCTATGCAAGCATCGCGTGATTTATTAAATAGTCACATTAAATCGTTTGATGTATTAGACGTAAATGGCACATACGCATTAAATTTTGCAGGTATTGGACTAATGGTTCAAAATGCTGAAAATGTAGAATCTAGCCATAAAGACATATTAGGTAAATTTAGTTATGTATTCTCAACAATAAAAACAGTCTCTAACCCTGAAATATATAAATACAAATTAACTGCTGATGGTAAGGAATATAACGGAGAAACATCGATGATCTTAATTGCTAATGGTAAACATGTCGGCGGAAGTAAAATTCCATTAGAAGACTTATCACCTAATGATGGTAAAATGAATATATTTATATTTAAGAACCATAATTTAAGTATTATAAATGATTTCTTCAAAATCAAAGATAGTATGAATTGGAATGAAATTAGTGACAATATTACACATATATCTTGTGAAAATGCTACACTAGACACACAACCGAATGCAAAGTTAGATATAGATGGAGAAATTTTATTCGATACACCAGTTGAAATCAAACTCATAAAAGAACGCATTAAATTACTCTATTTAGATGTGGAAACAACATAAACAGATGGTAATATTTATGATCTTTGGCCATTAACGCCCATTCAAAATAATAAAAGCAGAAGAAATTCAGATATGAATCTGATTTTCTTCTGCTTTCTTGAGTTTCGGAAATATTAATAGCCTACTCACGTATTACATTTCGATTACTTGATATAATTAAGCTGGTATATTACCTTCATTGTCTGAAGGCGTTAATAATGCTAAAATCGCACTAATTATAGCAATGATATGTGGTATTCCCGTCCAACAAAACACTAAATGCAATAGGCCAACTACTGGTTTTTGAGCATAAAATTTATGTACTCCAAAATTACCTAATAAAACTGCCAATGCAATATAAATCCACTTATTTACAACCATTTAAGAACCCTCCTCTATTTCAATTAACTATTACTATTATAACTGAAAAAAAGAAATAATTCCCTTATTTAAACTAACAACCATCCCTTAGTAAGTGACATTTTTGTCATATACCTATTTCTAAGCCCAAAAAACAAGTATGGGATATCATACTTGTTTATAAAGGAATATAATTAAATTTGTATCTATCATTATATTAGTTACCTAAAAATTGATTAAATTCAGTTATAAACTGTTCTTTATCATCTTTAGAGTTGTATTTCAAACCACCTAATATAATTGATTGGCTACTTTCTGTAATGAACCCGTAGTCAACTTTATATCTGTTAAATATATTTTTAGCATCCTCTTCGTTGTATTTGTTCTCTAAATCTTCAAATACAAAAATCTTTTTTTCAAAAAACATAACGGCCTCCATAAAACATAATATATAAATATTACAAAACATCATTCGTGTTATCTAGTGGCAATTGATGTAATATTTATCCCAGAATTATATATTAC
>NZ_PPQZ01000099.1 GCF_002902525.1 Mammaliicoccus stepanovicii
CTTCTATGTTAAAAACTTTCCAAACCACAAATGATAGTATCCAGGATAATAAGAATAACACTACTAATATATATCCTAACCATTCTAATGATATACTTTGGGTAAATTCCCAAAATGTTCCGGATAGATTAAGATTTTCGGCTGTGATTTGCAATATTTCTATCATGCCAATTACAATTGCTGCTATGACTGAGATTGCTGTAATCGTTATATTGTAATAAAGCTTACGTATCGGTTTTACAAATGCCCAATCATAGGCTCTCGTCATTAATATACCATCAAAGGTATCGAACAGTGACATACCTGCTGCGAATAGTATTGGTAATGCTAGGATGCCTGAAATTGTAAATGAGGCGTGAGCTGTTGTTGCTGATAATGATAATAATGCTATTTCACTTGCTGTATCAAACCCCAATCCGAATAAGAAACCTAATGGGTATAGATGCCATTCTTTATTAAGTACTTTATAAAATGGTCCAATCATTCTGGAAAATAATCCTCTGCTTGTTAGAATTTTTTCTAACTGATCATTTCCCACGTTTTGATTATTCAAATTTTTAAATATTTTAAACAGTTGTATAAGTAATATTAAATTAATGATACCAATTAGTATTAGGAATGTTCCTGAAACGCTCATTCCGATAATCCCACCAATATGCTGTAGATTAGGCATATATTGTTTTGCCCAGCCTACCGATAAGCCTAGTGCTATCGACATTAATAACACCACAGTAGAATGTCCCAATGAAAAGTAGAAGCCTACTCCTAATGTTTTTTGTTTATCTTGCAATAATTTTCTAACACTATTATCGATAGCTGCAATATGGTCTGGATCAAATGCATGTCTCATACCTAATGTGTACGCTACAACAGCCATACTCACTATAAGATGATTTGAACTTGATGCTGATATCACTAAACATATACCTAATACATGTAAGAGTATTACAAATAATATATATGGGATGGAAGACTTCCAACTATTACTTGATTTAATCATGTTATGCCTCACTTTTTACAAATTAATACGGTTAATGACCTGAATATTTAATTTTAGTATTTTCTTAAAAATGCTACGTTACGATTATATAGTCTTTCGTTTATAAATTTTTGAACAATAATGAGTAGTTTTTCTATTTCATATGTTGTCGTACTTAGTATGCGTAAACTAAATCCAGGCACACTCATCTTGCTGATTCCTACTCTTAACTCACCTTGCTCTTGATATAGCAGCTCGGATATTTCATCAATGAGTTTTTGATTAATATCCGGATGTATACAGTAACAAGAACCTAAGTGTGTATAACCTTCCATAAATCCAATTTCACCTATTTTCTGATGATTTGGTACTAATTTCATATTATCAAATAGTACCAATTTCTCGTCTATATAGATTTCACTTAATAAATGTAATTGTGTATAAGTAAAGGTATCTCCTTGTTCATCGTAGCCTGGTGTTAATATATCAGTATAAAAAAGTGCACTTGTAGCT
>NZ_PPQZ01000100.1 GCF_002902525.1 Mammaliicoccus stepanovicii
CCTGATATCGATGGCGATGGTATCAATAATAAAGATGAAGAAGCTGCAGGTACAGATCCAACAAATCCTGATTCTGATGGAAATGGTACACCAGACGGGGATGAAGATGCCGATAATGATGGCATTCCAAACAAAGAAGAATCTGATCCAAATGGTACAACGGTAACGGATAAAGATAACGATGGAAAGCCTGATATCACGACACCTAAGTTGACAGACACTGATGGCGATGGC
>NZ_PPQZ01000101.1 GCF_002902525.1 Mammaliicoccus stepanovicii
TTGAAAGTAATAGAAAAAGATGGTAAGCGATATATCTTCACCAAAGTAAAAGATGGGGATAAAGAAACAGGTCAAGTGGTAGAAGGGACAACATCTGTAACATATATCTATAAAGAACTTGGAAAGTACATTCCATATATTCCTGAAAATCCAGGAGATGGTTATGAACCAAATAAACCAGGAACAGACGCACCTCCAGTGCCATATGATGAGACACCAGAAGAGCCAGGAAATAATCC
>NZ_PPQZ01000102.1:0-27273 GCF_002902525.1 Mammaliicoccus stepanovicii
CCAGATTTTATGACGTTATAAATTTTCGTATATTGATGATATATATAAATTAATTCTTTTTTAAATGCTTTAATATGTGCATGTTTATGTGTTTTAAATCTAGATAAAATTTGATTTATTGTACTAATTTGAAGTTTGAATTGTTCAGATATGACTTCGACATCTAAATCATAAAAATAATGTAGCTGTTGGTCATCTAAATTTTGACCTTTTGTTTTATCTTTAATTTGGTCCATGATGTTATCAAATAAGTTTTCATTTTGCTCGTGTAACGTTTCTACATCTCTTTTAAGTTGATAAATATCTATTGGTTCAATAGGATATTGTTCGATGACACGCCTATTTTCTAATTTGTCTAATCTTTTAAATAATTTTTCTTGTTCATTTTTACCTAATAAACCTAAATGATATTTGATGTGCTGATAACTGAGCGAATCAGTGACTTGATTTAAAGCATAGTCTTGGATTCTATGTGCTTCATCGACTATGATATGTTTAAATAATTGATATACTGTATCTTCTGTACTATGTTTTAATAAATGTGCATGATTCGTTATGCCTATCTCAACATTAGCTGCGCTTTCTTTCACAAATTGATAATAATGAATATCATTTTTAAATGGTACATAAGTCGTTCTCTTTTGTTCGAAGAAAACTTGCTGACCACCCTTTAAATGTAGTTCCTCAATATCACCTGTTTCTGTTTCTAATATCCACACTAAGAGCTGCATCTTTAATAGTGTCGCTTCATAATTATCTGTATCATCTTGCATAATATTTAAGATTAACCCAAGTGAAATGTAATGGTCTTTACTTTTAATAATTAAAGCTTTTAAATCTAAATTTAATGCGCTTAATACTTTATTAAATTCTTGCTCAAGTAATTGATTTTGCAACAATTTTGTGTGTGTCGATACAAGTATATGCTCGCCTGTTTCTAAATAATAAAGTAATGCCGCGAGTACGAAACTCATTGATTTCCCACTTCCAAGTGGTGCTTCAATTAACGCATTTTCATTATGTAATAATGAGTCAAATAATTGTTGGACAAGTTGATATTGTTCTTTCCTATAGTCAAAATTGAAAGTACTTAAAATCCTATCATATGCTTCATCTATCGTAATAGATTCAGTTTTATTTGATTTTCGAATAGGTGTTTGTTTTAAGTAATTTATATTTTGATATTTCTTGATTTGACTTGATTGCACTCTATTTGAAGGTATTGTTCTTACTATTTCAAATAAAGTGTCCTTTAAATCGTATTTGAGTGATTTAGATAAATAGTACAGTTGTTTGATTGTATCTATAGGTAAAGATTCTATTTTGTTTAACGCTTTAATAAAGAGTAATGCAGTTGCTTTTGCATCTTCGTCTGCACTATGAGCTTGATTTAAATCTACTTCTAATGAAAGACTTAACTCACTTAATTGATAGCTTTCTTCTCTAGGGAAAGCAATTTTAAAGAGTTCCATAGTGTCTATTGTTAATTTTGGATTAAAGTCTATTTGAAATTTCTCGAAATGTGCCTTCAGAAAATTCAAGTCGAATAATACATTATGTGCCACAAAGATACAATCTTTCAATTTCGAATATAAATCTTTACTTATTTCATTAAAGTAAGGTGCCTCATACAAATCATTTTCGTCAATATTTGTTAACGCTTGAATAAATGATGGAATAGTTAAGTCTGTTTTCACGTAAGTATGATAAGTATCCACAATTTGATAATTCTCTACGAATGTAATACCAATTTGTATGATTTCGTCATATTGTATTTGATTACCTGTTGTTTCTAAATCGACGACAGCATATCTTTGTACCATATTATCTCTCCTATATATCGATATCTGCACTCATAAATTGGTATATCTCTCCATCTTCAGATATCACGGTTAAGAATCCATTATCTTGTATATCTATTGCACGACCTTTTACTTTCTTGTTTCCTTCAGTATAATTTAATGTTCTATTCCAAATCATACTTTTACTCTTGTATGTATCTTTAATTTCACTGAATGGTGAAACTAGAAATTGATTATATCGTTTCTCTATTGCTTCGATTAAGTATTTCAAAAATTGATATGGATCAATCGTACTACCATGTTCTATTAACAAACTTGTTGCACGATGTTGACCTACTTTATCAAATTCTTCTCTTGTTTGATTTAAATTGAATCCTATTCCACAAATAATCGCATTTACGCCATCGGTATCCGCAATCATTTCAGTTAAAAATCCACACAACTTTTGTTCACCAACATAAATGTCATTTGGCCATTTAATTTTGCTGTTAATTTGGTAATGTTTTTCTACTACTTCTTGAATGGCTAAACTAATAAATAAATTGAATGTAGACATTTTATGGATTGGAATATGGGGTTTTAATACGATGGACATCCATAATCCTTTACCTTTAATAGATGACCATTCTCTATTAAACCTTCCTCTACCTTTAGTTTGTTCATCACTTAAAACAACAAAATCATCGTGTTCTTCATTGATAATTGATCTTGCTAATAGTTGAGTAGAGTCGACTTGAGGTTGAACATAGGCTTTGTTTAAAATTTTTTGCTTAGATAATTCAATATTAACGATTTCTTGTTGCCACAAAGGTGGTAATTGTGTGATTTTATATCCTTTGTTTGTTTGTGACTCAATATTAAATCCTTCATGTTTCAACTGATCTATCACTTTTTTAATTGTAACTCTAGAACAGTTTAGTTTTTCTGCTATATATTGACCAGAGATATATTCGTCATTCTTGTATAAACATTTAATAATTTCAGATTTAAATTTCGACATGTTCTCGCACCCATTCTATAATCTCATGTTTAGAATTATTCACTTTATTTAATATGACAGCATGCTCAACTTTATTTAAAATAACTTTAAGCCAAGGGCCACCATTTCTATTGAAGGCTTGCATTAATATCTTCCCATCAACACTTAAATCAGATTTATTATATATAGGTAGTTTATCATATATGTTATCTATGATTGTTAAATTCATAATAAACGGATCATATTGAATACTAATTTGACGTTCATGTTGCTGAATTAGTGAAATACAGTTCTTGACCTTTATATTTCCGTATTTATAAATGAGTTGGACGAGTTCTGTTTTAAGAATTGTATCTTGATTAAAGAAATTAAAGATGTCAATATACGCTTTGATTTCTCTTTTTTCTTCGTTACTTATCTTTAATTGTTGCAATTCTGTTGTGTCAATTTGATAAATAAAGCACAATGAAGCAATCCACATTTCAAAATTAGATTCTAAAGGAACAAACATGTCACGATGATTGATCTTATTGAAAAATGGTAAGTTTTCAAAAACAGAAACGCGATTGATTGTATGGATTGATTTTTCAACATAACGCCCTTGTATGAATTTTTTTAATTCTACTATGACGCGTTCTATAGCGATATGTGAGAGTCCATATGCAGTTTGTTGCATTGCACTTAACGTTTCAGGATCAATATCAAAGTTAGTTTGTGCTTGAAATCTTATACCTCTCATGATGCGTAGAGCATCTTCTTCCATTCTATCTAGAGGTGTACCGACAGCTCTGATGATTTTACTTTGGATATCTTGATAACCATTAAAATAATCATGTAATTGATAAGAGGTGTCCATAGCGATAGCATTCATTGTAAAATCTCTTCTTGCAACATCTTCGTACAAGTCCGTTACAAATTGTACAGATTGTGGGCGTCTATGATCAACATAATCCCCATCTTTTCTGAAAGTAGTAACTTCGTATTGTTGATTGTTTCCTAAGACAATGATTGTGCCATGTTCTTTTCCTATAGGTATTGTTCTTCCAAATAGTAATTCAACATCATCAGGTAATGCACTTGTTGTGATATCAACATCAGATAATGCTCTACCCATTAAATAATCTCGTACTGATCCACCGACAAAGTATGCTTTATGATTATTGTTTTCTAAAGTGTCGATGACCCATTTTGCTTCCTCAAAAAGTTGAAAATCTTTCATCCTATTCTCCTAACATTTGCTGATAACTTGCTTCATATTGGTCAGCTACAACTTGAGATGAAAATCTTTGCTTAACATCTTTAATCATAGCTGTTTGCATTTCTTTGTATAGTTTAGGGTTAGTTAATAATGCGATTGCACGTTCACTAGCCATGTCTGTATCTCCTACTTCTACAGTATAACCTGTAACACCATCTTTAATGACTTCTTTAATGCCGCCTGCATTACTTCCTATAGGTACGACACCTGTTAGCATAGCTTCTAATAGTACTAAACCAAAACTTTCTTTTTCACTAAGTAAGAACGTCAAATCAGACATTTGATAGAAAATATTCACCTTATCTTGTTTTCCTAAATAAAGAACGTGATTCTCTATACCTAATTCTTTAATTCTATCTCTTGCAACTTGTAATTCTGGTCCATCACCAATTAAGAGTAATTTAGATTTAACTTGTTTATTGACTTTATAGAAAGATTCAACAACATCTTGAACACGCTTAACTTTTCTAAAATTAGAAACGAACACTATGACTTTTTCATCGTCTTCAATTCCATAATCTCTTCTCAATTGCGTATTATATACTTGAGGGAATGAATCTTCTTGGACAAAATTATAAATTGTTTCAATTTCTTTATTTGGTTGTATGATTTCGTATGTTTCTTCCTTTAAACTATTGCTTACACTTGTAACAACGTCACTTTTTTCTATACCAAAACGAATTGCACTTTGTAAAGAAGTATCATAGCCAAGTACAGTTATATCTGTTCCGTGTAACGTGGTCATAATTTTTACGTCTTTTCCAGATATTTGTTTCGCTAATATTCCGCAAATAGCATGTGGAACTGCATAATGCATATGTAAGATTTCTAAGTCATATTCATTAATTACATCCGCTATTTTTGCGCTTAATGTTATATCATATGGCGGATATTGAAACACTGAATATTGATTTACATCAACTTGGTGAAACGTAACATTAGGTACAGGTTCTCTCATTCGAAATGGCATATTAGAAGTAATAAAATGAACTTCATGCCCTCTCTTTGCCATTTCTAATCCTAATTCTGTTGCAACGATTCCAGATCCACCCATGGAAGGATAGCATGTTATTCCAATCTTCATGTTAATTCTCCTCTTTTTCACTAATGCGTTCAAATCTATTCTTATCTCTTGAATTAAATTTATTCATTGTATCTTCAAAACTTTTATTTAAATCTATATTTAAAGAGTTAGCTAGACAAATTAACACAAATAAATTATCTCCGAGTTCTGCTTCAATCGTATTTGGTTCTTCAGTAGACTTTTTCTTTTTCTCTCCATGTTCATGGTTGATTTCTCTAGCAAGTTCTCCAACTTCTTCAGTTAATCTTGCTAAGTTTGCTAATGGTGAAAAATACCCAGTTTTAAATTGAGAAATATAGGCATCAACTTGTTGTTGCATTTCTTTCATATCCATTATATATTCCTCCTTCAACTATTTTGATATATTTAAAATTATAAAGTATTTGTATACATAATGACAATCTTTGAAGCTCATACTATAAGTTGATTGGCTTTATATGTAATATATTGAAGTAATAAAAAAACTGTCTGACTAATCAATTGTAATTGACTGGTCAGACAGTTTTTTAATGTATGATTATTAATCTCCACTTCTTGCTATTAATATAAATCTAGCAAGTTCTGCAACTGCTACTGCTGTAGCAGCCACATAAGTCATAGCAGCAGCTGATAATACCTTTTTGGCGTGTCTATATTCTTGTTGATTAACCATATTTAATTTCTCAATTTGTCGCATTGCCCGCTTACTAGCATCAAATTCGACTGGTAAAGTAATAATAGAGAATAATACAGCAAATGACATGAACACAATACCTACCCAAAGTAACGTAGTTCCGAAAGTATTACTTAAAGCCGTTAATACGATACCAGCTAAAATAATAATATAAGATAATGAACTACCTAAATTAGCTAAAGGTAATAAAACTGTTCTAAACTTTAAAAATCCATAACCATGTGCATGTTGTATTGCATGTCCTACCTCATGGGCAGCAATTGCAGTACCCGCTACACTTGGTTGTTGATAATTTGATGGTGATAACACAACTCGTTTTTTCATTGGATCAAAATGATCTGATAAAAACCCTTCACCTTGTAAAACTTCTACATCATGAATCCCGTTTGCAGCTAAAATTTCTTCAGCTACTTGCTTGCCTGTCTTTCCACTCGTTGAGCGAACTCTTGAATACTTATTATAAGTTGATTTTACTCTGAATTGGAAGTACATAGGGACAATCATAATAACGATAAAATATATGATATATGAAAACAAATAACTTCCTCCTTTTTATCCCTGATAAGTTATATATTACGTAGTGACGGCTATTACGTCAAATATTTTGAACGTAATTTGATGTTTTTTTGGAAATATAATAATAAGAGAAAGGAAATAATACTTAACCAAAATGCAAAATATCCTATTAAAGACTCATATTGGCTTAACATACTATAAACAGGATATTGATGAAATACATAATCAATAACATCATTATGGAATACCCAAATCATTGTTACGAGTATATGCCATTTTTTGATATGGAATAACGGATAGAACATGAGTGCTTGTATTGCCATGATTCCATGTGAAGTCATTAACATAATTGCCATTGGTACAAGTTCTCCGTAATGAATCATCACAAATAAGTTCATTATAACTGCCCACACACCGTATTTAATTAATGTTATAAATGCTAATGATTCAAACAATCCAAGATGTTTGTTAAAGTAAATCGCAGCAATTGCAATAATTAAAAATAATGTTGCTGTTGGACTATCGGGGATAAATGGCCAAAAATACCATTTACTATCTAATAGTTGATTGCCATACCATATGTATCCATAAATTGTTCCTAATAAATTTGCAATAAACAAAGTGATTAGCATTGGCTTTTGGCCCATAACATATTTCCAGAATGCCATGATTAATACTCCTTTGAAAAAAAGCCACCAAAATTTGGTGGCTTTTACTAATTATTTTTTCAATTCTTTACCATCAGCGTCAGTTTCATGTAAATTAGATACATATTTCGCTACTTTATCGATTTCATCTTTAGAAAGTGTATCTTTAAAGCTAGGCATTTTACCTGCACCTTTTTCTACAAATCCTTGAACGCCTTCTTTAGGTAATTTGGATTCAACTAAGTTAGGACCTTGCCCACCAGTTAATTCACCACCATGACAACTTGTACAGTTTGACTTGATAATGTCTGTATAAACTGGATCTGACTTATCTAAGTTAGAGAATACAATCTCACCTTGTTTAGCTTGTTGTTTCCAGTCATGGTAATAACTAGATTCCCAAGTAGTATAGAATAAGATCGCAATTGCGATTAACATAAATCCAGATGCAAATGGTCTTTTTGTCCATTTACGTTCAGGTCCTCTATCTAACCAAGGTGCTAACATTAATGCACCGAAAGCAATACCTGGTAAGACGATTGCACCGAATGTATTGTATGGTCCAGATGCAAATGAATATTTAAGTATTTGATATAAGAATAAGAAATACCAGTCTGGTAAAGGTGTATAACCCGTATCAGATGGATCCGCCACACGTTCAAGTGGCGATGGATGTGCTACTGTTAAACACAAGAATGCAACTAAGAATACAGCGCCAGTCATCCATTCTTTAAGTAGAAAGTCAGGCCAGAAACTTTCTGTACGACCTGGAAATTCTGAATAATCTCTATTTAACTTTGGTTTGTCGTATGACTTTATTCTTGAGTCACCAACAAACTTCATCCCTTTACCGCGATGCATGTCGCATGACCTCCTTTTTCATTTATTCACGTTAAGTTTATAGTGGACCTGAAATACCTTGTTTTCTGATCATTATAAAGTGTGCTGCTAGTAACGCGAATAGTGCAGCAGGTAGGAAGAATACATGTATCGCAAAGAAACGAGTAAGAGTCTGTGCACCAACTATTTCAGCATCCCCTGCTAATAATGTCTTAACCCATGGTCCAATAATAGGTACAGATTCTGCAATTTGTAGACCTACTTTTGTTGCGAATAATGCTTTCATATCCCATGGTAATAAATATCCTGTAAAACTTAAACCAAGCATTACAAAGAATATTAACACGCCTACTACCCAGTTTAATTCTCTAGGTTGTTTATATGATCCTGTAAAGAATACACGAAGTGTATGTAAAAACATCATGACTACTACTAAACTTGCTCCCCAATGGTGCATACCACGGACGATAACACCAGCGGCAACATCATGTTGTAAGTAGTATACTGATTTCCAAGCATTTACTATATCTGGTACGTAATACATTGTTAAGAACATACCTGACAATACTTGTATAACTGTTATGAAAAACGTTAAACCACCAAAGCAATAAACGAAAGCTGAAAAGTGATAAGCAGGGTTAACATGCTCTGGCACCTCATGATCAGCAATATCGCGCCAAATTGGTGTAATATCAAGTCTGTCATCGACCCAATCATAGATTTTATCGATCATAGTTAATCCCTCCTTATTTAGCTAGTTTGTTTTCATGTTTATTACCGATTTGTACTATACCGCCTTTAACAGCAACATCATATTGATCTAATGGTGCTAATGGTGGCGTACCAGGAATGTTTTTACCATTCTTTTCATAACGGCCGCTATGACATGGACAATAGAATTGATTTGGATTGGAGTCACTACCATTCCACTGAACTGTACATCCTAAATGTTTACAGACCGGTGATAATGCTACAATATCCTTACCATCTTTATACACCCAAGCAAATTCGGTAACTTCACTTGTGTACCAAGCATCTTCTTGTTCAAATTTGAAATCCACTTTTATAGGATCCTTGCCAAGTTCTGACTCTTTTACGCCTGTAGCAATCATGTCGCCTTTCGCATCTGCTTTAAAAACAGGATCAAGCGCAAATCTACCCATAGGTAAAATCATACCAGCAGCCATAAATGACCCAACACCCATTAATGAATAGTTTAAAAATTGGCGTCGTGTGACACGTTGGCTCATCTAGATTCCCCCCTCTATTAATCGTTCTTTTATAACTAGGACAATTTAATTTTAGCCTATTATGTCAAGACGGTCAACGCTTTGTCACAATTTAAATATTTATTTCTTTAGGTTTTATTTACTAATATGTCGTAAATTGTGAAGTCATGTAAAATTTCTACAAAAATGGACATTAAATTATTCGAAAAGAATCCGATGCAATCGTAATGTTAAATAAAAAATACCCAATCTTAAAAATGCTCTTTAAGATTGAGTATAAAACATTTATATCTTGTGAATTAATTTTTGTTCCAAGATTTGATAATGAATTTCATGAAGTTTTTAACTTCGTCATCGATTAATGAACGTTTCATTTCATCATCTAAATCACCCATTGGAATTGTGTTCACAGAATAAACGTCACATTCACTATTTAATTCTATGTGTTCGCTCGTTAATAGAATGATATTTGTTAGTCCATAGTTTTTAACTTCTTGAATAAAAGATTTAACATGTTCAAACTCATTATTTGTAGTAAAGAAAGTCGGTGTTAATAACAATCTACCTTTAAATTGTTTTTCGCTTAACATGCCAACTAATTGAATTGTTTCACTTTTGTCACAAGAAGTGAGTAATTGATTTGTCATATCTAAATTTGCAACTGGAATAATTGCTGTATCTATATATTCAAGATTATTTTTTAATTCTTTTAAGTCTATGTGATTAAATAACATGTTTAATGTTCCCCTAACTCAATAATGTATTGCATTATTTTAGTCATTTCAAGAAATGTTTTTTGATCATTATTATCTAAAGCTTTATCAATTTCGCTTCTTATCATTTGTTCCCAATGATCCATCGTTAAATGATTACGGTATTGACTTAAGAACTGTGTTTGTCCATCTTTATTAAAGTATTCAACTAACTTTTGCAGCAGACATATCCTATTCAGTCGATCATCACGCTTATTTAAGTACAATAATACATGAATATGCGATTGATCTAACCTTATATCATGGAATATTTGACGTCCATCATCAATGCAAAACTGATTCTTACAATAAAGTAAAGGCAACTGATTGGAATCTTTTGTACTTATTGATAATACACGATCATGATTCACGGTTTTAATAAATGATATATTGGATAAATATATGGGGTTACTTTTTAATAAATTTAAAATCCATACACTTTCCGTAGCTTTGAAATCATATTGATATAAAATATATTCTATAAACCGTTGTTTCTCATAATTAAGCCATGTTTGATCCATTTATAAAGACCTTCTTATTGTAATCTTTCATATTCTTGATCCCAGTAAGGATTTTCTGGATCAAGCTTACGAATTGACTCTAATATTTCTTTAGCAGTATCAACTTGTCCGATTTCAATTAAATAGTGATAGTAGTCATTTAAGAAATCAATATTTTTTATTAAATCTGGATAAGCCATTTCATAAAAATGTTGCGCTTCTTTATCGCGTTCTTCTATACCAAATGCATATGCCACGTGCCAACAAACTACGGGATCAATATCATCTTCATCTACATAAGTTAATAAATTGATTAGACCCGTTGTATTATCTTTATCACGATAGTAGTCAGCAAGAATAATCGCTGCTTCAGTATATGATGGATCCACTGTTAAAGCGTCTTGTAGTAAAATAGCACCATTTTCATCATTTTTAGTTAGCATTAATCGACCTGTGTCTGCCATTAATTCTTTATAGTAAGCATTTAATCTAAGTCCTTCTTTACCTATTTCGATTGCTTTATCATAATCTTTCTCAGATTCATATATTTGGAATAGGTAGTGATATGCTTGCATAAAGTCAGGGTCTTTTTGTAATAACTTCTCTAATTGTTTAATAGCTTCGAAAGTAAGGTCATTTTTTTGGTAACTAATAGCTTGTTTAAAGTAATCTTCTGCTGTCATATCCATATCTGATACATTTTGATAATATTTAATTGCCTCTTCATATGCACCACTTTGTAAACTGGAATCTGCCATTCGTGCATATATAGATATGCCATTTATTAAATCTTCACCAGTTTGCGTAATCGTTTCATAATTAGAAATTGCTTTTAAATATTGACCATCATAATAATACATTTCTGCCAAAGCAAATGTAATGACGATATCATCAGGTTCCATTTCTTTTGCTTCAATTAACTTCTCAATTCCAACTTCAAATAGACCTTGTTGTTGATACAAATCTGCTTCAAGCATTAATTTTTCGGTAGAATGTGGACTGTTATATAAAACTTCATGTGCTTTATCTAATTGGTTTTGATCAATCAGTCCTTCAATATAATAAACAAGTAGTTCATTTTCATCTGGATAAAGTAAGTATAATTCTTCGAAAATTTTGACACCTTGATCCACAATACCATATTTATATAATGTCTCACCTAACATGAACAACGCATCGTGATCGTCTGATTGTAGTACACGATTAATTTTTTCATCTAATTTATCGATATTTTTCATATGAATATCATCTATTACTTTATATACATCTTCCATTTCGATAGGACTCCTTCTACTCATTAATTAGAGATTTAAGCTCAGTAAATGCATCTAATACTTGTTCTTTAGAAACGGATTCAATTGTAAACGAACCATCTCCGTCTTGTAAAACCATTTGAATTGATTGGCCAATATTTTTTTTGTCTTTTTTCATGTATTCAAAAATAGCATCTATTTCTGTTTCTACTGCGTATAAAATACTTAATGGATAACCAATTTCTTTTAAGTAGTTGATGAATTTAAATATACTATCATGGTTATCATAATGTGTAATATGTTGATTGATAACTTTTTGGAATAATATACCGATCATGACCGCTTCACCGTGAGATATTTTAGTTAAATATTCTAGACCGTGACCAAATGTATGACCAAGATTTAAATTTTTACGGACACCACTTTCAAATTCGTCTTCAATGACAATTTTGAGCTTCGTCTCAATACCCATCTTTAAATAATGCTCTATATCATTTAAGCGTTCTAATTCCTTGATCGATGGGTATACGTTCATTAATTGATTAACCTTTTCTTCACTGTTTAAAATAGCATGTTTATATATTTCGCCATATCCACTTCTAATTTCAGTAGTCGGAAGTGTGTTTAAGAAGTATAAGTCATAAATTACAGCACGTGGTCTATGAAAAGCTCCGATTAAATTTTTTCCAACTGTTGAATTAATCCCTACTTTACCACCTATCGCTGAATCATGAGCAAGCAATGTTGTAGGTACTTGTATAAAATCAATGCCTCTTAACAATGTTGCAGCAAGAAAACCAACGAAGTCACCTGTCGCACCACCACCTATTGCAATAAGTTGTGATTGTCTCGTTATATTCATTGATAATAATTTGTCACATACTGATTCAAAATACGAAAGATCTTTACATGCTTCTCCACTAACAATAGTTAAAAACTTTATATCGTATTGACTTAAACATGATTTAATATATTGTCGGTGTAATTGATAAACATCTTGGTCAATTAGTACAATATTTTGTTCATCTTCTTTGAAGAATGCATGTAGTTCACTTAAAGCATGTTCTTTTAAAATAATAGGATAATTGTTATTAGGATATGTCGTCTCAAATATCATATAATCACCTAGAAGTTCAAATTCCAATTACGATGGTTTTTCACAGCATCTTGTAATTGGTCGATATGGTTAGATTGGTATTCTTCCATGATTGCTTTAGCAATTTCAAATGCTACAACATGTTCACAAACAACACTAGCTGCTGGGACCGCACAACTATCTGAACGTTCAATCGTTGCTTTATAGTCTTCTTTCGATTCAATATCAACAGAATTCAATGGTTTATATAAAGTCGGAATAGGTTTCATAGCACCATTAATCACAATCGGCATCCCATTTGACATACCGCCTTCGAAACCACCTAGATGATTAGACAATCGATAATATCCAATGTCTTTGTTATACGCAATTTCATCTTGAATTTCACTACCAGGTTTTTCAGCTACTTTGAATCCTTCACCAAAACTAACACCTTTGAATGCATTTATACTGACAACTGCTTGAGATAACCTACCATCTAATTTTCTATCATAATGAACATAGCTTCCAATTCCTGCTGGCATATTCTCAACTACTACTTCTACAATACCGCCTATTGAATCGCCATCTTTCTTAGCTTGATCAATTCGGTTTCTCATTTTTTCAGCTACTTCATCATTAATACATCTTACATCATTATGATCAATATTGGCTTTAACTTCTTCTAAAGTATATTCATAATCATCTTTAATGCCACCAATTTCAATTACTCTTGAAAATATATTAATGTCTAATGCTTTAAGTAATATTTTAGAGACTGCACCTACTGCTACTCTTGCGGCAGTTTCACGCGCAGAAGAACGTTCTAGAACGTTTCTTAAATCTCTATGGTTGTATTTCATACCACCAACTAAATCTGCATGTCCAGGACGAGGTTTAGTAATGACACGTTTCATATTTTCTTGCTCTTCTTCAGTCAATGCGTCAGCACCCATTATTTTTCTCCAATGTTTAAAATCATCATTCGTTACGATTAGTGTTATTGGACTTCCGAGTGTATAACCATGTCTAACCCCAGATACGATTTCAACAGAATCTTTCTCAATTTGCATACGACGCCCACGGCCATACCCGCCTTGTCGTTTGAACATTTCTTCGTTTATATCATTTACGTCTATTTTTAAATTAGCTGGGACTCCTTCAATAATGACGGTTAATTGCGGTCCATGTGATTCACCAGATGTTAAGTAACGCATATAATCTCTCCCTACTATTAATTAAATGTAAAATTAATCATATCATATTTAGCGCGTTAAATTAACAAAAAGTAAACGGAATAATATAAATAAAAAGAAGCATATCAATAATGATTGCTTCTTTTTATTTATATTATTTCTCGTATACCCATGCTTCGTTGTTTAATTTATAATCATTTAATTCAGCATCGTTAAACCATAATCCGATTTCACGTTTAGCAGATTCGTTTGAATCTGATCCATGAATAATATTTCTTCCTAAATCGACACCATAGTCACCTCTTATTGTGCCAGGTGCTGCTTTAGCTGGATTTGTTTCACCTACTAATGTACGTGTTACTTCAACAACATTATTGCCTTCAACAACCATTGCGAATACTGGTCCAGATGTAATAAAATCAACTAAGCCATTAAAGAATGGTTTTTCAACATGTTCTGAATAATGTTCTTTAGCAAGTTCTTCATTAGCTTGGAATAATTTTGCTGCTACTAATTTTAATCCTTTATTTTCAATTCTAGATACTACTTCCCCAATTAAATTTCTTTGTACTGCATCGGGTTTAATCATTAAAAAAGTTCTTTCCATTTCGTAATCCCTACCTTTGTTTTAGTAAAACCATGATAAGTTTATCATTGTCTAAAGGTAGTTGCAAGCGCTTTCTAATGGTTTCTGTCACTTATTTTGTTTATTATTTCAAAAAGCAACTTTTTACCTTGTTCATTTTTTAAAGAATGAATAAGATCTTCAGCTTTCTTTAAATAGTTATTGCTAACACTTTTAGCATGTTGTAATTCTTGTGAATGAATAACTTCTTCGATAATTTCATCAAATACTACTGATGACGTAGCTGTATCTAATTGCGTAATTTTATTTTTAAATTGTGATGAATTTTTCATTCTTAAGAGGACGGGTAATGTTAAATGTCCATTTCTTAAATCAGAACCTACTGGCTTGCCTAGTTTTTTCTCAGTACTTGTAAAATCTAATATATCATCAATAATTTGATAACTCATTCCAATGTAATAGCCAATTTTTTTGAGTTTTTCTGCTGTAATATCATCCGTATTTGCACTATAAGCTCCTAATTCTGTAGATAAGGAAATTAACAATGCTGTTTTACGTTTTATTCTACGTAAATAATTCGTAATAGATTGGTTGATTACAAACTGGTCCTCAAATTGAAAGAGTTCACCTTTACAAACCTCAATAATTCCGTCTGCTAATCGTTCATGTAGTTTAGGATGTTCTATTCTACTCACTGCATTTAAAGACTGAGATAATAGGTAGTTCCCAGTTAATACAGCGGTTTGTACGTCCCATTTTTTAGAGATTGTCGGTTTACCTCTTCGTTTGTCACTCTTATCTATTACATCATCATGTACTAAACTAGCCATATGTATAAGTTCGAGTGTTGTAGCAATTGTTCTGACGTCATTGGATTCGCTATCTCCAAATTGGCTTGCAATTAAAGTGAATAAAGGTCTAATACGTTTACCTCCTGATGACAAGAGGTATCTACAAGCATCATTGATTGTTTGTTGATCACTATCAATGAAACTATTTAATAGTTTCTCTACTTCTTTAACTTCTTTATTTAAATTTATCATTGTTTTATCATACATGTAATCACCTTATTATTTAGGTTTATAAGCTAAATGCATAGCAGATACGCCACCTGTGAAAGTTTTGACCTTTATTCTTTCATATCCAACTTCTGCAAACATTTGAGCTAGTTTCTTTTTGTCAGGGAAGTTTTGAGCAGACTCTTGTAACCAATTATATTCTTGCAATGATTTCGCAAATAATTTACCAAATAACGGCATAATATTTTTGAAATAGAAACTATATAATTGTTTGAATACTGGCAAAGTTGGTTGGCTTGTTTCTAGGCATACAACCATTCCACCTGGCTTGACCACTCTTTTAAGTTCACTCAATACATGCTTGTAGTCAGGAACATTTCTTAGACCAAAACCAATAGTCACATAATCAAATTCATTATCTTCAAATGGTAATGCCATAGCATCTCCATGTATTAAATGTATGTTAGCCATGTTTTCAGTTTTTTTATGGCCAACTTCTAACATATTTTCACTGAAGTCTATACCCATTACTTCTCCATATGGACCTACTGCATGACTAAGTTGAATAGTCCAATCAGCAGTTCCACAGCATACATCTAATGCCTTTGAACCAGGTTTAACATTCATTTCTCTCATTACTAGCTTACGCCATCTTTTATGTTGTTCAAAACTAATTATATTATTGAGTGTGTCATACTTGCCAGATATATTTTGGAATACATGATGAACATGTTCTGATTTTGATTTATTATCCACTTTTTATTCATTCCTTTGATTTTAAAGTCTTTTAATTATAATATGCATATATTTCATTTTTAATATTGTCTTTATCAAGATTTATTTCATAATAATCAAGCAAAGTAATGATGAATATTGACTCTATTTCTTTTTGTGATTCAACATATTGTTCAGATGAATCTGATTTCAAAGTCTCTTTTAATTCATTTTGTTTACTAATTGCTTTTGTCATAATATCTAAAAACTGTAAATCTCTGTTTAAAGTAGCACATTTATAAAAATATGCACTTACAAGGTCACCAATTAATATATCTTGATTTGAAACATTCGGCTCACCTATACGGTTTAAAAAACGCATAGAAGCATCAATCGATATTGTAGCAAGCTTTGCATAATGACTTATATTTAAATCATTAAGTATAGTTGCAATAATTGGGTTTACATCTGGAATTTTACTATTATGTACACCTTTTAATAGATCAGTAATATCTGATTTGTATATTTTTTCTATTTCATTCATCTTCTCACCTCAGCATTATCACTTATATATCTTAACACTAAGTTAATTGAAATGAAAATGCATAAATTAAAGAATTTAGACAAATAAAAAAGATCACTTATTAGACTATTAAAATCTAATGAAGTGACCCTCTATTTGAGCAGAAACTACATAGCCTCAAACTCACAGATACAATTAATTATTTAACTGCATCTTTTAATGCTTTACCTGCTTTAAAAGCTGGAACTTTGCTTGCAGGGATATCAATCTCTTTACCAGTTTGTGGGTTACGTCCTTTACGAGCAGCTCTTTCGCGTACTTCAAAGTTACCGAAACCAATTAATTGTACTTTTTCACCGTCAGATAAAGATTTTTGAATTGATTCGAACACTGCATCTACAGCAAGACCTGCTTCTTTTTTAGTTAAATCAGCTTTTTCACTTACTGAGTTGATTAATTCTGTTTTGTTCATTTCAAATTCACCTCCCAAAAGGTTATCTAATGATATGTATAATACCATTATGATAAGACTTTAACACAACAACCTGTGTCACTGCAACGATTAACAAGCGTTAATTGGCTTATTTCTCACTTTTTTTTAATATTTTTTCACTTTTGATTTAAAAACAGGCTCTTTTTTGTCATTTATTGTAAATTCTGGTGAATAAGCCGGTAAGATTGGTGAATCCTTATACAATAAATATCTAATGTCAGTTCCTGGTTTTGGTAGTGATTTTTGTTTTTTAATGACCTTCGCTAAATCTAATCGATAGTCTATGACGAAATCATTACCACCATTCATATATACAGGTAATCTTTCATTACTATATGGACTTGGAACAGTTGGTTTCTTTTTGAAACCATATTTTTTATAATCCAATTCATATACATTTGGTGCTACTTTCTTACCTAGTTGTAATGGTTTACCACTAGCATCTATTCTAATTCTAATATCTTTAAGTACTTCGGAAGTTCTTAAATCTACTAAATTAATTGTAGGATTTTTATCTACATCCATAATGACATACTGATAAATCCCACCATTTTCAAATGAGTTTCCGGGTAATTGTGATAAAAATTTTGGTTTTAACTTATTAAAATCAACTGGGTGTTTCAAATAAAGTGAATAACTTTCATCTCGTTCTTTAATCGGTAATAATCCATTATTTGCTTTTTGATATTCATCTACTGCTGTTTGAACCATGTTTAATTGGTCATTTGCTGGCACTTGATTTTCAGCCTTTTTATTATCTGGAAATGCACATGCTGATAGTAGAATCGTACAAGTGAGTATAAGTGTATACAATCGTTTATGTTTAAGCATGGCTTGAACCACCTAATACTACAATCATAAATATACCCGCCATTATAAGTGATATAACGGCAAGTAACATTGTGATGCCACTTAAAATCTTATTGCTAAATTTGAATCTAGATAGATAAACGAGTATGATTGCTAAAATCATAAATCCAATTGAATAAAAAGAAACCCACATTAAATCCATTCTTGATATATTGAACATTTGTATACCTCGCTTACTAAATATTCTCTGATTTTTTGTCGCGTCCCATTAAATCTTTGACGCCTTCTTCAACAGGATAATCTTCAAATAATACGCGATATAATCCTGATGTAATTGGCATTTCTACATTGTATTCTTGTGCTAAATAATAAGCTGCTTCAGTTGTTCGAACACCTTCAACTACCATATTCATCTCTTCTAATGCCTCATTCAATGTCGCGCCTTTACCTAACATGTTACCGCATTTCCAATTTCTAGAGTGTACGGACGTACAAGTTACGATTAGATCGCCTATTCCACCTAAACCTAAGAAAGTCATAGGGTCTGCACCCATTTTAACGCCAAGACGTGTAATTTCTGCTAACCCACGTGTAATAAGCGCGGCCTTAGCATTATCGCCATAATTTAATCCATCCGTTATACCTGCAGCTAATGCTATAATATTTTTTAAAGCGCCACCAATTTCAATGCCAATTAAGTCATTGTTTGTATAAACTCTAAAGTAGTCCGTCATAAATAAATCTTGTGCTAATTTAGCAACTTCATCGTTTTCTGATGAGACAGAAACTGTTGTCGGATGTTTAATTGCTACTTCTTCAGCGTGACTTGGTCCAGATAATACAGAAATGCCTCCATTAATTTTTGGATCAATAGATTCGAAAATCATTTCTGATATTCTCTTGAACGTTTTAGGTTCAATACCTTTAGAAACGTGTAAAAACATTTTCTTTCCATCTGCAACTTCACTAATATGTGATGTTACTTCACGAATTGCTTTCGTCGGTACTGCAATTACGAAAATTGATGCATGATGAACAGCATCTTTTAAGTCTAATGTAGCTTTGATCGTTTCGTTTATTGTAATATTTTTTAAATATTTATTATTTGAATGTTCAGTATTAATTTCGTTGATTGTTTCTTCAGTCTTGCCCCACATTAATACGTTATGATCATTATCAGCTAGTACATTAGCTAAAGCAGTACCCCAGCTTCCAGTACCGAACACAGTAATATTTGTCATAGTAATCAATCCTTTTAGTATTAGTTTCTTTTTCTTGAGATTAAATGGACAGGCGTTCCCTCGAATCCAAATGCATCTCTAATTCGATTTTCTAAAAATCGTTTATATGAGAAATGCATCAATTCTGCATCATTCACGAATACAACAAATGTTGGTGGTTGTATCGCAACTTGTGTTGCATAGAATATGTTAAGTCGTCTGCCGTTATCTGTTGGTGTAGGATTCATCGCTACAGCATCTGTAATCACTTCATTTAAAGTAGAACTTTGAACGCGTTTACGATGGTTTTCATCTGCCATTTGGATTAATGGGAATAAAGTTTTTAATCTTGATTTTTCTAGTGCTGAAACAAATGCAATTGGTGCGTAATCTAAAAATTGGAAGTTGTCTCTAACTTTTTCTTCGAATTTTTTCATAGTTTTAGAATCTTTTTCTACTGTATCCCATTTATTTACGACGATAACAATTGCTTTACCCGCTTCATGTGCATAGCCTGCAACTTTTTTGTCTTGCTCAATAATGCCTTCTTCTGCATCTATTACAACGAGCACAACGTTAGATCGTTCTATTGCTTTTAAAGCACGTAGAACTGAATATTTTTCAGTACTTTCATATACTTTACCTTTTTTTCTCATTCCGGCAGTATCAATTAATACGTATTCTTGGTCATCTACTGTATATAACGTATCAATTGCATCTCTAGTCGTACCGGCAATTGGAGAAACGATAACACGTTCCTCTCCAAGAATGGCGTTAATTAAGCTAGATTTACCAACATTAGGTCGCCCAATTAAAGATAATCTAATTGTTTCGTCATCATAATCTGGATCTTCATTTGTTGGGAAGTGTTTAGCCGCTTCATCTAATAAATCACCTAAACCTAAGCCGTGTGATCCAGATATAGGAAATGGTTCGCCGAATCCTAATGAATAGAAATCATAAATATCGCTTCTCATTTCCGGATTATCGATTTTGTTCACTGCAAGTACAACTGGTTTGTTAGATTTGTAAAGTATACGCGCAACCATTTCATCTGCTTGTGTTACACCTTCTCTACCATTAACCATAAAGATTATCACATCTGATTCATCAATTGCTACTTCAGCTTGTGCTCTAATTTGTTTTTGAAATGGTTCGTCTCCTAAATCAATTCCACCTGTATCAATTAAATTGAAATCATGTGTTAACCATTCACCGCTTGAATATATTCTATCTCTTGTAATACCTGGTGTATCTTCAACTATTGATACTCTTTCACCAATAATTCTATTAAAAATTGTAGATTTGCCAACATTAGGTTTTCCTACAATCGCTATAATGGGTTTTGTCATAACCGTCTTCCTCTCATTCATAATCTTTTTTATTTTAACATATCATTGTTGATTAGCCTATCGAATATCATAATTGACGTATCTATATAACGATTGTTATTTATTATAAAAAGGCAAACCTAACAAATCATATGATTTTGTTTAGGTTTGCCTTTAAATTTATATGTTGTTTATTATAGTTTGAAGTTTTTAAGTTTATCCCCGAAGACATCACCTAAAGTAGGGTTATCATCATCAGAGTCAGACTGATTTAAATAAGATTCATCGAAATCATTAACTTGTTCAATCGTTTCTTTAATTGATAATGAAATTCTTTCTTCTTCTTTATCTATACTTAAAATTTTAACTTGAACTTCTTGGCCTCTTTGAAGAACTTCGTCAGGATTGCCGATATGTTCATGGCTAATTTGAGAAATGTGTACTAATCCTTGTAAACCTGGTGCGATTTCAACAAAAGCACCAAATTGCGCTAGTCGTACAACTTTACCAGTCACAGTGTCTCCAACGCTGAACTTTTCATCAATTACTTCAAATGGGCTTGGTAATGTATCTTTAATTGATAAAGAAATTCTTTCTGCTTCACGATCAACTGCACGTACTTTAACCTTCACGACATCTCCTACTTTAACAACTTCTTCAGGAGATTTAACATGATCATGCGATAATTCCGAAACATGAACAAGACCATCAACACCGCCTAAATCAATGAAAGCACCGAAATTTGCAATTCTAGCAACTTTTCCTTCAATGACGTCACCTTGTGAAATGTTATTCATTATTTCGTCTTTCTTAGTAGATAATGTTTCTTGTTCTACTTTCTTGTGACTTAATATCACTCGATTATTCGCTTGGTCTAATTCTTCTACCTTTAAAGTCAATACTTTACCTAAATAATCCGAGAAATCTTCAATATAGTCGACTGAAATTAAAGAGGCAGGAATAAATCCTCTCATACCAGCATCAACTACTAATCCACCTTTAACAACTTCAGTAACTTCAGCATCAATTGTTTCATTATTATCTAGGATTGTTTGTAGTTTTTCGTATGATAAGTTTTCGTCTAATTTTCGTTTAGACAATATATAATGACCACTTTCTTCGTTCTGTTCAATCTTAGTTACGAAAGCTTCGATTTCATCACCAATATTGACGACTTCATTGGCATTTTCGATATGTTGGGTAGATAGTTGGCTAATTGGAATAATGCCATCAAATTTACCACCTTCTATGTGTACAACAACATGTTTATCTTCTATTTGTTGTACAGTACCCTTTACTTTGTCACCTTCTTCTACTTCATTTATCATGGATTCGTTGAATTCTTCCGTCATCAAAATTGCCTCCTTTAAATAAATAGCTTAATATTAACTTCTTATAAAGACGCTTAATTGTCAAGAAATTCGTATTATTTTGTCAATTTGACATTCGCTAATTCAATAATTTTATTTGTTACTTCATCAATTGATAATCCTGTTGTATCAATACTAATTGCATCTTCAGCTTTAACTAACGGTGATATTTCTCTATTCATATCGTATTGATCTCGTCTTTCAATATCTGTTTTTAAAGATTCGATATCAGATTTAATACCTCTTAACTCATTGTCTTTAAACCTTCTATTTGCTCTTTCTTCAACAGAAGCAATCATGTATATTTTTAATTCTGCATCCGGTAGTACAGTAGTTCCAACATCTCGACCATCCATGACGACATTTTTTTGATTTGCTAGCTTTTGTTGCTCTTCTACTAAAAACGTTCTAACAGGTTCTTTAGATGCTACATATGAAACTTTTTCTGTAACATCATTTTCTCGAATACGTTCTGTAACATCTTCACCATTTAAGTTTACACGTTGACCATCTTTCAAAATGATTTCTAGATTAATCTTCTTAACTAATTCATCAAAATCTTCACTATTTTCTTGTATATAAAATAGCGTTATCGCTCTATACATTGCACCAGTATCAACATAAATCATATTAAAATGTTGAGCTACCAACTTGGCGATCGTACTTTTACCAGCAGCAGCTGGTCCATCAATTGCAATATTTATTTTATTCATTTAATTAACCTCACTTGTTCTTTAATCTTATATATTTTATCATAAATTATAATCATATGAATAGGAGGAAAGATATGAAGAGAATTCTAGTACTTCATACAGGCGGGACAATAAGCATGTCTGAAGATAAAGACACAGGGAAAGTAGAAACTAATTCAGAGCATCCAATGCATAAACATCAAGCTTTTATAAAATCATTAGGTGATATAACAGAGATTAATCCTTTTCAAATACCTTCTCCACATATGAACAATCATTATATTATCAAATTGAAAGAAATTATTACGGAATCAATACAACAAGATAAATATGATGCATTTGTCATTACACATGGTACGGATACATTAGAAGAAACAGCATACTTATTAGATTTAACTATTGATACTAAATTGCCTATTATTTTAACTGGGGCTATGAGATCTTCAAACGAAATTGGTTCAGATGGCTTGTATAATTATATATCTGCACTTAAAGTAGCATCATCGGACGAAGCACAAAATAAAGGTGTAATGGTTGTATTTAACGATGAAATACATACAGCTAAGAACGTAACAAAAACGCATACATCAAATACAAGTACATTTCAAAGTCCTAACTATGGACCAATTGGTAGCGTGACTAAAACACATGTATTGTTTCATCATCAACCGTTTGAATCCACTAAATATCCCCATATCAATCCAGAAATTAAGATTGGTATCGTAAAAGCACATATGGACCTATCAAGTGATATACTGCAATTTTTTGTAGAACAAAATTATGATGGATTAATCATTGAAGCTTTAGGACAAGGTAATTTGCCTCCGACAGCATTAAAGGGTATAAATGCCCTAATGGATGCAAATATTCCCGTAGTGATGGTCTCACGTTCATTTAATGGTATCGTAGGTGGTATATATGCATATGAAGGCGGTGGATACCAATTACAAGAAATGGGAATCATTCTTTCTAACGGACTAAATGGCCAAAAAGCAAGATTGAAATTGTTAGTAGGATTAAGTAATGATTTATCTAAAGAAAAGTTAGTTGAGTATTTTGGTTAATTATCAAGAAAATAACTAAAAATTATTAAATACGTATACTTTATAAAAATACGATTTCTAGGCTACTTATATTCTGAATTCAATAGAATATAAGTAGTCTAGTTTTTTGTTGAAGTCGTAGATTAACTATAGATTTATTCCATGACTTTGTAATCCTTCACAAAAGTTGAACTAAAAATTTAATTATTAACGATGTTCGATCATGAAAAAACGAGAAAATCATTGTGTAGCATGATTTTCTCGTTTTTGATTTAGGTTTTTACGAATGTCGTCTCAGACTTTGATATTGCTGTTTAGGATTATGATTCTAATGGTGTCTTTTTCTTTCTATCAATATCTTGTGCAATCGTGCCACCATGATATTTACCGTTTTCTATAAAGATTGTATTTGCGTCATTACCTGCAGCAATGACGCCAGCTATATATAGATTTTCTACATTAGATTCCATAGTATCCTTATTAAATGATGGTGCAGTACCAAATTCATTCGTAACGATATCAACACCACATGACTCTAAAAATTTATAATCTGGGTGATAGCCAATCATAGCAAATACAAAATCGTTATGGATAGTATATGATTTACCATCTTTATTAAATGTTAATGTTTGTTCATCTATTTTCTCAACCTGGCTATTAAAATGCATTTGTATTTTTTCGTTTTTTGCTAAGGATTCAAAGTTAGGTAGAATCCATGGTTTTATACTTTTAGAGTATTCAGTACCTCGATATAATACGGTAACATTTGCCCCAGCTTTTTCAAGTTCTATTGCTGCATCAACTGCTGAATTTTTACCACCAATAATAACTACGTCTTGGTTAAAGTATGGATGTGCTTCTTTAAAGTAATGCATTACTTTATCTAATTCTTGTCCTTCAACATCAAGTTGATTTGGTTGCCCATAATATCCTGTCGCAATCGTCAAAAATCTAACTTTATATGTTTGTTTAGTAGTTGTTACAAGAAAACGATTATCAATTTTTTTCACAGTTAAAACTTCTTCGAACGTTCTAATATTTAGTTGATGATGTTTTACGACTTCTCTATAGTACACAAGTGCTTGGTTTCTTTTAGGTTTAAGATCTTCAACTATAAAAGGTACATCTCCAATGCCTAATTTATCACTGGAAGAAAAGAATGTTTGATGTGTTGGATACTTGTATATTGCATCTACAATATTTCCTTTTTCGATGATAATTGTATTAATGCCCATTCGTTTTTGTTCGATAGCTGCACTTAGTCCACATGGGCCGCCACCAATAATTAAGCTTTCAATTTCTTGCATTTCTTTCACTCCTTATTTTATACCTTTGTTATTATACCAATTATAAGTTATGAATAAAATAAAATGGCACTTTGTTTTAACAAAGTGCCATCTTAAACATGATATTGAATTATGTTTCACTAACATCTAATACTTTAAAGCCGTTTTTAGATAAATGTTTAACAAATTTATCTATGTTGTTTGAATTTTCTACTTTTATAATCATTCTACGGTACATTTTGTCAGTTTCATCAAATGTAACAAATGATATCGTATTCAATTTGAATTTAGATATAATATTAGATAAACGTTTAATACGTCCTTCTGCATCTACTGAAGTAACTGCAATTCTTACCCCTTTTTGTTTCATACCAAAAGCAGATTTGAATTGATCCATTAAATCGTAACGTGTTACGACACCGAGAAAATCTTTGTCGTCATTTACGACTGCTACTATAGGAAAATCTTGTAAATTTAGTAGAGATTCTTCAACTACTTTGTTTTCATTTAAAGAATGTAAGTCTAAAGTAAGTATCTCTTCTATTATGGTATTCGAAATAAATTCATCCCTAGAGACATTTTCTTTTTTGAAGAAATAATGTCTAAATATACTATATCTTGTAATCATACCTAAATACTTTCCTTCTGCTACAACTGGTAGTCCATCGATTCCATGATGTTCTAGTTTGTCTAAGGCAGAATGAATCGAATCTTTAGGATGTGCAATGTAGCACTTCTCCTTTGGTATCATAATATTGGTTAAATACATAATTCCATCCCCTTTTGTTTATGCCTATGGTATAACTAAATTTTGACCTTGTGAGATCTCATTACCAGAAATACCATTCGCTCGTCTGATTTTTTCAACGTTTTCTGTTGAACCACTACCATAATATTGGATAGCTATACGATATAAGTTTTCTTTACCTGTTACAGTATGAGAACCTTGAGATTGATTTTGGTTGCTTTGTGCATTCTGGTTCGCATTCTGGTTGTATTGATTATTGTTTTGTGCATTTTGATTTGTATTATTTGGATCTTGGTTTGCATTTTGAGCTGCTTCATTTGTTGCAGCATCTCCATCATTGTTAGCAGAATCATTTGAGTCTTGATTTGCATCTTTATTGGCATCTGCTTTATCTTTTGCTTTTTTCTCTTTGTCTGCTTTATCTTTTTTAGCTTGATCTGATTTTTCTTTTTCTTTGGCTGCTTTTTCATCAGCTTTTTTCTTAGAAGCACTATCAGTTTGTGATGTTTTGTCAGCTAATTCTTTACCGTTATCTTTGTTGGTTCCATTTAAATACATACCTAAGAATAATGCTAATGCACCAAGAATTAGTATCGCAGCAATTATTGGGATGATGGCTTTCTTGAATTTATTTGATCCATCATTACCGCCGTTTCCATTACCATTGCCACCGTTTGGAGGTGTTCCTCCTCCTGAAGCAGCTGCACCAACTCCGGCCGCACCAGCTGCAGTTGCTGCTCCTTTTTTCTTATTACTGTTATCTTTTGCGCTATTTTCTTTATTAGTTTGTTTGTTTTTGGCAGCTAGACCAGCGCCTGCTGCACCAACACCTGCAGCTACAGCACCTTTTTTCTTATTGCTGTTATCTTTGTCTTTATTTTCGCTAGTTTGCTTAGCATTATCAGCTTCTTTATTTTTATTGTTAGCTGCTAATCCAGCACCGGCAGCACCAGCTGCGCCTGCTGTCACAGCGCCGCGTTTTTTATTATCATTATATTTGTTTTTAGAATCAATTGCTTGTGTGTCATTGTCCGGTTGATTTCTAGATTTATTATCAACTTGTGAAGATTTAGAAATATCTTTATCGGACGATTTGTTAGTATTATGCTGTTTATTTGGTGTTATTTGTTCTGGTTTATCAGTTAATGATTGTTTTTTACTTTTATCTGACTTATTAATATTTGAACCAGCAAATGCACCTGCCGATTTTGTTTTTTGATCGTTATTTGGTTTGTTACCTGCTTGATTTGTTTCTTCTTTCGAATGTTGTTCTTTACTTTCTTGTTTATTCGCTTCTTCTTTTCTTCGTTGTCTTCTAAGCACACCTCTTGGAGGATAGTTTTGTTCATTTTTGCTTCGTTTTTTATTTTCGAAATTTGGTTCCTTTTCTTCTGTCCGATTATCTGACTTATTTAATTCATTTTCTTCGGAGTTTGTAGCTTTTTTGTTTTCCGAATCATCAGGACGTTCTATCGGTTGACGGCTTTTTTCAAATTCGTCTTTAAAATTATCGTTAGACAATAAACTCACCTCTTAATTAAATATTATTTTAAATATAAACTTTACGTTTAATTATACCTTATTATAGCCTTCTTAAAGATATCAAGTAAAGTAATCCTACTAAAATATTACCT
>NZ_PPQZ01000102.1:27283-30435 GCF_002902525.1 Mammaliicoccus stepanovicii
ATCTATTTTGGTATGTCGTTTTATGTTTTACTTCTTTTTTGTTTAGTATTTTTAATAATTCTACATTTTTACAGTTGTCACAACAATTTTCTAATTGTTCTATATTTTCACCAAAATAGTTTAATAAATATTTTCTTCTACAAGAATTCAAATGAATATAATATTTCATGTATTGGAATGCTTTTTCTTTCTGCTGTTGTTCAGCAATTATTTTATCTTTTAGGCTTGTAAGTGGATATAATTCAAGGAGGAACTGTATATTTGTTTTTAGCTCCTCATTCAACTGATACCCTTGTTCATACATGTTAAGCATATCAATATCAATTCCATGATCATTTGCTAAATGATTTAATATAAGTAAATCTCTCGGTGTAAATAAGCTGATGGCTTGTGAACGTAATCCATCTCTTCCTGCACGGCCAATTTCCTGAACATATTTCGATGGTGATGTTGGAATGTGATAATGAATAACCGTTCTTACATCTTGCTTATTAATACCCATTCCAAATGCACTTGTGGCAACTATAATTTTAATTTCATTTTTAATAAATTGGAGTTGGACAGTTGTTCGTTCTTGATAGTCTAATTCTCCATGGTATATACCTGTTAAATAACCTTCTTTATAAATTTTATTTGCTAATTCGTGACATTTCTTTTTAGAAGATACATAAATGATAGTTGGACCCGACGATTTAATTTCTGAAAGTAACCAGTCATCTTTTTCTTCTTCATTTTCAAAATCAAAATGATGATACGCGATATTCTTTCTGTTAAGATCTTCTTTATGTATTTTAAATGTTCTCTTAGTAATTTGAACAATATCTCCTAACATCTTATTCGTTAATGTTGCTGTTAATGCAATAACTTGTGCATTATTAAAATAATCAGTAACTCTTGATATTAATGCATAATGCGGCCTGAAATCGAAGCCCCATTCACTTAAGCAATGCGCTTCATCTAAAACGATATAATGAAATGATAATTGTCGGAAATATTTAAAATTATGTTCTTCATAAATAAATTCTGGACTACAGAATATAAACTGAAAATCGCTTAAATGATTAAAGATATCAGTTTTTTCTTCTCTTGATAAAGCAGAATGAATCGCAACTACGTTTTTTTCGCCATTTAGTTTCATTTGTGCAACTTGATCATCCATTAAAGATATGAGCGGTGAAATAACAAGTACTCGTCCCCCAGTAATATAAGCAGGCAATTGATAGCATAAACTTTTGCCGGCACCTGTTGAAAGAATACTTAATACATCATGTCCGTCTAATATAAACTGAATCGTCTCTTCTTGACCGCTTCTGAACGTATCATATCCAAAATACTTTTTTAGTTCATCTTGTAACATTTAATACCTCCATTGCATGTATGACATACATTATCTTTATTTCAAAATAAGGAATAGTAGATCCTAATGCCTCGTAGTAATATTTTAAGTTTTGATTAGGTTTATCTTGAAAAACTTGAATAAATTTTTCAAAGTTTTCTTTAACTATAAAAATATAGGGATCGGTTAAATAGCCTTTGATATACATTTCAATAACGTGGTCATGAATAGTATGTTCCTTAACTTTCTTTAATTTTGCTAATTGGTGTATTTGCGTAGTTTGCTTTAATAATTTAAATGTCTCCATTGTTTGATAGTGTAAAGGTGGCTTAACATCAATCATGGACAATATTGGAAATGTTTGTTTATCTAAAATACTAAACTGAATAAATTGATATTCTTCTATTAATTGTGATTTTAATTTCATAATAGAAATATTTTCAAGCAACGCTATTTGCTCAGGAGTATAAGAAGTTTCTTCGTAACCTGATATTAAGTAATGTAAATATATTTTACCAAACTTTGTTTCTATTAATTCAAACAAAGTATAAATCTCGCTAATAAATGAATCTTCTTGGTTGTCCTTAATTAAAATATATAATTTTTTTGCATAAAGTTGAACGTCTTTATCATTGATAATCGGTTGGTATTGGTTGTTTCCATGTTTCTTTTCGCTTATCATTTGAATTAATAACAAAATGATACTGACTGTTTGTTTAGCTTGACTGTAAAACTGATTCGACTGAATTGTGTGATGTGCATGGTCAATATTTGCTTCTTGCACGACATTCTCAAAATCACTGTAATTAAGGTTTGGTAAACAGCCATAGTATAACTTTAAATGTTCTATAGTAGCATCAAAATATGTTTGATGTGTCTTTTTTCCAATTAAAATATTATAAATACTTTTCTCTGTTTTATGCTCATGTTTCATAGAAAGGGTTTTCAAAATGATATCTTTCAATTAACTCACCTCAATTAATATAAAATTGTTGAAAAATATATGTGTTATCACTAAAATAAGTATGTATAATAAGTGTAGCATGTTTTTTAAAGGAGGCGAAAATTTTGGCTAAATACACTATAGTAGATATGGATACATGTATTGCTTGCGGTGCATGTGGTGCAGCTGCCCCAGACATATATGATTACGATGATGAGGGAATCGCCTATGTAATATTAGATGATAATAAGGGAATCGAAGCTGTCCCAGAAGAGTTACTAGAAGATATGGAAGATGCTTTCGAAGGTTGTCCAACTGATTCAATTAAAGTAGCAGATGAATCGTTTGATGGGGACGCACTTAAATTCGAATAATATAGATGATTTCAGATTAAGTTTCATATTAAGGCTAATTATAATAATGACCAACCTATTTAAGATATTAATGGGTTGGTTTTTTAATGAATAAATGCCACAAACAAAAGTGAAACACTCTGTTTGTGGCATAAATTTCATATATTAACTAGCAATTATTTCAAAATAGTTTTGAGCTTATCGAATATAAGTACATATATTACGGATATTATTATACCTTTTATGAGGTTAAATGGAATGATACCCGCAGATACAATTGCTTTTAAATTATGGGCTAGATCTGCTAGATTCATAATTTGACCGTATAAAGGTAACAATACAAAATAATTAAGTATACTCATTAAAATTGTCATCATGATTGTACCAATTATTAAACCATAACTCATAAAAGTTTTAGATTTTTTAAGTTGGTATAAATAATATGTTGGTATGATTAAACATATTGATGCTAAGAAATTAGCAGTATTCCCAATAGGCTCATGTGAAACGATTAAAAAAT
>NZ_PPQZ01000102.1:30451-72825 GCF_002902525.1 Mammaliicoccus stepanovicii
ATTTTTAAATAATGCGACTAGAATTCCTGAAACCGGTCCAAAAGCAAATGTAGCAATCAGTACAGGAATATCACTAAAGTCCATCGTTAAATACGGCGGAATTAGTGGTAAAGGAAATTTTAAAAACATTAAAATAAAGCTGATTGCGATTAACATACTAACCGTAAGTAATCGCTTTGTTTTGTTATGATTACTCATACAGACTCCTCCTATCCATCTCGTAAGAATAGGAGGAAAAGTAATCGTTAAATAAACCTAGACTAACTAGATTAATTTCCTCCATCTTCTCCCATCCAGACTTTAACTGTCGGCCTTAGATTTCCACTAAGTCAGCCAGTATATATTCAAAATATACTAGGTCGCGGGCTATAACCGCCGGTATGGAATTTCACCAAACCCCGAAGATGAATTTTATTTAATTTTATGATTCGAATAATATCTTAGCATAATACATTGGCTAATTCATCAAATAAACTCAAAATATTTTTATTTTGGCAAAGTAATGAAAAATGTTGTACCTTCACCTACGACACTATTTACGGAAATTGTTCCTTCATGTGAGTCGATTATTTTTTGAACGATGAATAGTCCTAAACCAGTACCATTCTTACCTCTTGTTCTGGATTGATCTACTTTATAAAACCTATTAAAGATTTGTTCTAGATGTTCTTTGGCAATACCTACACCAGTATCTCTAACGATAATAGAATTATATGTCGTATGACTATCATCAAAAATAACTTCGATTTGATCATCTTTATGTGTATATCTTATTGCATTATCAATTAAATTAGTCAGGACTTGTTCAATTCTATCGATATCACCATTCCAGTTATTTGATTTACCTGAATTCACTATAGATAAATGTAAACCATTTTCAATCGTTTGTGTTTTGAATTTAGTCTCGATTTTCTTAATGAATGCATCTAAATCAAATTGAGCGATGGTTACTTTAATACCTTCGGCATCCATTTTAGCTACTTCTAACAATTCATTTACAAGTCTACTGAGTCGTTTAGATTCATCTAAAACAATATATAGAAAATCATCAACGTCTTTCTTCTCTGTTACAACCCCATCAACTATTGCTTCTGTATAACCTTGTAGCATTGAAATAGGTGTTCGTAATTCATGTGACACACTTGCAATAAAATCTTTCTTCATTTGATCCATGTGATGTTCTTCTGTCATATCTCTAATAATTACAACGATACCTGAAGAGCCATCATTTTGAATACTATCAATATAAGTTGAAATAACTACATAATATTTATGTCCAACTTCATATTCATAAAACTTAGTATTTTTTTCTTTAAAAGTTGCATTTCTTTGATGAGAAAGTGTGATATTGTCATATTCTTTAACTTCATTTAAAAACGTATCCGCTTTTGAGTTTGATAATATGACTTCATTATTAGCATTAATGCCGACTACACCATCAATCATCGAGTTAATTAACTTTTCTTGAATATTATTCTTAGAATTAACATCATCTATATTCTTCCTAATATCTTTACTCATTTTATTAAATGCTAAACCAAGTTCGCCAATTTCATCACGCGAATAGACAGGTACTTTTTCATTATATTGTCCTTTAGCCACTTTAAATGCTGCTTGCTTAAGTTGTATAAGTGGTTTCGTAATTCGATTCGAAAGAAAGAATGCAAAAACGGTACTCACAATTAATAATATAATGGCAGCAATAAGTATACTAAGCGTAATCACTTTTTGTGTTTCTTTAATAGAATTAACATCTTGGAATATGAATATGCCAGAATTATTGTTGTTAAATGCCTGTGATGGATAACCTAATAATATATAACGGTGTTTATCGCCATTAACTGTCAAATTAATTTCTTTTAAAACATGTGTATCATCTTTAAATACTTTATCAAATGCATGATTCCTTCTAATCTCCTCAATCATGACCTCTTTTAAAGGATCATCTGAATGTGCGTTTAAATCGTGTTTATTTCGTATAATAATTAAACCTGCAGGATCTTCTATTAATTCTCTGGCATAGTCAATGACAGAATTTTTTTCATGAGAGTTGAGCAATAGTCGTTCTATTTTAGCAGCATTTTTATATAAATCTTCACCAGTATTAGAAGTATTATAAGATTGCATGAAAGTAATTAAGAATCCACTTAATAAAAGTAAAACTGTCGTTACTATTAAAATAATAGATAACCACAGTTTTACAACAACACTATTTAACCGGTTCATTATTCTGGAACCTCAAATTTATAACCAACGCCCCATACTGTATGAATCATTTGCGCTGCTTCTTCAGAAACTCTATTTAGCTTTTCACGTAACCTTTTAACATGTGTATCTACCGTTCTTAAATCTCCGTAAAATTCATAATGCCAAACTTCTTTTAGGAGTTGTTCACGGTCGAATACTTTGTCTGGTGATTTTGCTAAGTACAATAATAGCTCATACTCTTTTGGTGTTAAATTAACTTCTTTATGATCCGCCAAAACTCTATGTGCGTCATTATCAATTACTAGATTTTCAAATACAATCATATCTTTAGCGGTATTAGTTTGACTAATCGTCATGTTACTCGTTGTGCGTCTTAAAAGTGCTTTAACTCTTAACACAACTTCTCTAGGTGAAAATGGTTTCACGATATAGTCATCTGCACCTGACTCAAAACCTTCTACTCTATTATTTTCTTCACCTTTAGCTGTAAGCATAATAATAGGAGTTGATTTCGTTTCTCTTAATTTCTTACATACTTCTATTCCATCCATCTTAGGTAACATTAAGTCCAACAAAATACAGTCATAATTTTCATTTAATGCTTTATCTAAAGCTATTTGACCGTTTTCGGCTTCATCAGTTTCATAACCTTCTCTTTGGAGATACATTGTAACTAATTTACGAATTCTATCTTCATCATCTACAACTAAAATACGATCTGTCATTATCGCTTAACTCCTTTCAAGCAATTTTTAAGCATATGAGTGTAATCCGGATACGATTAAGTTAACGGCGATTACATTGAAAAGGATAATACCAAGTCCACCAACAGCTAACCAGGCTGACTTACGACCTTCCCATCCTTTACCTAACCTTAAGTGTAGAAAAATAGCATAATATAGGAATGTAATGAGTGCCCAAACTTCTTTAGGATCCCATCCCCAATATCTACTCCATGCCATTTGTGCCCAAATACTTGCAAATAAAATGCCGCCTAAAGCAAATAATGGGAAACCAATAATAACTGAACGATAACCTATTTCATCCATCAGAGATAAATTAACACGTTTAGTCAATGGTTTAATCAAACTAAATAAAGTTTTACCTTTAAATATTAACCTCAGTATACCATATAATACCGTTCCAATAACGATCGACCATATCACTGTATTGAATTTCTGTGCGTTTAGAACAGGTGGTAATTCGATTTTACTCCAACTTAATATATCATTTCTCTTAGTTGGTTCATAATCACTACCTTTAACGTGGTTTACTAGTATACTATCTTGTTGAGTGACAAATGCTGGTAAGTGATAATGTTGAACTGAATTGTTATCATTTTTATCTATAAAGAAATACGTATCATCATAACCAACAACATCTTTCATAATAACAGTAGTTAATATAAAACCTATTATAATCACGACAAAGTACATAATCACTTCAACAAAGAAACTATGTATCGTTTTTTCACTCGGACTAACTGCTGCCAATAAATAAATTAAACCGGCAACACAGCTAATTGAAAGAATTCCGTATGAAATGGTAACCGTGATGACATGTATAGCTAACCAACTCGATTGTAGTGCTGGAATTAATGGCGAAACATCTCTTGAGAACATACTTGCATATGCAATGAGTAACATTGCAATTGGAAGAACGAACAATGCCAATAGCGGTAATTTATATAATGAATAAATTACTAAAAATCCGCCAACCATCATGATTCCAAACATTGTTAAAAATTCATACATATTACTAACTGGTGCATGACCTGCAGCAATCCATCTTGTGATAAAATATGTTATCTGTAGAATGAATCCAAAAACAGTTAAAGTAACACCAATTTTTTCGGCACGTTTCTTTGTTGCTTTTACTGAAAAAGAAAAAGGTACCATAGCAATTAAATATATGATAAATGCTGAATACAAAGTTATATTACTTATGTTTAATATTAAATCCTTATCCATTGTTTGCCTCCTTACTTTCGTGAATATCTTTTTTTGTATCAACGATATGTTGAATATTATGCTTGTCTAAAATTTGGTTTATTTCCTTACTAAATCCGTAGTAGTTTTTATTCGTATGACCAGCAATATTAAATTTACCATCATTTGTATTAATCCATATTCTTCTATGATTAATATATGATCCTACTGCTAAACCTAGTAAGAAAATAATAAATCCAGTAAATAATATAGGTAAAGTTAAATCTTTTTTGACTGCAAGTACTGTAGCCCATTGATTTGTAGCATTAGCAAATTTAACTTCCATTTTATTATTTTTAGAAATATCTTGTGAGTCTTTTATTCTTAGAAAACTAAATTCAGGTTTTTCGCCTTTTTTAGTGACTTCAAAAACGAAAGCAGGATTGTTTGGATTTGGTGATTTTGTAGCTAAAACACCGTTTTCGATTTTTTCATAATCTGGTGCATAACTTCTTAAATTAATAGTATAGCCATTTCCAACATTGTATTTCTTCTTAGGGTTTTCAAGATTGACTGTAAATGGATTACCAACCTTGTCTCCATCTTTAGTTTTTAAATTAAATGTCATATCCTTCAGAAGTGAATTATCAAAACTACTTTGATAAAATTGTAAGTTTTCATATGTTAGCGGTTTGTTTACTTTAATAGACTTATGCGCAACTTCTTTTAAATTTGCACTTGAACCAATAACATCTTGTTGACTGTTCTTATATAAAGTTGCTTTTGTTTCATAGTTCTTTGCTATTTTGTTCATGCTTGGATCAATAGATTCTGGATTTGTGTTCGATTGAGATTTTTCATCATATTCTTCAAAAATAAAATCATTATTTTTAATATAATACTCTCTATCCGTGCCAGGAACTGGTTTAGTTTCGCCTTCTTTGACGTATACCATTTCGTCTAAATAAAAACCAGGTATGAATCTTAACATAGCACCTATTAATAATATAATTAAGCCCGTATGATTAATATATGGCCCGTATCTTGATAAACGACCTTTTTCTAATAATAAATTGTCACCTTCACGTTTTACTTTATACCGTTTTGCCTTAAATGATTTGCCTAATGCATCTAAATCAACTTTATCTTCAGATGACATGAACAGTCGTTGTCTTTTGAAGAAAGAATCATGTTTCTTAGTTCTTTGGTTTCTTAAAGATTTATGTAACGGAACGCCTCTATCAATACTAGATGTAATAATTGAAAATGCTACTAAACCTAGTAATATTAAGAACCACCATGAACTATATAAATTATGGAAACCTAATTTATAATATAACAACCCTAATGAACCGTAATGTTCAAAGTAATATTGTTCAGGGTTAACATTCATAGGAATAAAGTACTGTTGAGGGAATATCGTTCCAATTGAAGCAGCAATAACAGTTATGATTAACAACGTTACCCCTGTTTTAATTGAAGCAAAGAAATTCCAAATACGGTCTAGTAATGTTTTATTTTTAGTTTTTGAACGAATAGCCTGACCGTCATATCTCATGACATCAGTTGTTTTTTTCTTATCATAGTCGTCATTTATTAATCGACCACAATTCAAACAAAGTTGAGTACCTTCAGGATTTTTGAACCCGCACTCACAAACGATTTGTTTGTTGCTCATCTTAAATCCCCCCTATTTCACTTTAACTGATTCCATTTGTTCTATAATTTGTTTCTTAGATAATTCACCGGTGTGTTTAGCTTTTACTTTACCATCTTTATCAACTGTAATTGTAGTTGGTAATGGATTAACGCCATACGCATCTGTAACTAAATTATCATTGTCCATAGCAACGGTAAAAGTTGGTGATTTGTCCAGTGAACTTAAATATTGTTTTATTTGTTGAGGATTATTTCTAACATGAATTGCAACAACTTCAACGCCTTTATGTTTATATGTCTGATATTGTCTTTCTAATTCTGGCATTTCTCGTTTACAAGGTTCACACCAAGTCCCCCAAAAATTAATTAATACGCCTTTACCCTTCAAATCTTCAAGATTAATTTTCTTACCATCAACTGTTTCAAGTTCAAACAGTGGTGCATCGTCACCAACTTGTGCAACTTTGTCTTTATCTTTTGTAAGACTAGACCACACGACAAAAATAATAGCAAATAAAATGACGACAGTAATAACTATTTGTAAAATAGTCTTATTCTTTTTCTTCATGCATAATCCTCCTTAACACAATAAAAAAACCATACATTTGCTATGTTATGGTGTTTTGTTTAGTATATCATGACTAAAAATCAGTTTAGTGGCATAATTGTGAACGTTTGCAATTTATTTGCCGTCTTGAGCTAAGTGTCTCATGACTTTAATTTCATGTGGTGATAATGTTCTACCTTGACCTGCATTTAATCCTTTTAAGTTTAAAGGGCCGTATTCAACACGTGATAATTTCACAACTTCGTGACCAAAGTGGCTAAACATTCTTCTTACTTGTCGATTTCTTCCTTCAGTTATCGTGATTTCTACATGCGTTACATTTCTTTCGCGATCTTGACTTTTAACTTTAACAATTGCTGGTTGAGTCAATCCGTCTTCTAATTTGATACCTTTTTCAAGTTGTTTTACTTCTTCACGCAATAAATAGCCTTTTAATTTAGCTACATATTTCTTTTGGATTTTATACTTTGGATGTGTCATTAAGTTCGTAAATTCCCCATCATTCGTTAAAATGAGTAATCCAGAAGTGTCATAATCAAGTCGTCCAACTGGGAAAATTCTTGTCTTTATATCTTTGAAGAAATCTGTTACAACTGTTCTTCCTTTATCATCTGACACACTCGTAATAACTTTAGTCGGTTTATGGAAGAGAATATATAATTTGTTTGGCATTTCTAAAGGTATACCTTCCACAACAATATAATCTGATTCTCTAACTTTAGTTCCAAGTTCTGTTACTTGCTTTTGATTGACGTATACTTTACCTTCTTCGATTAATTTCTCGGCTTTTCTACGTGATGTATGCCCGCTCTTTGCAATAACTTTTTGTAATCTATCTAATTCTTCGCTCATTATTCATGCTCCTCATTTTGTTTTTCATTCATGCTACTAAAAAACAAATCCATTTCTTCTTGTTCATTTTCTTCGTTTGTTGATTTTGGTAAATCGTCTAATGATGAAAGTCCAAATACATTTAAAAAGTAATCAGTCGTATAAAGTAACTGACTTCTTGATTGTTCATTATGTTTGGATTCTACAACACCTTTAGCAATTAATGTTTTGACAGATGCGTCGGAATTAACGCCTCTAATTATTTCAATATCGCTTCTCGTTACAGGTTGATTATACGCAATGATAGATAATGTTTCTAGTGCAGCTTGTGATAATTTCGTATTCATATTATCTATCATTAATTGCTCTAAATATGGGTGCATTATCGGTTTAGCTGTTAATATGCAATTGTTACCATAAAAAATAATTTGCAACGTTTCTCTTTCATATTCACTTGCTAACGCTTTAAGCTGTGTAGGTGTTACTTCTAGTAAATCACATAATTGATTAACTTCAATCCCTTCATCACCTAAAGAATATAACAATCCTTCTAATAATCCTAATTTACTCACTGACATAATTTACGCCTCGATTTATAATTATTTCACCGAATTGATGTTTTTGAAAGACATCAATTTGTCTTAATTTCATCATTTCTAAAATTGCTAAAAATAGTGTAACCAACACGTTCGTCGATAAATCATTTGGTAACGTTTCGAAAAAACGATAACTTGATTGGTTTACTAATTGGGTATGTATATTGTTTGTTGCCATTTCTATCGTATATGAATCTTCATTGACGGTCACTTTTTGAGGTTGGTTAAATTTTTGTCGTTTCTTAGTACGTTGATATGCTATTATCAAGTCTGTCAAATTTAAATCTAACGGTGCTCGCTTGTCATAAACTTCTTCAAATTTAGATAAATCTGCAGGTTTTTTTACAAACAATTGCTCTCTTTCAATTTTTTTAGTATTAAGTAGGGAAGCATATTCTTTATAGTTTTGATATTCTATTAATTGCCTCACTAAATCTTCCCTAGGATCGTCTTCGAATTCATCAATTTCGGCTGGCTGAGTTGGTAGTAATAATTTACTTTTTATCATTAGTAATTCAGCGGCCATGACTAAATATTCACTTGCAACATTAATTTCAAGTATCTTCATTTGATGGATATAACTTAAATATTGCTCTGTTAGTGACTTCATTGGTATATCATAAATATCTATTTCATATTTTTGTATTAAATGAAGTAATAAGTCTAAAGGTCCTTCAAAGGCATCAAGTTTTACTTCATACATTTAAGACTTCCTCTTTTCTTTTCCTTTTGCGTGCATAAACCTTGGATTTATTATAACATGTTTACGTATTAAGATTCTATATTGTGAGGGATTACGATGAATACAAATATTATGGAATTCCATTATCATTTTCATGTATTAAGGCATTATTTTGAATGCCACGACATATTAGAAGATCACTGGAAAGCTCAAGATACTTATTCAAAGAATGATGCAATAGTAAGTTTGATATTATTCTCAACTGCTTGTTACCACTACAGACGTGATAATTTAGTAGGCGCACACAAAACTTATAAGAAAGCATTACAAATTGCAGAGAATAACCACGATTTCAACCACTTAGGCATTGAAAAGATGCAATTTATAACAATTATAAATACTCAAATTATGCGAATTCTTGATGGTCAAAAATACGAAAACATTCAACTGCCTTTAACAATTTCTTGTTTACAAGCTTTAGAAACGACATATGCTGATTTCGAATTCAATTATAGTTTGGATGTTTCAGACTATATTAAACATCATCATTTAATGAGAGACCGTACTGAAGTGATAGAAAGTCGTAAACACGCATATCATATTCGACATTCTAAGCAATAAATAACCAGTAAGCCAATCCCCATAAAATGATAAACGTTACTAAAAACGCAAGTGTTTTATATTTGTTTTTTTCGTTATTCTGTTTTTTGTTATTCATTGTAATGCTCCTTCTTTGCTCTTGGATGATAATTCATATACATGTCTCTAATTTGTTTTCTAGAGATATGTGTGTATAGCTGGGTTGTTGATATATCCGAATGACCTAACATTTCTTGTACTGCTCTTAAGTCAGCACCATTTTCTAGTAAATGTGTCGCAAACGAATGTCTTAAAGTATGCGGAGTTAACGTTTTCGTGATACCTTTTTCTAACCCTATTTTCTTTAAAATTTTCCAAAAACCTTGTCTCGAAAGACTGCCACCTCTGGCATTCAAAAACAATACATCAGTTACTTCTTTCTTTAATAAGTTTGGTCTTACTTCTTGAATATAATGACGTAATATATTCATTAACTGTTCACCTAAAGGTACGATTCTTTCTTTATTTCCTTTTCCAAATACTCGAACAAATCCCATCGTCAAATTGACATCTTCAACTTTAAGTTGGATTAATTCCGATACGCGTACGCCTGTCCCATATAGCAACTCCAACATGACGCGGTCTCGCTCGTCCCGATAATTCGTAATATGTGAAAATGTTAATAGCTGATTCACTTCATCTTCACTTAAAACGTCAGGTAATTTTTGCTCGTATTTAGGTGTTTCAATTAGAATTGTTGGATCTTTAACAGCGTATTTTTCTCTAATCGCAAATTGATGAAAGCTCCTAATCGTTGCAGCTAATCTGGCAATAGATTTGGATGACTTTCCTTCCTTTTTAAGATGAGCAAAATATTTTTGAATTACGATGCGATCAACATTATCTATATGACTCACTTTCTGTTCTGTAAGGTATTCGTTATATTGTTTTAAATCTCGATTATATGATTGAATCGTATTTGGACTTAGACCTTTTTCTAGCCTTATAAAATCTATAAATTCATTTATTATTTGCTGCAAAAAATCACCTCATTATTAATCATATTTTACCATAAAAAAAGACATCACTAAAATTAGTATAAAACTTCATTTAGTAAAGTCTATTTTGAATATCTTATTCCTCACGGCATCTATGACAAATTCCATGAAATGTTAATCGATGGTCTAAAATTTTAAAATTAAATTCTCTTTCAACACGCTTTTCTACATCGTCTAATAAATCTTCTTCTATTTCATCAACTGTGCCACATTCCATACAAACCATGTGGTGATGAAAGTGTTTTGCACCTTCTTTTCTTAAATCAAATCGTGCAACACCGTCTCCGAAGTTGATTTTGTCTACAACTTTCAATTCTGCTAATAATTCAAGTGTACGATAAACAGTCGCTAAGCCTATCTCAGGTGCCTTGTCTTTAACTTTAAGATAAACATCTTCAGCACTTAAATGATCAGATTCATTCTCAAGTAACACTCTTACCGTCGCTTCTCTTTGTGGCGTTAATTTATAAGAAGCTTTGTGTAATTGTTCTTTTACTCTTTGTATACGTTCTTCCAAGTTGACACCTACTTCCTCAAATAAAACTCATTCTTAATTAGAAACTTATTCGTATACTAAAATACCAATATTTTTATTAAAAAGCAAGAAGAAATGCTCCTTTATTTAGAATGATTATAATTTAGCAATAAATATTGAAATGCGATTAATGTTTTTGCATCTTCAATGTGCCCAGAAGAAACGCGTCTCTTTACCTCATCAATACTTAATTTCTTGATATTTAAAAATTCATCTTCGTCTAAATCCGCTTTTCCTTCTTTCAAATTATTAGCGAAGTAGATACTTATTTTCTCATTTGCAAAACCTGGACAGCCATATACTTCACCAATTAGTGTTAAATCTTCAGTATAATATCCAGTTTCTTCTTCTAATTCTCTAATCGCAGCACTTTCTCTTTTTTCACCAACTTCAAGTTTACCTGCTGGAATTTCTATTAATGTATGTTCTAAAGCTTTTCTAAATTGTTCAACAACTATGACTTCATTATTAGGTGTTAATGCGAGTATCGAAACTGCACCATTATGTAGTACGATTTCCCTTTCACTCGTTTCACCATTAGGAAGTTTTACTTTGTGTTTTTCAAGGTTAATAATTTTACCTTTATATATTACTTCTTTTGATATTGTATCTTCTGATAATTTCACTTGAGTGTACCTCTTTTCATTTTAATAATTTATCTGATAAACTTAATATATAAAGTGTAGCGAAAGGAGCTTTAATATGCAAAAAAATACATTAAAAAGTGGACTTGAGATTTCTGAAGTCGGTTTAGGATGCATGAGTTTAGGTACTAATATTGATAAAGCTCAACCTATCGTTGAAGAAGCAATAAATCAAGGTATTACTTACTTTGATACTGCGGATTTATATGATTTTGGCGAAAATGAAAAATTACTTGGTACAATTTTAAAACAATATAAACAGAACCACAATATTGTTATTGGTTCAAAAGTTGGTAATCACTTTAATAAGGAAACTAAAGAAAAGTATTGGGATCCATCTAAAGAGCATATTATATCAAGCATAAAAGACTCGCTTCTTAGACTTAACCTAGAACAACTTGATTTATATATGTTGCATGGCGGTACTATTGAAGATAATAAAGACGAAACGATAGAAGCATTTGAAAGACTTAAAGAAGAAGGATTAATTAAAGCTTACGGCATTTCATCAATTAGACCTAATGTTATCGATTATTATTTGAATAACAGTAATATTGAAACTATTATGATGCAATTTAGCCTATTAGATAATAGACCAGAATCACTTATAAACAAAATCGAAGAACAAGGCGTAAAAATATTGGCGAGAGGCCCTGTTTCTAAAGGTTTATTAACAGATAATCATCAAACAGTTCTTGATAATAAATTTAAAGATGGCTTCTTAGATTACAATAGTAATGACTTGGAAAGTACAATCAAAAAATTAGACCAAGCATTTGAAAGTTTATCTACGTTAACATTTAATTATTTAAAATCATTCGATGCCCTTGGCTCAATTATTACAGGTGCTAGCTCACCAGAACAAATTATTTCAAACGTAAAACATTACAATGAACCCTTAACAGATGAGCAATTGAATCATGCACGTTCTATAGTTAAAAATTTAGAATTTAAAGATCACTTAATTTAATCTCACCAGATCATAGTTAATCTACGTAAACAACCTAGGACATAAATGAATAGTCCTAGGTTGTTTATTTGTACCCATTTATAGTTTTTTACTTAAAAATGATTTTTTAAATAACTTCTCTATTGTTCTAGGTGCTAATTGGTAAAATCTTAGACCTAAATCCATCCACTTTGGTTCATTAATTTCAATTTTCTTCTTAATGATGCCTTTTACAATTTGATCTCCTAAATCATTCACATCTAATTGTATTTGTTCAGTTAATCGTTGAAAAGTTCCTGACGGATCGGCTTTAGTATGAAATTCAGATTTAAATGGTCCTGGGTTAATCGTTAGTATATGCAAATCTTCACGTTCAAGTCTAAGTGAATTAGTAAAACTTATAAGTGCGGCTTTAGATGCAGCATAATGACTACCATATGGCGTTGTAACTTTTCCTGAAATGGATGCAATATTAACGACAGATGCATGTCGGTTAAGGAATGGCAAAACAATATTTAACAACTCAATCAGATTTACTAGATTAGTGTTATAAATATCTTTGATTTCAGCGTTAGAATGTTGTTCATTACTCTTGAAATATCCTAAACCCGCATTATTAATTATCCCATCAAACTTAGCATGTTCGCTCAGTTTATCTCTTACATATTTATGATTTATTTCAGAATTTAAATCCAATAATATGACATCAATGATATTAGCGTATTTGTTTTGTAGTAGTGTTGCTTTTTCTTCATTTCGTACAACAATAGTCACAAATGCTCCACATTCATTTAAAGAACGAATTAAACTTTCACCTAAAGAACCGGTTGCACCTGTAATGATATAATGTTTACCTAGCATATGTATCCATCCCTTTAATTAATATATTTAATGTAACATATCTTCATCGTTCATGACGAAATATGTTCACAACCTTTTTGACATAAAGATTTAATTCTTTATAATTAAATATGAAATCATACGGAAGTGAGTGATACAATATGAAAATCGTATTTTACGGTTCTGGAAACATGGCAAATGCTATTTTTACAGGCATTATTAATAGTGAGTCTGTAGCGCCAGAAAATATTTATTTAACAAACAAATCAAATCAAGAAGCACTTGAAGATTATCATGATGCTTTAGGTGTAAGTTATAGTTATGATGATGCTGAGTTATTGAAAGATGCGGATTATGTATTCTTAAGTACTAAGCCTTATGACTTTCTGAAGTTAGCTGAAAGAATAAGACCTTATATTAATGACAATAATAAGTTTATATCGATAATGGCAGGTCTTCCTATAAGTTATATTAGAGAAAATCTACAAAAGGATAACCCAATAGCGAGAATTATGCCAAATACAAATGCACATGTTGGCCATTCAGTCACAGGCATTAGTTTTTCAACAAACTTTGGACCTACTTCGAAACAAGAAGTACTTACACTAATTGAAGCATTTGGTACTGCCTTAGAAGTGAAAGAAGATCATTTACATCAAGTTACAGCAATTACAGGCAGTGGCCCTGCATTTTTATACCATGTATTTGAGCAATACGTAAATGCAGGTACTAAACTAGGTATCGAAAAATCTCAAGTAGAAGAATCTATTAAAGAACTTATAATAGGAACAGGCAAAATGATAGAACGATCTGATTTAAAAATGGAACAACTCAGAAAAAATATTACATCTAAAGGTGGTACGACACAAGCAGGTTTAAATGCTTTAAGTAACCACGATATAGAGGCTGTATTCTTAGATTGTTTAAATGCAGCAGTTAAAAGAAGTATCGAACTTGCAGAAACAGAAGATGATTAAACAATAAGAAGCCACACCACTTTGGTGAGGCTTCTTATTATATTTGGAAATTATCATAATCTTTAACAAACTTTATGTCTTGTGTTGTTGTTTGTTGTATATCATGTTCAATTTCATTTACTTCTTCTAATTCATATCGATTTGAAAGATGTGTAAACAATCCTTTTTTTACATTTGCATTCTTCATCAATTGAAGCACATCATCTATATGACTATGATGATAAGAATTGGCTAACTGTTTGTCACCTTCAATATATGTTGTCTCATGGACAATTAGGTCAGCATTATGTGCTAATATTGCTTGATTTTCACATATCATTGTATCTCCAAATATCGTAATGACTTTTCCTTTTTGTTTAGATCCTTTAAAGTTTTTAGATTGGTAAATTTGACCATTATATTCAAATGTTTCATCTGCTTTAACTTTTTGATAAAGTGGTCCTGGTTCCATACCTAATGCTTTAAGTTTAGCAACATCTAACTTCCCTTCAATATCAGGTGCTTCAATCCTATAACCTACAGATAATATCCCATGTTTAAGTGGAAGTGCTTGAACGTGAAATCCATTTATATTTAAATTGATTTCTGTATCAAATTCGTTTATTGTCATTTGATAATTTAAATTTGATTGAGAAATCTCCAAAGCAGTTTCTATAAATTTGGCGATTCCTTTTGGTCCAATAATAGTTAGCGGTTTATCTTTACCGCCTTGGAAAGAGCGACTCGTTAATAATCCCGGCAAACCAAATATATGATCGCCATGTAAATGGGTTATAAATATATGACTCACTTTACCTAATTTAATACCAGTATGAAGTACTCTATGTTGAGTTGCTTCACCAACATCAAATAACCAAATTTGATTTTCATATGGTAAGCAATTAAAGGCAATCGATTGCGTATTTCTTTCTTTAGTTGGTAAGCCGGCACTTGTGCCTAAAAATGTTAATTCCATCGTCTTCCTCCTTACGAAATTATTATAACACGTTCAATTTATATAATTATCAAAATAAAAAAATTAATCCCTATTTCCTCGATGGATTTACATTTTATGAAAATGACAGTTTAAATTAAAGAATATCAAGAAGTATCATGTTATAATAAATGATATTGAAAATAGTGAAAAAGTTAGAGAATCGAGGTAATGAATTTGACAACGGAAACTAAAAACATCCCATGTTTAATCACAATATTTGGGGCTACTGGTGATTTAAGTCATCGTAAACTATTCCCATCTATTTTCCATTTATATCAACAAAACCAACTTAATGAGAACATTGCAATTATAGGCGTTGGTAGAAGAGATTGGACTACTGACAAATTTAGATCTGAAATTAAATCCTCAGTAGAAAAACATGTCCAAGATACAGACAAACTAGATGAATTTATGGAACATGTTTTTTATCAATCACATGATGTCAGTGATGCTTCAAGTTACCAAGATTTGCTAGAGTTTTCAGAAGATCTTGATTCTAAATTCAAACTAGATGGTAACCGTTTATTTTATTTAGCTATGGCACCACAATTTTTTGGTACTGTGACAGATTTCTTGAAATCTTCTGGATTAACGAAGACAAAAGGATTTAAACGACTAATCATTGAAAAACCTTTCGGAAATGACTTAGCGTCTGCCGAAGAATTAAATAAACAAATTAGAAGATCATTCAAAGAAGAAGAGATTTTCCGTATAGACCATTATTTAGGTAAAGACATGGTACAAAATATCGAAGTACTAAGATTTGCTAACGCTATGTTTGAACCTCTATGGAATAACAAATATATTTCTAACGTCCAAGTTACTTCATCTGAAATTTTAGGTGTTGAAGATCGTGGTGGATACTATGAAAATAGCGGTGCATTAAAGGATATGTTCCAAAACCATATGCTACAAATGGTCGCGTTACTAGCAATGGAACCACCTATCAGTTTAAATAGCGAAGATGTAAGAAATGAAAAAGTAAAAGTATTACGCTCAATTAGACCACTAGATGAATCTGAAGTTAAACAGAATTTTGTTAGAGGACAATATGATCGCGGTAAGATCGAAGGCGAAGAAGTTAAGAGCTATCGTGAAGAAGATAAAGTAGCTGAAGATTCAAATACACCTACATTTGTTGCAGGTAAACTTTTAATTGATAATTTCAGATGGGCTGGTGTACCTTTCTTCATTAGAACTGGGAAAAGAATGAAGAAGAAAGGTATCCAAGTTATCGTTGAATTTAAAGAAGTCCCAATGAACTTATATTATCAAAGAGATAATCAGTTAGAATCTAATTTACTCGTTATTAACATTCAACCAAATGAAGGATTGTCGTTGCATTTAAATGCTAAAAAACATGTACAAGGTATTGAAACAGAACCTGTGCAATTATCATATTCTATGAGTGCTCAAGACAAGATGAATACTGTAGATGCGTATGAAAATTTAATTTATGATTGTCTAAAAGGCGATTCGACAAACTTTACACATTGGGAAGAATTAAAAGCGACATGGAAATATGTGGATATCATTCAAAATGTATGGGATGATGATAAAGCACCATTCCCTAATTATAGAGCTGGCACAAATGGACCTATTAAGAGTCAATTACTGTTGTCAGTTGACGGATTTAAATGGTGGGACGATATTAACTAATCTTTCTACCTACAGGAGTGACTGAACATTGGAAGTAATTAAAGTACTACAAAGAGTGATTGTTTACATAGAAGATAATCTACTAAATACAGTAGACCTTCAAACACTAAGTGAATATGTAGAACAATCCCCTTTTCATTTGAATCAAACATTTACCATGATAATTGGTATGACGCCATCCGAATATCAAACTGCAAGAAGGATGACGGAAGCAGCACAAGATATATTAAATGGACATACAAGGATCATTGATATCGCACTTAAATATGGATACAATGATGCAAATTCATTTGCACATGATTACAGTAATTATCATGGAATTAGTCCACTACAAACGAAAACACATCAATCCATGTTAAAAATTAAAAAAAGAGTATCTATTAAATTAACTGCTACAGAAACAGAACCATTAAATTACACATTACAATATAAAGATGAACTTAATTTAGTAGGTAAAAATCATCATTATCATTCAAATGAACTAGATAATCATTTTTTAATTCCTGATTTATTAGAAATGTTGATTGAAAATAATTATATAGAAGACTTTATTAAATATAATGATGAAAAACCAAATCAATTATTTGTAATAAGAAGACCATTGTTAGATGGATTAGAAGTATTTGTTGGCGTACCTAGTAATCGTTATCCAGGTCATCTAGATAATTATTACTTACCACGACACCACTTCGCAACTTTTAACTTACAAGGAGAATTAGATTTCGTTGTAAGTGAAGCATGGCATCATATAGAAAACCAATGGCAATTAAAGATGCCATATGTACATGATGACTTCTATGTAGAGGTATATCCACTTGATATAAGTTTCGATCAAGAAACGACTAAAGTACAGCTTTGGATGCCGATAGATTTCAAAGGTATTGATTAATCCTAAAACACTTATAAACCAAGTAAAAAAGCACAACTTGTTAATATGCAAGTTGTGCTTTTTTGATATATTATTTTGCCCACTCTGTATGGAAAATACCTTCTTTGTCTTTACGCTCATAAGTATGTGCACCGAAATAATCACGTTGTGCTTGAATTAAATTCGCTGGTAAGTTTTCTGAACGATAACTATCGAAATAATTGATTGCAGATGAAAATCCTGGTGTAGCTATTCCAGCTTTAATTGCTGTAGCTGCAACTTCTCTTAATGAACCTTGGTAGTTGCTCACGATATCTTTGAAATAAGGATCTAATAACAGATTAGTTAAGTTCTTATCATTGTCATAAGCATCTTTGATTTTTTGTAAGAATTGTGCACGTATAATACACCCTTCTCTCCAAATCATAGCTAATTCGCCTAATTTAAGATTCCATTCATTAACTTCACTTGCAGTTTTCATTTGAGCAAATCCTTGTGCATAACTACAAATTTTACTCATGTATAATGCTTGTCTAATTTGTTCTAAGAAAGCTTCTTTATCACCATCAAATTGTGTTACTTCAGGATTAAATGTCTTGCTTGCTACAGTTCTTTCATCTTTATATGAAGAAATAAATCTAGCAAACACTGATTCTGTAATAATAGTTAATGGTACTCCTAAATCAAGTGCATTTATTGATGTCCATTTACCAGTTCCTTTTTGACCAGCTTTATCCATAATTTTTTCAACTAATGGTGTGCCGTCTTCATCTAGCTTGTTGAAGATGTCTCCAGTGATTTCGATTAAATAACTTTCTAATTCACCAGTGTTCCATGATTTAAATGTTTCAGCAATTTCAGTATGATCCATACCTAATACACGCTTCATTAAATCGTAACTTTCAGCTATCAATTGCATGTCTGCATATTCAATACCATTGTGTACCATTTTAACGTAATGACCTGCTCCACCTGGACCAACATAAGTTACACATGGTGCGCCATCTTTTGCTTTAGCTGATATACTTTCTAAGATTGGTGCTACTAATTCGTATGCATGTTTCTGTCCACCTGGCATGATTGAAGGACCTGTTAAAGCACCTTCCTCACCGCCAGATACACCTGTACCGATGAAGTTTATTCCACTTTCGTCTAAATATTGATTTCTACGAATCGTATCTAAATAGTTTGTATTACCACCATCAATTAGAATATCACCTTTATCAAGTAATGGTAATAAACTATCAATTGTCTTATCTGTTGCTTCTCCAGCTTTAACCATAAGTAAAATTTTACGTGGTTTTTCTAAAGAATTCACAAATTCTTCGATTGAATAATTTGGATGTATATTTTTGCCTTTAGATTCTTCAACCATTAGGTCTACTTTTTCTTTAGAACGGTTATATACTGATACTGAGTATCCTCGTGATTCGATATTCCAAGCCAAGTTTTTACCCATTACAGCTAAACCTACTACACCTATTTGTTGTGTCATGAAATTAACCTCACTTTTTATCATTTTCTAGTTCATTTTAACACATTTCTTATTAATATCCTTCTAATTAAGAAGCTATTTTATTGAAATTACAAATGAATACGTTTACATCTTATAAATTATGCTAATTCTGAAATAGCTATAATTTGTTCGGTTATTTTATTTAATTCTACAATAGGCATACGTTCATTTTTAGTGTGTATATATTCATACCCTACACCTAACACGACAGTTGGAATTCCAAAACCACTTATAATATTTCCATCAGATCCGCCACCTAGTTTAACTAAGTCTGCTGCTCTTCCGATTTTTTCTGATGCTTTAACAGCTAATTGTACAACTTCATCTTCAGAACTTAAATTGAAGCTTGGGTACATTACTTGAACGTTTACTTCAGCCGTACAATTATATTCTTCTGCTGTTTTTTCAAATGCTTCTTTCATATGTGAAACTTGTTTTGCCATCTTGTCGTCATTTAAAGAACGTGCTTCTGCAAGGATATAAACATGGTCACTTACTATGTTTGTTGCAGTACCTCCTTCAAATCTACCGATGTTAGCAGTCGTTTCTTCGTCTATTCTACCTAAACTCATATGACTTATTGCTTTAGCAGCGATGTTAATAGCTGATACGCCTTTTTCTGGCTCTAAACCAGCATGTGCTGTTTTTCCTTTAATTATCGTTTCTATTTTAGCTTGTGTTGGTGCAGCAACAACTGTTGTACCTACTTTACCTGGTCCATCAATTGCATAACCGAATTTAGCTTTAATATCTTCTGGGTTTAATGCCTTAGCACCAACTAGACCAGTTTCTTCTCCAACTGTAATGATAAACTGAATATCTCCATGGCTGATATTGTCTTCTTTCATTACTTGAATAGCCTCTATGATAGCTGCTAATCCTGCTTTATCATCAGAACCTAATATTGTTTCACCGTTAGAATAAATATATCCATCCTCACGTATTTCAGGTTGAATATTATTTCCTGGTGTTACAGTATCCATATGGCTAGTAAAATAGATTGGTGTTTTCGTAGTATCTTGACCTTCTAATGTACATATTAAGTTTCCTGCTCCATAACCTGTTTGTGAAGCAGAATCGTCTTCTTTAACTTGTACTCCTAATTCAGAAAATTTTTGTATTAATAAATCAGCAATATTTCTTTCGTTTTTTGATTCAGAATCAACTTTTACTAATTCTATAAAAGTATTAATCAAACGCTCTTCGTTAATCATATAAGTCCCTCGTTTCATTTATTTAAATCTCTCATAATCTAGTGTATAATAGTTGATAAATATATACAAAATTATTGTTCAAAGAGAGGGTTCATATGTTAAACAAGAAAGTCCGCAAAATAATCATCATTGTGATGCTAGTTGCAATTGTTGCATCCATGATATTATCTGGCATTTTACCATTCTTACTTTCATAAAGTAATTTCAAAACAAAGCACTGACCATATAAATGATCAGTGCTTTGTTTTTTTATCTTTAACTAAACTTCCAAATTGTGATTTGATTAATAAATATTCTTCAACTTCATTTAACAATTGAAATACGGATGCTATGCTTTCAAGTTGTTCGTGTGTTTTTGGTAAGTCTATATTTTTAAGTTTTAATTTAATTTCATATAAATCATGGAGCCTTATAAGTGAATAATCATTACTTTGTACATTTTGTGAAACGTCTAATAGCAATTTACTACATAAATAATGCGCATGCCCGGTTTGTTGCATAGATTCTATTAATTTTTTCATTCTAATTAATAACGTAAGCTGTTCTTCACGCATATCAAAATAATGATAGTAAGAATTTTCATTTCTGACAAAATGATTTTTCACTTCTCTAAATGCAAATGATTTAGCATTCTCTATCTTGTTCGCAACTTCATCAAACGAAGGACAATTTATCGGTTTATTTGGATGTAGTAAGCATTCACTAAATATAAATGTTATTAATATAAAATCATCTTCAATCATACGTTTATATTGATTTAATTTATTATCTAAACTTGGCATAAACATATTCATGAGTAAAGCAATTCCTATACCAACAATTAACAATAAGACTTCGTTAATGATTAAATCAAAATCAATTGCTTTTGCCAAAAATAAATGTAATATAATAACACAACTCGTTACAATACCTTCTTGGATACCAAATGTCACCGTAAGGGGTATAAATAACAGAACCATTATTCCTAAAATTAAAGGATTATGTCCAAATAATATAAATGCTGATGATGCCATTAAAATGGCCATCAAACATGCTAAAAATCTATATATTGCTGCTTCCATAGAATGTACTCTTGTATCTTTAACACAAAGCACTACTAATATTGCACTAGAAGCATAGTTATCTAATCCTATTAATTTAGAAAGGATGACAGCAATTGTCATCCCTAAGGCAGTTTTTAACGTTCTATAACCTATTTTATATGGTCTTATACGCATCATTAAAGTTCAGTCCTTTAAATGTTGTCACAATGTTCTTCGAATAACGCTTGAATGTTTGTGATAACACTCATAGGATCATGACCTTCAATTTCATGTCTTTCTATCATTTTTACAATTTTTCCATCTTTAAGGAAAGCAAATGCAGGGCTTGATGGTGGATACCCTTCAAAGTAATCTCTAGCAGTTTCTGTAGCTTCTTTATCTTGGCCTGCAAAAACCGTTACTAACTGATCAGGTAATTTATCATAATGTAATGCATGTTGTGCAGCTGGTCTAGCAATTCCACCAGCACATCCACAAACAGAGTTTACCATAACGAAAGTTGTACCTGGTTTATTGAATGTTTCATTTACTTCTTCTTTAGTTGTTAGCTGCTTATAACCTGCATTTTCTATTTCGTTTCTAGCTGAGTTTACTACGTCGTTCATATATAAATTAAAATCCATTTCCATAAAAAAAGCCTCCTGTAATAGTAGATAATACTATTTTACAGGAGATTTAATTTTAAAACAATGAGAAGCGGTTATTAATAAATTGAAGTGTTTTCAATTGTCATACTTTGAAGTCTTTCTTTCACAAATTTCAAGAACTCTCCAGCTAGTTGTCCATCAAGAATTCTATGATCAATTGAAAGTGATAAATTCACCATATCACGTATACCTATCATATCATTTACTACTATAGGTCTTTTTACAATTGATTCAACTTGTAATATAGCTGCCTGTGGATGATTAATAATACCCATCGATGACACAGAGCCAAATGAACCTGTATTATTCACTGTAAATGTTCCACCTTGCATGTCTTGTGATGTTAATTTATGCTGTCTTCCTCTAGTTGCTAGATCATTTATTTCTTTCGCAATACCTTTAATAGATTTATCATCTGCATTTTTAATGACTGGAACATAAAGTTTATCTTCGCTTGCAACAGCAATTGAGATATTAACTTCTTTATGAATTTTAATTTCGTCACCAGTCCATGTACTATTTAACATTGGATATTTTTTAAGGCCTTCCGCTACTGCTTTAACGAAAAATGCAAAGAAAGTTAAATTATATCCTTCACTCTTCTTAAATGCAGTTTTATGATGTTGTCTCGTTTTAACTAAATCCGTCGCATCTACTTCAACCATCATCCAAGCATGTGGGATTTCAGTTACGCTTTGAACCATTTTATTAGCAATCGCTTTTCTAACGCCATTAACAGGTATTGAATCTCCTGTAATATTTGGATTACTTTGAACTACTTGTTCAGCATCTGATGATTTAGAAAGAGTTGCTATGTCGCTATCTTCTTTGATTACATTATCATTCGATGTTCCTTCTTCCATTGCACGAAGGATATCTTTTTTAGTTACACGTCCAAGATTCCCTGTACCCGTAACATTTTCAAGGTCAATACCATTTTCACTTGCCAATTTAAATACGACTGGCGAATATTGACCATTGTTTTTACGTCCGTTTGATTGAGGTGTTTGAACAGTATTATTTTCTTCTTGAGATACGCCAGTTTGAGAGGTAGTCGCTGTTTCGTTTGTATCTTCTTGATTATCACTTGAATCAGTTTCACCTTCAACGTCCATTTTACAAATGACCGTACCTACATCAACAGTTTCACCTGCTGCAACGACGATTTCTTTAATTGTTCCAGTAAAAGTAGAAGGTACTTCAGCTGTAACCTTATCAGTAATAACCTCACAAAGTGCATCATATTCTTCAATCTTATCACCTGGTTTAACTAACCATTGTTCTATTGTGCCTTCATGTACACTTTCACCGAGTTTCGGCATTTTTACGTCCATGTTTTACCCTCCTAAAATTCAGCTAAAGCTCTCATTTTTTGTTCGATTTTCTCTGGGTTCATCATAAAGAAGTCTTCCATCGGCGGTGAGAATGGCATAGCAGGAACATCTGGTCCAGCTAATCTAGCAATTGGCGCATCTAAATCAAACAAGCAATGTTCTGCGATTATAGCTGATACTTCACTCATGACGCTTCCTTCTAAATTATCTTCTGTGACTAATAATACTTTTCCAGTCTTCTTAGCACGTTCAATAATTGTTTCTTTATCCAATGGATATAATGATCTTAAATCGACGACTTCAACGTCAATATCATCCGTTGCTAATATTTCAGCTGCTTGTAATGCATAATTGACACATAATCCATAAGTAAACACTGTAATGTCTGTACCTTCACGTTTAACATCTGCTTTATCTAATGGAACAGTATAATATTCTTCAGGAACTTCTTCCTTTAGAAGTCTATACGCTTTCTTATGTTCAAAATATAATACAGGATCATTATCTTCAATTGCTGCAAGCAGCAATCCTTTTGCGTCATATGGATTTGAAGGAATCACGACTCTTAATCCAGGTGTCGAACAAAAAATACTCTCGATACTTTGTGAATGATATAAAGCACCATGAATCCCTCCACCGAAAGGACTTCTTATCGTTAGTGGACAATCCCAGTCGTTATTGGATCTGTATCTCACTTTCGCTGCTTCATTAATGATTTGATTCGTTGCCGGTAATATATACTCTGCAAATTGAATTTCAGCGACAGGTCTTTTTCCAAGCATTGCGGCACCTATTGATGCCCCCACAATATTAGATTCTGCTAGTGGTGAATCTATTACTCTACCTTCACCATATTTACTGTGTAAGTTTTTAGTAGCTCCGAATACGCCACCTTTTAAACCTACATCTTCACCTATTACAAATACACTGTCATCTTTATTCATCGCTTGGTCCATAGCTTGATTGATCGCATCAAGATAAGATAATTTAGGCATTTGATTCGCCTCCTTGATCATAAACATGTGTTAATGTTTCTTCTGGTAATGGGTATGGAGCTTTTTCAGCATTTTTCGTTGCTGTATTAATTTCTTGTTTAACTTCATTTTCTAATTCTGCAAACCAAGTTTCATTTGCTATTTCATGCTCAACTAAATATTCCTTAAATTTAATATTGCAGTCATTTTCTTTTTCTAATTTCATTTCTTCAGCTGGACGATAATTATCATCATCGTCTGATGAATGCGGTGTTAGTCTACTACACAATGCTTCTATCAATGTAGGGCCTTCACCATTGATTGCTCTTTCACGAGCGCGCTTAACAGCCTCATAAACAGCGATTGGATCATTTCCATCTACTTGTTCACCAAATGCACCATATCCTTGTGCTCTAACTGATAAATCATCTGTTGCATATTGCAAATGACTTGGTACTGAAATAGCATATTTATTATTTTCAATGATACAAATAAACGGTAATTTATGAACGCCAGCAAAATTCATAGCCTCATGGAAATCTCCTTGACTCGTGCTTCCTTCACCAAGTGTAGCAAGGGCAATGCTTTTTTTGCCATCCATTTTTAAAGATAAACTTGCACCAACAGCATGTAACACTTGTGTTGTTACACAAGAACCTTGCGTTAAAATACCGATTTCTTTTTTGCTAAAATGAGAAGGCATTTGTTTTCCACCGCTTGAAGTGTCACCTTGTTTAGCAAATGCTGCTAACATAGATTCTTCTGCAGATATACCTCTTGCAGTTACTAAAGCTAAATCTCTGTAGTATGGAGATAGAATATCCTCTTTCTCAAGAGCATAATATGTACCAATCTGTGTTGCTTCTTGTCCTTGACAACTAATAACAAAAGGTAATTTCCCTGCCCTATTTAATAGCCACATTCTTTCATCTATTTTTCTACCTAAAAACATCCATTTATAAATTTCTTTTAAATCCTCTTTCGTCAATCCGACAGTTTTATAATCTAACATGTCATCTCTCCTCTTTAGACATGAATAGCTCGATTTTCAGATTTTAACCCTAATTCCATAAGCACTTCTCCTATTGAAGGATGTGCATGAATAGTAGTAGCTAATTCTTCTGTTGAACCATTCATAAATGTAAATAAAGCTGCTTCATTTATTAATTCTGTAACTTTCGCACCAACCATATGAATGCCTAGTACTTTGTCATTTTCAATATCTTTAATTAATATACATTCACCAATGCCATTATTTTCAATCACAGATTTCCCAATTGCTTTAAAAGGAACTTTGTATTTTTTGAAATTTAGGTTTTTATTTTTTGCATCTTGCTCTGTCATACCAATAGATGCAACTTCAGGATTCGTATATATACATCTAGGTACTGTTAAATAATCTAGTAAAATTGGTTTTTCATCAAACATATGTTCAATTGCAATCGTTCCTTCTTTAGTTGCAACATGTGCTAATTGATAATTACCAATCACATCACCCACAGCATAAATATGTTTATCATCTGTTTGATAAACATCATTTGTCAGAATGTAACCTTTATCATCGGATTTTATTTTCGTATTTTGTAAGCCGATATCAACTGTGTTTGGTTTTCTTCCAACCGCTACAAGCACTTTATCAAATTGTGTTGTCGTGTCATTAATCTTCACTTCAACACTATCTTCATGTATAGAAACTAGTTCCTCTGACAGTGGTAAGCCTTCGTATATTTTGATTCCGTTTTGTTCAAATTCTTTTTTAATTAATTTGCTTATTTCTTGTTGTTCATTAGGAATAATTGATGTTCCTGCTTCTACAACCGTAACCTCAACACCTAAATCATTTAAAAGAGAAGCAAATTCAAGTCCAATCACACCACCACCAATAATTAACATGTTGTCGGGAAGTGTATTTAAAGTCATCATGTCATCACTTGAAATAACCGTTTGCTGGTTGAATTTAAGGAACGGCAATTCAATCGGACTCGATCCTGTAGCTATGAGTACATGTTGATTTACTAACAGCTCTGACTCTCCATTATCAAATTCAACTGAAACTGTTCCTGCTTGTGGAGAAAAGAGTGATGGGCCAAGAATTCTACCATTACCTTCAAATATGTCGATTTTATATTTTTTCATTAAACTTTGTACGCCACCGTACATTGTTGATACTGTATTATTTTTCTTATCGACAATATCTTTCATATCAAAATCAGCAGTCGCAGTTTTAATGCCGTAATCACTTGCATGATTAATGTATCTCATTATTTCCGCTGTTTTCAAGTAGGATTTTGTAGGTATGCATCCTTTATGTAAGCATGTTCCACCTAATTTGTATTTTTCAACAATCGCTACTTTTTTTCCTAGCTGTGAAGCTCTAATGGCAGATACATAACCTGCTGTACCCCCACCTAGAATTACTAAATCATATTCTTTTGACATAGTATTACTCCTTATTCATATGACTTGGTACTAATTTTACCGTAAAAGAGGTCCATAACGCCAACATTTAGTGCGTGCATTTCTTTTTCTCCTTTGTATATCGTAACATTTTGTAGCCAAGATACATATTTATTTACTTTATTAGTTATGTATTTCGAATAACTTAACCCGCCTGTAATAATAATTTGATCAATATTACCTTCTAATGAAACTGCACATGCTCCAATAGATTTAGAGATTTGATAGCACATAGCATCTAATACTAATTTTGCTGTTTTATCTCCCTTTTCCATCATTTCTTCAATTTTAAGACAATTATTTGTCCCAAAGTAAGATATTAAACCGGAATTTCTACTCAACATGTTATTTGCTTCTTTAGAATTAAGTTGATGATCAATTACCCACTTTATTAATTCATCATTTGGGATTGAGCCTGCACGTTCAGGACTCATTGGACCTTCACCTAATAAGCCATCATTCACATCAATAACTCTGCCTTTTTTGTGTGCACCCACACTTATACCGCCGCCTAAATGAGCAACTATAACATTGATATCTTCGTACTTTCTACCTGTTTCTTCGGCATATTGTTTAGCGACTGACTTTTGATTTAAAGCATGGAATATGCTTTTTCTTTCTATACCTTTAATACCAGTAATTCTTGCCTCAGGTGTTAATTCATCTACCACTACTGGATCTACTATGTATGCATTGATATGTAACGCTTGAGCTAATTCATAACCTATAATACCACTTAAATTTGACGCATGTATACCATACTTAAAAGACTTTAAATCATGATATAATATGTTATTTATTAAATATGTTCCACCTTCAATAGGTTTTAAAACACCACCTCTACAAGCAATGGCATCCATCGCTTGTAAGGAAATATTGTGTTTGTTTAAGGATTCTTTAATACTATCCAATCTGAATTCAATTTGCTCTATTAAAGGTAGATTAGTTTTTTCAATTTCATGTCTTAATACATCTTCGAATAACATATTATAATTTTCAAATAATGCTACTTTCGACGAAGTGCTACCCAAATTAAGTACAAGAATTTTTTTCATTAATTTTTACCTCTTGATATAATTGATTTTTCTGATTTCAAGAAACTACTTCTTACTCTCATTAACTGATCAATTCGTTCTTCTGCTAATTTTTCTGCAGCTCTTGCTGTTGTAATTTGATCACGTTTACTTATTTCAAATACTTTATCCATTTGGTCATAAATTTTTTCAATATTTGAAATTGCACGGACTTCATTATAACCATCTAATTCATCAGCTACATTTACAACGCCACCTGAATTAACTACAAAGTCAGGCGCATAAATGATTCCTTTTGCTTCTATTTGTTCTGCATGTTTATCAATATCTTCTAATTGATTATTGGCGCTACCACATACAACTTTAACTTTCAAACGATTAATTGTATCATCATTCAAGATACCGCCTAATGCACAAGGTGCGAAGATATCCGCATCAACATCATAAATTTCATCAATTGACACACTTGTTGCATTGAAATCATTAACAACTCGATCAACAGCTTCTTGATTAATATCTGTTACGACTAATTTAGCTCCAGCTTCGTTTAAATAACGACATAAATCATACGCAACATGTCCAACGCCTTGAACAGCTACAGTTTTACCTTCTAATAAATCTGTACCAAAAGCTTCTTTAGCTGCACGTTTCATAGATACAAATACACCTAAAGACGTCTTAGGACTAGGGTTACCACTTGATTGATGACTTTCAGATAAACCAACAACATAGTCTGTTTCTTCAAAGATAATATCCATATCATCTTCTGTAGTACCAACGTCTTCAGCAGTAATATATCTCCCATTTAAACTTTCAACATATCTTCCTAACGCTCTAAATAAAGCTTCTGATTTATCTTTCTTTGGATCACCAATAATGACAGTTTTCCCGCCGCCTAAATTTAATCCAGCTGCCGCATTTTTATAAGTCATTCCTCTTGAAAGTCTTAATGCGTCATTAATTGCTTCTTCTTCACTTTCATATGGCCACATTCTACAACCACCAAGTGCTGGTCCTAATGTTGTATCATGAATTGCAATAATTGCTTTTAAACCTGAGCTTTTGTCATGGCAAAATACAATTTGCTCGTAGTCATATTTTTCTATAGTTTCGAATAACATAATAATCCCCTTTTCATTCTTTATATTAACTTCATATCTAATTTTACATGAAATGTTTTATTTATCAAATAAATATACCTAAAATGATAGCGCTTACAAAAAGTAAAAATTTTTAGAATATTCAAAATAAGTGAATAAATAAGGGATAACTGTTGTTGGTTTAAAAAAACTATTAAAAATAAGTTAATTATTTATTATTACAATATATTAAATGAGTGTTAACGCACAACAAATTGAATTAAATTTATCTTTGGATGAATCAGAACGAGATGTTAATATGATTGGAACTTTAGCACCTATAATAACAGATGCTACTTCTGCTTTGGACAAATAGACTAAAGATTTATATAGAATGTTACCACTTTCAATTTGCGGAACAATAAGTCCATCAACATTTCCGGATATATGTGAATCAATACCTTTCGTAATTGCTGCTTGTTTATTTATTGCTACATCGAAAGCTAATGGACCTTCTACTTCATGAATGTCATTTAACGCATTAAAATAATCGACGATGACTTTAGCATCTACTGAAGATTGAATATTTGGATTTACTTGTTCAATAGCAGATAGGACACCTATTTTTGGATTTTTAATTCCTATTTTTTTAAGACTTGTGATTAAATTTTCTGTAATTTGAATTTTAGCTTCTTGTGATGGGGCTATGTTCATTGCAACATCAGATAACGCTAAAGTTTTATGATACTCAGGTATATCGAAAAGTGCTAAATGGCTCATGCGATTTTCAGTTTTTAAATTATATTTACTATTTAGTACTTCCTTTAATAGCGTTGAGCTGGAAATTAAGCCTTTCATTATTAAATCAGCTTTACCCTCATTCACTGCTTTTACAGATTCAGATACAGTATCATTTTTATCTTTAGTTTGTATTATTTTTATTCTATTAAATTCCTCATGACTCAAGTTAAAAGATCGTATTAGCTCATCTTGAGGTTCTTCATCATATAGAAGAAAATTAGCATTTGTTTTTTTAATACTTTTAATAATTGCTTTAATGACACCTTCATCATTTGATTTACAAACAGCTATTGTAGCATTTGTTTTTTGGCCTTTATTGATAATATCTTTAAATTGCATTTAAAACCCCTCCTAATGCTATCATAATCAAATTTTAACGATTATTCCATCTTTTACTTGTTTACTTTCTTTCATTAACTCATATATAATATAAATTATTAATCTATAGGAGTTTTAATTTATGCAAAAATATGTTGCATTACTTATTTTAGTTATTCCTGGCATTTTAGCAGGACTCGGAATTAAATGGATGAGAGACGCAGTGTTTGGTGAATTAGTACCACAACTTCAATTTATTTGGTTGCAATTTTTACTTGGCCTTATATTTTTTGTATTTGGAATCATCTTTATCGGTGGATATATATTACATCGAGAGAAGAAAAATAAACGTGCCCAAGAGTATTTTTTAAAAAACGAAAATGATGATAAAGATCATAAAAAAAGCTAACTTCAAAGTTAGCTTTTTTTACTGATTATCTTTATATTTTTGATATAAATGAATAATAAATTCACCGTTTGTCGGTCTTACATATGACTTTTCTTCATCATACCAGTATTTTTTTAATTCTTTATCCCAAGCTAATTTAATAGCATGCCTTATTGATCGTTCTACATTATTTGCCTGTACATTGAAATGTTCTGATATTTGTGGATATAGTTCTTTAGTTAATTGCATATTGTGTGAATGATTAAGCATTAATTTGACACCGTATTTTATATATTTATATCCGTTTAAGTTGTATGAAAACCCAATTTTCTCAAGAAGTAAATCAAGTGCTTCAATTTCAGTTATCTTTCTTTTACTTTTATCTAAAACACGATGTATTGTATTTAGAAGAACATCAAATTCAACTGGTTTTATTAAAAAATAATCTACGCCTAAAGATACTGATTCTTTAAGAACATTGTCGCTTACAAATGCACTCATACATATCACTTTATATTTTTTATTAGGTTTAATATATCTTCTTAGTAAAGTCATTCCATCAATATGAGGTAAAATTAAGTCTAATAAAAGAACATCAAATTCAGCTCCATTTAATATTTCTAGAGCTTCTTTTCCGTTATATCCAATATTAACTATTTCAATGTCATGTTTCTTTAAATAATCAGACATTTCACTAACATATGCTCTTGAATCTTCTATTATTGCAACTTTAACACCCATATTTACACCCTACCAAATCATTCTATTTTAATGTTTTATTTTGAACTATCATTTCTTTTGCATGTTGTCTTGTTAATTTTGTAACTTCCACACCAGATATCATACGTGCTATTTCATCGATTTTGTCTTCACCTTTTAAATGTTTTACTGATGTAATCGTACGATCATTTACTGTTTCTTTCGTTATATAAAGATGTTGGTCACTTATTGCTGCTACTTGAGGTAAATGAGATATACATATTACTTGTAATGATTGTGAAATTTCATACATCTTCTCAGCCATTTTTTGTGCTACTCGACCAGATACACCTGTATCAACTTCATCAAACAATATTGCAGTTTGGCCTTTTGAAGAAACAAAAATACTTTTAAGTGCTAGCATAATTCTAGATAATTCGCCACCTGATGCAATTTTATTTAAACTTTTAAGTGGTTCACCTTTATTAGGGCTAATTAAAAATTCAACTTCTTCTAAGCCATCTATTTTTGGTTCAGTTTTATTGAACGTAATTTCAATATTAGCATCTTTCATATGTAAATTTTGTACTTCGCTGACGAGTTTTTCACGTAAATTGAGCGCAATTTCTCTTCTTTTAATAGACAAAGCATTTCCAGTTTCTAATACTTTATTATATAACGATTCAATATCTTCACGTAATTGTGAAGTGCTTTGCTCATAATTCTCGATTTTGTATATTTCATCATCGATTTTATCTCTATATTTTATTAATTCAGGTATGCTTTTGCCATATTTTCGGTTAAGATCAGTCAATACATTTAACCTAGATTCATATTCATTAAGCAATGTTTCATCAAATTCATTTGATGAAAGTTCATTGTATAATTCATGTTTATAATCTTCTAAAGAATAATACATTTGATCTAATTCTTCACTAAATGTATTATATTTTCCTGGAATGATTTCATTTATATTTTGGATGGCTTGATTTAGCTCATATATTTTATCTGTAATATTATCTTCACTGCTTAAAAACATATGTGCTTTGTGAAGACTTTCATTTATACGTTCATAATTTTGAAGTTTTTTAATTTCTTGATTCAAAAATTCTAATTCGTCTTCTTTAAGATTAGCATCTAATAGCTCGTCCCTTTGAAACTTTATTAAATCTAATCTTTGTAATAGCGCTTGATCTTGAGATTCTAATTTCTCAAGTTCTTTTTTCTTTAATCGATATTCTTGATACACTTCTTTATATTCATCAATTTCTTGTTGATATTTGCTATCAGCAAAATTATCTAACAATGTTAGATGATACTTTGGTTTTAATAATATTTGCGTTTCGTGTTGACCATGAATATCAAGTAATTCTTGCATGACAATCTTTAAATCCGAAAGTGTTACATTTTGATTATTTAATTTACAAAGACTTTTACCAGATGCAAAGATTTCTCGCTTAACAAATAAAAAGTCATCATCAAAGTCAATATCTAACTCGTTAAGGACTTTATTTACATTTGGGACATGATCTATATCAAATACACCTTCAATTGTTGCTTTTTGTTCTCCATGTCTAACGAAACTTTGAGAGGCTCTCGCACCCACTAATTGTCCAATAGCATCAATTATAATGGATTTTCCGGCACCCGTTTCACCACTTAATACAGTTAAACCATTTGAAAAGTTTATTTCTAAAGATTCAATAATTGCGAATTGTTTAATTGTCAGTGCTTGTAACATAGTATAATAAAACTCCTTTAAAGCATATTAAATATTCTGTCTGTTATAACTTCAGCAGATTCAATATCTTTACAAATTATTAAGCATGTATCGTCGCCACAAATTGTACCCAATACTTCATTCCATTCAATTTGGTCTATTATTGCACCAATTGATTGCGCATTACCTGGCAATGTTTTTAATACTAATAAATTATCCGCACCATCTATTTTTACAAAAGAATCCATTAAGTATCGACCAAGTTTATCTATTGGATGGTATTTACGGTCTCTTGGTAAACTATAGATATATTGTCCTGATGGCGCAGGTACTTTAATTAATTGTAATTCTTTAATATCTCTAGAAATTGTGGCTTGCGTTATATTTAATTCATACTCATTCAAACGTTTAACTAATTCTTCTTGTGTTTCTATTTGCTCATTCGAAATAATTTCTCTAATTTTAATTTGACGCATAGTTTTATTTGCCAATTGTTACACCTCGTTTAATGAATATTTATACAATAATAATAGCATAAAATTGATAATAATAGTAATGTAAGCGATATTAACCACTTAAAAGACGCCTTAGTATAACTAAAGCGTCTGACGATACATGTTATTTATTTAATAATATCTTGATTTGTGACTTAATATTTGATTGTGATATGCCTATATCTTCTAACAATAAGTTTACATCACCATGTTCAATATATTCATTGTCTATACCAATTCTACGCAAAATATTATGATAATCATTATCCTTCATAAATGTTGCTATTTGACTACCTAATCCACCAGTTAACATAGATTCCTCAATGGTCATGACTGGTTTATTGGTTTTACAAATTTCATGCAACATATCAAAGTCCATCGGTTTAATAAAGCGAGCGTTAATTACATTTATGTTGATGCCTTCTTTAAGAAGATCATCAGCTACTTCAGTTAGTAATTCTAACGTTGGACCATAACTAATAAGTGTTAAATCTTCTCCAACTCTTTCTTTCGTCCATGTTCCGATTGTCAAACTATTAATTTCAGCATTTTCTTGTAGTTTAGGTGCATTTCCTCTCGGATATCTAATAGCCATTGGTCCGTGATCATTTTCAAATGCAGTTTTAACCATTTCTTTAGCTTCATGACCATTTTTAGGCATCATGACAGTGAAATTAGGAAATTGGCTTAAAAATCCAATATCAAAGACACCTTGGTGCGTTTCACCATCTGCTCCAACTAATCCAGCACGATCAATACCAAATAATACATTTAAATTTTGTCTATCCACATCGTGTAATAGTTGGTCATATGCACGTTGCATAAAAGTAGAATATATCGCAACATATGGCTTCATTCCTTGTGTCGCTAGTCCTGCTGCCATTGTAACAGCATGTTGTTCTGCAATACCTACATCAAAAAATTGCTCAGGTAACTCTTGTTGGAATTTCGTCAACTTAGAACCTACAGGCATCGCGGGCGTAATTGCCACGATATGTTTATCTTTTTTAGCATAACTTAACACTTCGTCACTCATTAACGCACTCCATGCAGGTCCATCTGTATTACCTTTGATAACTTCACCTGTTTCAAGTTTGTATGGCCCTAATCCATGCCAAGTACCAATTTTGTCAACTTCTGCTGGTTTATACCCTTTGCCTTTTTTAGTTACAACGTGAATAAGAACGGGTTTATTTATTTTTTTGGATGCTATTATTGCTTCATCCAATTCTTTAAAATTATGTCCATCTACTGGACCGATATATTTTATACCTAATTCTTCAAAAAATATCCCGTCAACTACTAAATATTTCAGGCTATCTTTAATTTTGTCAGCTGAATCTCTAAGTTTGTCTCCGCCAGGTAATCTGTTGAAGAAACTTTCAGCATCAAATTTAAATCTATTATAACTTTGATTTGTTCTAATTCTTCCAAACATGTTATGCATTGCACCAACATTTGGTGCAATACTCATTTCATTATCATTTAATATGATTGTAAGGTCAGTTCTATCATGGCCAATATGATTTAATGCTTCTAACGCCATCCCACCAGTTAAAGCACCATCTCCGATAACAGGCACAACATGATTTGTTTCACCTAGGATATCTCTTGCTTTCGCCATCCCTACTGCAGCTGATAATGAAGTTGAACTATGCCCTGCTTCCCAAACATCATGAATGGATTCATTCATTTTAGGGAAACCACATAATCCTTTATATTGTCTAAGAGAATCAAATTCGTGACCTCTTCCAGTTAAAATTTTATGTATGTAAGCCTGATGGCCAACGTCCCATATAATTTTATCTGTAGGACTATTAAAATGCTTATGCAAACTCAGTGTTAATTCAACAACGCCTAAATTTGCTCCAATATGTCCACCAGTAATTGAACACGTTTCAATTAGAAACTTTCTAATATCAGCACTTAATTGCTCAAGTTCAGAATTAGACATTCCTTTTAAAAAGGATGGATTTTTAATTTTAGAAATATCCATTGTTATACCACCTTTTGTACTATTCCCATAAATTCTATACGATTTAGAACTTAATTAATTTTCTCTATTTGCAACTAATTTTGTAATTGCTTTTAGTTCTTCGATGTTATATTTATCTTGTAATTGTTCTAATAGATAGTTTGCTTGATTCACATGTTGTTCAAGTGCAATTTTAGTATTTGCTTTACCTAGAAGTGAAATATATGTACTTTTATTATTTGTTTCGTCGCTAGCTATTTTACCAGTTTTATCAAAGTCACCTTCAATATCTAATAAATCATCTTTAATTTGGAAGATCAAACCAAGTTGTTGACTAAATGAATCTAATAACAGAAATGTTTTACTGTCTACTTTCGCGATTGTACATGCAGCAATGATTGCAAAACGAATCAAAGCACCAGTTTTATATCTATGAATCTTGCGCAAAGTATCTAAAGTAATATCTTTATTTTCACTGTTCATATCTAAAACTTGTCCACCTACCATACCATGATGGCCAGCTGATTCAGATAATAGTCTAATTAATTTTACCTTATCTTCGGCAGAGAGTTTATTATCTTTAGTGATTAATTCGAATGCTTTCGTTAAAAGTGCATCTCCAGCTAATATAGCAGTAGCATCTCCATAAACCTTGTGGTTTGTTTTAATACCTCTTCTAAAGTCATCATTATCCATTGCAGGTAAATCATCATGAATTAAAGAATAAGTATGTATCATTTCTAAAGCTTTTGCTGTTTCCATACCATTTTCAATGTCAGTATTTAACATAGATAATGTCATAAGCAAAAGTGAAGGTCTAATACGCTTACCATTTGCAAATAAGGAGTAATGCATGCTTTCTTCTAATTGCGTATCAACTACAGAAGTTAATTCAGTTTCTTTTAGTGATGCATTAAATTGCTCTACATACTTATTGATGATCTGATTCATTTGAATCACCTTCACTTTTTACTAATTTATTAACTTTTTCTTCAGCTTCTTTTAGTTTTGTTTCACATTTGCTACTTAATTCAATACCTCTTTGATAAAGTTCAATAGATTCTTCTAATGAGATGTTTTCTTCGTCTAATTTTCCAACAACTTTTTCTAATTCAACCATCATTTCTTCAAATGTTTGTTCTTTCGCCACAATTGTCACCTAATTTCTTTAACATTAGCTTTTATTTTACCATCTTTTAAGTTAATAGTAATATCATCATGTATATTTAAATCTTCTTTACTTGTTATTATTTTATCATCTTTTTCTAAAATTGAATAACCCCGTAACATAATCTGAGTTGGACTTAATGCATCTAGTTGAACAAGCTTTGTAGATAGCAGTTGTTTTTTGTTATTTATAATTCTATTCATCTGTTGTGATTGCTCACTATTTAATCTATCAAGTGTCTGCCTATATTGATTAACTGAATGTTCAATAGGACCAATCTTTAATTTATTTTGTAAAATATCTATGCGGTGATTATTTCTTAATATAATTTGATCAAGATTTCTATTCAATTGTTTATGTAAGTCATCTAATTGTTGAATTTCTTGATCGTATAATAGTGATGGACTTTTAAGTTTATAATAAGATGATAACTGGTTTAATTTTTGTTTATCGCTTTGAATACTTTGGGTAATATGTTTTGTTAAGTATTTGCGTGCGTTATTTATAAGGTTATATAATTCATTGATATCTGGAGTTGCTATAATTGCAGCTTGTGTAGGCGTTGCCGCTCTAATATCACTCACAAAATCACTCAAGGTCGTATCTGTCTCATGACCCACAGCTGAAATAATAGGTGTTGAACAATTGTAAATTGCTTCAACTACTTCTTTTTCATTAAAACTCCATAAATCTTCAATTGATCCACCACCACGGCCAACGATAATAACATCAACATTCATGGCATCTGCTTTATTTATGTTGTTAATGATATTATCCTTAGCTTCTTTCCCTTGAACAAGTGTGCTAATTAATACTTGTTCAGCAAGCGGATATCGCTTATCTAAGGTAGAACATATATCTCTAATTGCTGCACCAGTTGAAGCCGTTAGGATAGCAATTTTCTTTGGATATTTAGGTAATGCCAACTTATGATTAGCATCAAAATAACCTTTTTGAGACAATTCTTTTTTAAGTGCTTCAAACTTCTCATACAAAAGTCCAATTCCATCCAACTGCATAGTTTGAACATAAATTTGATAAGATCCTCTTGATTCATAAATACCAATTCTACCTTCAATTAGTACTTGATCCCCTTCTTTTGGTTCGAAACTCAATTTACTTGCACTAGACTTAAACATCATCGCACTTAATACACCTTTATCATCTTTTAATGCGAAATAAAGGTGTCCACTTGAATGTCGTTTGAAATTTGAAATTTCCCCTTTAATAAAAACGTTCTGTAAATGAGGGTCTTGATCAAATTTATATTTAATATATTTCGTTAATGCAGTTACTGATAAATATTTATCCATTTATATCACTCTTTATTAGTTTGATAAACTACTTAATACACCGTTAATAAATTTATAATGATCGTCATCACTATACATTTTTGCAATTTCTACCGCTTCATTAAATACTACTTTTTCAGGTGTGTCATTATATTTTAATTCATAAGTTGCCATTCTCAAAATGATTCTATCCGTTTTTAACAAACGCTCAAGCGTCCAATTTTTCAAATGTGGTTTGAATATTTCATCTAATTCTTCACGCTTTTCAATTACTTCATTCACGAAACTTTTAACGTATCTAAATTGGTCTCCATGAAAATCTTCTACTAAATAATGGATTGCTTCATCGACTGTTAATTCAGTCTTATTGTTTTCTAATTGATATAATGTTTTAAAAACTAACTCTCTTAATTCGGATCTCTTCATACTCTTCTCCTTCAAAGAATAAGAGGATGCACGCATCCTCTTAATTAATCATGTTTATTATTGGAAGTTTATATTAACGATGTGAACGTTAACTTCTTTAGGTGTTAATGCCGTCATCGTATTTAATGCTTGTTTAATTTCGGATTGAACTTTTCTCGCTGTTTCAGAAATTTTCGTACCGTAGTCAAATGTACAATATACGTTAATATAAATGCCGTCTTCTTTTATGTCTACTTTAATACCTTTACCAAAATTCTTTTTTCCGAACTTCTCTATTGAGTTCTTGTTAAATACGGATTGCATGTGAGAGACACCTTTAATATCAGTGGTAGCAATACTCGCAATTACTTCAATTACTTCAGGTGCGATCTCAATCTTACCTAAAGAAGGCTTTTCATTTTCAATTGTTTTAGCCATTTGAATCCCTCCTTAACTATCTTCACTATTTATAATATCATGAATCTCTAGGAAATTGGTATTAAAAATACCTGATTCAAATACATCATTTTCTAATAATCTTAAGTGGAAAGGAATTGTTGTGTCTATTCCTGATATTAAATATTCAGTAAGTGCTCTTTTACCAATTTGAATTGCTTCTGTTCTATCTGATCCATAGACAATAAGTTTCGCAACCATTGAATCATAGTAAGGTGGAATCGTATATCCAGTGTAACAAGCTGAATCTATTCTTACACCATAACCTCCAGGCGTTAAATATTGATTGATTTTACCTGGTGAAGGCATAAAGTTTTTAAATGGGCTTTCTGCATTAATTCTAAATTCTATTGCATGGCCACTTAAATTCACTTCATCTTGTGTTAAAGGTAATGGTTCTCCACTTGCAACTCTCAGTTGTAGCTTCACTAAATCCATGCCAGTAACCATTTCAGTAACTGGGTGTTCAACTTGAATACGTGTATTCATTTCCATAAAGTAAAATGCATCTTCATCTAAATCATAGATAAATTCAATTGTACCTGCATTTTCGTAATTAACAGCTTTAGCAGCTCTAATAGCCGCCTCACCCATTTCTTGACGCATCTTTTCTGATAACACTGGAGATGGAGATTCTTCCACTAATTTCTGCATACGTCTTTGTATGGTACAATCACGCTCTCCTAAATGGATAACATTGCCGTGAGAATCACCTAAAATTTGAATTTCTATATGTCTAAAGTTTTCAATAAACTTTTCTAGATATAAACCTTTGTTTCCAAATGCTGTTTCCGCTTCTTGTTGCGTCATTCTAAATCCAGTAACAAGTTCTTCTTCGTTACGTGCGATACGGATTCCTTTACCGCCACCACCAGCAGTTGCTTTAATGATTACAGGATATCCAATTTGTTTTGCGCATTTCTTAGCGATTTTCACAGTATCTACTAATCCGTCACTACCAGGAACAACTGGTACATTTGCTTTAATCATTTCTTCTTTAGCAACATCTTTAATACCCATCTTTTGAATGGATTTATAACTTGGGCCAATAAATTTAATTTGGCAAGCGTCACACATTTCAGCAAAATCACTATTTTCAGCTAAAAATCCATACCCAGGATGAATTCCGTCACAACCTGTAGATTTGGCAATTGAAATAATATTAGGTACATGTAAATACGAATCTTTAGATTGAGTTGGTCCTACACAATAAGCTTCATCTGCAATTTGAGTATGTAATGCATCTTTATCAGCTTCTGAATAAATCGCAACCGTCTGAATATTTAGTTCTCTACAAGCTCTAATAATTCTTACTGCAATTTCCCCTCTATTTGCAATTAATACTTTTTTCATATTACTTCACCTTGAATAACGGTTGGCCATACTCTACCATTTGTCCGTCTTCAACTAAAATTTCAGTTATCTCACCAGAAACATCTGCTTGAATTTCATTAAATAATTTCATTGCTTCTAAAATACATACCGTTGTATCTGCATCTACTTTTGTTCCAACTTGCACATATGGACCTTCGTCTGGGGATGGAGACTTGTAGAATGTTCCTACCATTGGTGCATTAATCGTAATACCATTGTCTACTTCGTTCTCAGTTGCTTGTGGTGCTACAGCATCAGCACTTGTTTGTTGTGGTTGAGCAACTGGACCTGAAGGTGCTTGTCCATATACTATTTCTTGTTTAATTTCTTTTTTTAATGTTAATTTAAAATCTTTATCAGTTATATCTAATTCAGTTAATGAAGAGTTGTCTAACAGTTCAACTAATTCTTTAATTTGTTTCAAGTTCATTTGAAAAACTCCTTTTAAGTTCAAATTCATAATACTTAACACTTTATACATTTTACTTTAGTGGTCATACCAATTCAAGCGATTTATTAATTTAATTTCAAACCATTATAATAGAAAACTTTTTATTTATATCATTGTTTTGAATTTTATTACATTCAAATGAATATTGTCGGACATCATGATGATGTTAAAGCCTTTATTAAATAAGATACAGAATTAAAAAAAGGACCTATCCATTTCAATTAATAGATAGATCCTTTGAAATTAAGATTAACCTCTTGATACGTAACTTCCATCTGTAGTGTTAATTACTAATAAGTCACCTTCATTTACAAATAAAGGAACATTTAAGCTATAACCAGTTTCAACCGTAGCTTGTTTTGTAGCGCCAGTAGCAGTATCACCTTTAATACCTGGTTCAGTTTCTGTTACTTTTAATGTTACTGTATTAGGAATTTCAACGCCAATTGTTTCACCATCGTAAGATTGAATTTGAACTTCCATATTTTCTTTAATAAATTTAAGTTCATATTCTAGACTTTCTTCTGGTAATTCTAATTGCTCATACGTAACATTATCCATAAATACATGACTATCTCCATCGGCATATAAGTATTGCATACGTTTATTATCGATTTGTGCTTTTTCTACTTTTTCACCGGCTCTAAATGTTTTTTCTTGAATTGCACCAGTTCTTAAGTTTCTTAATTTTGATCGAACGAACGCCGCACCTTTACCTGGTTTTACGTGTTGGAAGTCGATTACTTTCCAAATACCATTTTCTACTTTAATTGTTAAACCTGTTTTAAAATCATTAACTGAAATCATTCATTTTCCTCCTAGTTATACCTTCTTATAAAATAATAAGGTCTTTTGAAGATTTAGTAAAGCGTTGTAACCCATTTTTTGTAACTAATACATCATCTTCAATTCTCACACCACCGAGTCCGTCTACATAAATACCTGGTTCGAGAGTGATACACATGTTTTCTTCAAGTATAATATCGGATTTCTGTGACAATGCAGGACCTTCATGTACTTCTAAACCTATTCCATGTCCTAAAGAATGACCAAATTGTTCTCCATAACCATGTTCTTTAATAATTTCTCTAGCGATAGAGTCAGCCTCTTTACCTGTCATACCCATTTTCACTCGTTCTAAGGCTGCCTTTTGAGATTTAAGAACGATGTTGTATATTTTTTTCATTTCTTCTTTTGGTTCACCAATTGCAAATGTTCTCGTAATATCACTTACATATCCATTATATAGTGCACCAAAATCAAGTGTGATCATATCCCCTTTTTCAATCACTTTATCACTTGCTACACCATGTGGTAATGCGCCGCGATGACCTGAAGCAACAATCGTATCGAATGAAGAACAAGTAGCGCCTTGTTTCCTCATATACATTTCCATTTCATTGTTGACTTCATTCTCTGTCATACCCGGTTTAATCCAATCAAGTATATGTTCATAAGTATCATCAACGATATCTGCTGCTATTTGAATTTGTTCTATTTCATAATCGTTTTTAACCATTCTTAACGATTCTATAACTCCTTCAAATGATGATAATTCTACATTTTCTGTATTTAACGCTTGATATTCATTATAAGTAATTAAATTTGCCTCTACGCCAACTTTGTTATATTGACCTGATTTAATCAATTCATTTAGTTTTTCGATCATAGGTCCATTTTGATTTACAATTTCAAAATCTTTTGATTGTGTAGTTGCTTGTTGTATATATCTAAAGTCGGTTATTAATTGTGCTTGTTCATGTGTGATTAATAAACTACCGCTTGTACCAGTAAATCCAGAAAGATACCTTCTATTGAATGAAGATAATACTACCACAGCAGCTAAGTCTTTTTGTTTCATGACTTTTCTTAAATTATTTATTTTCATAATTTTCCCCTTTCTATTTGTACAATAATTCTATATACATTAAAATAATATCATACATAACAAAAGTTTTTCATAGTAAAACATTAGGAG
>NZ_PPQZ01000102.1:72841-117476 GCF_002902525.1 Mammaliicoccus stepanovicii
TGCGAAAAATACTTATCTCAATTATGGCAAGTTCTATTGCTTTATCAGCATGTGGAAACGATGAAGTAGATAAATTAGAAAAGAAAAAATCAACCTTAAAAGAAGAAAATAGAAAACACAAAAAAGAAATCTTGAACCTTGAAGATAAGAATAATACATACAAACAAAAAGACAAATCATTACAGAGTTCTATCAATCATATAGAAAAAAACTCATCATCACAATTTAAGACTCAATATTTAAAATCATCGACCCAATTTATTAATAATACGAAGACTAATATATCTCAATATAATAAAATTAGTAAAAACATAAAATCAAAACCTAATGATAGCGTTACGCAAGACAAAATTGATAATATTGCAATTAACCAAAAGACCATCACATCACAATATAAAGACGGGATGGACGGGAAAACAATCCCAAAAGAATTTAAAGCATTACATAAAAATATGCTTAACCTTTCTTCTGATATTGAAGATGTATTTAATGATTTAAACAAAGGTTACAAGAAAAATGATAAAAAACTCATTAATAAATCGATTAAAAAGCTTAACAGCTTAAAAGACGAAATAGATCAAATAAAGTGAGATTCCACCTAATTTATGCTATATTGATTAAACAAATAACGTAAGGTGAGGTTCTATGAAAAAAGTATTATTTTATTTAGTAATTGCTATCGCATTGTTCGGACTCATTATGAACTTAGATGTGTTTATCTTTGGTTTCATAAGAATGATCATTTCATTCGCTATATTTGCGCTTATTATTTACCTAGTTTATTATTTCTTTTTCTTAACACCAGATCAAAGAAAATATAAAAAAGCAGTCCGTAAAAACAAGAAAAAAAATAGATAATCGTTACTACGGGATTTAATGGTTATAACTAAATAAGGATTAACAGTTTAGCATATTGCCAAGCTGTTAATCCTTATTATTTTTAAATATTATTTTCTATATGTCCATTCATCAGATTTATATTTTTCTTTTATTTCTTCAATTTCACTTAATTGTGAATCAGTAAATACTAATTCTTTAAATTGTATATTCAATCCATCTTGGAATCCTTTATGAAATGCTTCTTCCATCTCTTCAAGCGTAATATGTCTATCTGATATATCATTTATAGCCACTGCCTTATCTACAAATGCAGCTTTCATCTTATCTTTAAGCCTTTCATTTCTAAATATAAACATATCAAATAATTCATTTACATCTATATCTTGTAAAATCGAACCGTGTTGCAAGATGACACCCTTTTGTCTTGTTTGCGCGCTACCTGCTATTTTTCTGCCTTCAACAACTAGTTCATACCAACTTGGTGCATCAAAACAAACTGAGCTTCTCGGTGATTTAAGTTTTTCTCTCGCTTCTTTCGATTTAGGGATGGCAAAGTATGCATCAAATCCTAATGCTTTGAAACCTTCTAACAATCCTTCAGATATAACCCTATACGCTTCTGTGACGGTTTTAGGCATATTAGGATGTGATTCAGGTACAATAACACTATAAGTTAGTTCTTTGTCGTGCAACACACCTCTTCCACCAGTAGCTCTTCGTACTAACCCAAAACCTTTTTCTTTCACTTTATCAATATCTATTTCTTTTTCGAGTTTTTGAAAATAACCAATTGAAAGTGTTGCTGGGTCCCAAGTATAAAATCTTATAACTGGATCTATTTCTCCTCTACTCACAAAGTTCATAAGTGCTTCATCTACAGCCATATTATAATATGGATCGTTTGATTTCGTATTTAAAAAATGCCAAGTTTCTTTCACAATTCAAAACTCCTATCCGAATAATTCTATATACTTTATTATTTTAGCAAAAAAATTTTGATAAATCTCAATATAAAACTTATAATGGTATTATCGACTTGAATCAGGAGGAATCAGACCATGAATTATTGGTATATTGCGCTCATCTTGCTAGTTTTAATTATCATTTATATGGTATTTAATTATTTAGCAAATAAGCGTGCAGTAAAAGAATTAGATCAAAATGAATTTCACAATGGATTAAGAAAGGCACAAGTGATCGACTTAAGGGAAAAAGCCGATTTCGATTATGGTCACATTATTGGAGCTAGAAATATTCCAATGAGTGTTTTCCGTACTAGATACCAAGGTTTACGTAAAGATCAACCTATTTATTTTTGTGATGCTAATGGTATTGCAAGTTATAGAGCTGCAAAGATGATGAAGAAAAAAGGATACACTGATCTTTATATGCTTAAAGGTGGATATAAAAAATGGACTGGTAAAGTTAAGTCTAAATAATAACATAAATAAAAAGAACACGTTGAAAATCATTTTGATTTTCAACGTGTTCTTTTTATTATTCTTTTTCTTCTTTTAAAAATTCGAATTTCAACACTGGTTTTCTAGCTGCTTGTGTTTCATCTAACCGTCCAATAACTGTTGTATGTGGTGCATCTAATACAATTTCAGGGTTTTCTTCTGCTTCTTTAGCAATTTGTATTAACGTATCACAAAATGCATCTAAAGTCTCTTTTGATTCTGTTTCTGTAGGTTCAATCATCATACATTCTTCAACATTAATCGGGAAGTAGATTGTAGGTGGATGGAAATTAAAATCAAGTAAACGTTTCGCTATATCTAACGTTCTTACACCTAGTTTCTTCTGTCTAGATCCACTAATAACAAACTCATGTTTACAATGTTGTGTATATGGTGTATCAAAATAATCTTGTAAACGTCTTAACATATAATTCGCATTTAACACGGCTGTTTCAGAAACAGCTTTTAGGCCATCTGGACCCATAGTTCTAATATATGTGTACGCTCGTAAATATATTCCAAAGTTACCAAAGAACGGTTTAACTCTTCCTATAGATTGTGGTAAGTCATGATCAAATTTATAAACATCATTTTCTTTAACTACAACTGGTTTAGGTAAATATGGTGCTAAGTCGGCCACTACTCCAACTGGACCAGAACCTGGTCCGCCACCGCCATGTGGTCCTGTAAATGTCTTGTGTAAGTTTAAATGTACTGCATCAAAGCCCATGTCTCCTGGTCTTACTTTACTCATAATAGCATTTAAATTCGCGCCATCATAATAAAGCTTTCCACCTGCATGATGCACAATTTCTCTAATTTCTAATATATCTTCTTCAAATAATCCTAATGTGTTTGGATTTGTTAACATGATAGCTGCCGTATCATCACCAACAACTCGTTTCAAATCTTCTATATCTACTAATCCTTTTTTATTTGATTTTACTGTAACAGTATCAAATCCGGCTACTTTTGCTGATGCAGGGTTAGTACCATGTGCAGAGTCTGGTACGATTACTTTCGTACGATTAAAGTCACCATTTGCTTCATGATATGCTTTAATCATAAGTAATGCAGTCCACTCTCCATGTGCTCCAGCTGCTGGTTGTAATGTTACTTCATCCATGCCTGTAATTTCTTTCAAATGTTCTTGTAAATCGTAAACGATTTCTAAAGAACCTTGAACAGTCGATACATCTTGTAAAGGGTGCGCATTCGCAAATCCAGACATTCTGGCAACTTTTTCGTTCACTTTTGGATTATACTTCATCGTACAAGATCCTAAAGGATAGAAACCAGTATCTACACCATGATTTTTATTAGATAATTCTGTATAGTGTCTCATTAAATCTAATTCACTAACTTCTGGTAACTCTGCTTTTTTCTTTCTTGCAAACTTTTCACCTAGAATATCTTGTACGTTTTGCTTTTCAACTTCTGTTTCTGGTAATGAGTAAGCAAATCTGTCTTCTCTTGATCTTTCGAAAATGAGTTCACTTGATGGTTTACGCATTATATTCACCTACTTTTTGGATAAATGTATCAATTTCTTCTTTTGTTCTAAGCTCTGTAACAGCAATCAGCATATGATTTTTGAATGCATCGTCTACAAACCCTAAATCAAAACCTCCGATAAATCCTTCTTGTAGTAGTTTTTCATTAATATCAGTTATTGAATTTTTGAATTTAACTACAAATTCGTTAAATGAAAGTCCGTCTAACACTTCAAAACCATGTTCTTTCATCTTATTTTTCATATAAGTGGTATTTTCCATGTTTAATTCTGCCATTTCGTACACACCATTTTTACCAAGTGCACTCATACATACTGAAGCAGCTAATGCATTTAAAGCTTGATTAGAACAAATGTTCGAAGTTGCTTTGTCTCTTCTAATATGTTGTTCACGCGCTTGAAGTGTCAATACAAAACCTCTATTTCCATCTTCATCTTGAGTTTGACCAACAAGACGACCAGGTAATTTACGCATTAATTTTTTAGTAGAAGCAAAGTAACCACAATGTGGGCCACCATATTGTGCAGGAATTCCAAATACTTGTGCATCTCCAACTACTATATCCGCGCCAAATTCACCTGGTGGCGTAATTAAGCCAAGTGACATTGGATTACTAGATACAATAAATAGTGCTTTTTTATCTTCAATAAGCTGTTGAATCGCTTCTAAATCTTCTAAAGAACCGAAGAAGTTAGGATATTGTACACAAACAGCTGCAGTATCATCGTCAATTACTGCTTTTAATTTTTCTAAATCAGTAACTGTACCATTTAAGTCAACTTCTACTACTTCTATATCTTGAGCTTTTGTATATGTTTTTAATACTTCAATTGACTGATAATGCACTGCTTTAGATACGATTACTTTTTTCTTCTTAGTATGTCCTGCGGCTAGTACAGCTGCTTCAGCAAATGCAGTTCCTCCATCGTACATTGACGAATTAGCTACATCCATACCAGTTAATTCACAAATTAGCGTCTGGAATTCAAATATCGCTTGAAGTTCACCTTGTGAAATTTCTGGTTGATAAGGGGTATAAGCAGTATAAAATTCAGAACGTGAAATAACATGATCAACTACAGTCGGAATATAATGATCATAAACACCAGCACCTAAGAACGAAGCATGTGTTTCACTCGTAATATTCTTATTAGCAAGCACAGATAATTCTCTTAACAATTGTGTTTCTGATTTCTTCTCTTTAATATTTAAAGGTTTAGTAAATCTTACAGATTCCGGTATATCAGTAAATAATTCATCTACTGATTTAATACCAATTACATCTAACATTTCTGATTTATCCTTATCAGTTAAAGGAATATAACGATGACCCATTTTCTTCACTCCTATTATTTAAATGATGTTTTTTTCACTATTTTTGCTTTTACTTGTCTTTTTCTAACTTGAATGAGTATTTCTTTATCAAGTTCGAAGTCTTCTTTATTAATTAATCCCATTGCTATTGATTTTCCAGTTGATGGTGATTGTGTACCTGATGTTACATATCCGATTTGATTGCCATCACTATCTAAAATTTCATATCCAGTTCTAGGTATACCTTTATCAATCATTTCAATACCAATTGATTTTCTACTTGCACCATTTTCTTTTTCGTCTTTAAGGACCGTTTTACCAATGAAGTCTTCATCAATAAGTGGGCGGACAGCAAATCCAATACCCGCTTCATAAGGTGTAATGTCTTCAGATAAATCTTGACCATGTAAAGGAAGAGCAGATTCTAATCTTAATGTATCACGTGCTCCTAAACCACAAGGTGTTACGCCTTCTTTTATAAAACCATCCCAAATCATTTTCGTATCTTCTGATTTACAATAAACCTCAAATCCATCTTCACCTGTATAACCAGATTGAGAAAGAATAACATCTTTACCAAATAGCGTAATATGTTGTTTGAATTCAAACATTTTCATTTCAGATACATCAACATCTAAGAGATTTTGAACAATTTCACGTGCTTTCGGACCTTGAATAGCTAATTGTCCGTATGATGATGATTTATTTTCGACTGTAACATTAAATCCTTTAATTTTTTGTAAATGATCAAAATCAATATCTGTATTACCTGCATTTACTACTAGTAAATAAACAGATTCATCCAGTTTATAGATTACTAAGTCATCAATCACACCACCTTGTTCATTACAAAGTGTAGTGTATTGAGCTTTTTCAAGTGTTAATTTTGAAACATCATTCGTTAGGGCATATTGGACAAACTTTGTAGCATCTTCACCGGATACAAATATTTCACCCATATGGCTAACATCAAATATACCCACTTCATTTCTTACAGCATTATGTTCTTCTTTAATACTTGAAAATTGTACGGGTAAAGCCCAACCTGAAAAATCAATAACTTTAGCACCTTGATCAATATATGTTTGATATAAAGGTGTTTTCTTTAAATCTGTAGTCATAAATCATCTTCCCTTCTAGTTATGTATAATAAAAAAACAGGGTAGCTCTCGCTACCCTGTTGAAGTACTCTTCAGGAACGCGTCACAAAGTTATCCTTTTGCCTGAGAGATTCACTATTATTAGCTTGCTCCTTCGGCGATGAATATAGTATTCATTCTCTCTAACTTTGATCAATCGCAATATTTAATGCTTATAAAGATTCAATAATCTCGTTCGCAACTACTTCTATAGGTCTATCTGCATCTATTTGTTTGAATGCGATTTCATTATAACTTAATTCTCGTTTTGAATACAAGGCTTTTAATTCTTTAAGTGATTTACCATTTGCATTCGGTCTATTATTATCTTGTTGAATCCTTTTAAAAACAACTTCAATGTCACATTTTAACCAAAATACGTGTCGTGTTTTATTTAAAATACGCTTTGTGGATGTTGATTCAACAATTCCACCACCAGTCGAAATAATTACATCTTTATCAATCCATTCTAATAAAGCTTTAGTTTCTAAATCGCGGAAATACTGTTCACCATATTTATCAAATATTTCCGGAATGGACAGTTTCATTGTATTAACGATATAAGAATCGATATCCACTAAAGACTTGTTACATTTTTCACTTAGCAACTCGCCTATTGTTGTTTTGCCTACACCCATAAATCCTACTAACACAATTGACATCATATCTTCTCCTTATCGCTACATTTCAACTTAAATATTATTCTATCTCATTATTCAGAAAATAAAAAGTCAATTTTCATTTAACTAATACATTTTTAATTTCTTGAATGTAATATTTCTCTAAATTGTTATAAATTCTAAGTTTGTAACTATATTGAACTAAATAAAAGGATAGGAATGATGAATACAAAACTAATATTGCCAATAGAAATGGTAGCACATACCCTTTGTTGCTATATATAAATTTCTTCATGCGTAATTCTATCTCCTTCTTTAATATCTATCTTCAAAATGACTGTATAAGGATTTTTCCTTTCGATTTCAAAGAATACTACATTGTTTAGGAGTGTAATAACACCTTTTCCATTAATACTTTTGTATATTTTGGAATTTAATAATTTATATTCTATCCTTTCGTGATTATTAGTGAATTCGATTCTATTATGGTGGTTATTTATATTTATATGTTTATCTTTAACTTCAGTAGATAAATCATTTCGAAACATGATTATTTCATATTGCGTATGGTTAAATGCATTTTCTTTTAATTGATATATACTTTTTATAAGTAATGGAATAAGGGATAATATGATTAATAAAACTGATAATGATAAAATCATTTCAATCATAGTAAATCCATTGTTATTTTTGAACACAAATTTTCTCATGATTTATTACATCTTCCAAACATATTTTATTAGTAGGATAAGTAAGGTTATATTTGTTAGTATCAAATTTAAGATGATGGTCTTTAGACTGAATTGTTTGATACATCATTTGATACATTTCAATATTTCGTAATTCTCTTTGAAGTGTTTTATTTAAATGAGTGACGATTGGTAACAAAGTGCCACCTAATAATAAGATGATTAAAATTGAAAGCAAGAGATCAATTAGAACAAACCCTTTATTGTTCTTTAACAATTTTATACCTCCCTTTTTCAATCCTAAAAATGACTCGATATCGCTTATTACTAAAGGTCATCTTCAGCGTACCGAATTGATTAATATTCCCCTTACCATCGTAAACCATTGTTGTAAATTTATTGTCATTAGCTACCTTTCCTTTATATAATGATAATTCTCGAATATTATTTCTTTCAGTTTGATAATAAATTTTATGAGCATTAGGTTTAAACCAAACTAAAATAGGTTTCTGTGTTAATAAAGATTTTATTTCTAAATATTCCAACTTTGTTTCAAAATCTACAATGCCGTTGGTCAATCCAATTTTATCAACAGAATTAATCGTCATATACATCGTTAACATCGTAATCATGCTAACTATACTTAAAACAAAAATCATCTCGATTAAAGTAAATCCTTTATTAGACATCAACTAGATGTGACTTCACCATTTTGAATGGTAATTCTTTCTCCTGATTTACAAGTTAATTGGTTCTGGTTAACATAACCCTCATTAACCAAATCTTCAACAGAACTTGGTCTTGTGTCATGCTTTAATGTATATGCTTCAACTTGACCAGCAACCATCTTCACCTGTGCTTTACATCCCGTACTCTTAACATTCTCAGATTGTTTACTTATATTTGGAATAATGACGATAAGCAGAATACTAATGATAAGAAGTACGATCAACATTTCTATGAGTGTGAATCCTTCATTTTTCTTTAATTTTTTAAATAAAAACATGGCATTCTTCCTTTCACTTAATACTTTCTACCATCTGTAGCATTGGTAAAATGATGATTAAATACAAAGTAATAATTAAAAAAGCTAAAGTTCCAAAAACAATTGGTTGAATCCATTTTAAGTGTTTTAAAATAGTTCTTTCTAATTTATCAAGAATAAATATACTAAAATAGTAAAGCTCGAGGTCTAATTTCGATTTGTTTTCACCGTGTCTAATGTAATAAATGAGCGTATCTTCAAAACATCCTAATTTCTTTATAGCATCAGGAAAACTTTGTCCACTCTGAATTGAATTGTTAATAAAAAGACCAATGTATTTTAATAGAACATCTTTATTTTGCAACATATATATTTCTATAATTTTATGAAGGTTTATTCCGTTTTTAATAAAAAAAGAAAAATCACGAGAGAGTTGATATGATCTAAACATTCTAAAATATGCGTTGAGCAGAGGAAATTTATTAAAATAAGTAATTTTCTTGGAAACATCCTTACTTAAATAATTTAAATAAAAAATCAATATAATGAGTGATATTAATAACACGCCTAAAATAATAGCATTAGGTAAATTAGAAAATATAATCGTTAAAACTTTCAATGTATTTGTCGTTTCTACATTCATAGATTCGTATATTTCACTAAATTGAGGAATAATAGTTTGATTGACTGCGACTAACAACATAAAAAATATACAAAATAATAATCCTGGATATTGAATTGTTTTTATAAAGCGTGCTTTAACTTGTTCGATTTTGTGTAAATATAAAGTAGAATGATCTAAAGTTTCAATTAAATTACCATAATGTTCACCAAAGTATATTTGGGTTACAACAATTTGAGGATACTTCAATAGCGATAATATTTCATAAAGTTGACCAGTTGTTTTAACCATTTCAATTAATTGCTGATTTAAATTTCTCTTTTCTAATTGTGGAAATTGATCTGAAAGCAGTTGAATTGATTCAAGTAAAGTAAATCCTTGCTTTAACATGTCTGATAATCTTGTTAAATATAATATTTTGTCCTTCTTTAATATACATTTCTTAGTCATCCATACATCCATCCATATAATGATTAATTTCTTCATTATAAATATATGTCATCTTCCTAAATCGACCACCTTCTTCACATTTAACCAATCTTTGATTGGCAATACAAGAAATGCCCTGCTTTATTTGTTCGTGTGTAATTCCGAGTTCAATTAGCCTGAAAATTGCACCATAATTATCTTTAGCATGCATAGTAGATAATATTAGATGACCACTTAAACTAGCTTGTATGACATGTTTAGCTGTTAAACTATCTCTTATCTCTCCAATCATAATGACATCAGGATCGCATCTTAGTATTGCCTTAAATGAATTAGCATAAGTTATATCTGCCTTCTCGTTAACTGATACTTGAACGATACCGTCAATCGTTTGTTCAACAGGATCTTCAATTGTAATGATATGTTTATTCAGTTCATGCTTTAAATCATATAGTAGTTCATACATTAACGTAGATTTACCTGAGCCAGTAGGACCAGTAAATAAGAACAAACCTTCAGATTGATACATTTGTTGTTTAATATTTAAAAATGCTTCATCTGATTGTTCTTCAGCTTTCTTATCAAAATATTGTGGTGTAATTCTAATAGAACAAGACTCAACTCCTAAATTAAGTGGTATTGTTGAAATTCTTGTATATAAATACTTCTTCTGTTCAAAAATATATTGTCCACTTTGTGCCTTATTTCTTTCACTCACATCTAAGTGAGATATAAATTTCATATAAGTTAATAATTTGTTATATAATGACAACTCTAACTTTAAATCGTATAATTCGTTATCTCCATTTATTCTCATTTGAACAATGATAATGTCTTCTCTCGTTGGTATAAAATGTATGTCCGTTGCATTTAAATTCGTTGCTTCTGTTATTATTCTCTTAAAAAGTGTCTCCATAATCTCCTCCTATTTAATATAAACGCATTCAAATAAAAGGATTACTTGTAATATAGAAACTTTTTAAGATAATGCCTATTTACTTTTATTGCTCGTAACTTTATAATTAAATATGAATAAGAAAGTAAACACAGAGGGGGTTCGTAAGAAGATGGATAAAGTTTATAAAACTCTAGGCTTCTGGACTGCTATATTTGCTACAATGTTTTATGTCGGTGGAATGGACATGATGGCATATTTCTTTTTAGCACAAACAGGCTTTTTTGTATTATTAGGATACTTAAAACTAACAGAAAGAATGTATATGTATATTTTCGCAATTTATTTAGTTGTATGTTTCGTTGGATTTACATATTATTCAACATTCTTATTAGAGCCAAGTTTCGGTCATCACGAATAAAAAAAGCATTACACTCTGGTGTAATGCTTTTTTATTTAATTAAAACCATTCAAATAAGGATTCGACATTCCCTCTTCTTCAATTGTTGTATCTGGACCATGTCCAGGGAAAACTGTAGTTGAAGGATCTAATTCTAATAGTTTTTCTTCAATAGACTTAATTAACAAAGCTGAGTCGCCTTTATATAAATCAGTTCTACCAATTCCACCCTTAAATAAAGTATCACCAACGATTGCAAAGTCATCAAAAACAAATGTAATACTTCCAGGTGAATGTCCTGGAGTGTGAAGTACTTCAAATTCAAACTCACCAATTTGATGTTTTCCTTCATCAATGATAGTTGGAACTGTATGTTGAACAACTTGTGGCAATTGATACATTTCGAATTTTTTAGATCCATTTTTAACTGTATCTGTTAACCATGATTTTTCTTCTTTATGGACATAAACATTAACTTGGTTGTTTTTCACTACCTCATCTATGCCTCCGATGTGATCAAAGTGAGCATGTGTTAATAATATTGCACTTAATTTCTTATTAAATTTATTTATCAAATCATTTACAAATTTACCATTATCACCTGGATCAATGACGAGTAATTCATTTTCACCTTCAATAATATAACAATTTGTTTCAATTAATCCTAATGGATAAACATGTACTTTCATTTTCTTCTCTCCTCTTTAAAAAAGTATCTCGACAAAACTACATATTAATTATACAATTAATATGATAATAAAAGAATTTTGAATTGGGGGTATTGGAATGCCATTTATCGACACAGGCAAATTATTCGAAATATTTGGAGTTCAAATCCATATTGGTGTTAATATTTTCTCATTATTAATGCTTGCTGTATTTATACTTGGAATATTTGGTTTGATATCAGCATTCAAGAACAAAAATATTTTAGGCATCTTATTCGGTGCTATAACAGTTGTATCATTTGGATTCTTCTCATTAGCAACAATTTTTACATATGGGTATCCTGTTTTACATCAATAATGAAAAGACGAGATTACTTCTCGTCTTTTCTTTTTTTGTCTAATTTATTATTTACAGAATCTAATTTTTCATTCATTTTTCTAGATTTGTCTCTTCTATCATCTATTCTAATGTTCGTACAAACTCTGTCTAAGCCTTTATTGAAAGGACTATTATGGATTTCTTGAATAACTTCGAATAAATCTTCTAATTCACCTTCAATTAATGTGTTCATAGGTGTTAGTTGATAATCTATCTTTCCTGTTTGTTTATGTGTTTCTAAAATGATTTGTATATCTGCTATATAATCACTGACACTAGGCCCTTCTGTCCCAACTGGAATTACGACTACGTCCACGATTGCCATTATTTATTCTCCCTTTCAATAACATATGTCTTTATTAAACCTGCAGCACCTATAATACCTGCATCGTTACCCAATTTTGCAACGACGATATGTGTGTCATCTTGAGCTGGTCTAAATGTCATATTTTTATAATGTTTTTCAATATACTGAATGAGTATATCACCAGCGTTGCTCACACCGCCGCCTATTATAATATACTTTGGATTTGTCATAACACTTATTACACTTGCAGCATATGCAATATATCCTGCTACTTTATCTATTATAAATTGGCTAAATTCATCGTCATTTTTAGCTGCATCAAATACATCTTTGGCAGAAACATTTTTATTCATAATATGATCATGCAAACTAGATTTTAAACTCATATTTGAATAATAATGGTGCACGAGATTTACAACACCTGTTGCAGATGCTACAGTCTCTAAACATCCTTTCATACCACAATTACATTTAAATCGTTTCTTTTGATCTACTAAGAAATGGCCTATTTCAGCGCCAGAACCGTTATGTCCATGCAGCAATACATTATTTGCTACAATACCACCACCGACTCCTGTTCCTAACGTCATACATACAACTTCACTTTCATTTTGTCCTGCACCTTTAAATTTTTCACCTAATGTTGCGACATTAGCATCGTTATCAACATAAATAGGACCATCAAAATATTTTTGCATTATTTTTCTTACTTCTATATTTCCAGTCCAATTCAAATTTACTGCACCATTTACAACGCCATTTTCAAAATCAATTGGTCCAGGTACACCTATCCCCATACCAATCATTGAATTTATATCTAAATTTTTACGATTCAAATGAACTACAAAAGAGTCATATATATTTTCTAATATGCCTTCGCCCGTTTTATTAGTAGAAATTTCCCACTTTTCAAGAATATTTAATGATTCATCAAAAATACCTAACTTACAAGTTGTACCACCGATATCTGCAGAAAGTATATGTGTCATTTTTTCTCAATCCTTCTCTGATTAATTATGAGCCTTGCTTGTAAAAATGTTTCATGTGATATCAACATAGATTTATGTAATGAATTTATTTCTTGCTCCATCATTTCTAGTTGATCTGCTTCATCTTTGAAATAACTAATATAACCAAATTTTTTTAAAAGTTGTTGTACATCATATAAATTTATCATCGATTAACTCCTAAAGGCTTTTATTTCTTTTTGTAATTCTTTATAACTTTTATTATTACTATCGTATTTTAAAGACTTATGAATGAATTTATCTGCTTTACCGTATTCATTTTTTGCACGATATCCTAAAGCAACTTGATAATTTAATGGTGCTGATTGAGGAAATACTTTCAAACCTCTTTCCCACTCTAAAATTGCTTCGTCTAATGATTTATCATTCGCCACAATTAAACCACTTAATATATATGTTTCATCAGACTCAAAGTGTTTATCTTTAATTTTGGTAATCATTTGTTCTGCCTTACCGAATTCTCCATTATTCATTGCATCTTTCGTCAATTCATCGTAAATATGATGTTGTTGTCTGTTGTAAATAATAATGATGATGATGATAGATATTAATATAAATCCCAATATATAATATAATCTATACTTATCTTTATTCATCCATGAATGAAATATATACATCATGATGGCTCCACCTATAAAGCCACCTAAATGTGCAAAATGATTCACATTACTAATGAATAATGTCATAAGTGACAATATAACAATACCTATAAATGTTTGTAACACAAATTGTTTATTGATATCTCTACGCGTAAATAAATAAACAATAAAAGCACCAATCAATCCGAAAATCGCACCACTTGCACCTATAGAAATGCTTACAGTATCAATACTTAATGAAACGATACCAGCAAACAGTCCTGAAACCATATAAATGGTAAACATTTTTATTGAACCTAAGGCACCTTCTATTAATTTACCAAATATAATGAGTGAGAATATATTCATGATCAAATGCGTAAAGTCTGCATGCAAGAACATGTGTGTAACTAGTCTATACCATTCTCCATGCACAACGTTAAAGTGAACTAAACCACCATATTCAACTAAATTAATTTGTGCTAAGTTTTTAAATACTAAAACTAACGATAACCACACTATTATATTTATTGTAATCAAAGCATAAGTGACTGGTGAAAACTTCAACATAAAGTGGTCAATGAAACTGGCATTTAAAAGTTTATTTCTATAAGTTGCAACAGGTGAAGTTTTAGATTTTTTAATTTGATACTTTGTCACGATATGCGAGGAAACTTTTTCATAATCTTTAAATTCGCTCAATGCATAATATCTAATTTTCGGTCTTTTCGTATGATTGAATTCAGTTAGATTGATTTCTTTATCTGTTATGTAATATATATCAAATTGTTCGAAGCTAAATCCTATTTCATTAATTAAATCATCTAGATGATCTGTTGTTTTTTCAAAATCAAAATCTACTTCTTGATGTGTAGGTGTCTTTATAATAAATCGTTTAACAATTTTTTTAGTTTCATGTGTTAACCACACTTCTTCGATATCATCATCGACTGATAATATTGAATATCCTTCCGTATACACTAAATAATAAATCGATTTCCACATTTGATTTAATTTATCCATTTATTCTTCTCCATTTATTTCATTTGGTATAATGATTTCTTGAACTGCAATATCATGACTTTCTGGGATAAAGGTATTTAATTGAAATGGATAAGCTAGACTAATTGTATGTCCGTTATATTGAGATAAGTACTTATCATAATATCCGCCACCATAACCAATTCGATAACCTTCTTCATTAAAGACAACCCCTGGTACAATGATTAAGTCAATTTCATCGCTATACTCAGTTTCTTGATTTACAAATTGAATACCTTTTTCGTCAACATCAATTGATTCCAAATCTTGTAACAATTGAAATTTCATTTGCTTCGTTTCATAGTTTGTAGAAGGTACAAATACTTTTTTATGATTTTTAAGTAAAACATCTATGATGGGACGTGTATTCACTTCATGTTCCATACTCAAAACTAATGCCACTGAATTGGCACTTTGAAAATGTTTATGTGAAAAAAGTTGCGTATAGATGTCTTGATCATAATTATCCTTAACTAATTTCGGTTGCTGCTTCATCTGAGTAAGTATTTCTTTTCTTAATGTTTTTTTATCATTCATGTCATGACACTTCCCACATTTTTATAAAATTGATTAATCGTATATACATAATGATAACACATGAAATAGTGTGTAAGGTAGTGGTAGCACATCTGTTTCATGTATAAATACATACAAAAAACACATTACTGAAATTCAGCAATGTGTTTTATTGATTTTATTATTTTGTTTCTCTATGAAGAGTGTGTTTACCGTCACGAGCACAATATTTTTTCATTTCAATACGCTCTGGGTTATTACGTTTATTCTTTTTAGAGATGTAGTTTCTTTCACCACATTCAGTACATGCTAAAGTTACATTTACGCGCATGATGAACCCTCCTATTCTTATTTCAATTAATATACGACCTTATTATAATACCATCTATGGTTATATAATTCCAGTACTATTTTTCAATAGTCTCATAGTATTTGCCCGTAATATAATAATAACAGCTTTCACTGATATTTGTAATATGATCTCCAATTCTTTCTAAATATCTTGCTGCGAGATGTGCTTGGGCAGCAATAAAGGGGTCGTTATCAATAAGATAGGTCGTATTGTTAATTTCTTTATATAAATCATCTATATCTTTATCTCTGTCAATTATTTCTTTAATCAGTAATATATCTTTATTTTTAACTGCAGTTTCAAGATCTTTCATCATGAGCATTGCTAATTTACCCATTGTTTTCAAACGCATAAGGATAAAATAATCCGTGATTAATGCTTTTTTACGAATTTGCGCTATATTGGTAGAATTATCTGCCATTCTTTCTAACTCAGATGCAATTTTTAAAGCTGAAATCATAACGCGTAAATCTGTGGCGATAGGTTGTTGTTTAGTAATTAACATAACCACTTTTTCATTTATATCATGTTCCATTTGATTTATTTTTTTGTCATATGCGATGAGTTCTCTTGCATTCTTCTTACCTTCATCATTTAAAACAGAAACAGATTTTTCTATCATATAATAAACTTCTCCACCTAAGTTCAGTAAATCTGAGATAAGTGCATTTAACTCGCCTTCATATTTTTCTCTAATAACCATATTATCCAAATCTCCCAGATATATAATCTTCAGTTTTCTTATCAGTAGGATTTGAGAATATTTTATCAGTATGATCGAATTCATTAACATATCCATTTAAGAAAAATGCTGTTTTATCAGAAATTCTAGCGGCTTGTTGCATATTATGCGTTACGATTATGATAGAGTATTTTGTTTTTAAGTCCTGTACTAATTCTTCGACTTTTAAAGTTGAAATCGGATCTAATGCAGATGTAGGTTCATCCATTAATATTACATCAGGTTCAATCGCTAAACATCTCGCAATGCAAATTCTTTGTTGTTGACCACCAGATAACCCATACGCATTCTTATCTAATCTATCTTTGCACTCGTCCCAAATAGCAGCGCCTTTTAAAGAACGCTCTACTATTTCATCTAATATTTTCTTATCTGTTATGCCATGAATTCTTGGACCATACGTTATATTATCATAAATAGATTTCGGAAATGGATTTGGTTTTTGGAATACCATACCCACATTTGTTCTTAATTCTTCAACACTATATTTCTTATCAAAAATATTTTTACCTCGATAAATAATTTCACCAGATGTTTTTACACTTGGAATAAGTTCAATCATTCGATTTAAAGTTTTTATATAAGTTGATTTACCACATCCTGAAGGTCCAATTATTGCTGTAACTTCATTTTCATTTATATCTAAATTAATATTTTTCAAAGCATGATAGTCTCCATACCATAAATCTAGATTATTTGTTTGATACACTATATTCTTATCAGCTTCTAATATTTGTTGGTTATGTTCAAGTTCAGTCGTATTAATATTTTGTGATAAATCTCTGATCTTAACGTCTGTCATTATGAATACCTCTCTTCATTTGAATTTATAGCTTTCTTTGATACTTATTTCTAATAAATATCGCGATTGAATTCATCAGAATTAAAATAATGAGTAATACAATAATTGCTGCTGAAGAAACTAACTGAAAATCTGCTTGAGGCAATTTTGCCCAATTATAAATTTGCATTGGTAATGCTTGAAATGACTCAAATATACTATTTGGCGTTTTCATTAAAATGGCAGGAATTCCAATTACCACAAGTGGTGCTGTTTCACCTAAAGCACGTGATAAAGCTAGAATTGTACCCGTTAATATACCTGGTATCGATGCAGGGAGGACTATATTCTTAATCGTTTGCCATTTCGTTGCACCTAATCCAAGTGATGCTTCTCTAATTGAACTTGGCACTGCCTTTAATGCTTCCTGACTCGCAACAATTATAATTGGTAATATCATAAGTGACATCGTTAATGCTGCTGAGATCACTGTTTTACCAAGTGATAGATTTTCAATTCCCGCTCCACGAACAAATATAGTTAATCCAAGTAGACCAAATACTACGGATGGAACACCGGCTAAATTAGATATATTGACACGAATAAATTTTGTAAACCAATTTTCTGTTGCATATTCAACCATATAAATTGCTGTACCAACACCTAAGATTATGGCAATTGGTGCAATTGTCATCATCAACCAAAGTGTCCCTACTAATGCACCTTTGATTCCTGCACTACTCGGCGTAGTTGATGAAAAATGAGTAAAGAAATCTGCATTTAAATATGGTATACCTTTTCTAAATATGTCAAATAGCAAAATAGCAAGGACGACTAAACCAATTAAAGTACAAACTAAAAATACACCTTTGATTAATTTGTTTTTTATTAATCGTTTAGGTAATTTTCTTTGTACAAGTTTCTGATCTACTAAATGAGCTTCTGACATATTAATACTCCTCTCTGAAACGCTTCGTAATCCATTGTGAAATAATATTCATTACAAACGTGAATAAGAATAATGTAAAACCTACAGCATAAATACTGTAATAAATATCTGAACCGTAAGTTGCATCACCTGTAGCTACTTGAACGATAAAACCAGTCATTGTTTGTATAGATCCAGTTAAACTAAAGCTAGAATCAGGTGTGCTACCTGCTGCTAACGAAACAATCATCGTTTCACCAATCGCTCTAGAAATAGCTAATACGATAGAGGCGATAATACCAGAGAGTGCTGCAGGAAATACAACTTTCGTTGCTAATTCGAATTTAGTTGCACCTAGCCCCAATGCGCCTTCTTTAATAGATTCTGGAACTGAACTCATTGCATCCTCACTCATACTTGTAATCATAGGGATGATCATGACCCCAATGACTAACCCAGGACTTATCGAGTTGAAACTTCCCAAATCTGGAAACACATCTCTTAATATTGGTGTTACAAACGTGAGTGCAAAGAAACCATAAACAATTGTTGGTATACCAGCTAAAATCTCTAAAATAGGTTTAATGATTCTTCTCGTTCTATCAGTTGCATACTCACTTAAATACAACGAAGCACCTAACCCTACTGGCACAGCAAAAATAGTAGCAACTGCCGTTACTTTTAAAGTACCTAATATTAAAGAGAAAATGCCATATTTCGGATCTGAAGAAAATGGTGCCCATTCTTTAGAAAATAAAAATTCTATTGGACTTACTCTTGAAAAAAATGTCACTGTTTCTGTAAGCAGTGTGAATAATATCCCGATTGTAGTTAAAACTGACACAGAAGCAATGAGTAACAATACAATTGGAACAGCTTTATCAGCGAACACTTTTCCCTTATTATGGTTGTTCCGTTTAATAAGTTCCTGTACTGAAGTTTGTTCATTCATACTAATAACTCCCTCATTTTGAAAAAGGGCAACAATTAAGTGCCCTTTGCATTTATATATTTAATATTATTTTTTGAATTTTTCTAATGTCTTTTTGTCTTTTTTATATTCTTCATCTTTAAGTGCTACATAACCCGCATCTTTCGCAGCGCCTTTTGAATTATCAATTACGTATTCCATAAATCCATAAAATGCTTTATTGTCTTCAAGTGATTTATTCTTAGCATATACGAATAATGGTCTACTCAATGGATAAGAACTGTCATTTATAGTTTTGTCTGATGGTTTTACTGCTTTTCCATCATCTTTAATTTTAACGGCTTTTAGTGAATCTTTATTTTCTTGGTAGAAGTTAAAGCCGAAAAATCCGATTGAATCTTTGTTATCTTGTACTGATTTAACAATGACATTTGTATCAGCATTTTTTTCAGATACTAAATCTTTTTCATCTAAAACTTCTTCACTGAAGAAATCATAAGTTCCATGTGATTGATCTGGTGAAAATGCTTTAATTTTTTTATTCGGGTATTTTGGATTTACATCTTTCCATGTCTTAGCTTTACCGCTATAAATTTTAGCTAATTCATCCATACTTAATTCTTTTACAAAGTCATTCTCTTTATTTACTGCGACTGTTAACCCATCTTGAGCTACTTTAAATTCTGTATAATCTATTTTTTCTTTTTTAAGTTTATCTTTTTCTTCATCTTTAATATCTCTAGAAGCATTTGAAAAATCAGTTTCACCTGCTATGAATTTTTCAAATCCACCACCAGTACCTGAAACACCAATTGATACGGATACATCTGGGTTCTCCTTACTGAAATCTTCATTAATCTTTTCCATTACAGGTGCAACTGTTGACGAGCCATCACCTTTAACTTCGCCACTTAGTTTTTTATCATTTGATCCTGATTTAGAATCTCCCGAACCAGCTTTATCAGCTGCTCCCCCACAAGCACCTAAAACTAATGCTGAACTTAATGCAGTTGTTGTACCGATTAATTGCCATTTTTTCATGTTAAATCCTCCTAATTAATTCACCCTATTCTTTACTACACCTTTACTTTACAATTTATTTATTAAGGACAAATAAATTAAATGTAAAGTTTATGTTAATTCCAAATTAATATCGTATTTGAGCCATATATTTCAAAAATGCCACTTCAAAAAGACAAAAAAACCATAAAATCTCTTTATATAATTAAAGAAATTTTATGGTTTTCTATGTTCCAAGACAATTATGTCTCAAATTATTTAATTTTATTAGTAAATGAGTCTTTTGTTCTGACTATATTTATTATTTTCTATCTTTAAAATAATAATTTATAAGATCTCTACCTAAATCTCCACCTGGCAACCATGGTTCTGGTACTGGTTGGTTTGTATATGTGATTGAGAATGATAGTTCTGGATTTTTTTCTGGTGCATACCCAATATAAGTTGAGTTAACTTTAGGTTTTCCATCTTTAAAGACTTCTGCAGTACCCGTCTTACCAGCTGATTTAACTACTGTGTTATGGAAACTACTATAACCTGTTCCTTCTTGTTGGTTAAATGCCATATCAAATCCTTTTTGAACTTGCTTAATCTCTTTATCACTATTATTCACTTTGTTCATTACTTCGCCTTTAAATGATTTTTTGATTGGTCCTAAATCATCTTCATTTGTTGAATTTCTAATTTCTTTCGCTATATGTGGCTTCAAACGATAGCCATCATTCGCGATTGTCGCAACATATTGTGATAATTGAATAGGCGTATAAGTATCAAACTGACCAATAGCAAGGTCAATATAGTTTCCAGGATTATCTTTAATTGGTTCAATTTGACCTGCTGATTCGTTTGGTAAATCAATACCTGTTTTAACGCCAAGACCTACTTGATTCAGTCCTTTACGTAACTTAATACCTGCTTTCTCTACATCAGACGGTAATGACATACCACTTTGGTAAGGTGATCCAGCAAGTAATAAAGCTGTTTTATACATGAATACGTTTGATGAGTGCATTAAAGCTTCTGCATCCGTAATTGTTTTTCTGCCATTTTGGTTAAAGTATGAACGTTTAGTTAATCCGCCGTTAAATTTAAGCGGCTCATCAACCATCGTATCTCCTACATTAAGTACACCATTTTGGTATCCAGTTAATAAAGTTGCACCTTTGACAGAAGAACCAACCGTATATTGGCTAGTGAAGTTACCTATATGGTTATCTGTTATTTCGCCATTTTCATCGATATCACGGCCAGCCATTGCAAGAACATCACCATTTCTAGGATCTTGTACGACGACCATAACACGGTCCATATCTCTTGCACCTTTACTACGCAGTGACTCAATATGTTTATCTACAATTTCTTCTAATTTTTTCTGTAAATCTATATCAATCGTTAAAACTAAGTCATTTCCACGTGAACCTTGTGAGATGACTTCAGTACTTGTTATCTTTCCTGATTTATCTGTTATATATTTCATTTTCTTTTTTGAGCCTTTAAGAATATCTTCATATTGATATTCTAAGTATGATTTACCTACTCTATCATTTCTAGAGTAACCTTTCGCTAAGTAATCATTAACTAACTCTTTAGGCAATCCTTCTTCTTTACTAGACACAGAGCCAAATAAAGTTTTTAACGTATTGCCATATGGATATCTTCTTTCCCAATCCATTGTTGTATTAACACCAGGTAATTCTGATAAATGTTGAGAAACAGAAGCATATTCTTCATCGTTAACATCTTCGTTCTTGATGACGACTGGACTAAGTTGACTACCTGAATTCATTATTCTAAAAATAGCTAATACTTGTAAATCATGTTTAGACAATTGATCTGTATATTTAGAGGTTACTTTTTTGTATAATGCTTCATCATAATCATCTTGACTTATGTTTCCATCAGAAAATAACGCTTGTTCAGTTTTCATTAATTTTTGAACTTTATCTTGATTTTCTAATATCCAATAATCTTGCTTATCTCGATCTGTAATATTAGATGTGTCCATCTTCATTAAATGAGATAATTTTTTGGCGATTTTTAAAATATCGTCCTGACTCGTTCTTCTATCTCTCGTATATGTAATTGCTTTTTTCGATTCATTATCGACTAATATCTTTCCGTTTCTATCATAAATTCTACCACGTGGAACAGACTCATTTACTGTAATAGATTCAGTGCTATCTATCGTTCGCTTATACTCTCCACCTTTAACGATTTGCAAGTACCCTAAACGCATAATTAGTACTGAAAACAAAATCACTACAACAGCTAGAATAAAGCTGACCCGCTTATTCATTAAATGTCGGAATACTTCTTCTTTTGATATCTTTTTTACTCGCTTCAACAACTAAACCTACCTTTTTGAATCAGATATAATAATTTCATCATATATGATTATGACTTACAATGCTATTGATATTATAGCATTTAATAAAAAAACAGTCTGTCCAAAACATATATTATTTCGATTTATTTATTATATTTACTATATATAGAAATAATTCCCTTTGTTATCATTCTGTTAGCTTATCATAACACGACATAAACATTATATATCATCATATAAAAAGGTCACTCTACTAGACATTACATCTAGTAAAGTGACCATTAATGATAAAATGAAATCAAGACTCCATTTTAATTATCTAGAGCAAATTATTTAGCTGCTTGGTATAATTCATTTACTTTATCCCAATTAACTACGTTCCAGAATGCATTGATGTAATCTGGACGTCTGTTTTGGTAATTTAAGTAATAAGCATGTTCCCAAACGTCTAAGCCTAATACAGGTGTTTTACCTTCAGAAACTGGGTTGTCTTGGTTTGGCGTTGAAACGATTGCTAATTCACCGTTATCTACAACTAACCATGCCCAACCTGATCCGAAGCGACCTGCAGCAGCTGCAGCAAATTCTTCTTTAAATTTATCTAATGAACCGAATGTAGAACTAATTGCATCTACAATTTCACCAGATGGTTCTGAACCGTTTGGTGTTAACAGTTCCCAGAATAATGAATGATTTAAATGTCCGCCACCATTGTTTTGAACTGCAGTACGGATATTATCAGGTACAGAATTTAAGTTTTTCACAATATCTTCAATAGATTTGCTTTCTAAATCTGTTCCTTTGATTGCATCATTTAATTTCGTAACATAAGTGTTATGGTGTTTCGTATGATGAATCTCCATAGTTTCTTTGTCAATGTGTGGTTCTAATGCATCATATGCATATGGTAATTTTGGTAATTCAAAAGCCATAAATAATCATCCTCCTCATTTGTTTTACATACTTATCTTATCAAGATTAATCAGTGATAACAAACAATTTGTTTATTTTATATTTAAAATTAATTTTAAATGCTATAAGTTATTGCGAATCATAATTTTTATCATTATGATTAAGGTATAAAGAGGTGAACACATGCAATATGTTAAAGAATTGAGAAGACTTTTTATGCATCCAAAGAAATACCCAATGTACCGAATTACAAAGTTGAGATACATCTTTCTTCATATATTAGTGTTAAGTTTTATATTAATCTTGCCAAGCTCAACACATTACTTTCAAATCACTCAAAGTTTATCAGCACTAGTGCATCATGAAGTAAATGAAATACCAAAGTTTACGATTGATCAAAATCAAATGAAATTATCTCAAGAAAAAATCATTCATCTAGATAACGAACAAGCAATCGTATTTACAAAATCTAATCATTTTAACATGGAAAACAACCATTTAATTGTATTTAAACCAGACCATATCGAAATATCAGATTATAACAAACATACTGAGCTAAGCTATGGTTCAATTTCTACAATTGTGACCAATGAACAAGATTTATCTTCATTTATAGATACGATTAATAGTTCTAAATATTTTTATTTAGCCATCATATTGCTATTATTACTATTTATTCAAATGGTGAGTTTATCTCTTAAAATAGGTATAGTCGCATTGATTGCTCATATTATTTCTCGAACTTTAAACAAAAAAACAAGATTCATGACTTGGCTGAAAGCATCAACATTTATTATAACGCTTCCGACTTTAGTCCTATTATTAGGAATAGTCGTCTCGAACACTTTATTAATAATCGTATCATGGTGTATAATAATTGTTGGTATCATCGTTACGGCATATTACTTACCAAACGGAAAGAAACATGCTAATCTAAAATCATAGGAAATTTATATAAAGGAGTCTTATCATGTCAGAAATTACTCATCGTACTAAAACTAGGCCTGTTAAAGTTGGAGATTTAACGATTGGCGGTTCAGATGAAGTCGTTATTCAAAGTATGACGACTACAAAAACACATGATGTCGAAGCAACAGTTGCTGAAATCAAGCGTTTAGAAGAAGCAGGTTGCCAAATAGTTCGTGTTGCTTGTCCAAATGAAGAAGATGCTTATGCAATTAAAGATATTAAAGCACAAATTAATATACCACTTGTTGTTGACATACATTTCAATTATAAATTAGCATTAATTGCTATAGAAAATGGTGCTGACAAAATACGTATCAATCCAGGTAATATTGGTAGACGTGAAAAAGTCGAAGCGGTAGTGAATGCATGTAAAGCTAAAGGCATTCCGATACGTATCGGTGTGAATGCAGGTTCACTCGAAAAGCATATAATTAAGAAATATGGGTATCCAACGGCTGATGGTATGGTTGAAAGTGCACTACACCATATTAAAATTCTAGAAGATTTAGACTTCCATGACATAATCGTTTCTATGAAAGCTAGTGATGTTAACTTAGCAATTGAAGCTTATACGAAAGCTGCAAAAGCATTTGACTACCCACTTCACTTAGGTATTACAGAAAGTGGTACATTATTTAATGGTACGGTTAAATCATCTGCAGGATTAGGTGCAATACTTGCACTTGGTATTGGCAATACTTGTCGTATTTCTTTATCAGCTGATCCAGTTGAAGAAATAAAAGTTGCTAAGTCTTTATTAAAAGCATTTGGTCTTGCGAGTAATGCAGCTACTTTAATAGCTTGTCCTACTTGTGGTCGTATCGAAATAGATTTAATTTCAATTGCAAATGAAGTTGAGGAGTATATATCTAAGCTACAAGTACCGCTTAAAGTTGCAGTACTAGGTTGTGCTGTAAATGGTCCAGGAGAAGCGAGAGAAGCTGATATAGGTATTGCTGGCGCAAGAGGAGAAGGCCTTCTATTTATGAAAGGTAAAACAGTTCGAAAAGTACCAGAAGAAACTATGGTAGATGAATTGAAGAAAGAAATAGACAAACTTGCATTAGAAATGGAACAAGACAGAGCAAGTCAAAAAGCATAACATAAGAGTCTAGGACATATTAGTTTAGTCCTAGACTCTCTATTATTTCGCAGAAGTTTGAATTAAATATATAAATTAAAGGTGATCTTATGACGCATAAACCAAGATTAGGTATAGATATTGATGGAACAGTGACTTGCCCTAAAACATTCGTCCCTTATTTACAAAAAGATTTTAACAATGAATTAAAATATGAAGACATTACAGAATATAATTTAGCCAATGTTCTTTCATGTGAAGAAGAAATCATACATAATTGGTTTAAAGACAACGAAACACATATTTATAAAAACTCCCCTGTCGCAGAAGGCGCAAAAGATATTTTAAATCAATTAAAGCACCATTATGAACTTTATTATATAAGTGCTAGACACCATTATCTTGAAGATATTACGAAAGAGTGGTTTCGAATCCATGACATTCCGTTCGATCGAATAACTTTAACTGGCAGCCATAATAAATTAGAAGTAACAAAAAAACAAAATATCGATATATTTTTTGAAGATAAACTAGATAATGCAGAAGATATTAACCAAATTTTAAATATTCCTGTATTTCTATTCGATACACCTTATAACCAAAAGAGACTAAATAATGGGATATTTAGAATTAAAAATTGGCATGAAGTAACTCCACTTTTACAAAAATTATAAAAGAGTGGGACAGAAATCTCATTTTATCAAAAAAGAGTCTGGGACTTATTCATTATGTCCCAGACTCTTTCTTGATATTAATCTATTTACACAATTCACATTTACCATAAACTTCTAGTTTATGTGATCCAATTTCAACATTAGGCAATTGTTGTTTAATCGAATCCATTGGGCAAATATCTATTACTTTTGTAGTTCCACAAGATTCACAAATAAAATGATGGTGGTGATGACTTTGACATGCAATACGGAATTTCATTTCACCATCTATTTCAGTAGCTTCTATTATATTTAAATCTTTAAATAAATAAAGGTTTCTATAAATCGTATCGAATGAAAGGCCTGTATAATTATCTTTTAATGCTTCTTGTATATATTTAGCAGTAATATATTTATCCTCATTTACGAATAAAGAAATAATATCCTTACGCTTATTTGTGAATTTATGACCATCATTCTTCAATATTTGAATTGCTTCCTCTACCTTCACGATGATAGCCCCCTTTTTTAATTAATAACTTACTATAAGCTATACTAATAAGTAATTCTATAATTAATAAACCAACTATAATACCACCTGGTGAGATATTCAAATAAAATGAAAGCACTAATCCTAGAATAACAGAAACTTCACCGAATATGATACTTAAGGCTATGAGTTGTTTAAACCCTCTAGAAAGCCTCATACTCGTAGCAACTGGTAAAGTCATTAAACTACTGACTAATAGTATACCAACTACTCTCATTGAAGCTGAAATCACTAAAGCAACGATGACGATAAATAATAATTGGATCCATTTTGGCATGCCGATTACTTTTGCATATTCCTCATCAAATGAAAGTACAAAGAGTGATTTATAAAGCAATCCTACAAATAATAAGACTACAATAGTGATGACAATAATAGTCATGAGATCACTAATATTCACCGCACTAATGGATCCAAATAAATAACCAAATAAATCTTGATTAAATCCGTTTGCTAATGAAATGAATATGACACTTAAACCAATACCCGCACTCATTATGATAGGTATTGCGATTTCTTGGTAATGCTTATATTCTGTTCTTAATTGCTCTATCAGTAAAGCACCAATGATAGAGAAGATAATACCAAACCAAATTGGATTAATAGCTGTAAATATTGGGCTGAGTGACGTAAGAAACAAGCCCATCGATATGCCACCTAGCGTTACATGACTTAATGCATCTGCAATTAAAGACAATCTCCTTACAACAATAAAAGCACCTATTAACGGCGCAATCAATCCTACTAAAACACCACTTATAAATGAATATCTAATAAAATCAAAATTAATAAACGCATCTATCACATACAACACGACCTTTCGTGTTGATGATCAACAAATTGAACTGGATGACCGTAGATTTTAGAAATTGAAACTTCATCTAATGATTTAAATGATTCACTCGTTCCATGGAAATGAATATGTTGATTTAAACATGCTACTTGACTAGCTGTATCTGCTACAACACCAATATCATGTGTAACAAGTATGATTGTAATACCTTCATTTTTAAGTCTTGTTAATAATTGATAGAATTCAGAAACATGTCTCGCATCTATACCTACAGTTGGTTCATCTAATATCAGTATACTTGGCTTAGATATTAATGCTCGCGCAATAAAAGTACGTTGCTGTTGTCCCCCTGAAAGTTGTGCAATATTTTCATGTTTTAAGTCACTTATATTTAATCGTTCAAGTATTTGATCTACTTTCTTTTCATCTTCTTTATTGAACCACTTAAATAAAGATTTATTCTTAGTTAGACCACTCATCACAACTTCTTTCACAGTAGCGGGAAATCCCGAACTAAAAGCGTTAGATTTTTGTGATACATAACTTATATCTTCCCATGACTTATATTGATTTATTTTATTGCCACTAATGTAGATATCACCCTTTTGTAATGGTAATAATCCTAGAATAAGTTTTAATAAAGTTGACTTCCCTGAACCGTTTGGTCCTACAATTGCTAAAAAGTCACCTTTATATATTTGAATATTAATATGGCTTAATGCTAATTTATTTGGATAACTATAACTGATATCTTTTAATTCGAAAATCGGTGTTTCCTTCTCCACTTTTCTCACCTCGTCAATAAATTACTATACAATGAATAAACACAAATGTAAATAGTAACGTTTACGAATAAGGTAATAATTGCATATAAAAAAGACATCTCTTATAAAAATCTTTCGATTTTTGAGATGTCTTTGTCATTATATAACTATTGATTAAAGATTTTTTCTTTTAATTCCGGATCAAAAGTTCCATTTTTAATCATTTCAATTTCATATTTATAGGGTGGTTTCTTGTTCTTCTTATCATCACCAACATAAGGTGTTTCTAATATTTTTGGTACATCTTTAAATGCATCGTGATGTACAATGTAATGTAATGCATCAAAACCAATTGAGCCGAAACCGATATTCTCATGGCGGTCTTTTCTAGCACCTTGTGGATTTTTACTATCATTTACATGTACAACTTTGATTCTATCAAGTCCGACAGTTTTATCAAATTCGTTTAATACTCCATCAAAATCTTCTTTAACATTGTATCCAGCATCATTTGTGTGGCATGTATCAAAACATACTGACAATCTTTCGTTATGTTTAACACCATCCATAATCAGTGCAAGCTCTTCGAACGTTTTTCCACATTCTGAACCTTTACCAGCCATAGTTTCTAGTGCGATACGTACGTCATTATTATTTGTTAAAACTTCATTCAGACCTTCAATAATTTTCTTTATGCCCTTTTCTTCTCCAGCACCGACATGTGCGCCTGGATGCAGAACGATATCTTTAGCACCAAGTGCTTCAGTTCGTTCAATTTCACTTTGTAAAAACTCAACGCCTAAATTAAACACTTCAGGTTTTGTAGTATTCGCAATATTAATAATGTACGGTGCATGGACAACTATATTTGATAATCCATATTCTTTCATTGCCGCTTGACCATTTTCAATATTTAAATCTTCTATGCTTTTACGTCTAGTGTTTTGTGGAGCCCCAGTATAGATCATAAATGTTGAAGCATTATAACTTGCCGCTTCTTCTGCTGCTTGTAGCAACATTTTCTTACCACTCATAGAAACGTGTGATCCGATTAACATATATGTCACCTAACCTTTTCTACTTTGTTTTTTTGTGCGTTTAGAATGAGCTTTCTTTTCTTTGAATTTCAACTCATCTAACTCTCTCTTAAATTTCTTCTTGTATCCAGGTTTTACTTTATTTTTGTTATTACGTTTAATTTTTTGTTTTAAATTCTTTTCGATATTGTCTTCTTTTTTCACACGTCTTGTTCTATTTTGACGATCTTTAATTTTTACAAATTCATCATTTTTAACATCTACGTGTTCAAATTTATAATTACTTTTCTCAATTTGAGTGATTAAATCATCTTCATCTGGCGTATAAAGTGTTATAGCAACGCCTTTATAGTCGCCACGACCTGTTCTACCTACTCTATGAGTAAAGAAGTCTACTTCTTTCGGTAAATCGTAGTTAATAACATGACTTACACCTTCAATATCTATACCTCTTGATGCTAAATCACTTGCAACAACAAATTCGAAATCTAACTGTTTAATACGTTTCATTTGTTGCGTTCTTTCTCTTGGAGATAATCCACCATGAATCACGCCAACTTTGTATCCTTCATCAGACAAATATTTGACTAATTCATCTGCACGGTCACGACTATTCGCAAATATAATAGCTAGATAAGGATTAATGACTTGCATAACCTTTAATATCTTAGCTTGTTTCTCTTCACCTTTAGTAGGTATTAAATAAAAGTCGATATTATCCTTATTAGAAGATTCAGTTTCAATTTCAACAAATTCCGGATTACTTAAATATTTATTTAAAAATGGGTGTAATGCTTTCGGAATAGTTGCACTAAATACAGAAATTTGTGCTGATGCATCTAGTCGACTTGCAATACTATCAACTTTTGGCATAAATCCTAAATCGATCATTAAATCTGCTTCATCAACTACAACTGATTTAGCTAAATGTAAATCTAAAGCGCGTTCAACTGCCATATCATCAATTCTATTTGGTGTTCCTACGATCACTTGTGGTGTATTCTTTGATTTATCAATATCTCTTGATTTGTCCGTTCCACCAATGTATAAATTGACTTTGATTCCTTTTTTGAATCGTGCTAAATGTGAAGCAGCATCATATAACTGTTTCGCAAGTTCTCTTGTTGGTGCTAATATAATAATTTGTGGTTCTTTTAAATCAACATCTATTTTATCAAATAATGGTAATAAAAATGCATGGGATTTACCAGTACCTGTTTGAGATTGTCCTATTATATTTGAGCCTTTTTTAATTTTGGGTATTACTCTTCTTTGTACTTCTGTTGGCTGGTTAAAGTGTAAGTCTTTAACTGCCTCTACTAATTCATTTTCTAATTGAAAATGTTCAAATGGATGCTTAGACATAAGCGAGCCTCCTCGTTTCTTTTCACTTTATACATTATATAGTAATTTATTATAATTAGATAGGCTTAAAATTTATTTTAAGATATATTTAGTTTCTTTCATACATGACAGTTGTTATAATATAGATTAATAAGGAGGGCAATGTATGGAAATTATTAAAATTACCCCACGAGGTTATTGTTATGGTGTTGTCGATGCAATGGTTATTGCTAGAAATGCTTCACTTGATAAATCACTTCCGAGACCAATTTATATACTTGGTATGATCGTTCATAATAAACATGTTACAGATGCTTTTGAATCAGATGGCATTGTTACACTAGATGGTCCAAATCGTTTAGAAATATTAGAACAAATAAATGAAGGTACTGTTATCTTTACTGCACATGGTGTTTCACCTCAAGTAAAACAACGAGCTAAAGAAAAAGGATTAGTCTGTATAGATGCCACTTGTCCTGATGTAGAGAATACACATCAATTAATTCGCAATGTTAAAGCTGATGGATATCAAGTTATTTATATAGGCAAAAAAGGCCACCCAGAACCTGAAGGCGCTGTCGGTGTTGCACCTGATATCGTTCATTTAGTTGAAACTGTAGATGACGTTAAGCAACTACCTGATTCTTTAAAGGATCAGAAATTAATCGTTACAAACCAAACGACTATGTCACAGTGGGATGTTAAACATTTAATGGATGAGCTTAAAGACAAATATCCAAATATTGAGATACACGAAGAAATTTGTTTAGCAACTCAAGTAAGACAAGAGGCTGTTGCAACTCAAGCAAATCAGGCTGATTTACTAATCGTAGTTGGAGATCCAAAGAGTAACAATTCAAATAGACTTGCACAAGTATCTAAAGAAATTGCACATACTAACGCGTATCGTATTTCAGATATAAGCGAACTTAAAGTAGAATGGTTACAAGATGTGAGTACAGTTGCTGTTACAGCTGGTGCGTCTACACCAACACCAATCGTAAAAGAAGTCATTGATTATATTAAAAATTACGATCCAACACATATACCTGAAGAAGCATTATCAAGTAGTGTACCTGTAGATAAAATACTACCTAAAATTAAAAAACCAAAACCGGTAGAAATTATGAAATAATAAAAGGACTTAGTCATTGATTTAAAATGGCTAAGTCCTTTTATTTTTGAAATATAACAATCTAACACGCGATATAATTTTAAATCGTACTTTTATTTACTACATGTATTGGTATGGGTCTGTGTTCACTTCAGAACTTTGAACAGTAATACGATGTTCAGTCCATTCTTCTAATAAATCCTTCAGACCTTCTTTCATCACATATTCACTGTAATGATTAGCATCAAGAATATTTATATCATCCATAATTGCATCTAATGCCTCATGATGCTTTACATCTCCAGTTATAAATAAATCTGCATTTTTATTTTTAGCTACATCTGCATACTCAACTGCTGCACCACCTACAATAGCTATACGTTCTACATTTATATTTTGTTTTCCAATATATCTTACAGCTGGGATGTGTAATTGCTCTTTATAAAGTTTAACAAATGAATGTATAGATAATGATTCATCTAGTTCACCTATGATACCGAGTCCTGATTTTGATTCACGTTTCATTTCTATAAAATCATATACAGGTTCTTCATAAGGATGATATTCATTAACAAGTTTAGTCGCTAACGCTTTTTCTTTTGAAGAAATCATAAACTCTAGTTTCGTTTCATGTACAATTTCAGTTTTATTCCTTTGACCAATGGCAGGATTGGCATTTTCACTTGGCTTAAATTGGCCTTTACCTTGTGTTTGAAAGAATACATTACTATATTCATCTGTCTCTGCTAAATGATGTTCATTAAAGACACTTTTCATCATTTCAACTTCTTGATCAGGTACAAAAATTTGCATTTTGAAATATGATTCACGATTTGGATTTAGTATCGTCATATTTTTCAAACCAATTTTTTGACCAATCATATAGCTTACACCTTTTTCATAAGCATCCAAATTAGTGTGAAGCGCGATAAGGTTCATATCATTCTTTATTATTTTCTTAATAATTTGGCCATAACCTTCATCAGTTATATTTTTCACACCTTTAAAGATTAAAGGGTGATGCGCAACAATCGTGTTCATATTATGAGCCAACGCTTCATCTACGACTTCTAACGTACAATCCAAAGTTGTCATAACACCCTCAACCTTACTCTGTTCGCTTCCAATTAAGAGTCCTACATTATCCCATGACTCACTAGTTGATAACGGAATGTGTTGGTCTATAACGTGTAAGAGTTCTTTAACATTCATGCTAACACCTCTTTAATTTGTACAATCTGTTGTTTGATTTCATTGTTTCTCGATTGATCTTGATGATCTTCTAATTGTTTAGTTATATTCTCTAGTGCTACTATTTCTCTTTCCCATTTCTCTATAAATAAATCATCTTTATGTTTCAGGAAGACTGGTCCAAATTTCATTTCTTTAGCACTTAAAGTCATTTCACCTTTTTTAGCAACAATAATTTCGTATATATGCTTTTTCTCTTTTACTAAAATTTCGTCCATAATTTTATAACCGAGTTGTTGTAAATTCTGTCTGATTGGTAATGCGTGAATATTCGATTGTAATATTAAATCAGGATAATGCGACAACTTATCTTTACCATCATCTAAAATTTGTGCTATTAAAGGTCCACCCATTCCACAAATCGTAATGACATCTACTGTTTCATCAATTACTTCTAAACCATTGCCTAGCTTTACATCAATTACATTTGATAAACCGTTTGCTTTAGTATTTTGTTGTGCAGCTAAAAATGGCCCTTTCACAACCTCACCTGCTATTGCCTCTTTGACTAATTTATTTTGAATTGCAAAAATTGGCAAATAAGCATGATCGGATCCAATATCTGCTAATTTATTATGATTTATATATTCACTTACTTTACTTAAACGCTTATTTATTTGGATCATCATATTTCCCTTTCAATAAAAAAATCTTTTGCCAAGGCAAAAGATTTTTTTGTATTATTTAGCTCCGTCTTTTAAATATTTGACAAGTGTGTCTAAATCTTTATCTGAAATCGTTGCTTCGTCATGTGCAGGCATTGACCCTTTACCATCACGAATTATCTTTTTCATTTCATCAGGTTTCTTCGAATTACCAGCTAATTTAGGTCCCATTCCACCTTCAAGATTTTGTCCATGACAACTTGTACAATTATCTTTTGCGAATGTAGCTGCGTCAAACTTCTCAGTTTTTGCACCGCCACCTTCTTTTTCATCTTCTTTGTTCGCACCATGTGCTGACATAAAGAATATTAATCCCACACCGAGTAATAAAATCAGTATAAACGGGATAACAGGATTACGATTCATTCATACAACCTCCCTTTTGTTAAACCTTCATACAATTATATTTTATATTAAAACAAAGCATTGTCAAAGGCTTTTTGGGATTAATATAAACTTTTGAGTATTTAGTCCATAAAATCTTTCAATCTCTTACTTCTAGATGGGTGTCTTAACTTACGTAATGCTTTTGCTTCAATTTGTCGAATACGTTCTCTCGTTACGCCAAATACTTTACCAACTTCTTCTAAAGTTCTTGTACGACCATCATCTAAACCAAATCTTAATCTTAATACATTTTCTTCTCTATCTGTTAATGTATCAAGTACATCTTCTAATTGTTCTTTCAACAATTCATAAGCTGCGTGGTCTGAAGGACTTTGTGCATCTTGATCTTCAATAAAGTCACCTAAATGACTGTCATCTTCTTCACCTATTGGCGTTTCAAGTGATACAGGTTCTTGAGCAATTTTTAGAATTTCACGAACTTTTTCAGGTGTAATGTCCATTTCTTCACCAATTTCTTCTGGTGAAGGGTCTCTACCTAAATCTTGTAGTAATTGACGTTGTACACGAATAAGTTTATTAATTGTTTCAACCATATGAACTGGAATTCTAATTGTTCTAGCTTGGTCAGCAATAGCTCTTGTTATAGCTTGACGAATCCACCAAGTTGCATAAGTTGAGAATTTAAATCCTTTATTGAAGTCGAATTTTTCAACTGCTTTTATTAAACCCATATTTCCTTCTTGGATCAAGTCTAAAAATAGCATTCCTCTACCTACATAACGCTTCGCAATACTTACTACAAGTCGTAAATTGGCTTCAGCAAGACGAGATTTTGCCACTTCGTCTCCTTTTTCGATACGTTTAGCAAGCTCAATTTCTTCTTGAGCTGTTAACAAGTTTACTCTACCAATTTCTTTTAAGTACATACGTACTGGGTCATTAATTTTCACACCTGGAGGAGCACTTAAATCATTTAAATTCAATTTTTCATCTGTATCTGTAGAATCTTTTTCATTAATAAGGTTTATTTCATTATCATTAATTTGATCAAAGAATTCATCCATTTGGTCTGAATCCATTACAAAGTTTTGTAATTTATCAGCTATTTCTTCATGACTCAAATGTCCTGCTTTCTTACCTTGTTCAATTAATTGGTGTTTCACTTGATCTACATTTAATACTGCTTCATTATTAGCGCTATTGATTTTGTTCAATTCTTTATCAGACATGAATAGGCCTCCCGGTTTTTTAAATCTTACATTCTATTACGATTAAATTGAATTATTTGTTCCAAATACTGTCTTTGCAGGGCCAAATCACCCATTTGCATTGCTCTATTTAATTGTTCATTCAAATATTCAATTGTTAATTCTTGGTCTACACTTGGACTAATCACTTCAATGTAATCTTCCATTTCATCCTTTTCAGGTTCGTCATTAATTAACATTGAATCTAAATACATCACGGTTTCCATGACTTGATGTTCTTCGATGTAACTAGAAAAATCACTAATATTAAAAACATCATTATTCTTATAATACCCATTTAAACGTGAAAAAATCACTCTATTATTCAATGAAGTAAAATCTTCTTGATTAATCCTAGAATGATATTCTAAAAATAATTGTTTATGGTTCATAAAATGTTTTAATATTGCTTGTTCTGCTCTACCGACTTTGTCTTGTTTTTTTTCCTTTATTTCAGGAACATTATAATTATAATCGATACTATTTTGTACAATAGTTGGAGCTAGACGATTTTTTAGACTGTTAACATCTACTTTATACAAATCAGCTATTTGTTGCAATACTTTTTTTCTTAAAAATTCTGAACGAATTAAATTAAGGTCTTGTATTAATTCTTCTAGATGTTGGTCGTGTTTTAAATCATTATTTTCATTGGCATAATATAATTGCTGCGCTTTAAAGGCAACGTAAGATTGTTTTTGGCCATCAACAAATGATTTAAAGGCATCTTCACCATATTCAGTAATGTAGTCATCAGGGTCCATTTTCTTTGGTAAATTGACTACAAATACATTTAAACCTTCTGTTAGTAAAGATTTTCCGACATTTAATGCCGCTTCAGTTCCTGCGAAATCTCCATCATACAGTAAAGTGACATTAGATGCCAGTTTTTTGACCATAATTATATGTTCTTTTGATAATGCAGTACCCATCGTTGCGACTACTTGTTTAATATTAGCTTCAGATGCTTTAATCACATCCATAAATCCTTCTAATAATATCACTTCGTCATTTTGTCTGATTGCTTTCCTAGCACGATCAATATTATATAACATTTTTCTTTTTTGAAATATCGGTGTTTCAGGGCTATTTAAATATTTAGGAGATTGGTCTGTATATGTTCGTCCAGAAAAACCAACTGTCTTTCCTTGGAAATTTTGTAACGGAAAAATAATTCTATCTCTAAATCTATCAAAATAATCAAAAGTTTCATCATTTCGACTAAGTAATCCTGCTTCATATGCTAAAACTGCTTCATAACCATTCTTCTCTAAAAAGTCATGTGTAAATTTAGCGTGATTGGGTGAATAACCTATCTTTCTATCGTTTATTAATTCATCGGTAAATCCTCTCGACTTCAAATATGCTAATGCCGCTTCACCTTCTTCAGTATGCTTCAAGATGTAATGGAAATTATTTGCCATAAGCTCATGCATTTCAATCATCTTGATATGGTCGTCTACTATTTCACTCGTATCATGAGATGTTGTTTCTTGTTCAATATGAATTCCAACTCGATTACCAAGTTCACTCACAGCATCAATAAAAGAGACTGATTTTATTTCTTGAATGAATTGGAAAACATTTCCGCCCTTTTTGCAACCGAAGCAATGGCAAATTTGTTTATCTTCAGAAACTGAAAAAGACGGGGTCTTTTCATCATGAAATGGACATAACCCAATATAATTTCGACCACGTTTTTCTAATTTGACGTATTCACTTACAACATCTAAGATATCGTTCTTTTCTCTTATTTCATTAATGGTTTCTTGTTCAATACGCATCATTTCACCCTTTAACGGTTTTGTTGAGTAATTATTTTGATGATATCATTAGCAGTTTCCTCAATTGCTTTGTCAGACACATCTAAGACAGGACAGCCTATTTTACTAACGACATCTTCAAAGTATTGAAGCTCTTCTTCAATACGATCATCTTTAGCGTAGTTAGCATCATCACTTAGTCCTAATTGTATTAATCTCGCTCTTCTAATAGCGTTTAAATTTTTCTGATTGATTTTAAGTGCGATACATTTTTTTGGATCAATTTCAAATAAACCCTCTGGAGGTGCTACTTCAGGTACTAGAGGTACATTCATAACTTTATAACGTTTATGTGCTAAGTATTGTGATAATGGTGTCTTAGAGGTTCTTGACACACCAATTAATACGATATCCGCTTTAGGTAAGCCACGTGGATCTCTTCCATCATCATATTTAACAGCAAATTCAATGGCTTCTATTTTCTTGAAATAATCTTCATCTAATTTATGAATATTTCCAGGCTCATTAAGAGGTGCTTCTTTCAATTCATCACTTAATATACTCATCAGTGGTCCCATTATATCTACATTCTCAATGTTATTTTCTTCTAATTTTTCCTTTAAATATAGTCTCATTTCTGGTTTAACAAGCGTATAAACTACGATTGATTTTTGTTCTAATGCTAAAGAAACGACCTCATTTATATTACTTTCATTTTCTATGTAAGGTAATCGTACGATATCTAGTGCGTTACCTTCAGTTTTATATTGTGATGTACATGCTTTCGTAACTAGTTCGGCTGTTTCACCTACCGAATCAGAAGCAATAATTATTCTAATTTCTTCCATTATGTATTTCCTCCTACTCGTCTTCAATAAGTGAAACAAAGGCTCTCGTTATAGTGGTTTTTGTGATCCTACCTTTGACCTTCATTTTATTATTTTTTAATTTTTTAACAACTGGTAATGCATCTATTTGTTTATCTATCAATAACTTAGCAGCATAAATTAATAAATCTTCTTCAAGACAAACTGTAATATTTGGCATGCGACTCATGTTAATACTAACTGGCGTATCCTTTAAACTTTGACCACCAATTGCTGCTCTTAATAAATCTTTTCTGGAACAAACGCCTGTTAAATAACCTTCTTTATTTATAACAAATAACGTTCCAACGTCTTCGAGGAACATTTTGCAAATAGCTTCATAAACTGAAGCATCTTCTTCTACAACGACCGGGATTGCCATAGATTCTTTTATTGTCATTTTCTTAATTGAATCACTTAATAATTGTGTACTCGATTTACCTGTATAAAAGTATCCAACTCTCGGTCTTGCATCTAAATATCCTGCCATAGTCAAGATTGCTAAATCAGGACGTAATGTTGCACGTGTTAAATTAAGTCTATCTGCAATTTTCTCACCTGTGATAGGTCCGTTACTTTTAACAATTTGTACGATTTGCTCTTGCCTTTGATTTAATTCGATTGCTCTCACCCCTTTATACACAATTCAGTTATACTGATTATAACATGACTCGCAAAATTTACTCAATTTCTATACTTGTTAATACTTGATTACTAATTAATACCGTGCTATATTTTAGATAACTTTGAATTTAAAAGCGAGTTAAGGTCGGTGAAAGCTTAACACATGAATTTTGGCTTATAATTTTTATATATAAAGTGAGTGGCAACACTAATTTGGGTGGTACCGCGGGTTATATACTCGTCCCAAGGCATTATTTAATGATGTCTTGGGACTTTTTTAATTTTAAATAGGAGTGATAGTTATGGCAAATGATATGGAAAAAGTAGTTACATTAGCAAAACACAGAGGTTTTGTATTCCCTGGTAGTGAAATTTATGGTGGATTAGCAAACACATGGGACTATGGTCCACTTGGTGTTGAATTAAAAAATAATATCAAAAAAGCTTGGTGGCAAAAATTCGTTCAACAGTCTCCATATAATGTTGGATTAGATGCAGCAATTTTAATGAACCCAAGAACTTGGGAAGCGTCAGGACATTTATCTAACTTTAATGATCCAATGATTGACAATAAAGATTCTAAAATCCGTTATAGAGCAGATAAATTAATCGAAGACTATATGCATAATGTTGAAGGTGACGAGCACTTCATAGCTGATGGTATGAGTTTTGATGAAATGAAACAATTTATAGATGATAAAGGTATTACATGTGCTGAAAGTGGAACGGCTAACTGGACTGACATTCGTCAATTCAATTTAATGTTCAAAACTTTCCAAGGTGTTACTGAATCTTCTACTAACGAAATATTTTTACGTCCTGAAACTGCACAAGGTATTTTTGTAAATTACAAAAATGTTCAGCGCTCAATGCGTAAAAAATTACCATTTGGTATTGCACAAGTAGGTAAATCATTTAGAAACGAGATTACACCTGGTAACTTTATCTTTAGAACTAGAGAATTCGAACAAATGGAATTAGAATTCTTCTGTAAGCCTGGTACAGAAATGGAATGGCAAACTTACTGGAAAGAATATGCAGCGAATTGGTTAAAAACATTAGGTATTAAAGAAGAAAACACTAAATTACGTGACCATGACGAAGATGAATTAAGTCACTATTCAAATGCAACAACTGATATTGAATATAAATTCCCATTTGGCTGGGGTGAACTATGGGGCATAGCGTCTAGAACGGACTTTGACTTAAAACAACATAGTGAATTCAGTGGCGAAGACTTCAAATACCATGATCAAGAAACAAACGAAAAATATATCCCATATTGTATTGAACCTTCTTTAGGTGCTGATCGCGTAACTTTAGCATTTTTATGCGACGCTTATGAAGAAGAAAATGAAGGCGAAAAAGACCAACGTACAGTATTACGTTTCCACCCTGCTTTAGCACCGTATAAAGCAGCGATATTGCCTTTAAGTAAAAAATTATCACCAGATGCAATTAAAGTATACGAAAAACTAAGTGAAAAATTTGCAATTGATTTTGATGAGTCACAATCAATTGGTAAACGTTACCGTAGACAAGATGAAATCGGTACACCGTATTGTATTACATTTGACTTTGATTCATTAGAAGATAATCAAGTTACAGTTCGTGACCGTGATTCAATGGAACAAGTACGTATGCCAATTGATGAAGTTGAGCATTTCTTAGCTGATAAAGTTAGATTTTAACTTAAAACTTTAAACAAAAACTGTTGGGTTATGTTCTCCAACTCAATATAATAAAAAACCTATCACTTAACTGATTTTTCAGTTAAAGTGATAGGTTTTTTAATTTAAACTTTCGATATTGTTCGCAGTTACATACTACATGGATTAGACTCGAAATATTTAATCCTTTATATTTTTAAGTTTTCTAATTGTTTAATGAGTTTCTTTGATCTAAATATGACACCTATGTATTCATCATACATACTATCTATTAAGTTTTGAATTTCTTTCTTTATATTCTCATTAATCTTAAAACTATTTAAATGTTGAAGTGGAAGTTGATACATTAAATTCATAAGGTACAATGCACGATTTGATATTCTAATAGCATGTTCATCATGTGAAAGTGCTTGGTTACTTAAAGGACCATTTAATTTAAAGCTATAAGCGTTCAACTGTTGTTGATTCATATCACCTGTTACGATACATGCATTGAACATAGGTTCATATCCGTATTTAGGCATGCATTTAAGCGCAACAATCATACACATAGTGTCTTCGTCTACACCTTTCTCAATCGCTTGAAAAACAGCTATAATGAGCTCATAAAAGAACACATCTTGATCATCTTCCTCCAAAGCTTTATCCACTATCTCAATTGCATAAGCACCATAGGCACTTTTAAATAAATCCGTTTGCAATATTCTATGACTATTTATAATATCTGCAGAGGAAAGCGTGCCCATTCCTTTAAATTTAGAAAAAATAAACAAGCCATGTACAAATGGCTGTGTAGCGCTTTGTAAAGGATGACTTGTTTTTTTTGCACCACGTGCCATTAAAGGTACTTTATGACCGTGTTCATTTAGTATCGTAATTATTTTATTGTTTTCACCGTAATCTACTGAGCGAATGACAAATCCTTCTTGTTTATAAAGCACTTCATCATCGCCTCCATATTCTTAATACTCGTCTTCACGATAACCCATTTGCTTAATAAAGTTCGGTTTATTGCGCCAATCTTTCTGTACTTTAACCCATAAATCTAGATAAACTTTAGAACCTAATAACATTTCAATGTCGCGTCGCGCACGTTTACCAATTTCTTTAAGCATCTTACCGCCTTTACCGATCACGATACCTTTTTGAGAATCACGCTCAACATAAATAGTTGCTTCAACATGAACTTTTTCATTCTCGGCTTTTGTCATTTTATCAACGTTAACCCCAATTGCATGAGGAATTTCTTGATTCGTTAAATGTAATGCTTTCTCTCTTATTAATTCCGCTACTACAAACTGTTCAGGATGATCTGAAATTTGATCTTTTGGATAATACATAGGACCTTCTTCTAGGTAGCGTTTGAACTGTGTAAGTAAAGTTTCAATATTTAAACCTTCTAATGCTGAAATCGGAACAATCTCAGCGAATTCCATTGTTTTTTGATATTTTTCAATTTCCACTAATAATTGATCAGGGTGAATTAAATCAATCTTATTTAATACAAGAAATACTGGTGTCTTAGTTTGTTTCAGCAATTCAATAATATATTCATCGCCTTTACCAATACTTTCATCCACATTAACCATAAACATAATTAAATCCACTTCTTTTAAAGTGTTTTTCGCAATTTTCATCATGTAATCACCTAAAGCATGTTTAGGCTTATGAATTCCTGGTGTATCTATAAAAATCATCTGTGCATCATCAGTAGTTAATACACCTTGCACTTTATTTCTTGTAGTTTGTGCTTTGTCTGACATAATGGCAACTTTATGTCCTATTACTTTATTCATAAAAGTAGATTTACCAACATTTGGTCTCCCTATTATCGATATAAAGCCTGATTTAAATTCATTCATTTATTCTAAATCCTTTCCTGAGAAACCTAAAGGTAATAAATCATTAACTGTAGTTTCCATCCTTTGATCTGTTTGATGTGTTAAATATACGGGCATGTCATCATCGCATAATTCTTTTAAGACTTGTCTGCATGTTCCACATGGTGATGAAGGTTTATCTGCATCGACTGTAATTGTAATACATTTGAAGTCTCCTGGTCTATAGCCATCTGACATTGCCGCTACAAGTGCTGATCTTTCAGCACATATTGTTGATGGATAAGCTGCATTTTCTATGTTAGCACCATAATATGCTTTCCCATCTTTCGTTATAAGGTATGCCCCCACTTTAAATTGTGAATATGGTGCATATGCTCTTTGTTGTGCTTCACGAGCACCTTCATACCACTCTTGTTTAAATTCCATATTAATTCCCCTTTAGAAAATGTGTATTATTTTAGGCAAAAATATAATTATCCCGATTATTAAAGCCATCATTGATGTTACAAACACTGCGAATGCTGCAGTATCTTTTGCATGCTTAGCTAATATATGAAAATCTTTCGTCACCATATCCACTACATATTCTATTGAAGTATTCAATATTTCAGCAGTTAAAACACTAAATATAGCAACTATAATCCACAACCATTCATAAGTATCTAGATTAAAGATAATGCCCATTACGATGACAATGACTGCACATATGACATGTACGACAAAATTAGAATCTTTATTTATAATTGTAACAAGCCCTGCTAAAGCATTTTTGAATCTTCTTAAAAACTTATTCACGTGTTAACCCGAAATCATTTAATATTTCATCTTGTCGAGAAAACATTTTCTTTTCATCTTCTGCAGTCATATGATCATATCCAAGTAAATGTAAGAAACCATGTAATGATAAAAACCCTAACTCTCTACTCAAACTGTGATTATATGAATCAGCTTGTTGTTTTGCTACTTCTAGACAAATAATAATGTCACCTAGTACTCTTGGGATATCTAATCCTTCAATTTCTGGCTCATCCTCTTCTAAAGAAAAGGATATGACATCCGTTACTTTATCTTTATCTCGATATTCACGGTTTATTGCTTGAATTTCATCTTCGTCTACAAAAGATATGGCAAGTTCTGCTTCTTCAGTAATGCCTTCTTTTTCAGCAGCAAATTTTAAAAGTTGTTCAATTTGATCTTTAGTTGATTCTTCAATGACGTTAAGTTCGTCAATAAAATCCATAGTGAGCATATTATATCTCCTCTTCGTAAGCATTTATTATTTTTCCAACAAGTGGATGACGGACAACATCTGTTTGTTCTAAGTATGACATGCCAATTCCTTTAACACCACTTAGTCGTTTATCTGCTTCAATTAGTCCACTCTTTACACCTTTAGGTAAATCAATTTGTGTTCTATCACCTGTGACGACCATTTTAGAGCCGAAACCTAGTCTTGTTAAGAACATTTTCATTTGTGGATGTGTCGTGTTTTGTGCTTCATCCAATATGACAAATGCATCATCTAATGTTCTACCTCGCATATATGCCAATGGCGCAATTTCGATCGTTCCACGTTCAATTAATCTAGAAGTTTGTTCGGTTCCTAAAACAGTGTGCAATCCATCATATAACGGTCTTAAATATGGGTCAACTTTTTCTTTTAAATCTCCCGGTAAAAAACCAAGAGATTCTCCAGCCTCGACTGCTGGCCTTGTTAATACAATTCTTTTAACTTTCCCTAATCTTAATGCTCTAGCTGCCATTACAACCGCTAGAAAAGTCTTCCCTGTTCCTGCTGGTCCAATTCCGAACACTAAATCATTATTCTTTATGTTCGAGATATACATTCTTTGTCCCATTGTCTTTGCACGTATTACTTTACCGTTACTATCTTTTGTAATTTCTTCTTCGTATAAATTAATTAATTGATTAATCGTACCTTTATCAGCCATTTTAACTGCTGCTTGTACATCATTTATAGTTATACTCGCACCACTTTCAATAACCTTCAATAAGTTCAGTAATACTAGTTCTGCTTTTTCGATATTTTCAAGATCTTTACCGCGCACACTAATTTCTTGTCCTCGTGTTAATATATCCACTCCGAGTTCATTTTCAATATATTTAATATGCTCGTCACCATTTCCTAATAATGCTTGAGCTTGATCCATATTCTCGATTTGAATTAATGTAGGCATTAAATATCTCCTTTATAAGTTGAATTTTTAACACTTTAAATGTACCAAACCTAAGCAGAACGTGCAATCTTATGCACTTTATTTTGAATATTATTTAATCTTTCCTGTGATTTTAAGATTTTAAGTAATTTCTCAAATTCTCTTAAACGATTACTATTATTCAATTTTATATTAGGATTGATTCTCATAACTGTAATAATAAATTCTCTTTCTTCAATTGGTGATATTTTTTCGATTGTTTTATCTTTCATCATGATTTCTAACATACTATTTCCTTCTATTGACTTAATCATATTAATTTGTTCGATTTTGAAAATATTATATTTATTATTAAAAAATCCTCTTTTCAGTAATAGCATATGTTCTTTAACAACATACCTCTCAAACAATATATTAATAATGATTAAAAATGCCAAAATAAATGTAACAATAGTTAAATAC
>NZ_PPQZ01000103.1:0-1709 GCF_002902525.1 Mammaliicoccus stepanovicii
GACATTCATACATAACACTCCTATTTTTTATACCTCTATATAGTTTACAACAAAATAACATCATGTAACAGTGATTAACTTATTTAAATCAAATTTATTAAACAAAAAATCAGGATTATGAAATGAATAAAAATTTCATAATCCTGATTGCAATAATTTACTTATTTAGTCCATCTATAAACGCACTAATTTCTGGAATTGTTTTTCTTTCTTTCCCTACATAACGACCTAACTCTACTTCATTATCATAAGCAATAAAACTTGGAATACCCATGACCCCGACTTCCTGACATAAATCTATAAATTCATCTCGATCTACCGAAATAAATTGATAATGATTATATTTTTCTTCTAATGCAGGTAAATCTGGATCTATAAAGTGACAATCCGGACACCACGACGCAGTGAACATTACAATCGTTGGATCTTTAATCAATGCTTTAAACTCTTCTATCGATGTTAGTTGTTTCATTTTTTTACACTTCCTATCATTAATGTTTGTTGTCCATCTTTAATAACATGATACTTCTTCAATATTGAATACACAAATAAACAAACTACAGCTGGCAACAAAAAGTGGAAAAATAATATTTGCAGCCAAACCTCTGTACTTGAGCCCATAGTTTTTATAGTCATAATTTGTCCGACAAAGCCACTAGGTCCCATTCCAGCACCGGCTGCATTATTTTCCATCGGCCAAAACACCGTCATAATAGGTGCTACAACTATACTAGCTACTACAGGAGGTATTAATATAAATGGTTGTTTTAAATAATTAGGTATTTGTAATTTACTTGTCCCAATACCATGAGCGATTACGCCAGAAATACCATTATCTTTATAACTTGTAACAGCAAATCCAACCATATGGCAACATCCCCCAATCGTTGCTGCTGCAGCTGCTGTTCCACTCAACCCTAACATTAATGCTAACGCCGCACTTGAAACAGGACTACTCAATGTCAACCCAACTAAACCACTAACAAACATACCCATAATGATAGGTTGTTGTTCTGTACTTATTTGTATCCAACTTCCAAGTGCTTTCATTAGAGCATCAATAAACGGCGCTACAAAAATAGCAATACATGTACCAACTAGCAACGTTAATATAGGCGATAATATAATATCAATTTTTGTTTTTCCTGAATATATTCGCCCTATTTCACTGGCAAATACCGAAGCTAAGTAACTTCCCACTGCTCCACCTTGTTCATAACCATACATACCTGTAACTGCTGTTGTAAAAATCACTAATGGTGATGCGCCAAGTCCATAACTCACTGCGACACCAACTCCAGCACCCGTCATCTTTTGAGCTAATTTCCCTATTTCAATCATTACTGACGTATCAAAATATGTATTTAATGTGTGACCTAATGTTTCAATTATTAAACCTACAATTAAAGTACTAAACAACCCTAACGCCATATAACTCAAGCCATCAATAATTGTTCTACTAAAAAATGATTTTACCTTATTCATTAATTCACACTCCTTAAAAATGATTATACTATAAAATATCAAGAGTGGTACATACGCATAAGAAAAGAGACCCATATTAAAATCTTTCGACTTTAATATGGGCCTCTTGATTTTTGAATATAATTTCTTATTTCAAACTATATTCTAAAGTAATTTTATTAAACTTCTATTACATTTAAAAACTTTTTAAGTGCATCTGTTTTAGGACTGTCTCTTATACACAT
>NZ_PPQZ01000103.1:1719-9404 GCF_002902525.1 Mammaliicoccus stepanovicii
CGTGCCTTCTTCACCTATTAATCCGTCATTTATGAAAATCATGCGATCAGAAACCTCTTGAGCGAATCTCATTTCATGTGTAACGATAACCATTGTCATCCCTTCATTTGCAAGTTCTTTAATAACTTGCAATACATCATTTACAAGTTCGGGATCTAACGCAGATGTAGGTTCATCAAACAACATAACTTTTGGATTCATAGCTAATGCTCGAGCAATGGCAACACGTTGTTGTTGCCCTCCTGATAAGGCATGTGGTCTTTGATCTTTCACGCTTTCTAACCCAACTTTATTTAATAACTGAAGTGCATCTTCATATGCTTTTTGCTTGCTAAGTTTTTTGACTGTAATTAAGCCTTCCATTACATTTTCGATTGCTGTCTTATGTGGAAACAAATTATAACTTTGAAATACCATTCCAGATTGTTTTCTAACTTTAATCTGTGACTTTTTATTATCAGCAGTATATGTTTCACCATTTACACTTACAAATCCTTCAGTCGGAATTTCTAGTGCATTAATCATTCTCAGTAATGTTGTTTTACCAGATCCAGATCTACCTATTAATGTTACAACCTCACCTTTATCTATTGAAAGATTTATGCCTTTAATAACTTCTTTACCTTTAAAAGATTTTTTTAAATTTTGAAGTTCTATCATGAGCGATACCCTCTTTCAATATAAGATTCATAGAATGATTGAATAACTGAAATAATAAAACATACAATCCAATAAAGTACAGCAACTAATAAGTAAATCGTTAAGAATTCATATGTCGTAGATGCGACTTCTTGAGCTTTTCTAAACATTTCAGCTACAAGTATAAATCCTAATAGCGAAGTATCTTTAATTAAACTTAAAAATGTATTTCCTAATGCTGGAATGGATACACGAATAGCTTGTGGTAGTACAATTCGCTGAATGGTCTGCTTATAATTCATGCCAATTGAATAGGCTGCTTCAGTTTGACCATCAGGTATTGATTGAATACCACCTCTTAAAATTTCAGATGCATATGCACCAACATTAAGAGAAAGACCTATAATGGCAGCCACTACAGGCGCTAGGGTGAGCTGATTCTCTGCATTTCCAGTTGCCAATCTACCTATTTCAGGAATACCGTAAAAGATAATGAATAATTGAACAATCATAGGTGTACCACGAATGATTGATACATAAAACCGTGCTATTCCTTTTAAAACTTTGCTGCTAGATATGCGCATCAAAGCAGTTAGTAAGGCTAATATCAAACCAATAATAAATGTAACTAACGTAATTGGTATTGAGAATTTAATTAAGCCATCTAACATTGGTATAAATGCTTGTTTCGCAGCATTTAAGGCATGTAGTTGCTCATCATTTAGGTTCTGAAACATTTGCGCCAAACCATTTTTTACTTATTTTTTCTAGCTCACCATTATCTTTTAGTGTTTTTAATCCTTTATTAAAGTCTTTAATCACTTTATCGTCTTGTTTTTTGTTGAATGTAAAGGCAGATTTACTTTGCTCTGCATTACCTTCAATTGCTTTAATCTTAGCATTTGGTTTTTGTTTTTTGTAATCTAAGTAAGATACATTGTCATTAAAAGTACCTTCAACTCGTTTAGATTGTAACAAGTCCATAGCTTGATTAAATCCATCTACTTTCGTAATGTCTGCACCTTTTGATTTAGCTAACTGTCCATAATTAGAAGTTAATGTTTGTGCTAGTTTTTTACCTTTTACATCATCAAATGATTTTATATCTTTATTATTTTCATTCACAACAAGTACACCTTTTGAGTAAGTGTATGGATCTGAAAATTTATATTTTGCTTTTCTTTCATCATTAATACCGACTTGATTTGCAATCATATCAAATCTGCCTGAATCTAGTCCAGCAAACATTGAATCCCATTGGGTTTCTTTAAATTCAACTTTATAACCAATTTCTTTTGCTACTGCTTTAGTAACATCAATATCATATCCAGTTAATTTGTCATTTTTATCATGAAAACTAAATGGTGAATAAGTACCTTCTGTACCTACGACAAGTTTTTTGTCATCTTTATTACTTGTTTCCTTTGTATCTTTACCACTCCCACATGCTGCTAGTATTACCATAACCGTCATAATTAAAAATATTGCCTTTTTCATTTTGCACCCCACTATTCTTAGTATCCTAATCGGAATAAACATATTTTAGACTGAAATACAAAATGTGTCAATTACTTGATTCGGTTTATTTGTATTTCAAATATTCAATCTTTTCGAAATCGATGTCTAGAACGAGATGCTCTAACAATGATTTGGCATTTAAATAATCTCTAATATCATAAACTGCCTTGCTCGTATGAATATATCTTGCACAAACTCCTATTACAGCAGTAGGTATACCCGTTAATGCTTTATGGATTTCTCCACCATCTGTTCCACCCGGTGATTGAAAGTACTGATATTGAATTTCATTTTCTTCTATCGTATTTAACAAATATTCTTTCATTCGTTCTGATAAAATCATCGTACGATCCAATATTCTAACTAATACACCTTCACCTAATGCGCCAGATAATCCAACGTGTCCTTTCATATCATTAGCTGGTGAACAATCTACTACTAATGCAATATCTGGTTTAATTAAATTCACACTTGCTGACGCTCCTCTAAGGCCAACTTCTTCTTGGACATTTGCACCTACATATAAATCTACATCTAACTCTTTATTTTTAAGCGATTCAAGTAGTTCAATACCTACTAAACAACCATATCGATTATCCCATGCTTTAGCTAAGATTCTATTTTCAGTTAATTGCTCAAAGTCAGTTCGCGGTACAATTGTATCTCCAATATTTATTCCCATATCTTGAAGTTGTTTTTTATTTTCTGCGCCTACATCCAACAACATATCGTCTATAGAGACACCACTTTCATTCCCTGTTCTAAAATGTTTCGGAATACTACCAACTACACCATTGTAATAGTCATTTTTCTTTGTTTTTAATTGTAATGTTTGTGATAACCATACATCAGAAGATACGCCTCCAAGAGGTGTGAATTTCAACATACCTTCATTTGTCATTTCAGTTACCATAAATCCAATTTCGTCCATATGTGCTGCAATCAGCACTTTTGGAGCATTTTTCTTTTTAGATTTTTTGACGCCATAAATACTTCCCATATTATCTCCGATGATTTCATCAACAAAGGGTGTCATTTTTTCTTTCAAGTAATCTCTAACTTCACCTTCAAATCCTGGTACTGCATGTAATTCCGTTAATTCTTTCATTTTTGTAATGGTTTCTTGTCTAATTTGTGTCATTATGAATCTCCTTAATTAAATATTTATATATCAATCACGCTTTGTGTTACACTAGTTTTAAGATAAAGGAGGCATGGTCATGCAGAATAATAAGTTACGTTTAATCATTACAATCATTTCTTTAATTACCGGCTTAGGTGCTATCGGCACATATATATACTTCAAACAATTTAAATATTACAATTGTGAAGATATCCTCCAACAAGTAAAGAGTCAGTTTAATAATGTAGAAACTTCTTATATCTTACATATCCCAAAGACCTACCAAAAGTTTGGTATTGAAACTAAGGTCGTCCATGGAGGCATATCCGTAACAAAAAATAACAAACCAATTCATTATGAATTTATTGCAGATGCCTTTAATGGCCAAGTCATTGATATATACGAAGTATAATCATTTATTAAAACATAACGTACAGAAAACTGTACGTTATGTTTTTTTATTTAATTTCTCCATTTTTCAAGGCATTAAACGATTGTTTAATTGCGTCTAACCCACCGATGAGCTTCTCTTCGCTACAAGCAATATTCATACGAAAATGATGACTTTCTGACAATTCAAATGAGTGTCCGATTCCTGTTGCGATCTTACCTACAGATTGTAACGCTTCTTGAACTTGAGCCTCATTGTATCCACTTTTAGAAAAGTCTACCCAAGCTAAGTATGTTGATTCTGGCTTAATAAATGTAAGTTCATCACTCATATTCTGATCAATAAACTCTTTAAGAATTAACATATTTCTTTCTATATGATTATTTAACTGGTCAACCCAGTCAGCACCGTTTCTATACGCTACTTTTACGGCTTCAACAGCAAGAGTGTTTGCAGCACTTAACCCGTAATATGTTGCTAACTTTCTGTTGAATTGTAATGTAAAATATCTATGTTTCGTTATCATATAACTACTTGCTAAACTTGCTAAATTAAATGTCTTACCTAAACCAGTCACAACGACTAAAGACGAATCTAACTGCATTAAGTTAGTCATAGAATAAAAACCTTCTTCAGATCTAACAAAATCCATATGAATCTCATCAGATACGATGAATACGTCATATTTATCACAAATCTCTTTAATTTGTATCAGTTCTTCTTTAGTCCAAACTTTACCGGTCGGATTATGAGGATTACATAGAACAAGTACTTTAACATCTTCTCTCGATGCCATAGATTCAAATTGCTCGACATCTAGCTTGTAACCATCATCAGTTGGAATTAAGGATGACTCTACAGCTGTTCTCTTATTTCCTTCAATTAATGTTAAAAATGCATTGTAAGAAGGTGTATGTATGAGGACACCTTCACCTTCTTTCGTAAACTCTCTTATTACTTCAGTAACTGTAAATAATATACTAGGTACGTAATAAATATCATTCTTTTGAATATTTACTTTAAATCTCGTTTTGTACCAATGTTTAATAGCATCTAAGTAATCATCTTGCTTCCAAACTAAATACCCAAAATGAGCTTGATCTAATTTCCCTTTTAAATGATCAATAATAAAGTCAGGAGTTTTAATATCCATATCAGCAATCCAAAACGGTTCTAAATTTTCATAGTCATACACTTTTCTTTGTCCATCGTAAGCTATTGTTGCTGTTCCTCTTCTGTTAATAATCTCATCAAAATTATACTTCAATTAAATCATCCCTTCTGATTTCTTCTTTAACTTCCCTTGTGACATTATCCATTCTTAATGCAAAATAATTCACATCATGATAAAAAATAAACCAGTAGTTATTTTTTATATACTTTTGTAATAGCCTTTCTTTAGCATTAATTGAATCCATTGGATAATCATCATATGCCGTCACCCATAAAGGGTTTAAATGTGCAAATGTAGGTAGTATGTCAGCCATGTGGACTGCTTTTTCAGCGCCGTTCTCTATTTCAATAACTGAATGCCCAGCACTATGCCCACCCGTATGTTCCATCGTAATGCCTGGAATGATTTCAATTTTGTCGACGAAAGTAACAACTTGATGTTCAATATTTTTATAGTTTTCTTCCCAATACGTTGATTTACTTCTAATATTAGGTGCTCTTAATTCGTTCCATTCAATTTGTGACGTATAGATCGTTGCATTTTTAAATACAGATTGACCATCGGATGTAGTTAAACCACATGCATGGTCAAAATGCATATGAGACATTAAAATTATATCAATATCATCTACCGTTAAATCAAATTGATTAAGTGACTTGTCCAAATCACTTTCATAAGTAGTACCAAAATTACGTCTTTGTTTATCTGTTAACTTACCATTTCCAATACCAGCATCAATTAATATATTATTATCTCTTGTAGTAATTAAAATTGGATGTGTCACTAATGGAATTTGATTCTTTTCATTTAGTGGATACTTTTTGGACCACAATGGTTTTGGAACAACTCCAAACATTGCACCCCCATCCATTTGAGTAATACCACCTTGTAAAGGATGTATTTTAAAATCACCGATTTTCAACAATTCAATTCCCCCCCATTCATTATTATTATTTTATCATTAATTGTATATATGGACATCTCTCGTGATTACTGATCAATATGTCCAATATGATTAAACAACTTCGATTAATATATTTACATTTTCTAAACAAAAAGAACCGAGCAACACAAAATTAAGATTTTGTGTTGCTCGGTTCTTTTTAACGATTATGATTTAAAACTAGCTTCCATACGATAAATTCTAAATCCTCGAGTAGAAAATTTATCTTCATACTCAGTACGTATATTATCTTCTGGTTCATTTTCATGTAAATTTAAATTAATGTAGTCAAACGACATTCCAAATTGAGACATACTTTCCAGACTGTATTCGAATAACTTTTGATTATCTGTCTTGAAATGAATTTGTCCGTTATCTTTTAAAATATGCTGATAAATATCTAAAAAAGTTGAGTATGTTAAACGTCTTTTCGCATGTCGTGTTTTTGGCCACGGATCTGAAAAATTTAAATAGATTCTAGATACTTCATTCTCTACAAAATACTCTTTAAGTAATTTAGCATCTTGATTGATTAGCTTAATATTATCAAGTTCTAATTCTTTCACTTTTTCAAGAACTCTTACCATTACATTTTTATCTTTTTCAATCGCAACATAATTGATTTCTGGATTAGCTTTAGCAGTTTCTGTAATAAAGCGTCCCATACCTGTCCCAACTTCAATGTGTATCGGTTGATCTTTATCAAACCATTCCGCCATCTTATACTGATGGTTTAAATCTACATCAACTATATTTGGGTGACTACTTAAAAAGTCATCAGCCCAAGGTTTATTTCTCATTCTCATTCAAAGTAGCTCCTTATATAAATACATTTCGATTCATAACTTCACTTAAGAAATGCAACCAATCATTCATATCTTGGTAGCGTTTTTTTTCTTCATACCATTCAACCATAGCGATAGCTTGAATTAACGTGTACCACTTCATTCTTTTCTTCAAATCATGTGTATCATTAATACCATACATACTAAGCCAATCTGCCCAGTTTTGTTCATCAACGTACGTATACAATATCATACCTATATCAATTGCAGGGTCTGCAATCATAGCACCTTCCCAATCTACAAGATATAATTCATCTTGATCTGATAGTAACCAATTATTATGGTTTACATCACCGTGAATAACAGTGTAGAACCTACTATCTAAAGTTGGCATATTGTCTTCTAAATAAGTTAATGATTTTCTTACAGTTCTATTGGCTAAAACATGTCTAGATAATGAACTATTAATCTTTTTGAAAAGTAGTTCTGGATGCATTGGCTTCATTTCCATACGTTTTAACATATTCAATAATTGTTTTGAAGAATGTATTTTTTTAAGAAGCTTGGCAACTCGGTTAGAATTCATTTCATCTTGGACTAGCTCTCTACCATTTTTCCAATGTTGAGCAGTAACCACTTCTCCTGTTTCGATACGCTTTGTCCATACAAGTTTTGGTACGATACCTTCAGCAGATAATGCTGTTAAAAAAGGACTCGAGTTTCGTTTTAAGAAAAGTTTCCGACCATCTTGTTCTGCCATATATGCTTCACCAGACGCGCCACCTGCTGAGTCTAACGTCCATCCTAATTGATAAAAATGTTCCAACCTATCCACCTCACTTTCAGAAAAAGAAAAAGACTCAAGAATTTCAAATTTCAAGAGTCCTATTCAATCTTAATAATCCCTTTATATTTTGTCGATTTAGTGCACTTGTTATAAATTTTATTATCTTTTTGTAAAGATTTCAACCACATAAATGAAAACTTTGGAGTATTTTGAGCCTATTAATTTCTAATAAGTCTAAATTATACTGTATTCATCTCATTTACAGGCATATTAAATTTACACTAATTTTTTTATATATTAGACTCTATAGATTTATCAAATAATT
>NZ_PPQZ01000104.1 GCF_002902525.1 Mammaliicoccus stepanovicii
ACATTATATTATTCGAAGATTAAAATTAAATGAGAAATTTCTAATAATTCATTAAAAAGCATATAAATTATTGATTAATATAGTGTAAATACACATTTACATACATCTAGAATAACACAACTTACAAATGAATAAAATACTGTTATAATGATATAAAGAAAAATTGTAGAAAAGAGGCAACATTTTATGGAAACTTTATTTTCAGGTATCCAACCTAGTGGTATACCTACACTTGGAAATTATATTGGTGCATTAAAGCAATTTAATGAAATCCAAAATGATTACGACTGTTATTTTTGTATCGTAGATCAACATGCAATTACTGTACCTCAAGACAGATTAAAATTAAGAGAAAACATACGTAAATTAGCGGCAATTTATTTAGCATCGGGACTAAATCATGAAAACATTACATTGTTCATTCAATCTGAAGTACCAGCACACGTTCAGGCTGGCTGGATTTTGACAACTATATCATCTATTGGTGAATTAGAACGTATGACTCAGTTTAAAGACAAATCTCAAAAACAAACAGAAGGCATACCAGCTGGATTACTTACATATCCACCACTCATGGCGTCTGATATTATTTTATATAATACAAATATAGTTCCAGTTGGCGATGATCAAAAACAACACTTAGAGCTAACTAGAAACTTAGTTGACCGCTTCAACTCTAGATACAATGACATTCTTATTAAGCCAGAAATTCGCATGCCAAAATTCGGTGCTCGTATTATGAGTCTACAAGATCCAACTAAAAAAATGAGTAAAAGTGACGACGTGACTAAAAACTTCATCTCATTATTAGATGAACCAAATGTAGCTGCTAAGAAAATTAAATCAGCAGTGACAGATTCAGATGGCATCGTAAAATACGATAAAGAAAACAAACCAGGTATTAGCAATTTACTTGTTATATATTCAAGTTTAACAAATAAATCAATTGAAGAAATTGTGTCACAATACGAAGGTAAAGGCTATGGAGACTTTAAAGGTGATCTAGCAGAAATCGTTAAACAATTCCTCATAGATTTCCAAGAAAAATTCAATTATTATTATGAAAATAAAGAAATATTAGATGAAATATTAGATAATGGTCGAGATAAAGCAAGTAAAGTAGCAAATAAAACATTGAAAAAAATGGAGAACGCTATCGGGTTAGGTCGTAAAAGACGTTAAATAGTAGAAAAAAACCAAAAGTTAAATTAACTTTTGGTTTTTTCTTTGCATAATATAGATGGTGTTGTGAGCTAATGATGCGTAGTCACGTTATTTTGCATGATTTGTCGGTCTAGCTAATTTGACCACTTTTATTTCTCAATATATGCTTCCTTCAATGTCGAAACGCCACCAAATTGATGATTAACTACATTTTTTACGTTTGATTTTTGAAGTTGTGCGACACCTACTTGATAAAGTGGCACAATACCAGCTTCGTTCAATAACATACCTTCTGCTCGTTGTAATTCAGATAGTCGTTTATCTGGATTACTCGCTAATGATGAGTCTGCTTTTTTGATGATGCTGTCATATTCTTTATTTGACCATCCTGTATTATTGTGTGAACCATCAGTTACATATAATTCTAGGAACGTCATTGGATCTGGATAATCCGGAATCCAATTTTCTAATGACATTTGATATTCACCTTTAGAAACGACATCAAGTTTTTGTTTAAATGGTTGTTGCTTAATTTTAATTGTTACACCATCTAAATTTTTCTCAAGTTGTTCTTTAAAGTATTCAGCGTCACGTTTCGCTGTATCTTTATCATATGTCATCAATTCAATTGTAAACTCATCTTTACCTAATGCTTTTTTAGCTTTTTCAAAATGAGCCTTCGCTTCTTTCACGTTATAATGATTTTTATTTTTGACACCATCTTGATATTCTTTACCTTTACTATCTTTAACGAAATCTTTTGGCACAAAATTATCTGATGGAATTGAACCGTTATTTAAATTATTATCTACGTATGCTTTTTTATCAATTGCTTTAGCAAATGCTAATCTAAAGTCTTTATTCTTAAATGCAGGCACTTTATCTTCATTTAATTTAAAGTAATACGTTACCGTATCCAGTTCAGTATGGAATTCTTTGCTATCTTTGTATTTCTTAACTTGTTCAGCAGGTAAGTCTACAATGTCTAATTTACCAGTTTTATATAAATTAACTGCTGTAGATGCTTCTTTAACGACTTTATAGTTTACTGTTTTTAGTTTGACTTTATCTTTATCCCAATACTTATCATTTTTCTTTAAAGTAACTTTGTCATCTGGTTTCCATTCAGACATTTTAAATGGTCCATTATAAAGTGTTGATTTGACAGTTGTACCATATTTATCGCCTTGTTTTTCAACAAAATTTTTGTTTTGTGGCATAAATGTTCCAAATGATAGTAACTCTTTATAGTATGGTAATGATTTAGTTAATTCAAATTCTAAAGTATAATCATCTTTAGCTTTCACACCTAATTCGCTTGGTTTTTTGTCTCCAGTGTTAATCGCTTCTGCATTTTTGATGTCATATAATATATATGCATATTCAGATGCTGTTTTTGGGTCTAATACTTTTCTCCATGCATATACGAAATCATGTGCAGTAACGGGATCACCATTTGACCATTTTGCGTCTTTTCTTAACTTAACTGTCCATTTTTTACCATCATTCGTAATTTTAGGATCACCTTTCGCAACTGCTGGTATCGCTTTGTCATCTTTATCTAATGTGTATAAACCTTCCATCGTTTGGAAGAACATATCAAATGATAAGCCATCAGTAGCCATAGCTGAGTCCATTGTTGGTACATCACCATTTATCTGTAAATCTAGTGATTTATTATCTGATGAATTCTTATCTCCACTTCCTGAAGAACAGGCACTCATTATTAATACCAATGTTAATAAAAGCGATAAAAATTTAATTCCTTTTGACATGTAACTCATCCCCCTTAGTTTTTAATCAAACTATTGATTTGTTACTTTTCGATACTTGCATTTTTCAAATCAGTATCTCCACCAAATTTGTGTCTTTCAATGCCTTTAACATAGTCTTTCGTTAATCTTGCATTACCTTGTTGATAAATTGGTACGACTACAGCTTCATCTAATAATAAGTTTTCAGCACTTTGCATAGATTTAATACGTTTTTCTTCATCTTCTAAAAGTTTACCATCTGCATCTTTAATATACTTGTCGTAATCATCATTTTTCCAACCTGTTTCATTCATTACGTTATCACTTGTAAACAATTCTAGGAATGTCATAGCATCAGGATAGTCAGGACCCCATCTACCAAATGACATTTGATAATCCATATTTGCTTCAAGTTTTAATTTTTGTTTATAAGGTTGTTGTTTTACTTTAATCGTTACACCTGGTAAGTTTTGCTCGATTTGCTCTTTAAAGTATTCTGCATCTTTCTTAGCATTATCTTGGTCATAAGTTAGTAGCTCAAATGTAAATTTATCTTTGCCAAGTTCTTGTTTCGCTTTATCTAAGTTTTTCTTAGCTTCTACTTTGTTGAATAAATTATCTGATTTAACGCCTCCAGTATAATCTTTTCCTTTTGTATCTTTAACAAAATCAATCGGAACTAATGATTTTGCAGCTTTTGAACCATTGTTTAAATTACTCTTAACATATTGCTCTCTATCAATTGCTTGTGCCATCGCTTTACGTAGACTTTTGTTTTTAAATTCTGGAACATCTTTTTGGTTTAATCTCATAAAGTAAACTCTTGATTCAAGTTCCGTATTATAAGCTTTGTCTTTTTTATATTTTTTTACGTTTTCTGCTGGGATTAACGCTTCGTCTAAATCACCTGCATTATACATATTTAAAGCAGTTTGAGGTTCTTTAACAACTTTAAAATTCACACTATCTAACTTAACTTTATCTTTATCCCAATACTTTTTATTTTTAGTTAACGTATAGTTATCTTCTGTTTTCCAATCTGATAATGTAAACGGTCCATTATATAAAGTATCCTCTGCTGAAGTACCATATTTTTTACCTTTTTCTTTAACAAATTTTTCGTTTTGAGGTAAGAAAGAACCAAATGTTAATAATTCTTTATAATAAGGTAATTCACGCGTAAGTTTAATTTCTAAAGTGTTGTCATCAATTGCTTTAACACCTAACTCTTCAGGTTTCTTTTTACCTTTGTTAATATCTTCTGCGTTCTTAATATCAAACATGATAAACGCATATTCTGAGGCAGTTTTTGGATTTACTAATTTTCTCCAAGCATAAACGAAATCATCAGCTTTAACTTTATCACCATTTGACCATTTCGCATCTCGAAGATCGATTGTCCAAGTTAAGCCATCTTTTGATTTCTTTGGCTCACCTTTCGCTATTCCCGGAACAGCTTTATCTCCCTTTCCAATCTTATACAATCCTTCCATAGTGTTATTTAAAGCATCAAATGAAACAGCATCTGTAGCTAATGAAGAATCCATTGAAGGAATGTCAGAAATAGAAACGAGACGTAAATTTTTACCATCCCCCGATGATTTTTTGTCTTTTCCATTTCCCCCGCTACATGCCGACAATATTAGTATTATCGATAAACACAAAAATGATAATAACTTTAGTTTCCTGTTTTTCATACACATATCCCCTTATATCATTTTGAAAATTCAGGCATTTCTGAACTTTCTTCAATTATAAAGTTAATTTTCATTTGTGGCAACATTTGTTACTATTATATAAATAAAATTTTAAAATACTTTCAATCATGATTACAATGGTATTTTATGGATATGTACAACCATATTTAATAT
>NZ_PPQZ01000105.1 GCF_002902525.1 Mammaliicoccus stepanovicii
CCAACAAATGTAGATTTAGTCGGAGGAGAAGTATTACCAGTCACATCAACAGACAAAGATGGAAATAAATCACCAGAAGCAACAACAGTAGTAACAGATGTAACAGCACCAGATGCACCAACCGTAAACCCGGTAACAAGCGAAGACAAAGTAATCACAGGAACGGCGGAACCAGGCTCAACCGTAACTGTGACGTTCCCGGATGGTACAACAGCAACAGGTACAACAGATAAAGACGGCAATTATACAATAAATATTCCAACAAATGTAGACTTAGTTGGAGGAGAAGTATTACCAGTTACGTCGACAGACAAAGATGGAAATAAATCTGATGATGTAACAACAACGGTTAAAGATACAACGGCACCAACAGCACCAACAGTTAATCCGGTAACAAGTGAAGACAAAGTGATCACAGGTAAGGCAGAACCAGGCTCAACCGTAACTATCACGTTCCCAGATGGTACAACAGCGACAGGTACAACAGATAAAGACGGAAATTATACAATTGACATCCCAACAAATGTAGATTTAGTCGGA
>NZ_PPQZ01000106.1:0-4585 GCF_002902525.1 Mammaliicoccus stepanovicii
ATGAGAAACTATAGACAGAATAACAAGTATACAATTTCATACATCACTACCCCTTTGTTTAACATGAGTAATGGAATTTAAGGAGTAGTATTATACTCTCTTAAGTTGGCTTATAATGCACACGCTTTCTCTAGGGGAAGTGTGTGCATTTTTATGTTTTTCAAAGGGGTTTAGAGGAGGGGAAAATATGTTTCAAGCATTAAAGAAATTATTGTGGTTTTTTAAACAGCAGTGGAAGAGATATACATTAGCAATATTTCTTTTATTAATTACGAACTTTGCGGAAGTAACACCTCCATGGTTAGTAGGGCAAGTGATCGACAAAATTAGTGACGAATCACTTACGAAAATCGTGTTGATACAGATTGTTATATTTTTCCTATTTGTAATTGTCATCACTTATATCATTAATTATATTTGGAGATATTTAATGTTCTCTGGATCTCAAATATTAGAAACACTTATGAGAAGAAAATTGATGCAAAAATTTCTTTCCATGAGTCCAACTTTTTTTGAAAGAAATAGAACGGGAGATTTGATGGCGAAGTCTACCAATGACTTAAATCAAATAAGAAATACAGCTGGGATAGGTATTTTAACTCTAGTCGATTCAACTACTTTTATGGCAACGATAATCTTAACTATGATTATTACGGTATCTTGGAAATTAACTTTAGCTGCACTGATTCCACTACCACTGTTGGCTATTTTAGAAATAGAGTTAGGGAAGAGAATTCATAAACGATATATGGTTTCTCAAAAATCATTTGGAGATATGAATGATAGTGTTTTAGAATCGATTGAAGGGGTTCGTGTAACACGAGCTTATGTTCAAGAAGATAAATTGAATAAAGATTTTAAAACAATGACGACAAATGTAGTAGAAAAATTTATGAATGTAGAAAAAATGGATGCCTATTTTCAACCAATTACGATTATTGTAACAGCTGCTAGTCAAGCAATTGGAATAGGTTTTGGTGCATATTTAGTGAATACAGGGGAAATGACAATTGGTGGGCTGATTTCATTTACCGTTTATTTAAATATGTTAGTTTGGCCAATGTTTTCAGTTGGAATATTAATCAATATTATGCAACGTGGAAATGCATCTTTAGATCGTGTGTATGAAACGTTAAATGAAAAAGAAACTGTTGAAGATGTTAATAGTCCTGACGTACCGAGCCACGACATTTTAATGAAATCAGTCAAATTTAGTTATCCTTCAAGTGAAACCATTAATTTAAACAATGTAAATATTAATTTATCAAAAGGTGAAACTTTGGGAATAGTTGGTGCGACTGGTTCCGGAAAAACAACTTTAATTAAGCAAATTTTAAAAGAATACCCTACTGGTGAGGGAGAAATTATGCTAGGTGATACGAATATTAATGAAACATCTAAAGAAAGTTTAAGAAGTTTAATTGGTTATGTATCACAAGAAAATATATTATTCTCAAGAACTATTAAAGAAAATATAAAGTTTGGTAAAAATAATGCAACAGATGAAGAAATTAATGATGCAATAAGATTAGCTAATTTTGAAGATGATATTAAACGTTTACCACTAGGACTTGAAACGCTTGTAGGTGAAAAAGGCATTGCGATTTCTGGAGGTCAAAAACAACGTATCTCGATTGCTAGAGCGTTAATAATGGATCCTAAAATTTTAATATTAGATGATGCATTATCAGCCGTAGATGCAAAAACCGAAAAGCAAATTATTCAGAATATACAAGAATATAGAAAGGGAAAAACGACTATTATTACGACACATCGGTTATCAGGTGTGAAACATGCTGATGTTATTGTTGTCATGGATCATGGTGAAATTATTGAATCAGGTACACATGATGTGTTGTTAAATCATAATGGTTGGTATAAAAGTCAATTTGAACTTCAAAGATTGAAGGGGGTGTATGATAATTGAGTATTATAAAACAACTCTTCCCTTATATTAGTAAATACAAGACAAGATTTATAATTGGAACAATTATTTTAATATTTGCAGTTTTGTTTGAATTGCTTGGACCGTTAGTTGCAATGTATATTATTGATCATTATGTGAAATCAAATGCTTCAGATATTATACAATTACAACCTGTACTTCTGCTCTTGAGTTTGTTTTTTGGTTTATCATTAGCACATGCTATATTCAGTTATTTTCAAACAATTGTACTTCAAAGAGCAGGCTCAGATGTTATAAAAGAACTTAGAATAACATTATTTCAACATGTGCAAAAACTTCCAATTAAATACTTTGATAATTTACCTGCTGGAAAAGTAGTCGCAAGAATTACGAATGATACTCAAATGATTCTAGAATTGTTTACAGTTATTTTGCCTAATTTCTTGTCTGCTTTTATTACAATGGCTGGTGTCATCATTGCAATTTATTTTATAAATGTAAAAATTGGAACAATAGCACTTATTACGATACCAATCGTCCTATTGTGGATGATTTGGTACCAAAAGGTTACAGGTAAATATAATCATATTATTCGAGAGAAAAACAGTGATATGAATGCGCTTATTAATGAATCTATTAATGGTATGTCGATCATACAATCTTTCAGACAAGAAAAACAAATAATGGAAGATTTTGATGAAATGAACAATGCATATTTAGAAAATTATAAAAGAATTGTTCGATTTGATTCTTTAACTGAACACAATTTATTAAGTGCAATTAGAAGTATTGTGTTTGTATTTTTAATCGTTATATTTGGACAACAATTTTTATCAGATGCTGTTGCTATTTCAGTAGGGACTTTATACATTCTTGTTAATTATATTACAAGGTTATTTGATCCACTTTTTGGTGTGTTAAATGTACTTGGACAACTTGAACAAGCAAGAGTTTCTTGCGTGAGAGTATTTGAAATGATGAATATCGAAGAAGAGAAATTGCCAGAACATGTGGTAAAGCTTCCAAATCAAATAAAGGGCGAAGTATCATTTAACGATGTTTCGTTTGCTTATAATAAAGAAGAATATGTACTTAATCATATAGATATTAAGGCTAAACCAGGGGAAACCATCGCTTTAGTTGGTCATACAGGTTCAGGAAAAAGTTCAATCATGAATTTATTATTTAGATTTTATGATCCTAGTAAAGGTACAATAGAAATTGACGGTATACCAACTATACAAATGGATAAACAAGATATGAGACGACATATGGGTATTGTCTTACAAGACCCTTATCTTTATACAGGTACGATATTATCGAACATCACGTTAAATGATCCGAAAGTGACGAGAGAACAGGCAATTAAAAGTTTGGATGCAGTAGGTGGAGACCGTATATTAGAACACTTTGAAAAAGGTATCGATGAACCAGTGATCGAGCGAGGTAGAACGTTGAGCTCTGGACAAAGACAAATTATTTCATTTGCAAGAGCTTTAGCGTTTAATCCAGAAATTCTTATATTGGATGAAGCCACTTCTAGCATTGATTCTGAAACTGAAGCAATTATTCAAAAGGCAATGACCATATTATCTAAAGATAGAACATCTTTTATCATTGCCCATCGTCTTTCAACAATTAAACATGCAGACCAAATTATCGTTTTAGATAAAGGTGAAATTGTTGAGAAAGGTACACACAATGAATTAATTGAATCTAAAGGACAATACTACAAAATGTATCAAATGCAGTCTTTAACAAACCAATCTTAACCAATAAAAAACCAGTTATACTTATTGAACATTCAATGTATAACTGGTTTTTAAATTGTTATTCGTCAAGTTAAATATAAATAGCCTTGATAAATGAAGTATATTACTAAAGCTACTACTGCTAATTTGATGACTAATCTTAAAATTCCAACAAAGAAACGAAAGAAGATAATCAAAAATAAGATTGCTAAAAAAATATATATTAATTCCATGTATATGTCACCTCTTAGTCGTATTATAAATGAAATAATATAATCATACATCAGCCTGCAGTATGATTAAAGAGTTAGGTCCTAAGTCTGATGGAACAATTAAAATGAACATTGTATAATGAAAAAAACGAGAGGTGTCATATTAAATGAGATGGTTATTCAGATTAATTAGAAATTTATTAGCATTATTAGCAATTATTATTATCATTGTAATTGTTTACAAAAGTGTACCAGAATTAAGTGGTCTTAATCCATTTAATAATGATGATCAACAAACGCAACAAATATCTCCTAAAAGGGCACACTCTACTTATACTGTAGAAGATAATGCACTTTTACAAAATGTACCTTTAGGACAAACAAAACAAGCTTTTAGATGGATAAACAAACGAGAATTTATGGATGTATCTGGAATGGAACGAATGGGCTACAACGACGATTATATCGCGGGACAAAGAGGTACGGAATATATACTTTATAAATTTGGTGAACCGCAAATGTATGTTTATCAAACAGAACAAGATTTAATTGATGATTTAAATGAACTAAATGCCGATATTAAACTTGCTCCAAAAGATTCATATTAAATTTTTTTTGCATTTCGATAGTCTCGCCCTTTATTTAAAGTGTAGTGTAAGATAAAATAGTAATATCATTGTAATAAAGATATTTCTAGATTAAGAGGTGTATAGATT
>NZ_PPQZ01000106.1:4595-19038 GCF_002902525.1 Mammaliicoccus stepanovicii
GTCGAATTTTTTCAAAAATAATAAATTAGTATTTTTTCTAATTTCAATGGTCTTGTTAATTGTAATAGTAGGTTATTCAATGAGGGCACAATCTGCATCGCTTAGTGAACAATATGCTAGTGATACATCTTCGCTCGGAGGAAGAATTGTTTCTTATCCAGTAACGATGGTTTCGAACTTTTTTTCTAATTTACTAACTTCAGACGATGAAGTCGGCAAACTTAAGAAAGAAGCACAGAGCGTCGATCAAATTAAAGCAGACAAAGAAAGACTTGAAAAAGAAAACAAGTCATTGAAAAAAGAGTTAGATATGAAGGATATTTCTCAATTCAATCCTGTATCTACTACTGTAATAGGCAGAAGTCCTGATCAATGGATGAACACAATTATCATTGATAAAGGTAAGAAAAGTGATTTGAAAGAAAATATGGCAGTTATAACAAGTCAAGGACTAGTTGGTCGTATAAAAAAAGTAAATCAATTCTCGTCACAAGTAGAATTAATTTCAACAAGTGTAAAAACAAGCAAGTTATCAGTGGACATACAACAAGATAATGAAAATATCTTCGGAATGATTAATCGTTATGATGAGGATAAAGGATTATTAGTCATCAGTGATATTGACAATAAATACCATGTTAAAAAAGGTTCCAAAGTTGTAACAAACGGTTTGGGAGATCAGTTACCGAAAGGGATTTTAGTAGGTAAAGTTCAAAAAGTAGAAAATGATGAATATGGATTGTCGAAAGTAGCTTATATTAAAACGTCAACTAACATTAAAGAATTAAATCATGTATATGTGGCTAAACGTGATCCAGTTACAATACCTTCATCTGATGAAAGTGGTGAGGAATAATGAGACTTTATGTTATTCCTCTTATTGGTATTGTATTATTCTTTCTAGATTCACTTTTAACTAGGTTATCACCCGTTCACCTATTTAATGAAACATTTGTAATAGTACCGAGGTTAACCTTTTTATATATCCTTATAATAGCAGTTTATAAAAATCCTAAAATAGCAATTATATTAGCTATTGTTACGGGGATGTTTACAGATATATATTATGGTGGAGTTTACGGAATTTATACATTTGGATACACGATATTTGTCATAATGATGGATAAATTATTTAAAGTGTTCTATCGAGATATTTTAATGATGGTTATCTTATTGATATTTTCAGTATTTTTATTAGAAATATGGACAATGGTTTTTTACGTTGTATTAGGTGTCACATCTTTCGATTTAGGACATATCGTTATATTTAGGTTTGTACCTACATTAATTTTTAATTTATTGTGTTTAATTGTAATTTTCCCATTCATATTAAAATTATTAGAAAGAAACACAAATTAGCCAATCTTTATTGACATCATATGCAGTAAATGGTAATCTATTGAAGTTGAGTAGTTTCAGGCTACATACAACCGCTCAATCATAGGTATTAAAGTACGAATGTCACCTATGAATGGCGTGACTTAAAAAATTAGGAGGTGCAAGTATGTTTGCTATAATTGAAACTGGCGGAAAGCAAGTTAAAGTAGAAGAAGGTCAAACAATTTGGGTAGAAAAATTAGACGTAAATGAAGGTGATTCATTTACATTTGACCAAGTATTATTTGTAGGTGGAGATTCAGTTAAAGTTGGATCACCAGTTGTTTCTGGTGCTTCAGTTACTGCTAAAGTTGAAAAACAAGGACGCGGTAAAAAAATCACTGTATTCAAATACAAAGCTAAGAAAAACTACAAACGTAAACAAGGTCATCGTCAACCTTACACTAAATTAACTATCGAAAAAATCAACGCATAAGCAATGATTAATGTAGATATTAGTTTAAATGAACAAGGACGAGTTACAGATATTATAATGTCTGGACATGCAGATTCAGGTGAATACGGTAAAGACATTGTCTGCGCTGGAGCATCTGCAGTAGTCTTTGGTACGACGAATGCTATCATCGGTTTGACCGATGAAACACCTGATATTGACTACAGTGACGATGGTGGATATTTCCATGTACGTAGTGTAAACTTAGAAAATGAACAAGCACAAACATTATTACAAGGCCTAATAATATCTTTGAAAACAATTGAAGAAGAATATGGGCAATATATTAAACTAAATTACAAGTGAGGTGTAACTCATGTTAAAATTAAACTTACAATTTTTCGCATCGAAAAAAGGGGTAGGTTCTACAAGAAACGGACGTGACTCTGAATCTAAACGTTTAGGTGCTAAACGTGCTGATGGTCAATTCGTAACAGGTGGTTCTATTCTTTATCGTCAACGTGGAACTAAAGTTTTCGCTGGTGAAAACGTAGGTCGCGGTGGAGACGATACATTATTCGCTAAAATCGACGGCGTTGTTAAATTCGAACGTTTTGGTCGTGACAAAAAGAAAGTATCTGTATACGCAGCTGCTGAATAATCTTTATATTGAGACACCAGAATTTTTTTCTGGTGTTTCTTTTTTTAATCGTATATGTAAAATGGTATAATCATATTAATAAATATTGATAATATAGGTGGATATATGAATAATTTAGATGTGTATTTAAAGTCGCGACATGATTTTGTTAATCAATTTCAACTATTATATACATATAAGCAGTTAGGTAAAGTTGATGAAATGGAATCACTATTAGATGAATTATACAATGACCTCAAACAAGAACAATTATTTTTAAACGCGCCATGTAGAAAATTTGTACAAGCGGTTTTTGACTATAAAATCTCAGTGTCAGGCTTTAAATGGACATTTGAAATTGAGTGTATAAATGATGAATATTATCAGAAGAATTTAATGATATCCGATAGCATATTGTATGAAATTTACAAAATTTTTATCAATCATCACTTATATTGTGATGATAATGTACAAATACTTTTGAGATTAACTGTTGAAGAAGAATTTGTAACCTTATCAATATCATTTGACCATGTAGATGTAGAAGCAAAAGAAATATACAAAATGTTTTCAGAATATGAATTAGAAATCATTTCAATAAATGAAGAACAATGTGAATTAGAATTTTTTATCAATATTAATGAATTAGAGGTGTAAACATGTTTATAGATCAGGTCAAAGTTTCTTTGAAAGCTGGTGATGGAGGTAATGGTTTAGTTGCCTTTCGTCGTGAAAAGTATGTTCCATTCGGTGGACCAGCTGGTGGTGACGGAGGTAAGGGAGCATCTGTTGTGTTCCAAGTAGATGAAGGATTACGTACTTTATTAGACTTTAGATTCCAAAGTAAATTTAAAGCTGAAAAAGGTGAAAACGGTCAAAGTAGTAACATGCATGGTAGAGGGTCTGATGACCTCGTTTTAAAAGTACCACCAGGCACAATCGTTAAAAATGCTGAAACTGAAGAAGTTTTAGCTGATTTAGTTGAACACGGTCAAAGAGCAATAGTTGCTAAAGGTGGTCGTGGTGGTAGAGGTAACTCAAGGTTTGCTTCTTCAAGTAATCCAGCACCAGATTTCTGTGAAAATGGTGAGCCAGGAGAAGAACTGCAAGTCGTATTAGAATTAAAATTAATGGCTGATGTTGGATTAGTTGGTTATCCAAGTGTTGGTAAATCAACGTTATTATCTATCGTTTCAAAAGCAAAGCCTAAAATTGGAGCCTATCATTTCACTACAATTAAGCCTAATTTAGGCGTTGTACAAACAAATGACGGTCGAGGTTTTGTAATGGCTGATTTACCTGGGTTAATTGAAGGTGCTTCTGAAGGGGTCGGCTTAGGACATCAATTTTTAAGACATATTGAAAGAACAAGAGTCATCGTTCATATCATAGATATGAGTGGATTAGAAGGCAGAGATCCATACGAAGATTATGTTACAATTAATCGTGAATTAAAATCTTATAATGAAAAATTATCAAGAAGACCACAAATTGTTGTAGCAAATAAAATGGACTTACCAGATTCAGAAACACAACTTGATATGTTCAAAGAACAATTAGAAGAAGATGTAAAAATTATTCCTATAAGTACGGTTACTAGAAAAAATGTCGATCAATTATTATATGATATAGCAGATTTACTTAATGAAACTGAAGGCATTGATTTTGATAAAGTAGAAGAAGATACGGGTATTCATAGGGTCGTTTATAAACACGAGAAATCAAGAGACCATTTTGTTATTACGAGAGATGATGATGGCGCTTATGTCGTATCAGGTAATTCAATTGAAAGATTATTTAAGATGACTGACTTTAACCGTGATGCAGCAGTTAGAAGATTTGCTAGACAAATGCGTTCTATGGGCATAGATGATGCGCTTAGAGAACGTGGAGCATCAAACGGAGATATTGTAAGAATATTAGGTGGAGAATTTGAATTTGTCGAATAGGGCGTGTTCTAATTGAAAAAATCAAATGAATCAACAAAGAAATTCTATTTAATAAGAGAAGATGTATTGCCAGAATCTGTACAAAAAACAATAAAAGTAAAGAATGCATTATTAAAGAATAGTAACCTAACAATTTATGATGCTGTGAAGGAATTTAATTTATCAAGAAGCGCATTTTATAAATATAAAGATACTATTTTTCCTATTGATAGATTAGAAGAACAAACTAGAAATTTAACATTAATATTATACGTTCAAGATGAGGTAGGTATGCTTGCGTTTGTACTTAACAAAATAGCTGAGCTAAAAGGGTCTGTACTTACGATACATCAAAGTTTACCTATGAAAGAAAGAGCAACCATAACAATTTCATTAAACGCAACTAATATAGAATTAACATTAGAAGAATTGATGGACGCGATTAAAGAAAGTCCACATGTTGATGAAGTAGAAGTAATAGGAATGAGTATGTAAAGGAAGTTGTCTAAATGTATGCATATATAAAAGGTAGTATTACAGCAATATATCCATCTCATATCGTGATTGAAAGAGGTGGTATTGGTTATGAAATACAAACACCAAACTCTTATCGTTTTCAAGCACAATTAGAACAAGAAGCGATTGTTTATACACAACTTATTGTGCGTGAAGATGCACAATTATTGTACGGTTTTAACAATTTAGAAGAAAAAGATATGTTTTTAAATTTAATCAAAGTTACGGGTATTGGACCAAAATCTGCATTAGCCATTTTGGCAGCAAGTACACCAAATGAAGTAACGATGGCAATTGAAAATGAAAATGAAACGTACTTAACTAAATTTCCTGGTATAGGTAAGAAAACAGCAAGACAAATCATATTAGACCTTAAAGGTAAATTAGTAGTATCGGATGAGTCGGACCTATTTGTTCAAAATAATGATTCTAATAAAGATGTTCTAGAAGAAGCTTTATTGGCTTTAGAAGCACTAGGATACTCTAAACGTGAAATAACTAAAGTCAAAAAGACTTTAGATAAAGAATCATTTGACACAGTAGACGCATGTATTAAAAGAGGTTTAGCTCTACTTATTCAATAAATGAGGTGATTTTTTGGATGAACGTCTAGTTGATGAACATGAACTTGATGAAGATATGCAAAGTGAATTGTCATTACGACCAGACACTTTGAATCAATATATTGGGCAACATAACATTAAGTCAAATTTAGATATATTTATTAAAGCTGCCAAATTAAGAGAAGAACCATTAGATCATTGTTTATTATATGGTCCTCCAGGTTTAGGTAAAACGACGTTGGCTCATATTATCTCGAATGAAATGGGAGTTAATTTAAGAACTGCTAGTGGTCCATCTATTGAAAGACCAGGAGATTTAGCTGCTATATTATCTGCTTTACAGCCTGGTGATGTATTATTTATAGATGAAATACATCGATTAAGTCGAGTTGTTGAAGAAGTGTTATATCCGGCAATGGAAGACTTTTTCCTAGATATTGTTGTAGGTAAAGGTGAAGAAGCTAGAAGTATTAGAATTGATTTACCTCCATTTACATTAGTTGGTGCAACAACGCGTGTTGGGAGTTTATCAGCTCCATTAAGAGATAGATTTGGTGTACATTTACGATTAGAGTATTATGATGACAAAAGCTTAGAACAAATCATCGAACGTACAGCTGAAGTATTTAATGTTGATATTGATAGTCAAAGTACGAACGAACTTTCTAAGCGAAGCAGAGGGACACCGCGAATCGCGAATCGCTTATTAAGAAGAGTACGTGATTTTGCTCAAGTTGAAGGTAGTCATGCTATTACGATTAAAACGACAAAGCACGCATTAGATTTATTGCAAGTTGATAGAGAAGGTCTAGATCATATAGATTACAAAATTATGCAATGTATATTGAACAACTATAAAGGTGGTCCAGTTGGTTTAGATGCCATTGCTGCAACAATCGGCGAAGAAAGAATAACTTTAGAAGACGTCTATGAACCTTATTTAATCCAAAAAGGTTTCATAGAAAGAACACCTAGAGGTAGAAAAGCAACTGCAATTAGTTATGACCATTTTGAAGTTAAAAAAGATTAGGAATGAGGCAAAGTTTGTGAACATTGAAGATTTTGATTTCGATTTACCGGAATCGTTAATTGCACAAACCCCGTTGTTGAATAGAGAAAGTAGTCGGTTACTTAAATGTGATAAAAATTCGGGGTCTTTAGAAGATTTAACATTTAAGGATGTCATAAACCAATTTTCTTCCGGAGATTGTCTAGTTTTAAACGATACGAAAGTTATGCCTGCAAGATTATTTGGTTTAAAGGAAGAAACTGGTGCCAAAGTTGAAATGTTAATGCTTACTCAACTTGAAGGTGATGAGTGGGAAGTGTTAATTAAACCCGCAAAACGCATTAAGGTAAACCAATCTGTTTCATTTGGAGAAGGTAAAATAATCGCTACTTGTGTTAAAGAACTCAACCAGGGTGGCAGAATTATGAAATTATCATATGAGGGTATTTTGCAAGAAAGATTAGATGAGCTTGGGGAAATGCCATTACCTCCTTATATAAAAGAAAGATTAGATGACCAAAACAGATACCAAACTGTTTATGCTAAAGAAATTGGTTCTGCAGCTGCACCGACAGCGGGATTACATTTTACTGAAAGTTTGCTAAATGAGATTGCATCTAAAGGTGTTCATATTGCATTTATTACGCTACATGTTGGATTAGGTACATTTAGACCTGTGAGCGTAGATAATATCGATGAACACGAGATGCATTCAGAGTATTATCAAATGGATGAAGAAACAGCCGACTTGTTAAATACAGTAAAGAAAAATGGTAACAAAATAATATCCGTTGGGACGACATCAACTAGAACTTTAGAAACGATCTGTTCAAAACACGGTGAATTTAAAGCTGATAGCGGATGGACGGATATATTCATTTATCCGGGATACAAATTTAAAGCAATTGATGGTTTAATTACCAATTTTCATTTGCCTAAATCTACATTAATTATGTTAGTTTCAGCGCTTTCTACAAGAGAGCATATATTAAATGCGTATCAACATGCCGTAGAGGAGAAATATAGATTTTTCAGTTTCGGCGATGCGATGATTATTATTTAGAAGAGGAGATTGAACATGCCTGCAGTTACGTATGAGCATATAAAAACTTGTAAACAGTCTGGTGCAAGACTTGGTATCGTACATACACCACATGGTTCATTTGAAACGCCTATGTTTATGCCAGTTGGTACTAAAGCGACTGTAAAAACGATGAGCCCTGAAGAACTTAAAGAAATGGAAGCAAAAATCATATTAAGTAATACCTATCATTTGTGGTTACAACCTGGAAGTGATATCATTTCAAAGGTGGGTGGATTACATAAGTTTATGAATTGGGATGGACCTATCCTTACTGATTCAGGTGGCTTTCAAGTCTTCAGCTTAAGTGATATGCGAAAAATTGAAGAAGAAGGCGTTCATTTTAGACATCATTTAAATGGTTCTAAATTGTTTTTAAGTCCTGAAAAAGCAACACATATTCAAAACGATCTTGGTTCAGACATCATGATGGCATTCGACGAATGTCCTCCAATGCCTTCAGAGTATGAATATGTTAAGAAATCAATTGAGAGAACTTCAAGATGGGCAGAGAGATGTTTAAAAGCACATAAACGTCCAGAAGATCAAGCATTGTTTGGAATTATCCAAGGTGGAGAATATAATGATCTTAGAGAGCAAAGTGCCAAAGATTTAGTATCACTTGATTTTCCAGGTTATGCAATTGGTGGATTATCAGTCGGAGAACCGAAACCTGTTATGTATAGGATGGTCGAACATACTGCACCGCTAATGCCATTTAATAAACCAAGGTATTTGATGGGCGTTGGTTCACCTGATGCACTAATTGAATGTTCAATTAGAGGTATTGACATGTTTGACTGTGTATTACCAACTCGTATAGCTAGAAATGGAACATGTATGACATCGCAAGGTAGAGTCGTGATCAAAAATGCTAAATATCAGCAGGATTTATCACCTTTAGATCCAGAATGCGATTGTTATACATGTAGAAACTATACTAAGGCATATTTGCGTCATCTGATTAAAGCAGATGAAACATTTGGAATTCGTCTTACTACATATCATAATTTATATTTCTTATTGAAGCTTATGGAGAATATTCGCCAAGCAATAAGAGAAGATCGATTACTTGATTTCAAAGATGAATTTTTCGAGCAATATGGACTAAATGTAGATAACCCCAAAAACTTTTAAAGGAGTATGATTATGGAAGTATTAGTACAATTATTACCAATTATTTTAATATTTGCTCTTGTTTGGTTCTTAATGATAAGACCACAACAAAAACGTGCGAAAGAGCATCGTGAATTATTAAATCGTTTAGAAGTAGGTCAAAAAGTCACGTCTATCGGTGGAATTAAAGGAACTGTAAGAGCAGTTGACGAATCAATCGTTGTCGTTACAGTTAATGACAAAGGCCAAGAAATTACTTTTGAAAAACCTGCAATTAAACAAGTAGATCCATCTTAATAATAGTTTACTTTTTAACCAATTTAGGTTAATATTATCTATCATATTTGATGTTAAAAGACATGGTTATCCATGTCTTTTTTTAATACATATCATGTTATGGCTATTCAATTATGCTAAAAGTATGCTATAACATATATAGTGAATTAAAAAAAGTAAGAGGTGTTAACGTGAAAAAGCGAAGTAGAATCATAGCATTTTTACTTCTTGCAGTGTTGGTTTTCAGTTTAATCGGATCAACAACAAAGGACATAACAAAGAATGTAAAATTAGGCTTAGACTTACAAGGTGGATTTGAAGTTCTTTATCAAGTCAATCCTTTAGATAAAGGTGACAAAATAGATAAAGACGCTGTTAAATCTACAGCAAAGACTTTAGAGTCTCGTGTTAATGTTTTAGGTGTATCAGAACCTAAAATTCAAGTTGAAGAAGGAAATAGGATAAGAGTACAGCTTGCTGGTATTAAAGATCAAAGTGAAGCGAGAAAGGTTCTTTCTACTCAAGCTAACTTAACGATTAGAGATGCTAACGATAAAGTGCTATTATCTGGTAAAGATTTAGTTCAAGGTGGAGCTAAACAAGGATTTAAAGATAATACAAATGAAGTAGCTGTTACGCTTAAATTAAAAGATGCAAAGAAATTTAGAGAAGTAACAGAAAAAGTCTCCAAAATGAATCCAAACTTAATGGTTATTTGGATGGATTACGAAAAAGGAGACAGCTACAAGAAAGAAGCTAAGAAAGAACAACAAGGTAAAAAACCTAAATATATTTCGGCAGCAACTGTTGACCAACCAATCAACTCTGAAAATGTAGAAATTTCAGGTGGATTTAAAGGTGAAAAAGGCGTCAAAGAAGCTAAACAAATTGCTGATTTATTAAATTCAGGGTCACTACCAGTTAAATTAGACGAAGTATATTCTACTTCAGTAGGTGCTCAATTTGGTAAAGATGCCTTAAATGAAACGATGCTTGCTTCATCTATTGGTGTCGGTATCATCTTCTTGTTTATGTTAATTTATTATCGCTTACCTGGGATTGTAGCTGTAATAACATTAAGTGCATATGTATACTTAACGTTAGTCGCATTTAACTTTATATCTGGTGTTCTCACACTTCCAGGACTTGCAGCGCTCGTTCTAGGTGTAGGTATGGCAGTGGATGCAAACATCATCATGTACGAAAGGATCAAAGATGAGCTCCGGATTGGTCGAACGCTTAATCAAGCATTCAAGAAAGGCTCAGGTTCTTCATTCATTACAATATTAGATGCAAACTTAACGACTATATTAGCTGCATTAGTACTGTTTGTTTTTGGTGAAAGTTCAGTTAAAGGATTTGCAACAATGCTCTTATTAGCAATTTTAATGAGTTTTGTTACGTCAGTATTCTTTACTAGAATATTACTTTCATTATTAGTTAATTCAAATTACTTCAAGAAAAAATATAATTGGTTTGGTGTATCTAAGAAAGGTCGACACGATATTAGTGAACGATTAGATATACATGACTTAAGAACAACATTTGATAAGATTAATTTTGTTAAATTAGCTAAACCATTGCTAACATTCAGTATTATTACAATCATTGTAGGTGCCATAATACTTTCAATTTTCAAATTGAATCTAGGAATTGATTTTACGAGTGGTACACGTGTCGATTTACAGTCTGATAATGCAATTAAAACCGAACAAGTATCTAAAGACTTTAAACAAATGGGCTTAGAACCTTCTCAAGTTACGACGAGTGGCTCAGGTAATAAGATGGCAACTGTTCAGTTTAAAGATGCGTTAAATAAAACTGAAATCCAAAAAGTTAAATCTGAATTCGAACAAAAATTTGGTCATGATCCAAACGTGAGTACGGTATCGCCAGTAGTTGGTCAAGAACTCGCTGCAAATGCACTTAAAGCAATGGCAATAGCAGCCTTAGGTATTATCTTGTATGTATCATTTAGATTCGAATGGCGTATGGGTACTACTGCAGTACTTGCGTTACTACATGACGTGTTTATCATAGTAGCGATATTTAGCTTATTTAGAATTGAAATTGATATAACATTCATTGCTGCTATACTAACCATTATTGGTTATTCAATTAATGATACAATTGTTACGTTTGATAGGGTACGAGAAAACTTACGAAAAGTTAAAGTGATTAAGAAACCTGAAACGATTGACATGATTGTCAATTCATCAATCAGACAAACGATGACAAGATCGATTAATACAGTATTAACCGTTATTATTGTCGTTGTAGCATTACTAATATTAGGATCACCAAGTATCTTTAACTTCTCATTAGCATTATTAATCGGATTAATTTCTGGTGTATTTTCTTCTATATTTGTCGCTGTTCCATTATGGGGCATCTTTAAGAAACGACAACTTAAAAAATCTGAAAATGGTAAATTAGTTGTATATGAAGAGAAAAAATCAAATGATGAAAAAATATTAGTATAATCAATAAAGTGATTGTATTATATCTCCTAATCTGTTGGATTAAATTTAACAGATTAGGAGATTTTTTATTTTTAATGATGATATATTAGTACTTGATTATGCAATAAGGGATTTCTTTTGTTATGCTTAATTTGAATACTAGTGTAAATAATACATATAATGTATAATGTTTTGAGTAGAAATGAGGAGATTTGTTATGACTAAGGCACGTTATCAATGGTCTGTTTCGGAACAAAGTAATGAAATAGATAAAAAGGTAATTAAAAAATTTAATATTTCCCCACTTTTAGAGAAAACTTTAATTTCTAAAGGATATACCTCTGAAGAAGATATAGAGCATTTACTATCAAAAGAAGTATTGTATCACGATGAAATGTTACTAAGTGATATGGAAAAATCAGTCACAAGAATACATAAAGCCATTCAAAATAATGAAAAAATACTAGTATATGGAGACTATGATGCTGATGGTGTAACCTCAACTGCGATTTTAGTTAAAACGTTAGAGTCACTAAATGCAATTGTTGGTTGGTATATTCCAAATAGATTTACAGAAGGATACGGACCGAGCGAAGGAGCATTTAGAAATGCGCATGATGAGGGTGTTACATTAATTATTACAGTAGATAATGGCATTCAAGGTCACCACGAAATAGATATTGCGAATGAATTAGGTATAGATGTTATCGTTACAGATCATCATGAATTTGGTAAAACAACGCCTAATGCATATGCTATCGTTCATCCGATGCATCCAGAATTTGAATATCCGTTTAAATATTTAGCCGGTGTTGGTGTGTCTTATAAATTATGTAAAGCACTTAAACAAGATTTGCCTAAATCATTTCTAGGATTAGTAGCCATCGGTACGATTGCAGATTTAGTAAGTTTAACTGATGAGAATAGATCTATGGTTAAACAAGGCTTACAAGTACTTAATGAGTCACCTTCACCAGGTGTTAAAGCATTGTTAGAAATTGCTGATTATAAAGATGAAGTCAATGAACAAACTGTAGGCTTTATTATCGGTCCACGATTGAATGCGGTTGGTCGCTTAGATGACGCGAGATTAGCATTAGAATTGTTAATGGTCGATGATTATGAAGAAGCTACATTTTTAGCTGAAGAAGTAGATCATTTCAATTTAGAAAGAAAAGAAATTGTAGAAGCCATAACAGAAGAAGCGATGATTCTCGCAGATGAACAAGTTAAAGAATCTTCTCAATTTCTAGTATTAGCAAAAGAAAATTGGAATGAAGGTGTGTTAGGTATTGTTGCATCTAGAATTGTTGAAAATTATAATTTGCCGACAATTGTTTTGAATGTAGACATTAACCAAAATCATGCAAAAGGTTCCGCACGTAGCATAGAACAAGTTTCTATGTATGAATTCTTACAAAATCATTCAGAACTGATTACGAAATTTGGTGGTCATCATATGGCTGCAGGTATGACGATGGAGATTGATGCAATTGAGCCATTGAAAAAAGCATTGAATGATGACATGAAAAATTTAACTGATGGGAAACCATTATTACCTCAATTGACGATAGATGCTGAAATTACAATGTCAGATATTTCTGTTGATAATATCTTTGATTTAGAAAGATTAAAACCATTCGGTACTGATATCACTGCACCTATATTTTCAATTAAAAATTCACAAATTAAATCTGTTAAAGGTATAGGACAAAATGAAAAACATCTCAAATTAACTTTAACTGAGAAGAATATAAATGCGTTACATTGGAATTTTGGTCATTTAATGAATGATATTTCTGAAGAAACGACTATAAATTTAGCAGGAAGTCTAAATGTTAATGAATGGAACGGCCATCAATCACCACAAATTATTCTGAAAGATTTAGAACTCAGTAATGACCATTCAATTTTTGATTATAGAAGTAAAAACAAACAAGAATTATTAAAGATAAATCAAGAAGATGCGATTTTTGTTATTAATAAGAATGAAGAAAAAGTAAACGAAAATTATATTTATTATGGTGAGACATATAATAAAGAAGTTGCGTCGTGCATATTGAGAGATTTACCAGATGACTTAGAATCATTTAAGCATACAATAAACGAAGTGAATGCTGATAAATATTATTTAGTATTTAAAGGACAATCAAATTCTTATTTTGATGGTATTCCTAATGATCAAACTTTTAAGTCAGTTTATAAAGCATTATTAAATAAGAAAGAAACGAATATTCAAACTGAAGGTATGCAACTTTGTCAATTTTTAAAAATCAAACCTGACCAGTTGAAATTTATTTTGAATTGCTTCTATGAGTTGAACTTTATTACAATAAATAATGGTATAATTACTGTGAATAAAGAAGCACCAAAAAATGATATAAAGAACGCACCATTATATCAAGCAAAACAACAACAAATCGAAATAGAAAAAACATTATTATACAATGATAGCTCATCCTTAGTTTCATGGATTCAATCATTGATAAGTAACAATGAGGAGGAAATATAATGGATTTAAAACAATACGTTTCAGAGGTTCAAGATTGGCCAAAAAAAGGGGTTAATTTTAAAGATATTACAACAATAATGGATAATGGTGAGGCATATAAATATGCTACAGACCAAATCGTTAAATATGCTAAAGATAAACAAGTAGATATAGTAGTTGGCCCTGAAGCAAGAGGATTTATCATTGGTTGTCCTGTATCTTATGCAATGGGAATTGGTTTTGCTCCAGTAAGAAAAGAAGGTAAATTGCCAAGAGAAGTTATCAAGTATGAGTATGAATTAGAATACGGAACAAATGTATTAACAATGCACAATGATGCAATTAAACCAGGACAAAGAGTGCTTATTACAGATGATTTATTAGCAACAGGTGGTACGATCGAAGCGGCAATCCATTTAGTAGAAAAATTAGGTGGTATTGTTGTCGGCATTGCATTTTTAATTGAATTAAAATATTTAAACGGAATTGAAAAATTAAAAGGCTACGACGTTGTATCTTTAATTGAATATAACGAGTAAATAAATTTATATTAAATTATCGACATATATCCTACATGAACTGACTACCCT
>NZ_PPQZ01000106.1:19048-60866 GCF_002902525.1 Mammaliicoccus stepanovicii
ATCATAAGATTTTAAGAATGGGAGTCAGTTTTGTTTATTAAAAGTTCAGAATTTAATTGTGGTCAAGTACTATTGATAATTGCTATAATAGTAATATTAAAGAGAATTACTCTCACGAGGTGGTGTCCCTATGAATAAAGAATATCCTTATAGTGCAGATGATGTATTGTATAAAGCTAAAAGTTACTTATCAGAAGAGGCTTATAATCTAGTTGTAAAGAGTTATAATTTAGCCTTTAAAGCACATCAGGGTCAAATTAGAAAAAATAATTTACCTTATATCATGCATCCAATACAGGTTGCAGGTATCTTAACTGAAATGAAATTGGATGGTCCTACTATAGTAGCAGGTTTTTTACATGATGTTATTGAGGATACACCTTATACATATGATGATCTTGTTGAAATGTTTAATGAAGAAGTAGCCATTATCGTTGACGGTGTTACTAAATTAAAAAAAGTTAAATATAAATCTAAAGAAACACAACAAGCAGAAAATCATCGTAAATTATTTATCGCAATAGCTAAAGATGTCCGAGTGATACTTGTTAAATTAGCAGATAGGCTACACAATATTAGAACTTTAAAGGCAATGCCAAAAGAAAAACAAAAGCGAATTGCTAAAGAAACGCTTGAAATCTATGCACCATTAGCACATAGATTAGGTATTAATACAATTAAATGGGAATTAGAAGACATTTCATTAAGATATATTGATAGTGTTCAATATTTTAGAATAGTTAATCTAATGAAGAAAAAAAGAAGTGAGCGAGAAACGTATATTTCGAATGCCATTAGAGATATTGAGAATGAAATGGTTGAAATGGGGATAACAGGTGACATTAGTGGTCGACCTAAACACATTTATAGTATTTATCGAAAAATGGTCAAACAAAAGAAACAATTCGAGCAAATATTCGATTTATTAGCTATTCGTGTTATCGTGCCATCAATTAAAGATTGTTATGCTGTTCTTGGACTCGTGCATACGCTTTGGAAACCAATGCCAGGAAGATTTAAAGATTATATTGCGATGCCTAAACAGAACATGTATCAATCATTACATACAACCGTAGTAGGCCCAAATGGAGACCCTCTAGAAATTCAAATTAGAACATTTGAAATGCATGAAATTGCAGAGCATGGTGTTGCAGCTCACTGGGCATACAAAGAAGGTAAAAATTTAAGCACTAAATCTGAAGAATACTTACAAAAAATGAGTTGGCTACAAGAAATAGCAGAAACTGACAATACTTCTCCAGATGCTGAAGAGTTTATGGAATCATTAAAGTATGACTTACAAAGTGATAAAGTTTATGTGTTCACGCCAGAAAGTGATGTTGTAGAACTTCCTTATGGGGCAGTTCCAATTGATTTTGCATATGCAGTGCACAGTGAAGTAGGTAACAAAATGATTGGTGCGAAAGTTAATGGCAAAATAGTACCAATTGATTTTAAATTAACGACAGGTGATATCGTTGAAATTCGAACGAGTAAACATTCTTATGGGCCAAGTCGTGACTGGTTAAAAATTGTTCGCTCCTCAAGTGCTAAAAGTAAAATCAGAAGTTTCTTTAAAAAACAGGATCGCTCTGCAAATATTGAAAAAGGCAAATTTATGATAGAAGCTGAAATACGGGAGCAAGGATTTAATGTTGATGATGTCCTTACTCATGATAATGTTAAAGCAGTTAACGATAAATATAATTTTTCAAGTGAAGAAGATTTATTTGCTGCAGTAGGATTTGGTGGTATTACATCATTACAAGCAGTTAATCGTCTGTCTGAAAAAATTCGATTAGAGCGTAAGAAACAAACATTAAATCAAGTTCAAGAAGTTAATAAGTCTATTCCTATTAAGAAAGATATAAGCACAGAAACAGGTGTTTATGTTGAAGGTTTAGATAATATGCTGATTAAATTATCAAAATGCTGTAACCCAATACCAGGTGATGATATTATTGGATACATCACTAAAGGACATGGTGTCAAAGTTCATAGAAAAGACTGTCCTAATATAGTGAATGAAACCGATAGATTAATTGATGTCGAATGGGTTAAGAATACAAACGAACAGAAAAAATACCAAGTGGATTTAGAAATCACTGGATATGATCGAAACGGCTTATTAAACGAAGTATTACAAGTAGTAAATGCTATTAAAGTACAATTAGTGAAAGTCTCTGGTAAAGCAGATATTGATAAGAATGCAGTAATTAATATCAGTGTTATGGTCAAAAATGTTAACGATGTATACAAAATAGTAGATAGAATTAAACAACTAGGAGATATTTATACAGTTAGTCGTGTATGGAATTAAGAGGTGATTTTTTGAAAGTAGTTTTGCAAAAAGTAAGTCAAGCAAAAGTAACAACAGAAAATATAGAAAATGAAATTGAGCAAGGATTTTTGTTGTTAGTAGGTGTCGGACAAACTTCAAATTATAAAGATGCAGAAGCTATCGCTCGAAAAATTGCAAAAACAAGAATTTTTGAAGATAGTGACGGTAAGATGAACTTAGATATACATCAAGTAAATGGTGAAATATTATCAATTTCACAATTTACAATTTATGCATCTGTAAAAAAGGGTAATAGACCTGGTTTTACAGATGCTATGTCACCAGATGAGGCAAACAAAATATACCAATACTTTAATGAACAATTAAAATCACATGGAGTTAATGTGAAAACAGGTGAATTTGGTGCCCATATGGATGTTTCATTAATTAATGATGGACCAATTACTATTATTTTTGAAAGTAAGGATGGTATCATTCAATGAACCGAATCAACTTGTGGTTTAAAAAGTATAAACTAAAGCCAATCCCTGTAATTAGTGTAGCAGTTATAGTCATCATATTATTGATTGTCTTAATTAAAATGCTAATACCAAACGATGTAGAACCTAAATCATTATCCATGATTGAAGATGGGGAACTGAGAACTGGACCAGCAGCATATTATCCTATCATCTTTGAGGTTAAAGATGGTGACAAATTCGAAATTACCGATAGAAAAGGTAAATGGTTTGAAGTCACTAACGATGATAACGAAAAAGGTTGGATAGCAGGTTGGCATACGAATCTAGATATTAAAGAAGATGTAAATCCCGTGGCAAAACCTTTAAAAGGAAAAACAATCATACTAGATCCAGGACACGGTGGTGGTGACCAAGGCGCTTCAAGTTCAAAACATAAAAATGTCACTGAAAAAGAAATAACGCTTAAGACTGCACAAGAATTAGAAGAAATGTTAAAATCTGAAGGTGCAAAAGTCAAAATGACCCGTACTAAAGATGAGTATGTTAAATTGAAAGACCGTCAAGGAGATGGTGATGTATTCATAAGTATTCATAATGACGCACTTGATTCTTCAGGTCCACATGGCGTGACCGTTTACTATCATCATGATACGCAACAAGACTTTGCCAAAACTTTGCACACTTCTATTAACCAAAAATCAATTTTATCTGATAGAGGCGTAAGAAATGAGAATTTCCAAGTGATTAGACAAACTAAAATGCCAGCAGTTTTATTAGAATTGGGTTATATTAGTAATCCAACAGATGAAGATTTGATTGCTGATAGAAAATATAGACATATTGTAGAAACAGGGATTGTAGATGGTTTGAAAGTATACTTTTCAAATTAAAGATTGACTCATAAACGTATTGGGTTTAATATAAGTATAAATTACGAATGAATTATATACCGTTTATTCTTGAATAGAATACTAAATTAGCTGAAACAGAGAATATGACATATGCTGAAAGTTATATAGAGGCTAAGTATTTTAAGAACACAAGAAGAGGGAATCTTATGAAAGTAAGATCGGTTTACACCCGTTATCATGTTGATGAGTGAGTATTCTATATTTAGAATGCTAATTAGGGTGGCAACACGGAAATTTCGTCCCTTGTATGTGAGAACATACAAGGGACTTTTTATATTTTAAAGGAGGAAATTAAATGATAAATATACCACGTGGTACACAAGACATATTACCTAAAGACACATATAAATGGCAATTTATAGAGAATAAATTACATGAGTTAATGAAACTATATAATTATAAAGAAATTAGAACGCCAATTTTTGAAAGCACTGAATTATTTAGTAGAGGTGTTGGTGATTCTACTGATGTCGTACAAAAAGAAATGTATACATTTAAAGATAAAGGCGATCGTAGTATTACATTGAGACCTGAAGGAACTGCTGGTGTTGTCAGAAGTTTCATAGAAAACAAAATGCAAGGTGATCCAAATCAACCAGTTAAATTATATTATAACGGGCCAATGTTTAGATATGAACGAAAACAAAAAGGGCGCTATCGTCAATTTGTACAATTTGGTGTCGAAGCAATCGGTTCTGAAAACCCTGCAATTGATGTAGAAATTATTTCTATGCTCGTACACATCTATAAATCTTTTGGTTTAAAAGATTTAAAACTAGTTATTAATAGTATTGGTGATGCAGAGTCAAGAGCTGAATATACAAAAGCACTTCAAACGCATTTTGAACCGGTTATAGATACTTTCTGTAATGATTGCCAAAACAGATTGTATACAAATCCTATGCGTATATTGGACTGTAAAGTAGATCGTGATAAAGAAGCAGTTAAAAATGCTCCGAAAATTACAGACTATTTAAATGACTATTCTAAGCAATACTTTGAAGAAGTCAAAACGTTACTTGATGAATTAGGTATTGAATATGAAATTGATACTAATTTAGTTAGAGGTTTAGATTATTACACACACACTGCATTCGAAGTAATGAGTAACGCAGAAGGATTTGGTGCAATTACTACTTTATGTGGTGGTGGACGATACAATGGTTTATTAGAACTATTAGATGGACCTAAAGAAACAGGGATTGGATTTGCATTAAGTATTGAGAGATTATTATTAGCATTAGAAGCAGAAGGAATTGAAATTGAACAAGAAGAGTCTATTGATTTATTCATTGCGACAATGGGAGATCAAGCAGAAAAGTATTCAATTTCATTAATTAATAAATTAAGACATTCAGGAATTAGTTGCGATAAAGACTATTTAGGACGTAAATTAAAAGGTCAAATGAAACAAGCAGATCGACTTAATGCAGTTCATACAATCGTGTTAGGTGACGATGAATTACAAAAAGAACAAGTTGAAGTGAAAAATATGAAAACCGGTGAGAATACAACGGTTTCATTTAAAGAATTAGAGCAATATTTAAAGGAGAAATCATAATGAATAAAAGAACAACTTATTGTGGAACAGTAGATGAATCATTTATCGGACAAACTGTTATATTAAATGGATGGGTACAAAAAAGACGTGACCTTGGAGGATTAATATTTATTGATTTGAGAGACCGTGAAGGTATTGTACAAATCGTATTCAATCCTGATTTCTCAGAAGAAGCATTACAAGTAGCTGAAAAGGTAAGATCTGAATATGTTATACAAGTTAAGGGTCTAGTTTCTAAACGAGATGAACAAGCAATTAATGACAAAATAAATACCGGAAAAATTGAAGTTCAAGTTTCTGAAATTCAAATTTTGAATGAATCTGAAACACCACCATTTTCTATAACAGATAATACTGAAATTGATGAAAATGTTCGATTGAAATATCGCTATATTGATTTAAGAAGAGAAAGTTTGGCGCAAACTTTTAAAATGAGACACCAAATTACACGTTCAGTTAGAAATTATTTAGATGAAGGTGAATTTTACGAAGTTGAAACGCCAGTTCTTACGAAGTCAACGCCAGAAGGTGCTAGAGATTATTTAGTACCATCACGTGTACATGATGGAGAATTTTATGCATTACCTCAGTCTCCTCAAATATTTAAACAATTATTAATGATAGGTGGATTTGATAAATATTATCAAATTGTTAAATGTTTTAGAGACGAAGACTTAAGAGCAGATAGACAACCTGAATTTACACAAATTGATATTGAAATGAGTTTCGTTGATCAAGAAGATGTAATGAAGATGAATGAAGGTCTTATGAAACGTATTATGAAAGATGTTAAAGGCATTGACATTACAACACCATTTCCACGTATGACATATGCAGAAGCTATGGATAGATATGGTATAGATAAGCCTGATACTAGATTTGGTATGGAATTAATTAATTTATCTGACTTAGCATCAAAAATGGAATTTAAAGTATTCAAATCAGCAGTTGAAAATGGTGGAGAAGTAAAAGCAATTGTTGTTGAAGATGGTGCAAATGATTACTCAAGAAAAGACATTGATCAACTACAAGCATTTACGAGTATATATGGCGCTAAAGGTTTGGCATGGGTTAAAGTAACTGAAGAAGGTTTGAACGGTCCTATTAGTAAATTCTTTGATGAAACTTATACAGAAGAATTATTAAGCAAAACAAATGCATCTTCAGGAGATTTAATATTATTTGTCGCTGACAAAAAAGACATCGTAGCAGCAAGTCTAGCGCAACTTAGAAATAAATTAGGTAAAGAGCGTGGTTTAATTGATCCTAACCAATATAATTTCTTATGGGTTACAGATTGGCCACTATTTGAATATGATGAAGAAGCAGATAGATATGTTGCTGCGCATCATCCGTTTACTGCACCTAAAAAAGAACATATAGAAATGTTAGAAACTGACCCAACAAATGTAGAAGCTAACGCATATGATATCGTATTAAATGGTTTTGAACTTGGAGGAGGTTCAATCAGAATCCATAAAGCTGACTTACAAGAAAAAATGTTCAAAGCATTAGGATTTACAGAAGAACAAGCTCAAGAGCAATTCGGTTTCTTAATTGAAGCATTTAAATACGGAGCGCCACCACATGGTGGTATTGCGCTTGGATTAGATAGATTAGTTATGCTTCTATCAGGAAGAACGAATTTAAGAGATACGATTGCATTTCCTAAGACAGCTAGTGCATCATGTCTATTAACAGATGCTCCAAGTGAAGTATCGACTAGTCAACTACATGAGTTACATTTGAAATTAGATTTAGAAGAAAAATAAGCAAAGCCAAAATACTTGTTATTTGAATGTTTTGTGATAAAATATATTTATAAGGTAGTCATCTGAAGTGTTCGAAATAAGCTTTATATATTTTGACCTAACACTTTTTGATCAGGGAGCCAGATAGGTTTTCTTAATAGCGCATACGCCTCGCAAGGAGGACATGCAAAATAAGAAACAGGGCACCCACCTGTATTTAGCAGGCCAAAATGATCTAGCACTTTTTATTACGGCACAATCGGATTCTATCGGTACGCAAGACTTTATGTCTTGCGTATTTTTGTGTAAAGGAGTAAATAAAATTATGAAGCATCAATTTTCTAGAAATGAATTAGCAATTGGTAAAGAAGGATTGGATCTACTTAAAAGTAAAACGGTCGTTGTTTTAGGTGTTGGAGGAGTTGGCTCCTTTGCTGCTGAAGCATTAGCTAGAACGAATATTGGACATATTATATTAATAGATAAAGATGATGTTGATATTACGAATGTTAATCGCCAACTACATGCGTTGACCACTACTATTGGACAATCGAAAGTAGATTTAATGGAAGAAAGAATTAAACTAATTAATCCTGACTGTAAAGTAACGCCATTACATATGTTCTATACTGAAGATACATATGAAGCATTATTCAACGAATATAAGATAGACTATATCGTTGATGCTAGCGATACTATCATGTATAAAGTACATCTTATGAAAGAATGTTTAGAAAGAAATATAGATGTGATCTCAAGTATGGGCGCTGCAAATAAGACAGACCCAACTAAATTTGAGATAGCAGATATATCGAAGACGCATACTGATCCTATGGCGAAAATTATTCGACTTAAATTAAGAAAAATGGGCATCAAAAAAGGTATAAATGTTGTCTTTAGTGATGAAAGCCCAATTGTGGTAAGAGAAGATGTAAAAGATAAGATTGGCGACAAAAACGCTAAAGTTAGAAAAGCGCAATTGCCTCCTTCATCTAATGCATTTGTTCCAAGTGTAGTAGGGCTAATATGTGCAAGTTATGTTGTTAATCAAATTTTGAAAGATATTCCAATGAAGAGAATTAAAGATAAATAATATGAACTCACATTACAATGTGTATCAAATAAAGCCACGTTATATTCAAGTTGTTATGAATATAACGTGGCTTTATTTTTATTTTTTTAAATTCTGATATACTTCTGCAAATTTTTGTTCTGCTTTGGATGTCGTTTTCGGTTGATAATACTTCTTGTTTTTTAAAGTATCAGGTAAATATTGTTGTTCAACATAACCATTTTCATAATTATGTGGATACTTGTAGCCAATTGCATTACCTAATTCTTTTGCACCTTGATAATGACCATCTTTAAGATGTTTAGGTACAAGTCCAGCTTTACCGTTTCTTATATCTGAAAGAGCAGCATCTATTGAGGTTACAGTAGAATTGGATTTTGGTGATAAACATAATTCTATAACTGCTTGGCTAAGTGGAATTCTTGCCTCGGGAAATCCTAAACGTTCACTCGCTTCAATGGCAGATAATGTTCTACTTGCAGCACCAGGTGATGCGAGACCAATATCTTCGAAACTTATAACTAATAATCTTCTTGTTATTGCAGGTAAATCGCCACCTTCAATCAGTCTAGCCAAATAATGTAGCGCTGCATCAACATCACTACCACGAATTGATTTTTGGAATGCACTCATCACATCATAATGTTGATCGCCATCTTTATCGTATTGAAAAGCACTTTTTTGCATACAGACTTCTGCATCTTCAATCGTAACATGTCTAACACCATGTGTTTCTTCAGCACTTAGTACCGCGAGCTCTAACGCATTCAATGCACTTCTGACATCTCCGTAACTGGAATCTGCAAAGTATTCAATTGCTTCTTGATCAACTTTAGGAGCATACGATAACAAGCCATTCTCTTCGTCATTTAAAGCTCTATTTAGCGCTTCCATAATATTTTCTTTATCTAATGGATATAATTCGAATATTTGCGCTCTACTTCTAATGGCAGGATTAATTGCATGGTATGGATTTGAAGTTGTGGCTCCGATTAATACAATTTTGCCTGATTCTAGATGAGGCAATAAGAAATCTTGTTTAGCTTTATCCAATCTGTGTATTTCATCAAGCAATAAAATAACTTGTCCTGACATTTTAGCTTCTTCAACTACAAGTTGCATATCTTTTTTTGTATTAGTAACTGCGTTTAGTTGTCTGAACTTGTATTGTGTACTTCCTGCTATCGCTTGGGCGATACTTGTTTTTCCTATGCCAGGTGGCCCATAAAAAATCATTGATGTTAGCCGTTTTGTATTGACCATTCTTCTAATGATTGCTTTTGGTCCTACAAGATGATCTTGACTAATAACGTCATCAATCGTTTTTGGACGCATTCTATATGCTAATGGTTCATTTTTCATTTATATCAACCTTTCTAATTACTCAAATCGCCTAAAAAATGATAGAATAAGGTAATAATATTTTTTAGAAAATAAGAGGTGTAGTACATGAAAATTTCCACAAAGGGACGATATGGCTTAACACTTATGATATCCTTGACTAAGCGTTATGGTCAAGGATGTACATCCTTAAAGTCAATCGCAGAAGAAAATAATTTAAGTGATTTATATTTAGAACAATTGGTAGGTCCACTTCGTAATGCTGGTCTCATAAAAAGTGTGAGAGGTGCTAAAGGTGGATATCAATTACAAAAATCACCTTCAGAAATTACAGCTGGAGATGTGATTAGACTATTAGAAGGTCCAATTACGCCAGTTGAAGGGATAGAAGATGAACCACCAGCTCAACAACAATTATGGATTAGAATTCGAGATGCAGTTAAAGAAGTGTTAGATAATACGACTTTAGAATACTTAGCAAATTACACGAATCAAGAAGAATTAGAAGGATATATGTTCTATATTTAATTAGATTTGTTTTCAGCTTTATTTTTTATTTAACAAATAATATAATATAATGCCTAACTGTTGTGTTTTAATACCTAACTGTTTTAAAAATTTTATAATGTGACAGACAGGCACGAATCATATCAAAGTATTGTAAAAACACCCCTTTTTTACAAAGTACATTTAATATTAATGTATATTATAGAAAAGGGGAGATTTAATGAAAAAGTTTAAAAGTTACATATTTGGTTTGATTGCAATTTTATTAGTAGGTCTTGTAGCATCGCCACTAGAAGTTAATGCAAAAACGGATGATGTATCATCTAAAGTCATTCTTCCTAAAAATGACAGAGTTCAGATTACAGATACTACATCAGGGCATTATCAATCAATAGCATTTGCTGATATTGATGAATCTTCAATTGCATCTGGAGTAGTTATTGGAGAAAATACAGTACTTACGAATAAACACGTTGTAAACGCAACAAATGGTAATCCATCTGTTTTAAAATTTTCACCTGGAGCTAATGGTAGCGATAACTATCCAGCCGGTACATTTACTGCAACAGATTTTAAAACAGCGCCCGGTGGTGAGGACTTAGCATTAGTTCATGTAGGAAAAAATAGTGATGGTCAATCTATTGGTGAAGCAGTACAACCTGCAACAATTGCGGATACATCTTCAGGACAAGAAGGTGATGATATTACTGTAACGGGGTATCCTGGTGATAAACCATATGCAACATTGTGGGAAAGTAAAGGTAATGTCTTATCTGCAAGTGGAAACGATATAACTTACGATTTAAGTACATATGGTGGAAACTCAGGATCACCTATATTTAATTCAAATAAAGAATTAATCGGCCTACATTTTGGCGGTGTTCCAGACAGTCACAATAGCGGTGTTCTATTTAATAGTAGTGTACAAGACTTTATTAATAATAATTTACAATAAATTTGAAATATCCTAGGCGCGATTTACAATACGCCTAGGATATTTTTATTTATTCACTATATAAATCATCTACAATATTTTTGAATAACTTATATGATTTATATTGTTTCTCTCTATCATAAATATAACTAACTGCCATAATTTCGTCGACATTATATTTTTCTTGGAATTTAATTAATTGGTTTTTAACAGTTTCTTTGTTTCCGATAAAAGAAGTGTTTGTTTTTGATTGCGCCATATATTTTTCTTGTTCTGACCAAATATTGTCTAATTGATCAGTTGGTGGCTGAAGTGGCAGACGCGCATTTCTAACAATACTTAAAAACATTAAATGCATTGTTGATGATAAATAAGTGGCTTCTTCATCTGTATCACCAATGATGACATTTAAACATACTTTCATATATGGCTTATCAAGATATTCGGAAGGTTCAAATAGGTCTCGATATATTTCAATTGCTTGTGCCATTTGGTCAGGTGCAAAATGTGCTGCAAATACATAAGGAAGACCTAATCTGGCTGCTAAATGAGCTGAATCAGTTGATGATCCGAGTATATAAATTGGTATGTTAGTGTCTACACCAGGGTATGGTCTAACGTGAGACTGTTTTTCTTCTGGACCAAAGTATTGTAACAGTTGTTTAACATCATCTCCGAATGTGTAAACGCCTTTATGTGAATCTCTTCTCAACGCAGAAGCAGTCATCATATCCGTACCAGGTGCTCTACCTAAACCTAAATTCAATCTATTAGGGAACATTGTTTCCATCGTACCAAATTGTTCTGCTACGACAAGAGGTGCATGGTTAGGTAACATAATGCCTCCAGAACCAACTTGGATTGTATTTGTATGTTCTAAAGTGTGTTGGATAAGTAAAGCAGTTGCTGAACTGACCAAGTTTGGCGCATTATGATGTTCAGCTATCCAATATTTTTCGTAACCATATTCTTCAACAGTCTGTGCTAATTTAATCATGTTTTGAATTGCATCTTGTGCAGTTTCTCCCTTTCGAAGTGGGACTAAATCTAATACAGAAACTGGAAATTTAGATTTCATTTATAGACTCTCCTTAATAATTGTATACACGAAGTATATCAACACAAAGATTAATGCTCTATATAATTGCTCAACAAAAGTTGACGACACTGATATATAAGGTTATAATTTATAGAAATTTAACGAGAGGTGGCATCAATATTAGACATGGAAATCCAATAATTTTTACGACCGAAGAATATAACGTAAAAATTCCATTGTGTTACACAATGATGTATGGATAGTTCTGTCTAAATATTGAAGCCACCATTACATATATAGTGTGATGGTGCCCATCTGTGTAATTCATGGATAAAGGAGGCAACATTATGCTATTTTTATTTGAAGAAAAACCTATAGAAGTAGACGACAAAGTTTTAATATCGTCACTTACTTTTACAATTGAACAAAATGAACATGTAGCTATCGTAGGTTCCAATGGGGTAGGTAAATCAACATTATTAAATAATATTCATATAAATGAAGATATTGATACAGCATTAATGGAGCAGGACTTAAGTTCTTATTCGAATTATGATGTTTTATCATATGTTATGTTGAGTTATCCTGATTTATCGTCACTTAGAAATGATCTAAGTGATGAATTTTCGTTAAATCGCTACATTGAACTTGATGGCTTTACATTTGAAAATCATATAATCACTGAAGGGAAAAAACTCGGACTTACAGAATCTCACTTTAATCAGAAAATCTCAACTTTAAGTGGTGGTGAACAAACGAAAGTCGCTTTTTTAAAATTAAAAATGACACAAGCATCGTTATTACTAATCGACGAGCCTACAAATCATATGGACAGTGAAATGAAAGCTTGGTTAATAAATGCATTTAAACACGAAAAAAGAGCGATTTTATATGTATCTCATGACAAGGCGTTTTTAAATAATACACCAGATTCAATTATAAAATTAACAAAAGATGGTGGGAAAAAATATTATGGTAAATATGATGAATTTAAACGACAAATAGATATTGAGGAACAAACACAAGCAACGCTCTTTGAAAAGCATGAAAGAGAAAAAAAGGCAATTGAAGAGACGATTAAAAAATATAAAGAATGGTATCATAGTGCCGCTCAAAAAGCTTCTGTAAGAGATCCAAAGGCACAAAAAAAGTTAAGTAAATTAGCAAGAAAATTCAAATCTAAAGAAAAACAACTAAATAAAGAATTGATAGATCATAATAATTTGAATCCAGATAAAGAAGAACAATCATATTCTATACAACACCATTCATTTCGGTCTCGCTACTTGGTGAATTTTAAAGATGTCACACTTTCATTTGGTGATAACATTATTTTGGATAATATTAATTTATATATAGAGCGTAATCAAAACGTCATAATTGAAGGTGCAAATGGTTCGGGCAAATCATCAATTATTAAATTAATCTTAAACACTTTAGTACCGACAACTGGTGAAATTTATGTACATCCTGAACTTAAAATAGGCTATTTTTCACAAGATTTTAATAATCTCAATATGAATCGATCGGTTCTTGAAGAAATTAGCACTATTCCTGAAATGAATGAAACAGATGCAAGAACAATTCTAGCCAGTTTTGGTTTTGATAAATCTATGATAACTGCAACAGTTAATAGTCTTTCAATGGGTGAAAAGTGTAGATTACAATTTGTGAAATTATATTTTTCAAATCCACATTTATTAATTTTAGATGAACCGACGAATTATTTTGATCTAGAAATGCAAGAAAAAATAATTAAACTGATTAAATCGTTCCAAGGTTCAATTTTGATTGTATCTCATGATCAAGACTTTAAAGCTTTAATTAAAGGTCAAGTGTGGACAATCCGTGATAAAACACTCATCCATGAAAATATGATTGTTAATCAATCGATAAATGTAGATGAAATAAAACACGAATTGGAAAATTTAGAGCAATATACAGATAAAAGAAATCGAGAAACAGAGTTCTAGTCAATTTATTAAAATGGTGCTAGAATAGGTACATTGAAAACTAAGAAGGGACGTTCAAGATGAAAGTATATGCAGATTACGCAGCCACGACACCTGTCAAACCAATTGTAACTGAACGAATAACGGAAATATTGACGAATCATTACGGTAATCCGTCATCTATTCATAGTATCGGTAGAGATGGTCGTAAATATTTAGATCAGTCACGTAGAGAAATAGCTACTATATTAGGTGCGAATGTTAACGAAGTTATATTTACGAGTGGTGCTACAGAGGCCAATAATACAGCAATTAAAAGTGTTGCTAGAATGAACAAGAGCAAAGGTAAGCATATTATTACAAGTCGTATAGAACATCATTCTGTTCTAAACGTATTTGAGGAACTTGAACATGAAGGATTTAATGTTACTTACTTAAATGTAAATCATGAAGGAATCATTGATTTAGAAGAATTGAAACATGCGCTAACGAATGAAACAACTTTAGTTTCAATAATGCTTGTAAATAATGAAGTTGGCACTGTACAACCTTTATTTGAAATAGCTGAATTACTTGAAGATAAAGATGTTATGTTTCATGTTGATGCAGTGCAAGCTATTGGTCACATGAAGATTGAATTTAAAGAATTACCTGTAGATATGCTAAGTATCACTGCTCATAAATTTGGTGGCCCAAAAGGGATAGGTGCATTGCTCGTTAAACAAGGTACGCAATTTATGCCTTATATACATGGTGGAGAACAAGAATTAAAACGTAGAGCTGGAACTGAGAATGTTCCTTATATTTGTGGAATGGCTACTGCACTTAAAGATACGTATGAGCATATGGATCAAAATAATATTCATTTGATGAAATTAAAGGAACAATTCTTAGTTGGACTAGAAGAAAACGCCATACCATTTGAATTAAATGGAAGCATGGTCAATACAACTGGCCATATTACGAATCTATATTTTCCATTCATAGAAGTAGAAACAATGTTAACTTTATTAGATATGTCTGACATTTACGTTTCAAGCGGTTCAGCATGTACTGCAGGCTCAACATTACCTTCTCACGTATTGGAAGCGATGTTTGGTAAAGATAATAGAATAAAACAATCAATAAGATTTAGCTTTAACGCTGTGACAACAGAAGAAGAAGTTCAATATATGATTGCGACAATTACGAAAATATATCAACAATTCAAGGAGGAAGAAAATGAATAATCAATCAACCCGCGTTGTCGTTGGCATGAGTGGGGGAGTAGATAGTTCTGTTACAGCTCATATATTAAAAGAGCAAGGCTATGATGTAATAGGAATATTTATGAAAAACTGGGACGATACAGACGAATTTGGCGTATGTACGGCAACTGAAGATTATAATGATGTTATTGAAGTTTGTAATCAACTTGACATACCATATTATGCTGTTAATTTTGAAAAAGAATACTGGGATAAAGTATTCACTTATTTCTTAGACGAATATAAAAAAGGACGTACACCAAATCCAGATGTTATGTGTAATAAAGAAATAAAATTCAAAGCATTTTTGAATCATGCATTGAAGTTAGGTGCTGATTACGTAGCAACCGGACATTACGCAAGAGTTAAACGTGACGGTAATTCGGTAGAAATGTTAAGAGGTGTAGATAATAATAAGGATCAAACTTATTTCTTAAATCAACTTACAAAAGACCAATTATCAAAAGTCATGTTTCCAATAGGTGAATTAGAAAAAAGCGAAGTAAGAAAAATTGCAGAAGAACAAAATTTAGCTACAGCTAAAAAGAAAGATTCTACTGGGATTTGCTTTATTGGTGAGAAAAACTTTAAGACATTCTTATCACAGTATTTACCTGCTCAAAATGGTAAAATGCAAACATTAGATGGTGTAGACATGGGTGAACATTCTGGACTTATGTACTATACGATTGGACAAAGACATGGTTTAGGAATTGGTGGAGACGGTGATCCATGGTTTGTAGTTGGTAAAAATTTAAAAGATAACATATTATATGTTGAACAAGGATTTCATCATGAGGCACTATATAGCGATTATTTAATTGCTTCAGATATATCATTTGTAAATGAAATTGATTTTGACCAACCTATATCTTGTACTGCAAAATTTAGATATAGACAAAAAGATACTAAAGTAAAAGTAGAAAAAATTTCAAATAATCAAATTAAAGTTATATTTGATGAACCAGTTAGAGCAATAACACCTGGCCAAGCGGTTGTATTATATGATGGTGAAGTTTGTTTAGGTGGGGCTACAATTGACGAAGTATACAAAACTGAAAAACAATTAGATTACATGGTATAAATTAATTGAGAGCCTAGGACGTGTATGTATAGTCCTAGGCTCTCTATGATTTTTACATATGTTCTGTAATGTTATTTTTTGCTATAATTATATGAGATGAAATATAAAGGAGTTACGTTATGCATAATGAGAAAAAAATCCTAGAATTAATCGAAAGTAAAAAATTCGATCAAGCTTTAAGTTTATTATTTGAAAATATCGAAGAAGACCCAAATGAGGTTACGAATTATATAAATGCTGGAACAATTTTATCTGAAGCAAATGAAACAGAACGTGCAGAAAAGTTTTTCCAAAAAGCAATCACAGTTAACGAAGATCATGGTGGTGCTTATTATTCTTTAGCAAATTTATATTACAATGAGCAAAGATTTGAAGAAGCGGTTAAACTTTATCAAATAGCAATTCAAAAAGGCTTAAATGATGCAGATACTAACTTTATGCTAGGTATGTGTTTCAATGAATTAGGCGCGCATACTGAGGCTTTACCATTTGTTATGAGAGCAAGTGAATTGAATCCGGAAGATGTAGAAATAGGTTTTCAATATGGTTTAACGCTTTGCCAATTAGAAATGTTCGAAGAAGCTATTAAACAACTTGAAATTGTATTAACACATGATTCACAACATGTTGATGCACTTTATAATTTAGGTTTAGCTAAATATATGCTCAACGAAGATCCAAAGGAAGCATTGAATTATTTTGAAAAAGCTGTAGAAATTCAACCAGATCATTTGTTGAGTGGTCATGCAATAAAGATGTTCGAACAATTAATTGAGGAGGGCTAACATTGGAAAATTTATCTTTATTTGATCTCTCACATGTCAAAGGTGAAGTGATTAGAATCTTATTTCAAAATAGCGATAATTATTATACCGTTGTAAAAGTAGATGTGTCGGATTCAAATGAAGATTTTGACCAAGAAGTCTCAATTGTTGGCTATCTTCCACAAATAGTTGAAGGAGAAACTTATCTATTTAAAGGTAAAGTTATCGAACATTCCAAATACGGAAAACAGCTACAAGCACAAACATTTGAAAAAGAATTACCGCAGACGAAGCAAGGCGTCATACATTATCTATCGAGTGACTTATTTAAAGGTATAGGTAAAAAAACAGCTGAAACAATCGTGAACAAACTTGGAGAAGATGCGCTAAATAAAATAATAGAAGATCCTGATGTGTTAAGAGAAATACCTAAACTTAACAAACAAAAGCGTGATACAATCGCCGAATCTATAAGAGAAAATCAAGCCATAGAGAGAATCATGATTAAGTTAAATGATTTGGGTTTTGGACCTAAGTTAGCGATGTCCATTTATCAAGTATATAAGGAAGAAACGATAAATGTTATTCAAGAGACGCCATATCGTTTAGTTATGGATGTGAATGGAATTGGTTTTCAAAAAGCAGATCAGATTGCTGAACAAGTGGGTATAATGAAAGACCATAAAGCGAGAATAGTTGCAGGTATCAGTTATTATTTAGATCAACAATCTCTGCAAAATGGTCATACTTATTTACCTATTGATATTTTATGTAATGGTGCATATGACTTATTAAATCATAATCAGCCTGAAGTGGTAACGAAAGACCAAATCAATGAATCTATCATAGAAATGAACGAAGAGAAACGTATTATTATCGAAGACAACAATTGTTTCCTTCCTTCATTATATTATTCAGAAGCGAAGAGTGTTCAAATCATTCATAGACTTTATCAACATCAAGATGAATTAAAGACGATTGAAAAAAGCGATTTACAACTTCATATTGGTCAAATAGAAGATATGAATGAAGTATCGTATGCAGAAGGTCAAAAGGCAGCACTAGAAACAGCTATAAATAATAAGATGATGCTTTTAACAGGTGGACCAGGTACAGGTAAGACAACGGTTATTAGAGGAATATGTGAATTGTATTCAGAAATTCATGGTGTCAGCTTAGATTATGATGACTATCAAGAAGGTACTGATTTTCCTGTTGTATTGGCTGCGCCTACTGGTCGAGCCGCAAAACGTTTAAGTGAATCTACAGGACTTGAGGCAATGACAATCCACCGATTAATTGGTTGGAGTAAAGATACACAACCGGATGACGTACTAGACAATGATATTCATGCACACTTAATTATATTGGATGAAATGTCGATGGTTGATACATGGCTCATGTACCAATTTTTAAGAGCAGTTCCTGATTATGCGCAAATTATTTTTGTTGGTGATGAAGATCAGCTACCTTCTGTTGGTCCTGGACAAATTTTCAAGGATTTAATAGACTCAAAAGTTATACCGAGAGTAAATTTAACTGAAGTATATAGACAACAAGAAGGTTCATCAATCATAGATTTAGCGCACAAAATAAAGAATGGCATGCCAGTTTCGATAAATGAAAAGCATCATGATCGTTCTTTCATAAGTTGTACGACGAATCAAATTGGTACAGTTGTCGAAAAAGTTGTTCAAGGCGCAGTAAATAAAGGTTACAATATGCAAGACATACAAGTTTTGGCACCCATATATAGAGGTCAAGCAGGTATAAATAATTTAAACTTGATTTTGCAAGATATTTTAAACCCTAAAGATGAAGAAACAAGATATTTAGCTTATGGAGATATTGAATATAGAGAGAAAGATAAAGTGCTGCAACTCATAAATAGACCTGATGACAATGTATTTAATGGAGATATTGGTATCGTAACGGGTGTATACAAAGCAGAAGAGAATGCACTTGGTAAAGATGTTGTCATCGTTGATTATGAAGGTAATGAAATAACATATACGAAACAAGATTTATCAGAAATCACTCATGCTTATTGTTGTTCTATTCATAAATCTCAAGGTTCTGAGTTTCCAATCGTTATTATGCCGATTGTAAAACAATATTTTAGAATGCTCCAAAAGAATATCCTGTATACAGGATTAACAAGAGCTAAACAATCTCTAGTCGTTTGTGGTGAAGAACAAGCTTTTAATCAAGGGATTACAACATTAGGCCACGGAAGAATGACTTCATTTGATACTAAATTAAAAATGTATTTTAATTATGAGGATAATGATGGAGATGCAAAGGATGAGGCTCATATCACTAAAAACATTATCTTAACAGAAGATAATATGTTTGAAGTAGATCCAATGATTAATATGCAAAATAAAACACCTTATGACTTTATGAATTAATTGACATCTAAAAATTGAGTGATTATAATCAAGTAGAATAGAAATTAAGAAGATGAGTAAATAAAATAATGATTAAAGAGACATGTTGGTTGGTGAAAAACATGACATTATGTATTGAACGCTACTTCTTAACTTTAATTAAATAAACTTAAAGTGATGACTATTGTCATAACTAGGGTGGTACCGCGATACGTTCGTCCCTTTTTTGGGGCGGGCGTATTTTATTTTATTTTATTTAAGGAGTGACTTTTATGAAAAAGTTAAAAGCTAGTGAAATTAGACAGATGTATATTGATTTCTTCGTTGAAAAAGGGCATATGGTTGAACCTTCAGCACCATTAGTACCAATAGATGATGACACATTATTATGGATTAATTCAGGTGTTGCAACATTAAAGAAATATTTTGATGGGAGAGAAGTTCCTAACAATCCTAAAATTGTAAATGCACAAAAAGCGATTAGAACAAATGATATTGAAAATGTTGGTTTTACTGCTCGTCACCATACATTCTTTGAAATGTTAGGTAACTTCTCAATAGGAGATTACTTTAAACGTGAAGCTATTGAATATGCTTGGGAATTTTTAACGAGTGATCGATGGATGGGTATGGAACCAGAAAAATTATATGTCACTGTTCATCCTGAAGATACAGAAGCATATGAATTATGGAGAGACGTAATTGGACTTGAAGAAAGTAGAATTATTCGTATCGAAGGAAACTTCTGGGATATTGGTGAAGGACCTTCAGGACCAAATACAGAATTATTCTACGATAGAGGAGAATCATATGGTCAAGATGATCCAGCAGAAGAAATGTATCCGGGTGGAGAAAACGAACGTTATTTAGAAGTGTGGAATTTAGTATTCAGTGAGTTTAACCACAATGCTGATCATACGTATACACCATTGCCAAATCAAAATATAGATACTGGCTTAGGTCTTGAACGTATGACATCTATTTCACAAGATGTGCCAACAAATTACGATACTGATTTGTTTATTCCAATCATCGAACAAGTAGAATTAGTGAGTGGTTTAAAATATTTAGATTCGAAAGAGCAAGATACTGCATTTAAAGTTATTGCAGACCATATAAGAACGATAAGTTTTGCAATTGGAGATGGCGCTTTACCTGCAAATGAAGGTAGAGGTTATGTCCTAAGAAGATTATTACGTAGAGCAGTACGATTTAGCCAATCGTTAAATATTAACGAACCATTTTTATATAAATTAGTAGATGTTGTCGCTGATATTATGGAGCCTTACTATCCAGAAGTAAAAGAGCAAAGTGATTTCATTAAGAAAGTCGTTAAATCAGAAGAAGAGAGATTCCATGAAACACTTGAAGAAGGTTTGACAATTCTAAATACAATGATGACAACTGCAAAACAAAATAACAATATACTATCAGGATCAGATGCATTTAAATTATATGATACTTATGGATTCCCAATAGAGTTAACAGAAGAAATTACAGCACAAGAAGGTATTGCAATCGACACAGACGGTTTCGAAACAGAAATGCAACAACAACGAAATCGAGCTAGAATGGCACGTCAAAAAACACAATCTATGCAAGTACAAAATGAAGTACTAGGTAAACTGACAACGCCAAGTAAATTTATTGGGTATGACAATACTGAAACACAAACAGAAATAACAGATATTATTTTGAATGGTGAAATATCAGAAGAAGCTGAAAGTGGAGACTTAATACAGTTTATATTAAGAGAAACACCGTTTTATGCTGTATCCGGTGGACAAGTAGCGGACCAAGGTGTTATTAAACATGATCAGTTTGAAATTGAAGTTACTGAAGTAATAAAAGCACCAAACGGTCAAAACTTACACACAGGTACTGTTACTTTTGGTCATGTTCATATAGGTGAAACAGTAGATGCATGTGTGAATAGAAATAATCGTAAATCTATTATCAAAAATCATTCTGCTACACATTTATTACATGCAGCGCTTAAAGAAGTATTAGGCAGTCATGTGAATCAAGCAGGATCGTTAGTAGAACCAGATCGACTTAGATTTGATTTCTCTCATTTTGGTCAAGTAACTGCTGAAGAAATAGAACGAGTAGAAAGAATAGTTAATGAGAAGATTTGGGATAATATTTCAGTAAATATTGAAGAAATGCCAATAGAAGCAGCTAAACAAAAAGGCGCAATGGCATTATTTGGTGAAAAATATGGAGATGTTGTTAGAGTAGTAGATATGTCACCATTCTCGATTGAATTATGTGGTGGAATCCATGTTAACAATACGGGCGAAATTGGCTTGTTCAAAATCGAATCCGAATCAGGTACTGGTGCAGGTGTACGTAGAATTGAAGCAGTAACAGGTAAGAAAGCATATGAAACATTAAAAGAAACTGAAACAGTTCTTAAAGACGTTATGCAACAAGTCAAAGTTAAAGAACAAGACAAAACAATAGAAAAAATTGAGCAAATACAACAACAAAACAAAGCATTAGAAAAAGAGCTACAACAAAAAAATAAAACAATTACTGAACTGAAATCAGGTAATATTGAAGATAGCATAGAAGAAATAAACGGTGTTAAAGTATTGTCAATACTTGTAGAAGCGGAAAATCCAAAAGTGCTTAGAACAATTATGGATGACTACAAATCTAGATTACAAGATACTGTATTATTTTTAGCAAGTATTAATGGTGAAAAAGTGTCACTCGTATCTTCTGTTCCAAAAGAACTCACAGATAAAGTTAAAGCCGGAGACTTAATTAAAGAAGCAGCACAAATAACAAATGGTAAAGGTGGAGGTCGTCCGGATATGGCCCAAGGTGGCGGAACGGATCCTTCTAAAGTAACAGAAGCGTTACAATTTGTTAAAGACTATATTAAAACGCTGTAATTACAACTAAGAATAGAATATGATATAATTAATACTAAGTTAATGGAGTTAGGGAGTGTAAATAAAGATGAATAATTTTGATAAAACGATGAAATTTAATTATGATGATTTTCCTAATGAAGATGTCAAGACCGTACTTCAAAATGTTTACCGCACTTTAGAAGAAAGAGGCTATAATCCTGTAAACCAAATTGTAGGTTATTTGCTTTCTGGAGATCCAGCATATATACCTAGACATAACGAAGCAAGAAACCAAATAAGACGCTTGGATAGAGATGATATTATGGAAGAATTGGTATCCCACTATTTACAGCAAGAAAAAGATTTCAATGCTAACAAATAGAATAATAGGTTTAGACGTTGGAAGTAAAACGATTGGTGTAGCAGTTAGTGATGCAATGGGTTGGACAGCTCAAGGAATAGACACACTCCGTATTAACGAAGAACAAGAAGAATTTGGACTAGAAGCATTAATTAAAATTATAGATGAATATAATGTCGATACTGTCATTATTGGATTACCTAAGAACATGAATAATTCTATTGGACCAAGAGGAGATGCATCCATTCATTTTAAAGATGTATTGGCACACGAGCGTCCAGATTTGAAATTAATTATGTGGGATGAGAGACTAAGTACTGTAGGAGCAGAACGCTCTTTATTAGAGGCAGATGTTTCTCGCAAAAAAAGAAAAAAAGTAATAGATAAAATGGCTGCTGTATTTATATTGCAAGGCTATTTAGATTCTATAAAACAATAATGAGGAGAATGAATAATGACTGAACATAACAACGAAGGACATTTAGAAATTAACAATGAAGAAGAACTATTAACGCTAATTGATGAAAACAATAATGAGGTTTTATACCGTAAAGTATTAGAATTCTATCATCCTGGCTTTAAAAAAGAATACATTATATTAGCAGAAGAAGGCGCAGATGAAGATGAGGAAATTGAATTAATTCCTATGATCAACGAAGCTAATGATGATGGAGAAGGCGGAAAATTACTTCCAGTCGAAACAGATGAAGAGTGGGATATGATTGAAGAAATCGTAAACACTGAAATTGATGACATTTAATTCATATATGTAATAGTACACTTTACCCCTAATGTGATATAATCATTAGGGGTATTTAATTTACATAAGGAGTTAGAAATGGGAAACAATAGTATTTATAAAGATGCAAGGCTGTTATCTAAGTATATTAGTTTAACGATCGTAGTCATCCTCTTGTTATTATTTTTATTACTATTTGTTATCGGTATTATAGTTATAGGGATTAACAATAGACCCGTAAATCAAGACAGTAATGAACAAATCATTGTTCAGGTTGAACCTGGTTCCAACACTGAAACAATTAGTGAGGAATTATCAAAGAAAAACATTATCCGAAATGCTACAATTTTTAAATATTATTTAAAATTGAATAATATTTCTAGTTTTCAAGCAGGTGAATATAAATTTTCACCATCAATGTCACCTAAAGACATTGCAATAAGTTTAGAATCAGGAAAAGTGTACTTAAAAACAGCATTACAAATTGAAATAAAAGCAGAATCTTCAATTGAATTGATTGCAGGAACAATTGAAGAAGAAACATCCATTACTAGAGAAGAATTCTTGAAAAAAATGAAAGATAGAAGTTATATTAAACAAATTCAAAAAAAATATCCTAAAATGATTACAGATGAAGTGATGCAACAAGGTATTAGATATCCATTAGAAGGTTATTTAGCTGCTGGTAAATATCAATTTTCAAAAAAAGATGTTTCAATTGATGAAATTGTTGAAACAATGTTGAAAGAAACATATGACACTACTTATAATATTTATAAAAATAATGGTGCTTTCAAACTTACTAGAAATTACCAAGAAGAAGAAATTTCATTTCATGAATTTTTGTCATTATCTTCACTAGTAGAGTCTGAAATGATGAATGTGACCGACAAATCAAGATATGTTTCATTGATTATTAATAGAATTGAGAATAATCCACAAAGTGCTTTAAACTCTGATAAATCAGTCAAATATGCACTTAATAAGGAACCAAATGAGAATCTCTCTGAGCATGATTACAAAGATGATTCTAAATACAATACTTATGTGCATAAAGGGTTACCGATTGGGCCAATTTGTAATATTTCAGAAGAAACGGCTAGAATCACAATCAATCCACCTGATACAGACTATTATTATTATACGCATAGTAAAAGTGGTAAAATCATATTTGCTGACACTTTAAAAGAACAAGAAAAAAATAGAGAAAATTAATCATTCAAAACAAGAGCGTTCAATCTTAATCAGTAGGACGTTCTTGTTTTGAATTTTCACTTACTATTTCTTTAAATATATGTTAAAATATCTAATGTTTATAAAATTAAATAAAATACATTGTTTATCTTACTAACTAGTCATAGGTCTAGTTGGATTTTTTATTATAATGAAGTGTAAGGAAGTTGAACATGGAAAAAGATATAGCGTACATTGAACAATTGCTATTTCAAAATTCTTCAGAAATTGATGAGTTAAGAACTTATGCAGACCAAAATAAAGTACCAATTATGGATAAAATATCTACAGAATTTGTTAAACAGATGATAAGAATCCATAATGCACAAAATATTCTAGAAATTGGGACTGCAATTGGTTATAGTTCGATGCATTTTGCATCATGTAATTCAAATATAAATGTTTACACAATTGAAAGAAATGAAGAAATGTATCACCAAGCCGTCAAAAATATTAAACATTATCATTTTGAAGATCAAATAAAGGTTATATTATCTGATGCAAAAGATGCATTCGAACGTATACCTGAGAATATGAAATTCGATATGATTTTTATTGATGCGGCTAAAGCTCAATCTCAAAAATTTTTCGAATTATATGAGCCTTTTTTAAATGAAGGCGGTATTATACTAACGGATAATGTTTTGTATCATGGATTTGTTAGTAATATAGAAATCGTTAGAAGTAGAAATATTAGACAGATGATTAAAAAAATAAAAAGCTATAATGAATGGTTAATGAACCATCCCAATTATGAAACAACGATTATTAATATTGGGGATGGCATGGCTATTTCAAAAAGGGGAAGAAAAGATGACTGAATTATTGGTTACACCTAAATCAGTAGAGCATATTGAAACTTTAATTAAACTTGGTGCTGATGCATTTGTAATTGGTGAAGAAAAGTTCGGTTTAAGGTTAGCAGGAGAATTTAAAGAGCCAGAATTAAGAGAAGCAATTAAGTTGATACATCAACACGACAAAAAAGCATATGTTGCAGTAAATGGTATATTCCACAATGAACATATTGATGATTTAGAAAATTATATTGACCTGTTACACGAACTTAAGGCAGATAGAATTATTTTTGGTGATCCTGCTGTTGTTATGGCAATGAAAAAATATAAGAATCCTATTCCGTTACATTGGAATGCAGAAACAATTGTAACGAATCATTTCCAGTGTAATTATTGGGGTGATAGAGGATCTTCACGTGCAGTTCTAGCAAGAGAATTGAGTATTGAAGAGGTTATAGAGATTAAGGAACGAAGCAATGTTGAAATTGAAGTTCAAGTTCATGGTATGACATGCATGTTCCAATCAAAACGACAATTACTCGGTAATTACTTTATGTATCAAGATAAAGTAATGAAGATTGAAAACAGAAAAGAAAACAAAGATATGTTACTATTTGATGAAGAAAGAAGTAATAAATATCCAATTTATGAAGATTATAATGGTACACATATTATGAGTCCAAATGACATTTGCTTAATTGAAGATTTAGAAGAATTATTTGAAGCTAATATTGATAGTTTTAAAATTGACGGTGTCTTACAATCAGAAGCATATATAAATGTCGCGACAGAACAATATAGACAAGCTATTGACTTATATAATGAAGACCCAGAACTTTATGAAGATGAAAAATTTATGTTACTTGAACCAATTGAAGATATTCAACAAGATCATCGACCTATGGATCAAGGGTTCTTATTTAAACAGACAGTTTATTAAGTTAAATTAAAGGAATGATTAATATGAAAGTTTTAGAGCCTAGTAGATCTAGTCAGAAAACGAAAGTAAAAAAACCTGAACTTCTAGCACCTGCAGGTAATTTAGAAAAACTTAAAATTGCTGTCCATTATGGTGCGGATGCAGTATTCTTAGGTGGACAAGAATATGGATTGAGGTCTAATGCTGATAATTTCACAATGGATGAAATAGCAGAAGGTGTGCAATTTGCGAAAAAATACGGTGCAAAAATTTATGTTACAACTAATATATTTGCTCACGATGAAAATATCCCCGGTTTAGAAGAATATTTATCGAACTTAAATGAAACTGGTGCGCATGGTATTATCGTAGCAGATCCATTAATTATAGAAACATGTAAACGAGTTGCACCTAATTTAGAAATCCATTTAAGTACACAACAATCGTTATCAAACTATCGTGCTGTACAATATTGGAAAGAAGAAGGATTAGAAAGAGTTGTTTTAGCAAGAGAAACAAGTGCTGAAGAAATGCTTGAAATGAAAGAGAAAGTAGATATTGAAATTGAAACGTTCATCCATGGTGCAATGTGTATAGCCTATTCAGGTAGATGTACATTGAGTAATCATATGACAGCAAGGGATTCAAATAGAGGTGGCTGTTGTCAAAGTTGTAGATGGGATTATGATTTGATTTCAGTAGAAGAAGATGGAGATTTACAACCATATTTCGAAGAAAATGAAGTTACACCATTTGCAATGAGCCCAAAAGACTTGAAATTAATCGAATCTATACCTAAAATGATGGACATTGGTATTGATTCATTAAAAATTGAAGGTAGAATGAAATCTATGCACTACATTGCAACTGTCGTTTCAGTTTATAGAAAAGTAATAGATAGTTATGCAAATGACCCTGAAAACTTCAAAATAGACCCCAATTGGTTAATAGAGTTGGACAAATGTGCAAATAGAGACACAGCTCCTGCATTCTTCGAAGGTGTACCTCAATTTGAAGAACAAATGTTTGGGAGTGAATCAAATAAAAAAACACCTTTTGATTTTTGTGGATTAGTGTTAGACTATGACGCAGAATCAAAAATTGCAACAATTCAACAGAGAAATCATTTTAAACCCGGTCAAGAAATTGAATTTTTTGGACCAGAAATTGATAATTTCACACAAGTCATAGATAAAATTTATGATGAAAATGGTGAGGAATTAGATGCAGCTAGACATCCACTTCAAATAATCCAAATAAAAGTGGATCACCCGATTTATCCAAATAATATGATGAGAAAGGGATTAGTTTGATGGGGAAAACAACAATTATAGGTATTGCAGGGGGATCTGGTTCAGGTAAAACTTCTGTAACATCAGAAATTATGAAAAACTTAGATGGATATAGTGTAGCTTTAATAGAGCAGGATTACTATTATAAAGATCAATCACATATGTCATTTGAAGATCGTTTAAAGACTAATTATGATCATCCATTTGCTTTCGATAATGAAAGATTAAAGCAGGACTTAAAGAACATTAAAGAAGGTCGTGCTATAGAAGTTCCAACTTATGACTACTCAAATCATACGAGAAGTGATAAGACAATCAGGTTTGAACCTAAAGATGTTATTATACTAGAAGGTATATTCGCTTTAGAAAATGCAGATTTAAGAGAATTGATGGATGTTAAGATTTATGTTGATACTGATGCTGATTTACGAATTTTACGTCGTATGACTAGAGATATTAAAGATAGAGGACGTACAATGGAATCAGTAATAGATCAATACCTATCAGTTGTTAGACCAATGCATATTCAGTTTATTGAACCAACGAAGAAATATGCTGATATCATTATCCCTGAAGGTGGTAGCAATAAAGTTGCAATTGATATCATGACAACTAAGATTCAATCATTAGTTAAAAATATTTAAAAACACAAAGTAAAGGAAGATGGCAGAATGGAAACACAAAAAGAATTTCCTATGACTCAGGAAGGTTTTATCAAATTAGAAAAAGAATTAGAAGAGTTAAAGACAGTAAAAAGACCAGAAGTAGTAGAAAAAATTAAAGTAGCAAGAAGTTTTGGTGATTTATCTGAGAACTCCGAATATGATGCTGCTAAAGATGAACAAGGTTTTATTGAACAAGAAATCCAAAAAATAGAAAACATGATTCGTCATGCTCATATAATTGAAGATAATGGTTCTAAAAATGATATCCAACTTGGTAGAACTGTTACATTCACTGAAATACCAGGTGATGATGAAGAAAGTTATAAGATTGTTGGTTCAGCAGAAGCAGATCCATTTGAAGGTAAGATTTCGAATGAATCACCAATTGCTAAAGCTTTATTAGGTAAAAAGGTTAATGACGAAGTTAATGTTCCATTACCAAACGGCAATGAAATGAAAGTTAAAATTGTAAAAATAGACTAAAATAATATTTTTATACAAGTAACTACTAATCAATAGGAAACTATTGTTAGTAGTTATTTTTTTTATATAAGTTTCATGGTATTATAATGAAGAAATAATCCAGAATAGTCGGATTATTTAGAAAATGTTTGTTTAAGGGGTGTTAACTTTGGATGTAAAGGTTATAAATGAATCACATTTCATGATTTATGATAAAAATGAAATTGATCCATCAGTTAAAGACGGCATTTCACTTGTAGCTACCCAAATCGAGCAATTAAATCATCCAGGCATAATAAGCGTTACAAGTTCTTATACGTCGATTATGGTTGAGTATAATGCTTTAAAATTTGATTGCGAAGACATACTTAAAGATTTGGACATTGAAAACCTGCGTCATAGGAAAGGAGACGTAATCAATTCTAAGAAGAAAATTATATTACCTGTATATTATGGTAATGACTTTGGGCCGGATTTAGAATATGTAGCCGAATATAATAAGTTATCAGTAGAAGAAGTAATTGAAATACATACACGTAACGATTATTTAATTTATGCTATTGGTTTTTTACCTGGGTTTCCATTTTTAGGTGGTTTAGATAAACGTATTCATGCACCAAGAAAAGAAACGCCTCGTAATAAGATTAAGTCTGGGTCCGTTGGCATTGCAAATAATCAAACTGGACTCTATCCTAAAGATTCTCCAGGGGGATGGCAAATAATAGGAAGAACACCTGTTGATGTATTTAATCTAGAAAGAGATCCAATGATTTTATATGAGGCAGGCGATTTTATTTCATTTAAATCAATTAGTGAAGAGCAGTATAAACAAATTGAACATGAGATTAGTGAAGGAAGTTTTGATTATACAATATTGGTTGGTGAAGTTAAATGAAGTGTATAAAGCCTGGATTATTTACAACGATTCAAGATTTAGGAAGATTTAAGCATGAGAAAGATGGTTTTTCTGTTGCTGGCGTTATGAATCAATATCTCTATAAAATCGCAACAACATTAGTTGAAAATGAAAACTCACCAGTATTAGAAGTTACATTGAATGGTCCATCATTAAAGATTAATACATCTAATATTATTGCTTTCGTAGCATATGATGCACAAATACTTTTAGATAATGTTGAAATTCCTACTAATACAGCTATTTACGTTGAAAGAGGACAAATTTTACAAATAAAACAAATAACAAAAGGCGCTCGAGGATACTTAGCGTTCCATAAACAAATGGAGATAGAACCAATCTTGGGAAGTGTATCAACCCATACTAGAAGCGGAATTGGCGGATATACAGGTAAGCCAATGAAAAGCAATGATACATTATGTTTTAAAGATCGCTTTATAAACCAAGATGTGATTGGAAATTCAATTAATTTAAATTTAGACAATTACCAAAATGTTATTCCAATCGTTAAAGGGTTGCAGTATGAACAATTTACGAACAATGCACACGAAATATTAGTTAATCAAACGTATGAAATTTCTGGTAATTCTGACAGGATGGGGTATCGATTATTAGGAGAAGAGAAACTAACTCATATTCATGATGCTGATATTATTTCTGAACCTATTGCACCTGGTAGTGTACAAGTTCCAAATAACGGTCAACCGATTATCTTATTAAATGATCGTCAAACTATTGGAGGGTACACGAAAATAGCGACTTTAACTTATATTGGTCGAGAAAGAGTTGCGCTATTAAAACCAAATGATACATTGCGGTTTAAGTGGATTACTATTGAAGAAGCTATGGAAGCGTATAAAACTTATATAAGTGAACTGAAAAGTAGCCTTATATCTATTAGACAAAAGAAATTTAAAGATTTACATTATACAAGACCAAAATCAAAACAAATAGCGAAATTAATAAAGGGGTAAAAAATATGAATTTAGAAAAATTGGAACAAGTCATACAATTAATGAAAAATAATGATGTATCACATTTGAAGTATCATGATGACAAGTCTGAAATTGAAATTGATTTTGGGTCATCAAATCCAGTAGACACATCTAAAGATGTTAGAGAGACATCTAATCAACCTGCATCGTCCGAATCAATTGATGAGAAAGAAACAATTGATGCTGAAATATTAGGTACTTTTTATTTACAAGACGAAGAAGAACTATCTACTCCGCTAGTAAAAGAAGGAGACCAAGTGAAGCAAGGACAAATTGTCGGCTATATTGAATCAATGAAAGTATTAAATGAAGTATTAAGTGATCAAGATGGCATCATTGAAAAACTTCACCTAAACCATGGTGACCCAGTAGAATATGGCCAAACAATTATTACATTAAAGTAAAAAGGGGAATGACTTTGATAAAACGTTTATTAATTGCAAATAGAGGAGAAATTGCGGTAAGAATTATAAGAACATGCAGAATGATGAATATCACAACAATTGCTATTTATTCGAAAGCGGATAAAGATAGTTTACATGTCCAATTAGCTGATGAGGCATATTGTATTGGGCCAAACGCATCAACTGATAGTTATTTGTATATTGATAGAATACTAGAAGCTTGTAGAATGAGTAAAGCTGATGCAATACATCCTGGTTATGGATTTTTATCTGAATCTACAACATTTAGAAAAAGAGTAGAAGAAGAACATCTCATATTCGTAGGGCCAAGTTATAATACTATGAGTTTAATGGGTGATAAGATAAAAGCTAGAGAAACGATGTACCATGCAAATGTTCCAATTATTCCTGGCTCTATTGGCGAAGTGACAACGACTGATGAAGCACGTGAAATTGCAAATGATATTGGGTATCCTTTTGTTATCAAAGCCGCAAGTGGTGGTGGTGGAAAAGGAATAAGAATTGTACATGAAAGTTCTGAATTAGAAAAAGCATTCAAAGAAGCTCAATCAGAGGGTGAAAAATATTTTAGCGATAAACGTGTATATATTGAAACTTTCATAGATAAAGCAAGACATGTTGAAGTTCAAGTGTTAGGTAGTAGTCATCATGAGGCAATTCATTTAGGGGAAAGAGATTGTTCGATTCAACGTAAGAATCAAAAACTTATTGAAGAAGCGCCATGTCAGGCACTTGATGAAGCTACTAGAAATTCGTTACATGAAGATGCCGTTAAAGCTACATTAGCTTGTAACTATGAAAGTGCAGGTACAATTGAATTTCTCTTAACTGACGATGGGTATTATTTCTTAGAAATGAACACTAGAATACAAGTCGAACATACGGTCACTGAATTACTAACGGGTGTTGATTTAATAAAAGAACAAATTTTAATTGCTAATAAAGAACACCTGTCTATGAAACAAGAAGATATAAACTTCAATGGACACGTTATAGAATGTAGAATTAATGCTGAAAATCCAGAAAAACAATTTAGACCAGCTGCAGGTAAAGTGCAAGCATTACATTTACCTAATGGATTTAATACAAGAATTGATAGCATGTTGTATAACGGATATGAAATACCACCATATTATGATTCATTAGTAGCTAAAATATTAGTAAAAGGTGTAAATAGACAAGAAGCTATTGAAAAGATGAAAGGTACGCTCGAAGAAACTGTAATAGAAGGTTTCCCAACTACTTTGGATTTTCTTTATAGAATATTAAGTTACGAACCATATATTCTTAATGATATTACCATCAAATTTTTACATGAACATAAACTCGTATAAAGGGGCTGTTATTATGGTACAAGTAGATTTAAATTGTGATTTAGGTGAAAGTTTTGGTAATTATAAACTTGGTAATGATGAGTTGATTTTGCCACTTATAACTTCTGCAAATGTAGCGTGTGGTTTTCATGCTGGAGATCAACATGTTATGAATCAAACTGTCAAAATGGCCGTAGAAAACAATATACATATTGGAGCACATCCAGGATTACAAGACTTAAATGGATTTGGACGTAGAAATATGGATGTAACGCCGCAAGAAGTATTTGATCTTGTTATTTATCAATTAGGTGCATTATCTGGATTCTGCAAAATACACAATACAAAAATTTATCACGTTAAACCACATGGTGCTTTATACCAAATGGGTGCGAAAGATAGAGAAATTGCTGATGCGATTGTAAGCGCTGTTAAATCGTTTGATCCAACCTTATTATTTGTGGGTTTATCAAATAGTGAATTAATAGAATCATGCAAAAGGTTCGGGCTTAAATATAAAAGTGAAGTGTTTGCAGATAGAGCTTATATGGATAGCGGTCAACTTGTTTCAAGAAAGCAAGAAGGTGCATTGATTAAAGATACATCTCAAGCGGTTGAACAAGTTTTGAAAATGGTAACTGAATCTAAGGTAAACACGATAAACGGTAATGAAATACCTATAGAAGCAGATACTATTTGTGTCCATGGAGATGGAGAACACGCATTGAATTTTGTTAAAGAGATTATAAGTAAATTTAAATCTGAAGGTATTGAAATTAAACCATTAAGTTAGGAGATACGCGCATGAACAATAATAAAGGATTTGAAAATATAGACAAACCATTTGAGTTTACAGCTAAACATCGAAGAATATTATGGGGAGCAGTATTCTTAATGGCTACTTCATCGATTGGTCCAGCGTTTTTAACTCAAACAGCTGTATTTACGGAACAATTTTTAGCGAGTTTTGCATTTGCCATTCTTGCTTCAATTATCATTGATGTTGGGGCACAAATTAATATATGGAGAGTTATAACTGTCGTAGGTAAAGGCGGACAAGATATTGCAAATGATGTATTTAAAGGACTAGGTAGTTTTATTGCGGTATTAATCGCGATAGGTGGACTTGCTTTTAACATTGGAAATGTTGCAGGGGCTGGACTTGGGTTAAATGCTATTTTTGGAATCGATGTACGAATTGGAGCAGGTATTACGGGCGTATTAGCAATTCTTATATTTATCGTTAAAAATGCCCAAAAGGTAGTAGACATACTTACGCAAATTCTAGGTGTCTTAATGATTGGGATTGTTGCTTATGTGATGGTATTAACAAAACCACCTGTAGCAGAGGCAGCACAAAAAATGATTATGCCAGATGAAATAAATAGCTTAATTGTGCCGATTATTACACTTGTAGGTGGAACGGTTGGTGGATATATTACATTCGCTGGTGCGCATAGGTTACTTGAAGCGGGAATAACAGGTAAACATTATATACCATTTGTAAATAGAGCAGCTGTTTCAGGAATTGTAACGACTGGCGTAATGAGAACATTTTTATTTTTAGCAGTTTTAGGTGTTGTTGTTACAGGGTTTACTTTAAATCCAGACAACCCTCCAGCTTCAGTGTTTGAACATGTACTAGGACCTGTTGGTAAACAGGTATTCGGTGTTGTATTGTTTTCAGCAGCATTATCTTCAGTTATTGGTTGTGCATATACAAGTACAACATTTATCCAATCATTACACCCAGCAATCAAAAATCATAGAAATTTAGTAATCATTATGTTTATAGTTGTTTCATCAATTGTATTTTTAACAATAGGTAAACCAGTTAAATTACTTATTATTGCAGGGGCATTAAATGGGTTAATCTTGCCAGTTACCTTAGGAACGATATTAATCGCATCACGTAAAAAGAGCATTGTTGGAGATTATAAACACCCAACTTGGATGTTAGTTTTAGGTGTAATAGCAGTATTAACAACGCTAATAGCAGGTATTTTATCGTTACAAGGTTTACAAGCGCTATGGAATCAATAAAATTGCGTTTAAATTCTTATTAATTATGTTACGATATATAAGAATGAAAATTATGGAGTGATTAAACATGATTGGTATAATAGGCGCAATGGAAGAAGAAGTTGAAATATTAAAATCTTCTATTAGTAATGTGAATACAATTAAGAGAGCTCATGTTGTTTTTTACACTGGACAACTTGAGGGTAAAGAAATTGTTTTAGCTCAAAGCGGTATAGGTAAAGTAAATGCTGCAATAACTACTACAATTTTAATTGAAGAATTTGAACCTGAAATAATAATCAACACTGGTTCAGCTGGTTCAGTAGATAAAGATTTAAATATTGGGGATATTATAATAAGTAGCAAAGTTTATTATCACGATGCAGATGCAACGGCATTTGGCTACAAACTAGGTCAAGTTCCAAACATGCCGGAATATTATGAAACTGATGAAACTTTAATTTCAGCTGCAAAATCGACAATTGAAGAATTGTCTTTAAATGGCATAGTAGGTGAAGTTGCAACAGGGGATAGCTTTATAGGTTCATTAGATCAACGTAAAGTTATAAAGAATCATTTCCCTACTGCAAGCGTTGTAGAAATGGAAGCATGTGCAATTGCACAAACATGTTATCAATATAACGTCCCAATAATCGTTACAAGAGCTGTATCAGACTTAGCAGATAAAGAATCTGATGTGGCATTTGAAGAATTTTTAAAAGTAGCTTGCGTGAATTCAAGTAAAATTGTAAAATTGTTATTAAATAGAGTGGCATAAGGAGGCAGTCTCATGTTAATATTAATGGCTATTGCTGTCATTGCTACAGCACTTGTTGGTTTTGTGATTTATGCGAATACTGATGTTGAAAAATCATCTGACCGTGAAATTACTGAATAATATTGAGTGTTGCGAATCAACTTGATTTGCAACACTTTTATTTTGTGTGCTGATAAATAGAAAATGTTAGAATAATTTATGTTAAAATAAGAAATTATATAGAGGTGTGAATAATGGGTATATTTACAAAATACTTTTTACCAAATGAGTATGTACAATCAATTTATACAATAAAGCCAGAACATTTAAAAGAAAAAAATATTAAAGCAATTATTACGGATTTAGATAATACATTAGTTGGTTGGGATGTTAAAGATCCAACTGACGAAGTAAGAAAATGGTTTGAAGAAATGAAAGAGAATGGTATAACTGTAACTATCGTTTCAAATAATAATGAAGATCGTGTGCAGACATTTTCTTCTACATTAAATATAGATTATATATTTAAAGCCAAAAAGCCTAGAGGTAGTGCATTTAGAAAAGCAACAAGTTTAATGCAAGTAAACAAATCTGAAGTAGTGGTCATAGGTGACCAAATGTTAACTGATGTATTTGGTGGTAATAGAAATGGTTTATACACTATTATGGTAGTTCCCGTTAAAAAAACGGATGGCTTTATTACGAAATTCAATCGACTAATTGAAAGAAGATTTTTAAATTACTTTAAAAGAAAAGGTTATATTAACTGGGAGGAATAGTATTGACAGAGTTAGCAAAATGTATTGGCTGTGGTGCAACATTACAATCAACAAATCCAAAAGAAGCGGGATATGTGCCAACATCAAGTCTTGATAAAGATGATGTCATTTGTAAGAGATGTTTTAGGTTAAAACATTATAATGAAGTGCAAGATGTTGAATTAACGAGTGAAGATTTCTTAAATATGCTTAAATCATTAAGAAATGAAGATGGTTTAATTGTAAACGTTGTTGATGTATTTGATTTAGAAGGATCTATGATACATCGATTGAAGGATATCGTTGGAAAGAAAAAAGTAGTACTTGTTGCAAATAAAATTGACATATTACCAAAAGCGATAAATAAACGAAGAGTCGAAATATGGCTAAGAAATAGAGCTAAAGATTTCGGATTAAATCCAGATGAGGTCGTACTAATTTCAGCATTTAAAAATCAAGGTATCGATGAATTATTAGATACAATTGAAAAAGTTAGAAATAACAAAGACGTATATGTCGTCGGTACGACAAATGTAGGTAAATCAACACTCATAAATAGGTTGATTGAGAAAAGCGTCGGTGAAAAAGAAGTGATTACGACAAGTCATTTTCCTGGAACCACTCTTGATATGATTGATATACCATTAGATGATGATTCTTATATGTTTGATACACCAGGAATTATTCAAAGTCATCAAATGACGCATTATGTTACGGATAAAGAACTCAAAATAGTAATGCCTAAAAAAGAAATCAAACCGAAAGTTTATCAATTAAATGAAGAACAATCGTTATTTTTAGGTGGTTTAGTGAGAGTTGATTATCTTCAAGGTGGTAGAAGGTCATTAACATGTTTTGTTTCAAATGAATTAAATATTCATCGAACAAAATTAGAAAAAGCAGAAGATTTATGGCAAAGACAAATTGGTGAATTATTAGCACCACCTTATTCTGCAGAGAATTTTGACTTTGATAATTTAAAAACGACTGAAATCGTTACTGAAAACGAAAGAAAAGATATCATGATTTCTGGTTTAGGCTTTGTAACAGTTGATGAAGGTGCTCAAATAAACATAGTTGCACCGAGTGAAGTAGAAATAACAATTAGAAAATCAATCTTGTAAGAGGTGACATGCATGAAATTTGCAGTAATAGGACATCCAATTAGTCATTCCTTATCACCAATTATGCATCGTAGTAACTTTGAATCATTACAACGAAAAGATGAATATATCGCATTAGATGTGCCACCACAACATTTCAGTCATATAAAAGAAATCATCCTCGAAAATGACCTGGATGGTTTCAATGTTACCATTCCACATAAAGAGTCAATTATTCCGTATCTAGATAACATTTCTGTAAGTGCACGTCATATTGGTGCTGTAAACACAGTATTGATAGAAGACGGTAAATGGACAGGCTATAATACAGATGGAATAGGTTTTGTAAAAGGATTAATAGATACTTATGGACCCATTGCTAATAAAAATATACTCGTACTCGGTGCTGGCGGTGCAAGTAAAGGTATAGTTTCTGAAATGGATAAGTTTACAACATCCAAAATTACAGTAGCAAACAGAACTATGGAAAGATTTGAAACGTGGAACATAGATATTAACAAATATAGTTTAGAACAAATCGTTCCTTACTTGAAAGATTTTGATATTGTAATTAATACAACATCTGTTGGAATGAACGATGCTAGTGATATGCTAATTATTCCGATAAACGAATTAAATAAAAACACTTTAGTCTGTGATATTATTTATATTCCTGAAAAAACACCATTCTTAAAAGCTTGTGAAGAAAATGGAAACACTGTATACAATGGACTAGATATGTTTGTATACCAAGGTGCTGAAAGTTTTGAAATATGGACAGGTCAAGAAGCAAATATAGATATCATGAAAAATAAAGTTATAGATGAACTTAAAAGGAGATAAACATGTTAACAGGTAAACAAAGAAGATATTTAAGAAAAGAAGCACATCATTTAGATCCAATTTTTCAAATAGGAAAAGGTGGACTTAACGAAAATATGGTAGAACAATTAAAAGAAGCATTAGAAAAAAGAGAACTTATAAAAGTTCATATTTTACAAAATAATATGGATGATCATAAAGAAATAGCTGAAGTTGTTGCAAAACAAACAAATGGTGAACTCGTACAACTGATAGGAAATATTATAATTCTTTATAAAGAATCTAAAGAAAACAAGAAAATCGAATTACCTTAATAAATGAAGAAACTGTTGATTTATGGTGGCCAATTCAATCCAATTCATATTGGTCATATGCTTGTTGCGAGTGAAACTTATCAGTATGTACAACCAGATGAATTTATATTTTTACCAAGTTATCAGTCACCGTTAAAAGAACAATATCATCATGTAGATGAAAAAGATAGAATGAAGATTATTCAATTAGCTATACAAGATTTAGGATTTGGGATATTGGATGACAGGGAGATTGTACGTAAAGGAACGAGTTACACGATTGATACTATACGTGAAATTCAACAAGACTATCAAGACTATCAAATTTACTTTGTTATAGGTACAGACCAATTTGATCATTTGCATAAATGGCGAAATATTGAACAACTAAAAGAAATCTTAACATTTGTTGTTGTAAATCGGAATGTGGATGAACAAGTTGTTGAAGATAATATGATATCAGTTAACATACCAAGAGTTGATATTAGTTCTACTGTAATTAGAAATAGATGTAAAAATCGTCGTTCGATCAAGATGCTAGTGACACCCAATGTGGAAACTTATATAAAAAGGGGACGATTGTATGAAGATTAAAAAAGCAGTGAAATTAGTCGAAGAAACACTTCCAACTAAAAGATATAATCACTCATTAAGAGTTGCAGAAACAGGTAAGAAAATGGCAGAAATTTTTGATGGTGATATTAAAAAGGTAGAATTAGCAGGTATATTGCATGATTTATGCAAGTATGAAGAATTATCTGAACTTTATCAAAGCGTTACTAAATATGAATTAGGTCAAGATTTACTGAGCTATGGTTCAGAAATTTTACATGGACCTGTTGCAGCTGCCAGACTTAAAGATGAATATGAAATTGACGACGAAGAAATATATTATGCTATATATAATCATACAACTGGTAGAGCACAAATGAATAAAACTGAAAAAATTATTTTTATTGCAGATTATATAGAGCCAAAGCGTGATCAACCATGTGTAGATGAAATTAGAGATATAGTATTTAAAGAAAAAAAGTTAGACAAAGCAGTTTATGAAATATCGAAACGAACAGTTTTACATTTAATAAATAAAGATAAAACAGTTCATTTGAAAACTATAGAATGTTTAAATTATTATAATTTACATTCAGATAAATAAAGGAATGATAAGATGAATTCGAATGATTTAATGGAAAAATGTTTATTAGCATGTGACGATAAGCGTGCAGAAGACATAGTAGCAATTGATATGGAAGGCATAAGTGATATTACTGATTACTTTATAGTATGTCATGGTAATAGTGATAAACAAGTACAAGCAATCGCAAGAAACGTTAAAGATGAAGCTGAAATAAACGATGTAAATGTAAAGCGTTTAGAAGGATTTAATGAAGCAAGATGGGTTCTTGTAGATTTGGGCGATGTTGTAGTTCATGTGTTCCACAGAGAAGAAAGAGATTATTACAATTTAGAGCGCTTATATAAAGATGCACCATTAATAACGTTAAATGAGGTTATGTCTTAATGGCTTATCATCGCATGAGTGATTATTATGATTTATTAACAAATGACCAACCTTACGATAAATGGAAACAAATAGTTGCTCATTATAAACCTAAATCAAATAATCAAATTATGGATATAGGTTGTGGAACAGGTAGATTAACATCTCAATTAGTAGAATTTGGTGATGTTAGCGGTCTTGATTTAAGTCATGAGATGTTAGAGATAGCAGAAAAGCGCAATCCTGAAATAAAGTGGTATTGTCAAGATATGAGAGATTTAGTGTTACCTCAGAAATATGATCTTATGACAATTTTTTGTGATAGTTTAAATTATATTACTGAATTAGAGGAAGTACTTGAGGTTTTTCACTATATAGACAAATATTTAGAAGATGATGGCGTGTTTATATTTGATGTTCATTCAACTTATAAAATGAACAATCAATTTAATAATCAAAGTTACATTTCTGAAGAAGATGGCCTAACTTTGACATGGCAGGCTATTTCTGGTGAAGAGCCTAACAGTGTTTATCATCAAATGTCTTTCTTTGCAGAAAGAGAAGATGGTTTATATGAACGATTTGATGAAGAGCATTATCAATGTACGTTTGATGTTCAAATTTATAAAGAACTATTAAAAACAGCTGGCTTTCAAATTGAAGCAGTGTTTACAGATTTCAATATAGATGAATACAATGAAAATGGTGACAGACACTTTATAGTTGCTAAAAAATAAAGTAAATTAAGGCACTTCTTACGTTTTATAATGTAGGAGGTGTTTTTTTGAATCATAATTATAAAATTTTAGAATGGATTAAACAAAATTATCAATATATATTGATTGGTTTAGCAGTTGTATTCATTGCGTTTAAGTTAGTTTCAAATGATGCAAGTACGGAAAGCGCTAATTTAAATATCGAGCAAGCAAGTCAGGATCATGAAATGTCTAATCAAACTTCTAAAAAAACTGAGGAACCTAACAAAGAAGAATCATCGTTACCGGTTAAAAGTGTAACAGTAGATATTAAGGGGGCCGTTAATAATCCAAATACATATGAAATGAAATCGACAGATAGAATAAAGGATGTAATCAGTAAAGCACAATTGAAAGATAATGCGGATTTAACGAAGATAAATCTCTCTGAAAAATTAAGAGACCAAATGTATATTTATATCCCGATTAAGGATGAACAAATGCCAGAACAAGCGAACCTTCAAAATAGTGATAAATTAGTGGTAAATATTAATACTGCAACTAAAGAAGAAATTCAAAAAATTCCTGGTGTTGGACCAAGTAAAGCAGAAAAAATCATTCAATACAGAGAATCAAATGGTCAATTTAATTCTATTGATGATTTAAAGAAAGTAAAAGGATTTGGCGATAAAACAGTATCAAGCTTAAAAGAATATATTATTATAAATTGAAATTGCAATTATTATATAGAAAATTTACAATAAGGTATAAGAAAGGTAGTTGATATGAATTGGAAAGAATACAATGGAAAGAATACTTCATGGCTCAAAGTCACTTGTTATCACTTAGATCAACGTGTGAACGACTTTCGGTCGGAGCAACTATCGTTAAAGATAATCGCGTAATTGCCGGGGGATATAATGGATCTGTTTCAGGTGAGGATCATTGCATCGATAATGGTTGTTTAGTTGTAGATGGACATTGTATAAGAACGATACACGCAGAAATGAATGCGATTATACAATGCGCTAAACTAGGTGTGTCCTCAGAAGGTGCAACGATTTATGTTACGCATTTCCCTTGTTTAAATTGCACTAAGACAATTATACAAGCAGGAATTAAACAAATTTATTACGCTGATGATTACCATAATCATACATATGCCATTCAATTATTAGAACAATCAGGTGTTAAGTTCGAGAAAATTAATTTCTTACCTGAAGACATTATTAAATATTTAAAATAGACGGTTTATTATGTGGTTTTATTGTTCATTATTTTTGTTGTCAGGCATCATGTTACACATAGATTTTACAACTGGTATAGTTTTATTAGTTATTATAGGAACAAGCTGTATTATTAAAACAAAAATGAAACAAACATTGTTATTTGGTTTCATTTTTGTTTGTATTGGTTATTTAAACTACCCAAACATTCATTTAAAACCAATGTCATCATTCGATATAAACTCAAAGTTGTCACCGTATTATAACAGTATTATTCACTTTACGGATAAACTTAAAATAGATGGCGATCAAGTTAAGGCAATTGGAATGATAAATAATCAAAC
>NZ_PPQZ01000011.1 GCF_002902525.1 Mammaliicoccus stepanovicii
AGATGTGTATAAGAGACAGAGCATATACGAAGTAAAACCGAAATTCCAACAACTGTTAATGCCATTAGTTGACTGGATGAGAAAAATTGGTATGATGCCAAATCACGTTACAATACTAGCATTACTCTTATCTATCCTGACGGGTGTTATTTTAAGTATATTTCATGATAACAAATGGATATATATTATCATGCCTATTGTGATGTTTGTAAGAATGGCATTAAATGCAATTGATGGTGTAATGGCGAAAAAATATCATATGAAATCTGATTTAGGGTTATTGTTGAATGAATTAGGAGATGTTATAAGCGATTTATTTTTATTTTTACCATTCGTGTTTATTTCAGAAGATTATGGGATAGGTATTTTGATGTTTATAAGCTTATCCATCATTAGTGAAATGACTGGTGTAACAGTACAAGTGATAGGTAGCACAAGAAGATATGATGGTCCTATGGGTAAAAGTGACCGTGCATTTATAATTGGTTTCATTAGTTTTTTAATTTTTCTACATTTAAATATGACACCCTATTTACATTTTGTGTTTTACGTTTGTTCAATTCTGATGTTAATCAACATATATAGTCGAATAACAAATGGGTTGAAGGAGGTTAAATCATGAATTTAGGGAAGATTTCTTCAGAAATGCTTATTGTTATGATAGGAGTATTTATCGTATTAGTATTATCAAGTTTAATCAGTATCTATTTAACGAAACGATACCCTGAAAAAGACTTCACTGAAATTAGATTAAGAATTAAATCATGGTGGAGTATGTGTATTATCTTTACAATCGCTTTAGTCATAAACTCTACTGTATCCTTAATATTTCTTGGCTTACTTTGTTTTTTAGCTTTGAAAGAGTATTTTTCACTAATACCTACGAATCGTAGCCATAGAGCTGTATTATTCTGGGCGTACTTATCTATACCTATTCAATTTACATTTATATATTTTGGGTTTTATGGCATGTTTATTATCTTCATACCGGTATATATGTTCTTATTCATACCGATACAAGCTATTTTGATAGGTGAAACAAAAGGGTTTTTACAATCAATGGGATCTGTGCAATGGGGCTTGATGCTTATGGTTTTTAGTTTAAGTCACATAGCATATTTAATTGTGTTGCCTGGCGAAAAAAGTACTGTACCTGGTGCGAGTCTTGTTTTATTTTTAGTCATATTGACCCAAGCAAATGATGTGTGTCAATTTATGTTTGGTAAAGCATTTGGTAAACATAAAATTGTACCTAAAGTGAGCCCTAATAAGACTTGGGAAGGTTTTGTTGGTGGGATTATTTCAACTACAATTCTATCGTTATGTTTAGCGCCATTGCTAACACCATTTACACTTTTAGGTATGATTGTAGCAGGTTTATATATTAGTATTATGGGGTTTGTTGGTGATGTGAATATTTCAGCTTTAAAAAGAGATTTGAATATTAAAGATACTTCCCAAACAATACCTGGTCATGGTGGTATTTTGGATAGGGTGGATTCTTTAACATACACAGCGCCACTGTTCTTCCACTTTGTAAGGTTCTTTTACTTTTAAGGAGTGAGCCGATATGTTAAGACACATCATTTTTACATTTATCATTAGACCAATTATTTTAATTGTTTTAGGATTAAATATACGTAGGCGAGAATGGTTACCTAAAAAAGGTCCTATTGTGATTATTGCCAATCATAATTCACATTTAGATACGTTAGTATTACTTTCATTATTTCAAGGAAAAGGATTTAAAAAAGCACGACCTGTAGCTGCAGGAGATTATTTTCTGAAAAATAAACTTTTAAAATGGTTTTCCGTAAATATTATGAGAATCATACCTATTGAAAGAAGAATGACACGTGATATAAAAGGTTTATTTGAACCAATTGTTGAGGCTTTAGATGAAGGTAGTATTATCATCTTGTATCCAGAAGGAAGTAGAGGAGAACCTGAAAAGTTATCAAAATATAAATCAGGAATTTATTATTTAATGAGAGAACGACCTAATATACCGATACAACCATTGTTTCTACATGGTTTAGGCAAATCATTACCGAAAGGATCTAAATTATTTGTACCATTCTTTGTTGATATTTTTGTAGGACGACCATTTTTATTTAATGAGAATAGAAAAGCATTTATGGATGAACTGAATGAACGAATGGATGCACTCAGAAATGAAGGTGATTTCAAAGAATGGTAATTATATTTATATGGGCTTTTCTTGAAGCAATCGTATTTTTTATCATTCCTGATGTTGCTTTAACTTATTATGCAATCATACAAAAAAGTAAATTTAAATTATTATGTGCGAATCTTATAGCAATTATAGGTGCAGTTCTAGGCGGTATAATTGTATACATTGTTTCAATACAAAATTTAAACTTTGTTGAAATGATTATGCTCAAGATTCCTGGTATTCATCCATATATGATAGAACATGTTATACATTCATTAGAAGATAAAAGCGTACTAGGATTAATAGAAGCACCATTGTTTGGTGTTCCATATAAACTTTATGCGATGATGAGCTATCACGAAGGTATATCATTTATCGTATTTATATTCGTAAGTTTTATTGCACGACTCTTAAGATTTATATTAACAAGTTATTTGTCATACGTATTAAGTCATATCGTGTTTAAAAACACTAATCGATATATCAAATTATCGCTTTGGTTGATAGTGTGGATAAGCGTCTATTGGATATATTTTTCGATACATCCGTTTTAATTTATGAAAGAAGCAGGGACATAAATATCATTTTCAAATAAATCAAAACCACCCTTTAAAGGGTGGTTTTGATTTATTTATCTTCTTCTTCACGTTCTTCTAATGATTTGGAAAAGTCAGTATCATCATCAATGTACGTCATTTTAAAGTGTTCTGCAGGTTCTCTTCGTAATGCTTTCATTATTGAGAACATCATTAAGAAGAGAATGACGGCAAATGGAAGGCCAGCTACAATTGAAGCAGTTTGTAAGCTTTTAAGTCCACCGGCTAAAGTCATGGATACAGAAATTGATCCTATTAAAATACCCCATACGAGTTTGTATTTTAATGGCGGTGTAATAGAACCTCTGTCAGACATACTAGAAAGTATGAATGTAGTAGAGTCGGCACTAGTTACTAAGAATAAGAAAATTAGTATAATTGCGAATATACTAGTCACTTCGTACAGTGGAAAATGCGAGAGTAATGAGAATAGTGCAATCGTATAATCTCCTTTAACATCTTCAGCAATACCAGCACCTTTGTTAATAACAAGGTAAATAGCTGTACCACCAAATGTAGCAATCCAGCTAAATGAAATCAATGGTGGAATAATAAGTACACCAATAACAAATTCACGAATTGTTCTACCTCTAGATACACGTGCTACAAATCCACCTATAAATGGTGACCAAGCAATAACCCAAGCCCAATAGAATATTGTCCATTGTTGCATCCAAGAATTATCACCTTCATATGGATTTAATCTTAAGCTGTATTGGACGAAATTCGTTATATAATCACCAATTGCTACAGTAAATGTCTCGAAAATAAACATTGTCGGACCAAAAATTAAAATGTATATCAGTAAAGCAAAACAGATAAATATATTTAAATTACTTAAAATTTTAACACCTTTGTTCAAACCTGATGCTGCTGATCCTAAAAATATAACAGTCATAATGACAGTTATAATAATTTTAGTCCAATTATTATTTGGAATATCAAAAACATGATTAAGGCCGCCACCAATTTGAAGTATACCTAAACCGATAGATGTGGCAATCCCCATAACTGTTGCGACGATTGCTAATACATCAATAACATTTCTGTAAGGTTTTTTATATGCTTCACCAAATACCGGTTCCATTGCTGTAGAGATGAGACCATCTCTTTGTTTTCTAAACTGGAAATATGCAACGATTAAGCCTGCCATAGCAAAGATTGACCATTGAGAAATACCCCAGTGGAAAAATGTATAGCCCATGGCTAATCTAGCGGATTCTAGTGTACTTCCTTTAACTTCATTAGGCATAGGTGATTTTAAGTAATGAGTCATTGGCTCTGCTACACCCCAAAAGACTATACCAACACCTAATCCTGCTGAGAAAAGCATGCAAATCCAGGAAATAAAAGAGAATTCTGGTTTTTCATTATCTCCACCAAGTTTAAACCGACCAAATCTTGTAATAGCTAATCCAATTAAGAATATATCTAATACAAATACGATGATAAGAAATAGCCAACCTGAACTACTAGATATAAATGTATATAATATATCTGCATTTTTACCAAAAGCACTAGGGAATATCCCTGCTACAATGGTAATTAATAATATAATAGACATTGATACCCAAAAAACTAAGGTCATTTTATTATTATGATTATCTGAAGGCTGTTTTGACTGTCCCATAGTTATCCCCCTTTAATAAATGCAGTCGCAATTTCAATTACCCTAATATATATGAGATTAACATGTTATTTTTTGGATAAAACCTTCTCTGTTGTGCATATCATGTAAAATTAGTTATGATATATTTAAATAGGTGGGGGGATTGGAAATGATACAAGAAAAACAATACGGTGATATTTATATTAAACCATTTGAAGAAAATATGAGATCCGCATTAAACGCTTTTCAATTGAACGAGCGCCAACAAGTATATTCATCATTACCTAAAGAAGTATTAGATGAAGCAATTGAAGATGTAGATAGAAGGCCAAACGTAGTTGTAAATATAAATAACGAAATTGTAGGTTTTTTTGTATTACATAAATATTATCAACATGAAGGATACGACACTCCAGAAAATGTCGTATACATTCGTTCATTATCTATAAATGAAAAATATCAAGGTAATGGATATGGGACAACAATCATGATGAATTTACCAGAATATGTTCAATTTGTGTTTCCTGATTTTGATCATTTATTTTTAGTTGTAGATGCTGAAAATGAGGCAGCATGGAATTTATATGAAAGAGCAGGTTTTATGCATACCGCGACAAAAGAAGAAGGACCTTTGGGTAAAGAAAGATTGTATTATTTAGATTTAGATTCAAAATATGTTTCATCTTTGAGATTAGAATTACAAGAAAATGATTTAGATGATGAATATGAAAATATACATTTAATGAAAGATAATAAAAAAATTGGTATTATCGTATTAGAACATAAAGATGATAACTTTGATGTAAGAAGTATTGAAGTGGAAGAAAGCGAAAGAAAAGAAGGCATAGCTGAAAGTGCATTAAGACAGCTTAGCACGTTTATAAGAAGAAACTTTAAAAACAAAAAAGAATTACATATAACGCTGTTCGGTTCACATAACAAACTTAAGCCATTATGTGATAAGGCGAATTTTGTTGAAATACAAAAAACTGAAGATTATATGACGTTAATGAAATATATTAACTATTAAACTAACATTTGCTAAAAATCAGCTTGTCAATTATAATCTTTAACTGTTATGATTATATATACGAATGCGCGACAATAGTATAGTTGTTGAAAGGAAGAGTAAAGCATGAAATTAAAAGATTTTTCTAAAGAGATGGTAGACGAACATTCATTTATTGAAATGGCTTTTATCTTATTAAATGAAAACGGTAAAGACACGAATTTATATGATATGATAGACGAATTTAAGAGAATAGGTAATTATAAGGATTCAGAAATTGAAAATCGTATTTTACAATTTTATACTGATTTAAATACTGATGGTCGTTTCTTAAGTGTAGGTGAAAATATTTGGGGTCTTAGAGACTGGTATTCAGTTGATGATATTGAAGAAAAAATAGCGCCAACTATTCAAAAATTCACTGTACTTGATGAAGATGAGGATTTAGATATCACATTATTAGGTGAAGAAGATAAAACTAAAGATGTTGATATTACAATTGCTCAAGACGATCAAGAAGGACTGAATGATCCTGAAGATCCTGAAGACGAAGAAGTTGAAGATGAACTTGATGAAGCTGGTTTAGTTGTCGAAGTCGATGAAGAAGATGAAGACGAAGAAGAGGAAGAAGAAGAATTATAATTGACTTTTCTTTAAAAGATGGTAATATTTTATTTGGGCTCCTTTAAATAGGACAACGTATAAAATATAGCGCTCCCTCCTTACATTATGAATTAATGTAAGTGGGAGCGTTTTTTATTTTTTAATTATTAGATGGAGGTACAAACATGACAAAGTTCATTTTCGTAACAGGTGGCGTCGTTTCATCACTTGGTAAAGGTATTACAGCAGCATCTTTAGGTAGACTACTTAAAAATAGAGGGTTAAATGTTACAATTCAAAAATTCGATCCATACTTAAATGTTGACCCAGGTACGATGAGTCCTTATCAACACGGTGAGGTTTTTGTGACTGAAGATGGAGCTGAAACTGACTTGGATTTAGGACATTACGAAAGATTTATAGACATTAATTTGAATAAATATTCTAATGTAACTGCTGGTAAAGTATATTCACATATTTTGAAAAAAGAACGACGTGGCGACTTTTTAGGTGGAACAGTTCAAGTTATTCCACATATTACAAATGAAATTAAATCAAGATTATTAATGGCTGGTGAAAGTACGAATGCTGATGTTGTGATTACTGAAATAGGTGGTACAACTGGTGACATCGAATCACTTCCTTTCATTGAAGCAATCAGACAAATAAAAAGTGACCTTGGTAGAGAAAATGTTATGTATATTCACTGTACGCTTCTTCCATATATTAAAGCAGCGGGTGAAATGAAGACAAAACCTACGCAACATAGTGTTAAAGAACTTAGAGGTCTAGGTATACAACCTGATCTAATTGTTGTACGTACAGAATATGAAATGACTGAAGATTTAAGAGACAAAATTGCATTATTCTGCGATATTAACAAACGTGCTGTAATCGAATGTCGAGATGCGGACACTTTATATCAAATTCCATTGGCGTTACAAGAACAACATATGGATGATCTTGTAATAGAAAGGTTAGCTTTAGATGCAGATCCGGAAGCTGAATTAACAGAATGGACGCAACTATTAGAAACGGTTCGTAATTTAGATGGTAAAGTGAAAATCGGTTTAGTTGGTAAATATGTAAGTTTACAAGATGCTTATTTATCAGTTGTTGAAGCACTTAAACATGCTGGATATAACTTTAAGAAGGATATTGAAATTAAATGGATTAACTCTGAACATCTTGATACATCAAATTATAAACAAGAACTTGCAGATGTAGATGGGATATTAGTACCTGGTGGTTTTGGTGATAGAGGTGTTGAAGGTAAAATTTTAGCAGTACAATATGCACGTGAAAATAATGTACCGTATTTAGGTATTTGTTTAGGCATGCAATTAGCTACAGTAGAATTTGCTAGAAATGTAGTGGGCATGAAAGATGCACATTCTGCAGAATTAGATCCAAATACACCATATCCAATTATCGATTTATTACCTGAACAAAAAGATATAGAAGATTTAGGTGGTACTTTAAGATTAGGTGTATATCCATGTAAATTGATTGAAGGAACGATTGCACATGATGTATATGGCGTTTCTGAAGTTGATGAGAGACACCGTCATCGTTATGAATTTAATAATGAATATCGAGAAAGACTGGAAAGTGAAGGTATGACATTCTCAGGAACAAGCCCAGATGGTAGATTAGTTGAAATAGTTGAACTAGAAAATCATCCGTGGTTCGTAGCTTGTCAATTCCATCCAGAGTTCGTATCAAGACCAAATCGTCCTCAAAAATTATTCAAAGGTTTTGTAGAAGCAAGTATTAAAAATCAAAAATAAATCATTAGAACATAAAGATCGTAACTTTTCTTTAATTTGCTAAGAAAAGTTACGATCTTTGTCTTTCTGTTGGGTTAAATACGTTATAAGCGTTTATTTCACAATTTATAGTTCTTCTAAGTCTTGCGTAATCTCATACATTTCTGCATACATGATATAATAAATATAATTAAGCGCCATAATATGAGGCGTTATGATTTTGCTGAAATCCGCAGTAGGTACAATTGACCTAGGCGTTGATAAATCTATGAAATGCATTAATGATTCATGTGTTTTATGTTCTTTATCTTTATTTGAAATCACAACAAAATCTATGTCGTGTTCGTTTAATTTTTCAATCCAAGATAGCAGTTCATCGGTAAAAAATGGTGAAATTAATAACACACGATCGGTTGTATCGATTTTACTGATTTCATCGATAGATTCAATTAATTTAGCGTTTGGTAGTTTTTCTTCACTATCTGTCATGTAAGTTGAAAAATATTTAGTTTCACCACATACATGAATTAAAATGTTCCCTTGACCACCTGCAGCTTGCATAAGTAATTGGGACGCAATTTCGATTTCTTCTTCTTGTGCATCTATTTTACTGAATATACCATTCAGTTGAGTATTGAAAATTTTAAGCAATTTGCATTCTCCTTAAATATGTAATTAAATTTATTTTATAGAAAAAGTGGGGTATCTTCAATGGATGTACTTATTATAGACGATGAAAAAATATTAGAAAACTTTTAAAAGAAATTTTTGAATTAAATGAGTTTAGTGTAGATACTGCCAAAAATGGTAAAGAAGGTCTTGAATTGTTTGAAAAACATCAATATGACCTCGTATTTATTGATAAGAGAATGCCAGGTTTGACGGGAGAAGAAGTCATCATAAAAGTAAGAGAATTAGATAAAGAAGTGCCAATATATATGATTTCCGCATTTCAAACATCAATAGATTTAGAAACGATAACAAATGAAAATATTACAGGTATGCTTATGAAGCCGTTTTCAATTGACGAAGTTATGAAAATTGCAAGAAAACATTTAGGATAGGGCTTTCAAAAGATGCATAAAGCATTAAAATTTGATATAATTAACGTATAAATATATGTGCAAAGCACAAATAGGAGGAAACTCAATGCCTTTAGTTTCAATGAAAGAAATGTTAATTAAAGCGAAAGAAAATGGTTATGCAGTTGGTCAATACAACTTAAATAACTTAGAATTCACACAAGCTATTCTTCAAGCATCTCAAGAAGAAAATGCACCAGTTATTCTTGGTGTTTCAGAAGGAGCAGCTCGTTACATGGGTGGATTCAAAACTGTAGTCAAGATGGTAGAAGGATTACTTGAAGATTACAAAATTACAGTACCAGTAGCAATACATTTAGATCACGGTTCAAGTTTTGATAAATGTAAAGAAGCTATTGATGCTGGATTTACTTCAGTTATGATTGATGCTTCTCATCATTCATTCGAAGAAAACATCGAAATTACTTCTAAAGTAGTTGAATATGCGCATGCTAACGGTGTTTCTGTAGAAGCTGAATTGGGTACTGTTGGTGGACAAGAAGATGATGTTGTTGCTGATGGCGTTATCTATGCTGATCCTAAAGAATGTCAAGAACTAGTTGAAAGAACTGGAATTGATACATTAGCGCCTGCATTAGGTTCTGTACATGGACCTTACAAAGGTGAACCAAACTTAGGATTTAAAGAAATGGAAGAAATCGGTGCTTCAACTGGTTTACCATTAGTATTACATGGTGGTACAGGTATCCCAACTCAAGACATCAAAAAAGCTATCACTTATGGTACTGCTAAGATTAACGTTAACACTGAAAATCAAATCACTTCTGCTAAAGCAGTTCGTGAAGTGTTAAATAATGACAGTGAAGTTTACGATCCACGTAAATATTTAGGACCTGCTCGTGAAGCAATTAAAGCAACTGTTAAAGGAAAAATTAAAGAATTTGGTACTTCAAACCAAGCTTAATTTTTAATTAATTTAATAAATTGTTATAAAAAGGCCGCTAATAAGTCACCTGACTTATTAGCGATCTTTTTTTATATAATATTTAGATATTTACATTTTGCGTTTTTGCGTTTATGTTATTGAATAGTATATAATAGTATTAATTATCTATTCATGTTGGGAGAGTATGCATTCTCTAAGACGATGAAGTAAAGGAGTAAACATATGTCTCAAGAAGTAATAAAAATAAACGGTGGAAATAAATTAAATGGTAAAGTTCAAATAAGTGGTGCTAAAAATAGTGCAGTCGCACTAATCCCCGCTAGTTTAATGGCAAATGATGTCGTAACATTAGATGGGTTACCAGATATTTCAGATGTAAAGACTTTAATGAGCCTATTAGGCGATTTAAATATAAAGACAGAACTTAACGGAGACCAACTTGTTGTAGATTCAAGTGAAGCGGTTAATTTACCATTACCAAATAATAAAGTTCAATCATTAAGAGCATCATATTATATGATGGGTGCTATGTTAGGGCGATTTAAAAAATGTGTCATTGGTTTACCTGGAGGATGTCCTTTAGGGCCACGTCCAATCGATCAACATATTAAAGGATTCGAAGCTTTAGGTGCTAAAGTAACAAACGAACAAGGTGCAATGTATTTAATCGCAGAAGAGTTAGTTGGTGCAAAAATATTTATGGACGTTGTAAGTGTTGGCGCTACAATTAATATTATGCTTGCTGCTTCATTAGCTAAAGGACGAACTGTTATCGAAAATGCAGCAAAAGAACCGGAAATTGTTGATGTAGCTACGTTGTTAAATAATATGGGTGCTAAAATTAGAGGCGCTGGTACAGACACATTAAAAATAGAAGGTGTTGAATCTTTACATGGAACAACACATTCTATTATTCCTGACCGAATAGAAGCGGGGACATATATGTGTGCTGCAGCTGCAATGGGTGAAGAAGTCATAATTGAAAATATTATTCCGCTACATTTAGAACCATTAATTGCTAAATTAAAAGAAATGGGTACAGAAATCGAATTAGGTGAAGATTCAATTTTAATTAGAGGTAAAGATGAATATAAACCTGTTGATATCCAAACTGCGGTTTACCCTGGTTTTGCGACAGATTTACAACAACCTTTTACGCCATTACTTTTAAAAGCGAACGGTTCTAGTAAAGTGACGGAAACGATATACCCAGCTAGATTTAAACATGTTGATGAATTGAGTAGAATGGGAGCCAAAGTTCACTTAGAAAATGGAACTGCTATATACTACCCATCTAAATTAACTGGAACAAGCGTTGCTGCTAGTGATTTAAGAGCGGGTGCATCATTACTCATTGCCGGATTAATATCTGAAGATGTTACGACAGTTTATAATGTTAATCATATCTATAGAGGATATAGTGGTATAGTTGAAAAATTAAAATCACTTGGTGCAGATATTTGGACAGAAGTTATTGAATAGAAGTATAAAATATATACTTTGTATAATAAATGTAGTATAATAGTCTTATAGAATTAAAAGAGGTGAGTATTATGGAAGTATGTCCTTATTTAGAAGAAACATTCAAAGTTATAGGACGCAGTTGGAATGGTTTAATACTCAATTACTTGTCACGTTGTGATGAAAGGGCTGCTCACTTTTCTGATATGAAAAGAGATCTCAAACGAATTACACCTAGAGCATTATCACTGAAACTTACAGAGTTAAGTGATTGGGGTCTTGTTGAGAAGAAAGTAGTTACTACAACACCATTATCTGTTGAATATCATCTTACTCATAAAGGATATGAATTAGCAGAGGCACTTGTTCCTTTAGAAGAATGGGCACAGCGTAATGTAGAATTAGAAGAGAATCATTCTTGAAATATAAAGTCATAACATAATGAGGAGATCCTGGAGACAAATATGTTCCAGGGTCTTCTTTATTATTTCTTTATAAACACATTATTTTAAATTTAAGTGTGTTAGGTATTATAATGAATAATGTAATGATTATAAAGGAGTAGATAATATATGAGACAAGATATTAAGCAATATATTAATGGCGAATGGGTAGATAGTCATAGTGGTAAAACAATTGACGTTATCAATCCAGCAACAGAAGAAGTAATGGGACAAGTTGCTGCAGGTAACAAACAAGATGTAGATGACGCTGTCGCTGCAGCAAAAAGTGTATACGTAAAATTTAGAAATACATCAGTAGAAGAAAGAAAAGCACTATTAGAAAGAATTGCTGATGAATATGAAAATAGAAAAGAAGATTTAATAGATGTTATGACAGATGAACTTGGTTCACCAATCGAAAAATCAGAATCAGTTCATTATCAAATGGGGTTGAATCATTTTAGAGAAGCAAGTAAAGCAATCGATTCAATTAATTTTGAAGAACGTCGCGGTGATGATTTAGTTGTTAAAGAAGCTATAGGGGTATCAGGACTTGTAACACCTTGGAACTTCCCAACAAACCAAACATCATTAAAATTAGCTGGTGCATTTGCTGCAGGTTCGACTGTTGTATTGAAGCCATCTGAGGAAACGCCATTTGCTGCTGTTATTCTTGCAGAGATTTTCGAAAAAGCTGGCGTGCCTAAAGGTGTATTTAACTTAGTAAATGGTGACGGCGCAAGCGTTGGAGATCCTTTAAGTTCTCATCCTGATGTAAGAATGATGTCATTTACAGGATCTGGACCAACTGGTAGAAAAATTATGGAAAATGCTGCTCGAGATTTCAAGAAAGTTTCATTGGAATTAGGAGGTAAATCACCATTAATCATACTTGATGATGTTGATGTAGAAAAAGCCGCTAAAGGTGCAGTTGCTAAATTTGTTCAAAATACAGGACAAGTTTGTACAGCAGCAACGCGTACATTAATACCAGAAAGTATTAAAGATGAATTTATAGAAGCAGCTAAAAAAGCAATTGAAAATGTCAAAGTTGGTAATCCTAGAGAAGCTGGGCAAGATACAGGTCCATTAGTATCTAAGAAACAGTTTGATACAGTTCAAGGATACATTCAAAAAGGTATCGATGAAGGTGCAACACTACTTCATGGTGGCGTAGGGAAACCAGACGGTATAGAAAAAGGATACTTTGTGAAACCTACATTATTTACAGATGTAAATAATGACATGACAATTGCACAAGAAGAAATCTTTGGTCCAGTAGGTACAATCATTACGTATAAAGATGTAAATGAAGCAATTGAAATTGCAAATGACACTGTTTATGGATTAGCAGCATACGTATATGGAAACGACAAAGATAAAGTAAGAGAAGTTGCGAGACAATTAGAAGCAGGAACAGTCGAAATAAATGATTCAGGTAGAAGACCTAATTTACCATTCGGTGGTTATAAACAATCCGGACTTGGTAGAGAATGGGGTGACTATGGAATAGAAGAATTCCTAGAAGTTAAATCAATACCTGGTTATTATAAATAATATAAGATTCATAATGAACCATCTAACATTAGTTTTTATTAATGTTGGATGGTTATATTTTATTTAGAAGTATAATTAAAAAAATATAAATAATGAGCTATAACATTTTTTGTCTTACAAGTAAAAAAATGCTATAGTTTAATGGAAGTTTATAAAAATTCATTATGTTATTGATGAATAGATTTTAGGAAATGGGTGTCACAATTATGGCTGAAAGAGTAAGAACTAGTCCTCAGTATGAATCGTTTCACGAATTATACAAGAACTACACAACAAAAGAATTAACATCTAAGGCAAAAGAACTCAGAATAAATAATTATAGTAAATTAAATAAAAAAGAGCTTGTCTTAGCAATTATGGAAGCGCAGATGGAGAAAGACGGAAATTACTATATGGAAGGTATCTTAGATGATATTCAACCTGACGGATATGGATTTCTAAGAACTGTTAACTATTCCAAAGGTGAGAAAGATATCTATATTTCTGCTAGTCAAATAAGAAGATTCGAAATTAAAAAAGGCGACAAAGTAACGGGCAAAGTTAGAAAACCAAAAGAAAATGAAAAGTATTATGGTTTATTACAAGTAGACTTTGTTAATGATCACAATGCTGAAGAAGTTAAAAAGAGACCACACTTTCAAGCATTAACTCCTTTATATCCACAAGAACGTATCCAATTAGAGACGACAGAGAAAAATTATTCAACTAGAATTATGGATTTAGTTACACCTATCGGTCTCGGGCAACGTGGTATGATAGTAGCACCTCCAAAAGCAGGTAAGACGTCACTTTTAAAAGAAATAGCAAATGCTATGGCGGTAAATCATTCGAATGCTAAATTATTTGTACTATTAATAGGTGAACGACCAGAAGAAGTAACAGATATTGAAAGATCGGTTGAACATGCAGAAGTCGTACACTCGACTTTCGATGAGCCACCTGAACATCATGTAAAGGTAGCTGAATTATTGTTAGAAAGAGCTAAGAGATTAGTTGAAATTGGCGAAGATGTTATTATCTTAATGGATTCATTAACGAGATTAGCAAGAGCATACAATCTTGTTGTTCCACCAAGCGGTAGAACATTATCTGGTGGTTTGGATCCTGCATCACTTCATAGACCAAAACACTTCTTCGGGGCTGCTAGAAATATCGAAGCGGGTGGAAGTTTAACAATACTTGCTACTGCATTAGTTGAAACAGGATCACGTATGGATGATATGATATACGAAGAGTTTAAAGGTACTGGAAATATGGAGTTACATTTAGACCGTAAGTTATCTGAAAAACGAGTATTTCCTGCAATTGATATTAGACGTAGTTCGACTCGTAAAGAAGAATTATTGCTCGATCCTAAAGATTTAGAGATGATATGGCAATTAAGAAATCTATTTACCGACCAAGGTGATTTTGCAGAACGATTTATTCGAAAATTAAAAAGAACAAAAACAAATCAAGAATTTTATGAAGAACTTAGAAAATCAATGGTTGAAAGTGCAAAGACAGGTAAACCTGTTATATAAATTTAAGGTTGCATTTTAATAGTTGAACATATATAATATGTAAGTATTGAGTGAATAAGTCACAAATAAACTCTGTTCCAGATGGTTCAGGGCAAAGGAGCTGAAAACAATGAAACAAGGAATTCATCCAGAGTATAAAAAAGTTATCTTTTTAGATACTACTACTGATTTTAAATTTTTAAGTGGTTCAACACGTACTTCAAACGAAACAATGGAATGGGAAGATGGTAACGAATACCCAGTTATCCGTTTAGATATTTCTTCTGATTCACATCCATTCTATACAGGTCGTCAAAAATTCGCATCTGCGGATGGTCGTGTGGAACGCTTCAACAAAAAATTTGGTTTCAAATCAAGCAACGAATAATGAAGCGCATCAAGCATCCTTTTATAAAGGGTGCTTTTTTTTGTAAAATTTAAGAACTGCAATTTATAATATGATATAATTAAGCGATTATGAAAAAAGGTGGATTTGTAATATGTACGAAAATTACCATTCCGGGTGGATAGAATGTATTTGTGGCAGTATGTTTAGTGGTAAATCAGAAGAACTTATTAGACGTCTTAGAAGAGGTTTATATGCTAAACAACAAGTGAAAGTATTTAAACCTGCTATCGATAATCGTTATAGTGATAAAGCTGTTGTGTCCCATAATGGTAATCAATTAGATGCCATTAGTATTGAACATTCAAGCGAAATATTGAATTTTGATTTACAAGGTATAGATATAATAGGTATAGATGAAGTTCAATTTTTTGATAATGAGATAGTAAGTGTTGCACAAAAATTAGCTGAAGAAGGCTATCGGGTTGTAGTTGCAGGATTGGACATGGATTTTAAAGGTGTTCCGTTTGAACCGATGCCAGAAATGATGGCTGTTGCAGAAATCGTTACAAAATTACAAGCTGTGTGTGCAGTATGTGGCTCACCATCAAGTCGAACACAAAGACTTATTAATGGAGAACCAGCACACGTTAATGATCCAATCATTTTAGTAGGTGCAAACGAAAGTTATGAACCGCGATGTAGAGATCATCATATTATAAGAACAGAAACAAGGAGTGATAATCATGTTTGATCAATTAGAAATAGTAGAAGATCGATACGAACAATTAAACGAGCTTTTAAGTGATCCGGACGTTGTTTCGGATTCAAATAAATTAAGAATTTATTCCAAAGAACAATCTGATTTACAAAAAACAGTAGATGTTTATAGAACGTATAAATCTGTTAAAGGCGATATAGAAGATGCGAAATTAATGCTAACTGAAACTTCTGATAAAGATGACCAAGAAATGTTGAAAGAAGAAATTAATTCATTAAATAAACGCATTCCTGAACTTGAATCAGAACTGAAGTTCTTGCTTATCCCGAAAGATCCTAATGATGATAAAAACGTTATTATGGAAATTAGAGGTGCAGCAGGTGGAGATGAAGCAGCAATTTTTGCGGGTGACTTATTCAGAATGTATTCTAGATTTGCAGAATCACAAGGATATAATATTGATGTAGTTGAAGAAAATATAAGTGACCATGGCGGATATAAAGAGATAAGTTTCTCTATCCAAGGTAATGGTGCATTTAGTAAGCTTAAATATGAAAATGGTGCTCATCGTGTTCAACGAGTTCCAGAAACAGAATCTGGTGGACGAATTCATACATCAACAGCAACTGTAGCAGTATTGCCAGAAGCAGAAGATGTCGAATTAAATATTAAAAGTGAAGATCTAAAAATAGAAACTTATCGTTCAAGCGGTGCAGGTGGACAGCACGTCAATACAACCGATTCAGCCGTTCGTATTACGCATTTACCTACTGGTGTAATCGCGACATCATCAGAAAAATCACAAATTAAAAACCGTGAAAAAGCTTTAAAAGTATTGAAAGCAAGAGTTTACGATATGATGGTTCAAGAAGAAAATGCTAAATATGCCGAAAAACGTAAATCTGCAGTTGGTACAGGTGATCGTTCTGAACGTATTAGAACATATAACTATCCACAAAACCGTGTAACAGATCATCGAATTGGTTTAACAATTCAAAAACTTGATCAAATTATGGAAGGTAAAGTCGGAGAAATAATTGATGCATTAACTATGCATGAACAGACTGAAAAACTGGAAGAATTGAATAATGGTCAATTATAATTTCGAGCAATTATTAAAAGAAACTTATGATGACTTATCAGCACGAGGGTTAGAAACCTCTCGTGCTGACTGGTTATTGCAAGATATTTCTGGCATGTCTCGAACTGATATTTTGATGCATTATAAAGAAGAGGTTCCACAACCACTCATTGATCAATTTTTAATTTTAAGAGAAAGAATGTACGATGGTGAACCAGTACAATATATTGTAGGGTTTGCAGAATTTTATGGTAGAAAGTTCGAACTTAATAAAGATGTACTCATTCCACGGACAGAGACAGAAGAATTAGTCTTTCAGACGTTATCAACTATTACTAAACAGAACAGTGTTTTATGTGATATAGGTACTGGTTCTGGTGCTATTGCGATATCGCTAAAGAAGGAGATGCCTACTTTAGATGTTATAGCAACGGATATTAGTAATGAAGCATTAGTAGTTGCAAAATCGAATGCAAATCTTCATAAAGCAGATATACATTTCATGCAAGGTGATGCTCTACAACCATTAATTGATAAAGGGATAAAGGTAGATGTTTTAGTATCAAATCCTCCGTATATTTCATACGAAGAACAGATACAGATGACAGATACTGTACTCAACTATGAACCACATTTAGCGTTATTCGCTGAAGATGATGGTTTGTATATTTATAAATCGCTACTTGCAAAACTTGACCAAGTTATGGATACAGGTGGTCTTGTGATATTTGAAATTGGACATTTACAAGGTGATGTTTTAAAAACATTTATTGCGCAACATTATCGTGTTGATGGACTGAAGATTATCACAGATATAAATCAAAAGAATCGTATGATACAATTTAATTGGATAAGCGAGTAAAAGTTATACACAAAACGGCTGAGTTAACCACAACCTGTGTATAACTTTTATTTGTATCGTTAAAATTATGAGAAGAAAGGGAGTAGTGATTTGAAAACTTATGTTTGGGATGTGCGTAAGTATGTTGACAACTTACAAAGTTATCCACAAATTAATAACATAATTGAAGGATATCATCAAAATCAACTGATTGCCTTACCGACAGAAACGGTTTATGGGTTAGGTGCAAATGCAAAAAATACAGATGCTGTTAAAAGCATATATGTAGCTAAAGGAAGACCTTCAGATAATCCATTAATCGTTCATATACACGATAGAGTACAACTTGAACATTTCACGCACAATATTTCAAGAGAAACAGAAATATTAATGGAAGCATTATGGCCAGGACCAATTTCATTTATCGTTCCGTATAAAACAGGATATTTAAGTGATTTAGTGACGGGAGGTTTAGAATCGGTTGCAGTAAGAATGCCTCGTCATAATGTTGGAAGAGAAATATTAAAGTTAGTAAACTTACCAATCGCAGCTCCGAGTGCTAATTTAAGCGGTCGCCCTTCGCCAACTAAATATGAACATGTGAAGCATGATTTAGATGGAAGAATATTTGGAATCATACAAGCAGATGAAATAGATGAAGGTATTGAAAGCACAGTGATTGATTGTACGAGTTTTCCATTTAAGATTGCAAGACCTGGATCCATTACTGCTGAAAAGATTAATGAAATTTTACCAAATAGTATTATCGATAAAAAAGTAGATATAGATAAACCAATTGCACCTGGTATGAAGTATAAACATTATGCACCTACACAACCCGTTACTTTAATTGAAGGTGGATTGACCAAATCAATAAACCCTTCTTCATTAAAGGGTATTAAAATTGCGGTTATAGGACCTAAAACGATTGAACCATTTATACCGGAAAACGCAAAGTTTATCCCATTAAGCGAACATGAACTAGATATTAAAGGAGCGCACCGACATTTATATGATGCGTTAAGAATAGCAGATCAATTGAATGATATTGATCACATTTTAATTTCAGGATTTGAAAGAAATGCCAAAACAATGGCATTAATGAATAGACTAGATAAAGCGAGTGGACATAATATAAAGAGGGAAGATGAATTATGAAAATAATCTTTGTTTGTACTGGAAATACTTGTAGAAGTCCTTTGGCAGAAGCAATAGCTAAAAATTTAAAACCAAATTTTGATATTCAATCAAGAGGAATCTCTGCTTTTGAAGGCGCAAATATTTCTCAACAATCTTTAGAAATTATTTTAGAACATGACTTACCGGTTCCAGGTAGAGCACAAAATTTTTCTGAGCAAGACTTAGATGCAGATTTAATATTAACAATGACAGAATCACATAAATTAATGCTTCAGTCAGAATATCAACATGAAAATATTGATTCAATAAAACACTACTTAAGTGGTGAGCAAGGTGATGTATGTGATCCGTATGGACAATCAATTGAAGTATATAGAAATACTTTTAAAGAACTAAATGAGTTAATAGAAGAATTATTACAGAGTAATTAAGAATTCAAATAATTTATAGAATTGCTATAACACTTATTGAAAATACGTTATAATATGTAAGTATAAACAAATTGGGAGGTGGGAAGATGAAAGTAGCTATTGCAGCAGACCATGGTGGCTATGAATACAAAGAAGCAATTAAAAATTTACTTGAAGAAATGAATATTGAATACAAAGATTTCGGTACGCACGAAGGCGAATCAGTAGATTATCCAGATTATGCAAGACCAGTATCAGAAAGTGTAGCAGATGGTTCATTTGATAAAGGAATTCTTATTTGTGGAACTGGTATTGGTATGTCAATCGCTTCTAACAAGGTAAAAGGGGTTCGATGTGCACTTGTACACGATGTATTTACTGCAGAAGTAACGAGACAACATAACGATTCAAATGTATTAGCATTAGGCCAACGTGTTATAGGTGAAGGATTAGCACTTCTCATCGTCAAAACTTGGCTGACAAGTGAGTTTGAAGGCGGAAGACATCAAAGACGCATAGACAAGATTGAAGGCGGTTGTTCATGAAATCAGATTTAGAGAAGTTGTTGAATGAACTTAATTCAATTGATTTTTTTCAAAAAGATGAGCTGTGTGTAATTGGTTGTTCGACTTCTGAAATTAAAGGTTCAAGAATAGGATCAAACGGTTCAATTGATATTGCCCAAACAATTTATAATTGTCTTTTAAATATACATAATGAGACAGGTGTACATTTTGTTTTTCAAGGTTGTGAACATATTAATCGGGCTATAACAATTGAACGTGAAATATTTGATCCTTATTTAATGACCGAAGTATCTGTTGTTCCTCAAAAAAACGCAGGTGGAAGCTTGTCAACATATGCATATAACCATATGAAAGATCCAATTGTAGTTGAATTTATCAAAGTTGATAAAGGAATCGATATAGGTCAAACATTAATTGGTATGCATATTAAGCACGTCGCAGTTCCGATTTCAATTGAAAGCAAAACAGTCGGAGAAGCAATTGTAACAGTAGCAAGAAGTCGTCCGAAATTAATAGGCGGAGAAAGAGCAAAGTATTAAATTCTTAAAAGTGAGGGATTGTACATGTCATTAATCAAAAAGCAAGACGAAAAACTTTTCAAAGCAATGGAAAAAGAGTTTGATAGACAAAATAACAACATCGAACTAATCGCATCAGAAAACTTTGTTTCAGAAGCAGTAATGGAAGCCCAAGGGTCTGTATTAACAAATAAATATGCAGAAGGTTACCCAGGTCGTCGTTATTATGGTGGCTGTGAATTTGTAGATATCGTTGAAGATTTAGCCAGAGATCGAGCTAAAGAAATCTTCGGTGGAGATCATGTGAACGTACAACCTCATTCAGGATCACAAGCTAATATGGCTGTATATTTTGTGGCTTTAGAGCCTGGTGATACTGTTCTTGGAATGAATTTAAGTCACGGTGGTCATTTAACACACGGTGCTAAAGTTAATTTTAGTGGTAAGTTATATAACTTCGTTGAATATGGCGTTTCTGAACAAGATGAACAAATCGACTATGATGAAGTTTTAAAAGTAGCCAAAGAAGCTAAACCTAAACTTATTGTTGCTGGAGCTTCAGCTTATCCAAGACAAATTGATTTTAAACGATTTAAAGAAATTGCTGATGAAGTCGGCGCTAAATTAATGGTTGATATGGCACATATTGCGGGCTTAGTAGCTGCTGGTTTACATCAAAATCCAGTAGAATATGCTGATTTCGTAACTACAACTACACACAAAACACTCAGAGGCCCAAGAGGTGGCATGATTTTCTGTAAGGAAGAATATGCTAAAGAAATTGATAAAACAATATTCCCTGGGATTCAAGGTGGACCGTTAATGCATGTGATTGCTGGTAAAGCAGTGTCATTTGGTGAGGCGTTACAACCAGAATTTAAAACATATCAATCTCAAGTAATTAAGAATGCTCAAAAATTATCATCAACACTTGAACAAGAAGGTTTACGTATCGTATCAGGTGGTACTGATAATCATTTAATTTGTGTTGATGTTAAAGGTTCATTAGGTATAACTGGTAAAGTAGCAGAAAATGCTTTAGATGAAGTGGGCATTACTTGTAACAAAAACACAATACCATTTGATCAAGAGAAACCATTTGTTACAAGTGGTATTCGTTTAGGAACACCAGCAGTTACTTCTCGTGGGTTCGATGAAGAAGCTATGGTAGAAGTGGGTAAAATAATAGCATTCGTATTAAAAAATCCAGAAGATAAAGAAACATTGAAAGAAGCACATGAACGAGTGTTGAATTTGACTTCTAAGTTCCCACTTTACAACAAATAAATATTTATTGGAGGATTGACTTATGGGTAAAGTACATGTTTTTGATCATCCGTTAATTCAACATAAGTTGAGTTATATTAGAGATCAAAAAACGGGCACAAAGGAATTTAGAGAGCTTGTTGACGAAGTTGGCATGCTTATGGCTTATGAAGTTACGAGAGATTTTGAAACGAAGGATGTCGAAATCGAAACACCGGTAACTAAGATGAAGGCACAAAGATTATCAGGTAAAAAATTAGCACTTATTCCGATTCTTCGTGCGGGACTTGGTATGACAGATGGCATTATGAAACTTGTACCAGCTGCAAGAGTTGGACATGTTGGTTTGTATCGCGATCCCGAAACACTAGAAGCGGTTGAATATTTTGTGAAATTACCACAAGATATTGAAGAACGTGAAATTATTGTAGTAGATCCTATGTTAGCAACAGGTGCATCAGCAATTGAAGCGATTCAATCATTAAAGAATCGTGGAGCAAATAAAATACGCTTTATGGGCTTGATTGCTGCACCTGAAGGGGTTAAGGCATTGCAAGAAGCGCATGAAGATGTAGATATTTATATTGCTGCATTAGATGAAAAATTAGATGACCATGCATATATTACACCAGGTTTAGGTGATGCAGGTGATCGATTATTTGGCACTAAATAATATTAGGAGGATTTTATTACAATGAAGAAAATTATGACTATATTTGGCACGCGACCTGAAGCCATCAAAATGGCACCCTTAGTTCTAGCATTAAAGAATGAACCTGAACTTGAACCAATCGTAGTAGTTACAGCGCAACATAGAGAAATGCTTGATTCGGTTTTGGAAACATTCAATATTACACCAGATTTTGATTTGAACATCATGAAACAAGGGCAAACACTTTCAGAAGTTACATCAAGAGTATTAGGTGGCCTAGAAAGCGTTATTCAGGAAGCAAAACCAGATATGATATTGGTACATGGAGATACGACCACTACCTTTGCTGGCAGTTTAGCAGCTTTTTATAACGAAGTTGCAATTGGACATGTAGAGGCAGGATTAAGAACGTGGAACAAGTATTCTCCATTTCCAGAAGAAATGAATCGACAAATGACGGGGGTCCTTGCTGATTTACACTTCTCACCAACAGAACAGTCTAAAAATAATTTACTTCATGAAAATAAAAAATCGTCATCTATTGTAGTCACGGGTAATACAGCAATTGATGCTTTGTCTACGACCGTTAATGAAAACTACAAAAGTAAGATCATTGCGCGTCATGAAGGCAAACGAATTGTGTTGTTAACTGCACATAGACGTGAAAATATTGGCAAGCCAATGGAAAATATCTTCAAAGCTGTTAGACGAATTGTCGAAGAGGAAGAAGATGTTGTAGTGGTATACCCAATGCACAAAAATCCTAAAGTAAGAAGTATTGCAAATGAAGTTTTAAGTGATCATAAACGCATCGAGTTAATTGAGCCACTAGAGGTAATAGATTTCCATAACTTTGCGGCGAATGCTCATCTGATACTTACTGATTCCGGTGGCGTTCAAGAGGAAGCACCTTCATTAGGTAAACCAGTACTCGTATTAAGAGATACGACTGAAAGACCTGAAGGGGTGGAAGCAGGAACACTGAAATTAGTAGGTGTAGAAGAGGAAGATGTATATAACGAAACGAAATTGTTACTAAATGATCAAGCATTATATGACAAAATGAGTATTGCACAAAATCCATACGGTGATGGCCTGGCATCTAAAAGAATTTGTGAGAATATTAAGTACTATTTTGGCATAATTGAGAATTCACCAGAGCCATTTAAAAAACAATAAAAGACTTAGTGGAATGTGTCAATTCTGTGACAAAAAAATGACAAAAATTTGTTTTCTATTTTTGTCATAGCATTGACACTGTAAGTCCACTATATTATCATGAAAATTGTGTGATGAAACGGTTTTCAATGATATACAACTTATTTAAGGAGTTTCAGCTGAATGTTTGATATAAAGGGCTTTTTTAAAGCTTATTTACAGTATTTTATTTTCTTTGTTATTTTTCTAATTGTCGTTTATTTTTTCTTGAAACATGAGTTCATTTTGGGACTTATTATTGGAACAATAGCATCGGCTGTTAACTTGTTTTCATGGGAATTTAACCTCAATCGAGCAAAAAATTCAGAATCATTGCAATTATCAACCGGAAACTGGGTCAGGTATCTTGTGACCATCGTTGCATGTTGTTTTTGGGTAAAGTATCCACTTGTCGTTGATATTATTGGTATTCTTGTTGGACTCATGATTGCTTATGTATTGATTATGATTAGGTCTTTACAGAATATCGATTAAATTATAAAAATTGTGAAAAGAGGTGAAATTATGGAACACGAATCACCATTGTGGTCCATCAATTTAGCAGGATTTGATTTAGTATTCAACTTATCAAGTATGTTAATGTTAGTGGTTTCAGCAGTAATCGTTTTTGCGATTGCCGTATTCTGTACTAGAAATCTTCAAATTAGACCTTCTGGTGCTCAAAACTTTATCGAATGGGTATTTGATTTCGTTAAAGGTATTATTCAAAGTAATATGGCATGGAAAGACGGTGGGAGATTCCATTTCTTAGCAGTTACATTAATATTCTTTATATTTGTATCTAATATGTTAGGACTTCCATTCTCAATTGTTGTAGGTCATACGTTATGGTGGAAATCACCAACTGCAGACCCGACAGTTACTTTAACATTAGCTACTTTAATGGTCTTATTAACACACTATTATGGTGTGAAGATGAGAGGCACAGGAGCATACCTTAAATCATTTGTTCAACCAGTTGCATTCATGGTACCTTTCAAAATCGTTGAGGAATTTGCTTCAACATTGACGCTTGGTCTACGTTTGTACGGTAACATATTTGCAGGTGAGGTATTATTAGGATTATTAAGTACTTTAGCTGTAGGAGGCGCACTTGGAGCTATTGGCGCATTTTTACCAGCATTAGTATGGCAAGGTTTCTCAATATTTATAGGTTCAATTCAAGCGTACATATTTGTAATGTTATCAATGGTTTATATGTCACATAAAGTGGCTGAAGACCATTAATATATAATTAAAAAAAACAATTAATATTTTTATTTCTTAGGAGGAAATTATAATGAGTTTAGGTGTATTAGCAGCAGCAATCGCAATCGGTTTAGCAGCATTAGGAGCAGGTATTGGTAACGGTCTTATCGTTTCAAGAACAGTTGAAGGTGTTGCACGTCAACCAGAAGCACGTGGTCCATTAATGACAATTATGTTTATCGGTGTAGGTTTAGTTGAAGCACTACCAATCATTGCAGTAGTAGTAGCTTTCATGGTAATGAATCGATAAGCTGACATAGTTTTTAAACAGGCGAAGTCTACCTAGATAGGATTTCGCCATTCATTTATGAGATGTATCACATCTTGAATTGCAATGAAAGGAGTGTAATTGGCAGTGGATCATAACGTATTCGTTTTAGGTGCTGCAAATGGTGGCGTTGAAACAGGAACAATTCTGTTTACATTAATAACGTTCCTTATTTTGTTAGCTCTATTAAAAAAATATGCGTGGGGCCCATTAAAATCTATTATGGATGAGCGTGAAAATGCTATCAATAAAGATATTGATGATGCACATGCAGCAAAAGTAAATGCTAAAAAATTAGAAGAAGAAAATAGAGAAGTTCTTAAGAAGACTCAAGAAGAAGTACAAACTATTCTTGATGACGCGAAACATCAAGCTAAAATACAACAAGAACAAATTATTAACGAAGCTAACTTGAAAGCAAATGGTTTAGTACAGTCAGCTCAAGCTGAAATACAACAAGAAAAACAAAAAGCAATCGCAGACATAAATAACAGAGTATCTGAACTTTCTGTATTAATTGCTTCTAAAGTGATCAATAAAGAAATTTCTGAACAAGATCAAAAAGGCCTTGTTGAAAAATACATTAAAGAGGCAGGGGATAAATAATGGCGAATATAAGTCAAAAATATGCCCAAGCTTTATACGATGTAGCATCACAACAAGATTTAACAGATACAATTCTTGGAGAACTTGAACAAGTTGATATAAGTGTTACTAAAAATCTAGAAGGTATTAAAGCAGTAGATAATAATCCTAAATTGTCTCAAGAACAGCGACATGAGTTTGCTCAAAAAGTATTTACTGGTGCATCAAAACCATTATTAAATACTTTGTTCTTACTAGCGCAAAACAGTAGGTTATCACTTCTGCCTGAAGTATTCGCAGATTATAGAAAAATTTATAACCAACTACATAGTCAAGACTTAATGAAAGTTGAATCTGTGTACCCTTTATCTAATGAAGAATTAGACGAAATAGGTAAGGCTTTTATAAAAAGAACAGGTTTAAAAAAATTAATTTTAGAAAACAAAATCAATGAATCATTAATTGGTGGCATTCGTGTCTCAATCGGTACAAAAGTATACGATGGTTCAATTCAAAATGATTTAAATCAATTAACAAAATCATTTCAACAAATGAAATAATATTAAGGAGTGACATAGATGGCCATTAAAGCTGAAGAAATCAGTGCTTTATTACGCTCTCAAATTGAAAACTATGAGTCAGAAATGTCCGTAACCGACGTAGGAACAGTAATTCAAGTCGGTGATGGTATTGCATTAGCTCATGGCTTAAACGACGCTATGGCAGGCGAACTATTAGAATTCCATACTGGCGTTTTAGGTTTAGCACAAAACTTAGAAGAAAATAACGTAGGTATTGTTATTTTAGGCCCTGCAGATGGCATTAAAGAAGGCGATCAAGTAAAACGTACTGGTCGTATTATGGAAGTACCAGTTGGTGAAGAATTAATTGGACGCGTTGTAAATCCATTAGGACAACCTATAGATGGACAAGGCCCACTTAATACTTCAAAGACTCGCCCAGTTGAGTCTCCAGCTACAGGTGTTATGGACCGTAAATCGGTTGATGAACCTTTACAGACTGGTATTAAAGCAATCGATGCTTTAGTTCCAATTGGACGTGGTCAACGTGAGTTAATTATCGGTGACCGTCAAACTGGTAAGACTACAGTTGCAATTGACACTATTTTAAACCAAAAAGACGAAGATATGATTTGTATCTACGTAGCAATTGGTCAAAAAGAATCTACTGTTAGAACAGCTGTTGAAACATTGCGTAAGCATGGTGCTTTAGATTATACAATCGTTGTATCAGCATCTGCTGCTCAACCAGCTCCTTTACTTTACATCGCGCCTTATGCAGGTGTAAGTATGGCAGAAGAATTTATGTTTAATGGTAAACATGTATTGATTGTATATGATGATTTAACAAAACAAGCAGCAGCTTATCGTGAATTATCACTATTACTTCGTCGTCCGCCAGGTCGTGAAGCATATCCAGGTGATGTATTCTACTTACACAGTCGTTTATTAGAACGTGCAGCAAAACTAAATGATGATTTAGGTGGCGGTTCTATAACTGCTTTACCATTCGTTGAAACACAAGCGGGAGATATTTCAGCTTATGTACCTACAAATGTAATCTCTATTACAGATGGTCAAATATTCTTACAATCAGATTTATTCTTCTCTGGTGTTAGACCTGCGATAAATCCAGGTTTATCAGTATCACGTGTTGGTGGTTCCGCGCAAATTAAAGCAATGAAAAAAGTTGCAGGTACACTACGTTTAGACTTAGCATCTTTCCGTGAACTAGAGTCATTTGCTCAATTCGGATCTGATTTAGATGCAGCAACAAAAGCTAAACTAGAGCGTGGTAAACGTACTGTTGAAGTTCTTAAACAAGATCAAAACAAACCGTTAACTGTAGACCGTCAAGTTGTTATATTATATGCGTTAACTAAAGGTCATCTAGATGATATTCCAGTTGAGGATATAACAAGATTTGAAGATGAATTCTTAAATTGGGTTGATGCTAATGCAAGTGACCTATTTAATGAAATTCGTGAAACAAAACAATTACCATCTGATGATAAATTTGTTTCAGCAATCGATCAATTTAAAAAAGTATTTAATAAATCTCACACAGTGTAGTATTAAAGCTTTAAATAAAAGGTGGTGAAATTGTGGCTTCACTTAGAGAAATCAAAGGAAGAATCACTTCTACGCAAAAAACTAGTCAAATAACGAATGCAATGAACATGGTATCGAATTCTAAGTTACGTAAGGCTGAAGAGAATACGAAAGCTTTCCAACCTTATATGGATAAGATTCAAGACGCAGTAACTGCTATTGCTTCTAAGAGTACAGATATCTCACACCCAATGCTTAACAGTAGACCGGTGAAACGTTCAGGATATTTAGTCGTTACTTGTGATAAAGGATTAGCAGGGCCTTATAGTGCTAACATCTTAAAAAATGTAGTAAATGATATTAAAGAAAAACATAACAATAACAGTGATGAATATGGGATTGTTGTTGTAGGTCGAGTAGGTCGAGATTTCTTCAAAGCTAGAGGTTATAACATCGTTGAAGAATATGTTGGCTTACCAGATCAACCAACATTTAAAAATGTTCAGGCATTAACTGAAAAAGTAGTTGATTTATACAACGAAGAATACTTTGACGAATTAACAATTTATTATAGTCACTTTGTAAGTGTATTAGAACAACAAGTTAAATCTAAAAAGATTTTGCCATTATCAGATGAAGATACTGGCAAGGGTTCAAGTATGATGGCTGGTTATGAATTTGAGCCTGACAAAGAAACAATTTTAAAAGTTATACTGCCGCAATATGCGATTAGCTTGATCTACGGTGCATTACTAGATGGAAAAGCTAGTGAACATGCTTCTAGAATGACAGCTATGAAGAATGCGACTGATAACGCTTCTGAATTAATTGATGATTTATCATTACAATATAACAGAGCAAGACAAGCTGCAATTACTCAACAAATTACTGAAATTGTAGGCGGCGCAGCTGCACTCGAATAATGATTAGGAGGAATTTACATGGGATTAGGTCAAGTAACGCAAATTACAGGGCCAGTTATTGACGTACGTTTTCCCCATGGTGAATTGCCAGAACTTAATAATGCTTTAACTGTAAAAGTTAACCGTCCAGATGGTTCAAGCTTTGACTTAGCATTAGAAGTTGCAATACACCTTGGTGATGATGTCGTACGATCTATTGCGATGGCGTCAACTGACGGTGTCCAACGTGGACAAGAAGTTACTGATACTGGAAGACCTATTTCAGTACCAGTTGGTGACGTTACATTAGGACGTGTATTTAATGTATTAGGTGAAAAAATCGATTTAGGTGAAGAACTTGACGAAAGTGTTCGTCGAGATCCAATTCATCGATTAGCTCCTAAGTTTGAAGATTTATCTACAAAAGTAGAAATTCTTGAAACTGGTATTAAAGTAGTAGATTTATTAGCACCTTATATTAAAGGTGGTAAAATCGGACTATTCGGTGGTGCTGGTGTAGGTAAAACAGTACTTATTCAAGAATTAATTAATAATATCGCTCAAGAACATGGTGGTATTTCTGTATTTGCCGGAGTTGGTGAACGTACTCGTGAAGGTAATGACTTGTACTATGAAATGAGTGACTCAGGCGTAATTAAGAAGACAGCTATGGTATTTGGACAAATGAATGAGCCACCGGGTGCTCGTGCTAGAGTAGCATTGTCTGGATTAACAATGGCTGAATACTTCCGTGATGAGCAAGGTCAAGACGTATTATTATTCATTGATAATATATTCCGCTTTACTCAAGCCGGTTCTGAAGTTTCAGCTTTATTAGGGCGTATGCCTTCAGCTGTTGGTTACCAACCAACACTTGCAACTGAAATGGGACAATTACAAGAACGTATTACATCTACTAATAAAGGATCAGTAACATCTATTCAAGCGGTATTCGTACCTGCCGATGACTATACTGACCCGGCTCCAGCAACAGCTTTTGCCCACTTAGATGCAACTACGAACCTTGAACGTAAATTAACTGAAATGGGTATTTATCCAGCGGTTGATCCATTAGCATCAACATCACGTGCTTTAACACCTGATATTGTTGGTGATGAGCATTATGATGTAGCACGTAGAGTGCAACAAACTTTACAAAAATATAGAGAATTACAAGATATCATTGCTATACTTGGTATGGATGAGTTGTCTGATGAAGACAAGAAAACAGTTGAACGTGCACGTCGTATTCAATTTTTCTTATCTCAAAACTTCCATGTAGCAGAACAATTTACTGGTCAAAAAGGATCTTACGTACCAGTTAGTCAAACTGTACAAGATTTCAAAGCAATTCTAGATGGACAATATGATCATATCCCAGAAGATGCTTTCCGTTTAGTCGGTGGTATTGAGGCAGTTCTTGAAAATGCTAAAAACATGGGTGTAGAGGTCTAATAATAATTAGGAGGAATGGAAAATGAATACATTTACCTTAGATGTTGTCACTCCTAATGGATCTGTTTACTCAGCAAAAGAAGTAGAACTTGTTGTTTTACATACAGAAACTGGCGAAATGGGTGTAATGGCTGGACATATTCCAACTGTTGCAGCATTAAAGACAGGATACGTAAAAGTTAAAAAAACAAGTGGTACAGAGTATTTAGCTGTTTCCGAAGGATTTGTTGAAGTAAGAGCCAAAAAAGTTACTGTTCTAGTTCAAGCAGCTGAAACTGCAGAAGAAATAGATAAAGAACGTGCGATTAATTCTAAAGAAAGAGCTGAAGAACGATTAAAACTAAATCGTGATGATGTTGACTTTAGACGTGCTGAACGTGCATTACATCGTGCAGTTAATCGAATTGAAGTGGCTAAATTTAGATAATATAAAAAGCCGTCTCTAAATGAGACGGCTTTTTATACTTTAGAAAGGAAAACTAATATGGAATATTATGGTCAAGTAGCTATAGTGGGACTAGTTTTACATATAATTTGCATATGTTTAGCTTTTTGGGCGTTACAAAGTTTACGTCTAGACGGTGTTTTTAAAAAACATCATGTTGCTCAAGCACAAACATTAATACTGATACTAGCTGTTTTACTAGGGACTGCATTAAGTCGTTTCATTTTAGATATTCTCCAATTTTCGTTACAATTAAAATTACTTTTCTAATAATAGAATTAATATAGATAATTAAATGAAAAAAGAACTAAAAAGTAGTATAATGTTTTGGTGAATGTTTATGAAAAAGGAAATTTGTGTATTTAATAAATATATACTTTTGTTAAATAACTAACTAGTGAAGTTTTGTGGAGGATAATTATATGGATAAAATAGTCGTAAAAGGCGGGGCACGATTAGAAGGTACTGTAGTAGTAGAAGGCGCAAAGAACGCTGTTTTACCAATACTAACTGCTACACTTTTACCAGAAGTAGGTCAAAGTGTATTAACGAATGTACCAAGATTAAGTGACGTAGATACAATAAATACAGTGTTAACACATTTAAATGCTGAAATTAATTATGATGCAGAGCATAATACTGTTAAAGTTGATGCTACACAGTCATTAAAGATAGAGGCACCTTACGAATATGTAAGTAAAATGAGAGCAAGTATTTTAGTGATGGGTCCATTATTAGCTAGAAAAGGACATGCACGTGTGGCACTACCAGGTGGATGTGCAATTGGATCGAGACCGATAGAGCAACACTTGAAAGGTTTCGAAGCTTTAGGTGCAGAAATAGAATTACATAATGGTTATATAGAAGCAACGACACCTAATGGATTAAAAGGAAGCAAAATTTATTTAGACTTCCCAAGTGTTGGTGCAACTCAAAATATTATGATGGCTGCAGTATTGGCTGAAGGCAAAACAGAAATACAAAATGTTGCAAGAGAACCTGAAATAGTTGATTTAGCTAACTATTTGAATGAAATGGGTGGAAATGTAACTGGTGCTGGAACTGATACAATTAAAATTGAAGGTGTAGAACGTCTTCATGGTGCTGAACATTCTATTATTCCCGATAGGATTGAGGCAGGTACGTTTATGATTGCAAGTGCAATCACAAGAGGTAACGTTAATGTTATAGGTGCTATGAGAGAACATATGACAAGTTTAGTTTCTAAATTAGAAGAAGCTGGTGTTCAAATCACTGATATTGAAGATGGTTTAAATGTTCAAGTACCTGGTGAAATTAAGCCAATTGACGTTAAAACGATGCCACACCCTGGTTTTCCAACTGATATGCAATCTCAAATGATGGCTTTATTATTAACAGCTAATGGCACTAGTAAAGTGACAGAAACAGTATTTGAAAATCGATTCATGCATGTAGAAGAATTTAAACGTATGAATGCAGATATCTTCATCAATGGAAGAAGTGCTATAATTACAGGAAATAAAGCATTACAAGGTGCAGATGTGAAAGCAACAGACTTACGTGCAGGTGCTTCATTAATTCTTGCTGGACTTGTTTCAGAAGGTTATACGAATGTAACTGAACTTATACATTTAGATAGAGGATATGTTGATTTTCATGTTAAACTAAAAGCATTAGGTGCTGATGTAGAACGCATCAATGATAATGATAAGTTAAACGATAAAGCGAGGGTTTAGTATGTCTGAGACGCAATCAACAAGATCTGACAATAAAGATAAAAAGTCACTTTATAAAAAGGTTAAAGAAAAATTACAAACGAATAGAGTAGAAACAATTCAAGGAATAGAAATAGAACATCGTGTAATTCCTTTGTGGATAAAGTTTCTCATATTGTTAGTTTTAATGATTTTATTATTTATTGTTGGGACTATGATTGGGTACGGTATACTCCATAATCCTTTTGGTGTTTTTAATCCTGAAACATGGCAACACATTTTTGATTTAACTGGAAGGAGATCATGATGGAAACAATCTATGATTTTAATGATATTAAGAAAATAATTCCACATCGCTACCCATTTTTATTACTTGATAGAATAGTAGAATTAGAAGACGGTAAGCGTTGTGTAGGAATTAAACAAGTTGCAGGTAATGAACCATTTTTCCAAGGGCATTTTCCTGATTATGCTGTGATGCCTGGCGTTCTAATTGTAGAAGCTCTTGCACAAACTGGTGCAGTTGCTATGTTACGATTAGAACAAAATGAAGGAAAACTAGCAATGTTTGCTGGAATTGATAAATGTAGATTTAAGAAACAAGTTACGCCTGGTGATACGTTAAGACTTGAAGTCGAAATAACTAAAATTAAAGGGCCAATAGGTAAAGGAACTGCTAAAGCAACTGTAGATGGAGAAATTGCATGTAGTTGCGAAATTAGCTTTGCTATTGTAGATAACTAAATTTTTATATTATATATATGCACAAAATAATATATATCAAAAATCTCTACCGTCTAGACTAGGCGGTAGAGATTTTTTAGTTATTCAGTAATTAAATGTTGCTTTTTTCGTCTTTAAGTTTTGGTTTAGACTGCATTAAACGATTGAAAGATGTTTTTAATTCATCGCCAGACAGCCCCTCGTCAATGAGTTGTTCGAGAAGTCGTTCTGCATAAACTTGTCTTAAAGTATAAATATGGCATTCAAATACAACAGAAATCTGTTCATCCAATCTTTCAATATATTTGATAGTTGCATCAAATAGAGCGGGATCATTGGATGGTCGCGTAATCACAACACGTGTATCAAGTAAAGTTTGCTTGTCGTAATACTCCTTCATTTGCTCATAATGAATATCTGATATTAAAATTTCAAGTAGCCAACCTGTACCGCTATTTTCTTTATTGATGATAATGCCATCAAGTAGTTCGTATTCCGTTATTTGTTCACCGTCGACAATTTGGAAACGAACAGCTTTAAATGTCTTCATGAATATCCCCCTTAAAATTAATTCAACGAATATTAAACTTTAGATTCTATTATAAAGCACTTTTTAATGAATTAACAATATTCATAAAAATTCTAGAGAATATCAGTACTTTATTCTTAAAATATGCATTTTGACTCATAGGAGGTAGCTTATTATATTAATCTTAGAAGGAGGTGATAAAATGCTAAATAAATCTGTGTTGGTTGGTCGTTTAACGAAAGACCCTTTGTACTATAAAAGAGGTGAAATCATGATTGCAACATTTTGTCTTGCTGTAGAGAGAGGATATAAATCGAGAGAAGGTACAATGGTCGTTGACTTTATAGTTTGTAAAGCATTCGGGAAACTAGCTTATAATATCCATAAATATACGAAGAAAGGTCAATTGGTCGCGTTGACTGGTCAAATACAATCTAGGTCATATACTCAAGATAAGAAGAAACAATATGTTACGGAAATCATTTGTGATTCTATTAAATTTCTAACAATGCCGATGAGTAGTAAATCTACTGTACCCCATTCTAAAGAAGATATAAGTGATTTGATTAGTGAAAGTGCTGAATTATATTCCGAGGAACAAATCACTAATTTTGAAAGAGAGAAGTCAAAAGCTGAAAAAAGAGCACGTGATAATGAGCGAAATCATGCATCTCATAAAATGTATAACCAAATCGATCAAATTGTAGAATTAATTGATGATGAAACTAAAAATGAAGATATCAAAGAAAAGTTAATAAATAAATCTAATGAAGAACAAGTAACGACATCATAGATTTATGCTTGCATTAGTATTGAATGACTAATAAACAATCCTCCATTTTTATATAGTTCTTGATTCTTTTTTCCAAAACTTGCTGTCTTGCTGTAGGGCAGCAAGTATACATATTAATAATAAATTGTTTAAAAAATTACAAACATATGACAAATTGTCTGACAATAAATTTTGCACAATGAGTGTTTTTCCTTTAACTACAACGTTTTAACATTAAATAATGTAACTACACACTTGAAACATGCGTAATGTAAATGTAATATATGGCTTTGTTTTATCATATATCTGTAACCTATGACATGAAAATAGATGGTATAGTTTAAACAGTAAAAATCATATAAAAAGAACCTTACGGGAGGAAACATTAAATTATGAAAAAATTATTAGCAGTTTCAACAGCAGCAGTTGCAGTTACTACAGGGGTAACAGCTACAGCAGATGCAGCAACTCATACAGTAAAATCAGGAGATACATTACATAGTATTTCACAACAATACGGTACTTCAGTAGACGCAATCAAATCAGAAAATGGTTTGAAATCAAACTTAATCTTACCAAATCAAGTAATCAAAGTTAACGAAGCTAAAGTTGAATCAACAACTTCTTATACAGTTGTTGCAGGAGATACTTTAGGTAAAATTGCTTCTAAATATGATGTAACAGTATCACAATTAAAAGCTTGGAATAATTTATCATCAGATTTAATTATTGTTGGTCAAAAATTATCATTACAAGCACCAGCACAATCAGCTGCACCAGTAGCACAAGCACCAGCAGCTCAACAAGCACCAGTACAACAATCATACCAAGCACCAGCACAACAACAAACTTATAATGCACCAGTTCAATCATATAAAGCACCAGCACAACAATCATATAATCGTGTTCAAACGTCACAAACTTCATACCAAGCGCCAGCACAACATTCAACTGGTTCTTCAGTAAATGTTAATTCACACTTGCAATTAATTGCACAACGTGAATCTGGAGGAAATATTCATGCGATTAACCCAACTTCAGGTGCAGCTGGTAAATATCAATTTTTACAAAGCACTTGGGATTCAGTAGCACCAGCTCAATATAGAGGAGTATCTCCTGCTAATGCACCAGAACATGTTCAAGATGCAGCAGCAGTAAAATTATATAATACAGCTGGTCCGTCACAGTGGGTAACAGCATAAATTGAATAATCTAACTGCCTTGAAAACTTCAAGGCAGTTTTTTTAATTTGACCAAAGGAATTTGTTTTGATACGATTTAATTAACTAAATAAATAAATGACTGCTAGGGGCGCCGTATTGGCTGAGATGATGTAATTCAGTCCCTTATACCTGATTTGGATAATGCCAACGTAGGAAAGTAGTCAATTAACGGATACTACTTTAATTGACTTCTTTTTTTGCGAAAGAGGTCATTTTTTTATAGAGTAATACGTTAATAGGAGAGATTAAATGCGTTTTTCTGAAAGACTACAACAACAGGTGGAACCAATTATTGAAAGGATTTATCAAGATGAATTCATTCAAGGATTTGTAAATGATGATATTTCGACTGAAGCAATTAAACATTATTTAAAAGCAGATGCGCGTTATCTTAATGAATTTGCGAAAGTTTATGCGCTCCTTATTCCGAAAGTGAATTCTAAAGAAGAAATTAAATTTTTAGTTGAACAAATTGAATTTGCTTCATCTGGAGAAGTAGGCGCACATCAAATACTTGCGGATTATATTGGAGAACCATATTTAGAAGTTATTAAAGATGGAGCTTGGTATCCGACTGCAGATCACTATATAAAACATATGTACTATAATGCATACGCACATGAGCATGCTGCATATACAATTGCGGCGATGGCTCCATGCCCATATGTATATAGAAGATTGGCGCAAATGGCGTTAGAAAGAAACAATTTTAGTGATAACCATAAATTGAAAGAGTGGTTTAATTTTTACTTAAAGGGTATGGACGAACTGATGGTTTATTTAGATGGTTGGTTGAATGATTTTAGTGAAAGTTGTAGTGAAGCGGAACTGAAAGTTGTAGAAAGAAACTTCCTTGAAAGCACAGTACATGAACGAAACTTCTTTAATATGGCTTTTACAAAGCAAGATTGGGAATTTGAGGTGGAATAAAATGAAAAAACCAAATATTGCTTTAACGATAGCGGGGACTGATCCAACTGGAGGAGCAGGTATTATGGCAGACTTGAAATCATTTCATGCATCGGGTGTTTATGGTATGGCCGTTGCAACAAGTATAGTTTCTCAAAATTCTTTAGGTGTACAAGATGTTTACCATCTGCCGATTGAAGTGCTTGAAAGTCAATTAAATAGCGTGTTTGAAGATGAGTCTCCACAAGCAATTAAAACAGGTATGATTGCATCTGAAGAAATGATGAAAATGATTAAACCATATATATTGCAGTCAAACGTACCTTATGTCATTGATCCGGTAATGGTTGCTAAAAGTGGTGATGCATTAATGGACGACGAAGGAAAACAAAAATTAATAGAAACACTATTACCAATAGCTACAGTGGTTACACCAAATATACCTGAAGCTGAAGATATTACAGGATTTAATATAGAAACTGTCGATGATATTAATAGGGCAGGTGCGTTTTTTATAAATGAAGTAGGTTCAGAAGGTGTCGTAATTAAAGGTGGTCATTTAGAAGGAGATGCAATTGATTATTTATTCACGAATAAAGGCGTTACAACATGGAATAGTGAGAGATTTGATACAAAACATACTCACGGTACGGGGTGTACATTTAGTGCAGTTATAACTGCAGAATTAGCGAAAGGTCATACAATAGAAGAAGCGGTTAATACAGCGAAGAGGTTTATAAGTTTAGCAATTCAACATACGCCGGAAATTGGTAAAGGAAGAGGACCTGTTAATCACTTCGCTTATCAAAAGATTGAGGGGTTAGATTATGAGTAAACTAAATCAAATTAGAGAAGAATCACCATTAGTTGTTTGCTATACAAACGATGTTGTTAAAAACTTCACTGCAAATGGATTGTTATCAATAGGTGCAAGCCCAGCAATGAGTGAAGAACCAGAAGAAGCATTAGAGTTCTCTCAAGTAGCGGGAGCATTTTTAATAAATATAGGTACGATTACGGCTGATCGTGCTTTTGATATGAAAGAATATACAAAAATTATGCACGAACAACATGTGCCGGTCGTGTTAGATCCAGTTGCAGTTGGTGCATCAACATTAAGAAAGACATTTTGTACGGCATTATTAAACGATGAAGTGGTAGATGTTATAAGAGGTAATGCATCAGAAATATTATCACTTATAGATGACGATGCCAAAATGAAAGGAACAGATAGTGATGATCAATTAGATCATGTAAAAATCGCTAAAAAAGCACACCAACAGTTAAATTTACCAATTGTATTGACAGGTAAAGTCGATGTTATTGCATGTGATAATAAAGTGTTGGAATTAGAAAATGGCAGTGAAATGCTTACTAAAGTAACAGGTGGAGGTTGTCTGCTTGGCGCGATTGTCGCAGCATTCATTGCTAACGAGAAAAAAATTACCATTGAAATACTAGAAGAAGCACTATCAACATATAATATCGCAAGTGAAATCGCAAATGATATTGAAGGTGGAAATTTACCTGGATCATTCCAGATGAACTTTATTGATCAATTAAATGCTATTACACATGATAAAGTATTGGAAATGAAGAAAGTGAAAGAAGTGAAATAAATGTTTAATCCAAATATGCTAAAAGTGTATTTCATTGCGGGAAGTCAAGATGTGCCAAATCATGATTTAAATGAAGTTGTTGAAGAAGCACTTAAAACTGGTATTACGATGTTTCAATTTCGAGAAAAAGGACCGAATAGTAAAACAGGTATAGAAAAAGAGAATCTTGCGAAATCTTTATTATCGCTATGTCGTCGTTATGACATACCATTTATCGTTAATGATGACGTATCCCTTGCTATAAAAATTAATGCAGACGGCATTCATGTTGGTCAAGATGATCGTAAAATATCTTCGTTTAAAGATGATTTCCAAAATAAAATAATCGGGTTAAGTGTTGCTAATATTGAAGAATATAATCAATCTGAAATAGAAAATGTAGATTATATTGGTACTGGTCCAATTCATTCTACAATATCTAAACAAGATGCTGGCGTCCATGGTGGATATAAATTGGTTGAAACACTGAGACAATATGACAATGTGATTCCAATAGTTGCGATAGGTGGCATTACGGAGCAAGATGTTATGCCACTAATTGATGCAGGTGCTAACGGTGTAAGTGTCATATCGGCTATAGCACAAAGTGAAAATATTGAACAAACTGTGAAGGGCTTTCATAAACATTATAAAAAATTCTGACAAAAATTGAGATATTGATTTATGTTGGCTTGAAACTATGATAGAATAACCTTTATGTGAATATATCAATAGAGGTGGAAAAATGAAGAAAAAAGCGTTATGGCCATTATTATTTGGTGTAATGGTAGTGTTAGCCGGATGTGACTATTCTAAACCTGAGAATAGAGATGGATTCTTTTATAATACATTTGTCAAACCAATGGATAGTTTAATTCATTGGCTCGGTGCAAACTTAAATCACAATTACGGTTTAGCAATTATTCTTATTACATTAATCGTTCGATTTGCGTTATTCCCATTCATGATGAAAACGTATAAAAATCAAAAATTAATGCGCGAAAAAATGAAATTAGCAAAACCAGAAATGACCGCTATACAAGAAAAAGTAAAACGCGCACGTACGCAAGAAGAAAAAATGGAAGCCAATCAGGAAATGATGGCATTATACAAAAAACACGGCATTAATCCTATGAATATGGGTTGTTTACCGATAGTTATTCAAATGCCAATTGTTATGGGTTTATTCTATGTATTGAAGTATCCTACAGAAGGTGGTATTACAGAATATCCACATTTCTTATGGTTTAATTTAACTGAGCCAGACATCTTCATCACAATTATTGCGGGTATTATATATGCTTTACAAGCATTTGTCTCTATGAAATATGCAAATGTTCCTGATGAACAAAAGAATATGATGAGAATGATGATGTTCATTTCTCCAATCATGATTATTTGGATGTCATACATTTCAGCTTCAGCATTAGGTTTATACTGGGCTGTTGGTGGTGCATTCTTAGTGATTCAAACATGGTTAGGTAATGTCTTTTATAACAAAAAAGTAGAAGAAGAAATGAAACCAATCATTGAAGCACATGAAAAAAATCAAAAAGAAAATAATAAAGATAAGAAACCAGCTAAATTAGTTTCAAACAAGAAGAAATAAATTAGATGTGGTTTCAATATATAAAAGCCTGCGACATAATATTATGTCGCAGGCTTTTATTACTGTACAGAGAGTTTATCTATCCTGTTCACTATTTCTATCTCAATCTTGTTCTTGATTTATATGCCATTCATCGAAAAACTGATTTAAAAATTGAATCATGAAATCATGACGTGTTTCAGCGATTTCATAACCCTTTGTTGTATTCATTTGATCTTTGAGCAATAATAATTTTTCATAAAAGTGATTTATAGCGGTGTTAGGTTCGTTATGATATTGTTCAGCAGTCATTGTGTTTAAATCTCGAGGCTTTATACTACTTATATGCATCGGTTCTTTAAAATGACCTGAAAATTGAAATGTGCGAGCGATGCCGATAGCACCTAATGCATCAATTCTATCTGCATCTTGTACGACTTTACCAGCTAAACTATTGAGCTTGCCTTTGTTCTTACCACCGTTATAGCTAATATATTTTAAAATGTGAACCAATTCTTGTTGGATGTTAAGAGGTAAACTGACAGCATTCATCCAGTTATTTAAATGTTGCCATGCTTGATTTAAATCTTTAAATAGCTTTTTGTCGACTGTATCATGCAATAAGCTAGCTAGTTCTACTACGAATGAATCTACTTCTTCTGTTTTTGCGATTTGCAATGCGATATGTCTTACTCTTAAAATATGTTCAAAATCATGACCTGTTGTATCGGATTCATGTAATTGTTGAGCATATTCTTCAGCACTTTGTATGACTTCTATTTTGTTCATATTATTCTCCTTAAAGAGGGAATAGGATAGCAACCTAATGTTGTTAACAACATTTCATCATCCTTGCCGTAATGTAGTAAGGCCGGGACTATTCAAATATGTCCCAGCCTTTTAATTTTGTTACTAAAGTAATGGTGAAAGTAACCTTGCAATACCTTCTTTTAATTTAATCCAAGTGCTTCTTTTTTCATAAATTTCATTTGTTAAAATGGACGAATATTCCATATCTTTTTGATAAGCTAATCGTGAGTTTCTAGCGATTTCTTCATCGTATATAAATGCGTTTACTTCAAAGTTTAATACGAAGCTACGGTTATCCATATTTGCTGTACCAATACTTACAACTTCATCATCTATTGCAACCATCTTTGTATGAATAAAACCATTTTCGTAAATATGCACATTAACGCCTGCTTTAATGAGATCTCCGACATTTGCATATGTTGCCCAATAAACGAATGGATGATCAGGTTTATTAGGAACCATAACATTTACATCTACACCAGATAGGGCAGCAATTTTAATTGCATCTAAAAATGATAAGTCTGGTATAAAGTATGGTGTTTGAATATAAATATGCTCTTTAGCTTCTGAAATCATCTTTAAGTAACCGTATTTAATTTGTTCCCAATCTTCGTCAGGTCCACTCGATGCGATTTGGATTCCAACTTTACCACCAGATTCAACGTCAGGGAAGTAGCGTGAATCATACCGCATCTTATCACGAGTCGATTGTGAGTTCCAATCCATCATAAATCTAAGTTGTAACGCATTAACTGAGTCGCCTTCAAGTCGTAGGTGTGTATCTCGCCAATAACCAAACTTTTTGTCTAATCCTAAATATTCGTCTCCAACATTAAATCCACCAACATAACCAATCTTTCCGTCTATAACAACAATTTTTCTATGGTTACGGTTGTTCATTCTAAAATTAATTAAAGGTAATTTGGAAGGGAAGAAGCTTGCTACTTCTCCACCTTGCTCACGAAACTTTTTAAATGATGAAAGATTTAGTTTTCTAGACCCCATATCATCATATAACATCTTTACTTCTAAACCTTCTTGTAGTTTCTTCTCAAGTGCATTTAAGACTTTCTTACCGATATTATCTTTCTTAAAGATATAATATTGAATGTGAATGTAATGTTCAGCATTTTCGATATCCTTAATTAAAGCATCAAATTTATCATGACCATCTGTAAACATCTTTACCTTATTATCTGTTGTTAAAAAGGCTGAATTATTATACAAAAGCATGTGAATGAGGTGCTTATAGTTATAAATCTCTGGCTTGTCGATTTCAAAATTATTATCGTCTATCGCTTTGATTTGTTCATTTATTATATGTTCCAAACCTATTTTATCTTCTTCATCAAGATTAAAAATACTTTTTCTTTGAATTTGTCGTCCGAACAATAAGTATAAAATAAACCCTAAAATAGGAACAAATAGTAATACTAATAACCATGCCCAAATAGCCCCAGCTTCTCTACGTTCAAGAAAAATGATAACAAAACCAAATACTAGGTTTAGTATAAAGGCAGTTATAAGTAGCACTGATATAATGATTGAGAAATCAAATGAAAAATTCGGAATAAAATGCATACCAATGCCTCCGTTTCTGTTTCTTTAAACTAGTATAATACATTTAAAATAAAATTGGAAAGTTTGTATTTGACCAATGATGTTGAGATGCCTATAATAAAACAAAATACATACAATAATAAATGTAATTTAATATAAACGTTCTGTATAGGAGAGATTATCATGAAAGAAAAAATCATTAATGTAGAAGGCATGAGTTGCGCACATTGTAAACAAGCTGTCGAGGAATCTGTAGGACAATTAATTGGGGTAAATGAAGTTGTAGCAAGCCCAGACGATAATCAAGTACGTGTTGTATTTGAAGATCCCGCTAGTATAGATAATATTGAGAACGCTATTTTTGATGCTGGATATGAAGTTATATCGTAATTGAACATTGAATTTTAATACGTCATTCATATATTTACAAAAAAATTATATGTTAATACTAATGGCCTATAGTCAAATGACAAATAATAGAGTAGAATAAAGATAAGATTTTCAAATTGAAATAGAGGTGGTACCCATGAATCAACCTAATTCAAAGGTCAAGAATGTGGTCAAGCTTTTATCATCATTAGGCGTAAACATAACTGAAACAAAATCACGTATTGAAATAATGCGCAGTTTACCGAATGTTGCTACGAATAAATTGAAGTAATATTTAGGCGAATTGAAAAGAGTCCGGAACAATTATAATTGTTCCGGACTCTTTTTATGTCATTTAACTTAAATGCTTCTCTGTAATCATCGTGTATTTATCTTTTTCGTGATAGGTAATGGATAGAATGATACCAATACCAGCCATTAATGACCATAACGCCGAACCACCATAACTTATAAATGGTAATGGTATACCTGTTATTGGCAATAATTGAATCGTCATACCAATATTTTGTACTACGTGGAACAATACAAATGAAATGTAACCTACAATAAATACTGCATTAAATGGATGAGATGTCGTTGTAGCAAGTCTTGCTAAATGAATAAAGAGTACTAAGAAGATAATCAGAATGACCATCGTTCCTAGAAATCCAAATTCTTCTCCAATTATAGAGAATATGAAGTCTGTATGGTTTTCTGGGATGTATACTTCGCCATTATTTAAACCTTTACCAAAGATTTGACCAGAACCGATTGCTTTTAATGATTCTGTTAAATGGTATCCATCACCAGAACTATACTGATATGGATCTAACCATGAATTAATACGTCCGAGTTGATATGTCTTAATACCAGACACTTGTTCAATAACGCTAGGCTTAAAAATAATCAATAATATGATACTTGAGCCTAATGCAAATAACGCGATGAATACTGGCGCTAAAATTCTCCAAGTTACACCTGAAACAATGACTGTTCCTAATATAATGGCCATTAAAACAAGAGTCGTACCTAAGTCATTTTGAAATAATATAAGACAAAGTGGAACTAATGATGTAAATGCCATTTTAGTAAGTAAGTTTAAATCTCTAGATAAAGATTTATTATATGTAAACCGATTATGTTGATATATCACATTAGCTAATGCCAATATTAATATCACTTTCATGAATTCAGATGGTTGAATACTAATTGGACCAAGTCTATACCAACTCTTAGCCCCATTAATAATAGGTGTAAAACTTGATTCGGGCAAAATTAATAATCCAACTAATGATAAGTTTCCTACAATATAAATAATCCAAACGTTCTTACGTAATGTTTTGGGGGAAATAAACATTAAGGCAAATGCTAATATAAACCCTAAAACATAATATAATACTTGTTTGAAAAGAAAGTTCGTTTCATATTGACCGCCTGACATTGCAGAATTAATTATGAGACAACTCGTTGCAAATAAAATGAGGATGATAGTAATTAAACGCCAATCTATACGTTCTAGAAATGACTTGTTCAATGTACGAGTAGAAGTTTCCATTAATATACTCCTTTAATTAACGCTAAATTTCATATTTTCTATTATAACTTGATTGTACATAAGATTGTACAATTTTGCTATTCTCATTTCTTCTTAAATTTAAATTAGAATAGTTGAAAGGTGCAACAAACTATAAAAACATGATAAAATGTAGGCTAATAATCTACATGGAGGCGTCTTAATGTCTAAAGAAAATATTTGTATCATTTATGGTGGGAAAAGTGCTGAGCATGAGGTTTCTATTTTAACAGCACAAAATGTAATTAATGCAGTAGACTTATCAAAGTATTGCGTGGACATTATTTACATTACAAATGATGGAGAATGGATTAAAGGTGAACATTCAATTGAAAATCATATCGAAGATGTAGAACAACTTCGTCTAAAAACTAATGAATTGACTCCAATATCTAAATTACTTGAATCAAGTATTAATGGTCAATCTTATGATGCTGTATTCCCATTGTTACATGGACCTAATGGAGAAGACGGTACGATTCAAGGATTATTTGAAGTGCTAGATATTCCTTATGTAGGTAATGGTGTATTAGCTGCTTCATGTTCAATGGATAAATTGGTTATGAAACATCTATTCGCGCATAGAGGACTACCACAACTGCCGTATGTTAGTTTCTTAAAAAGCGAATATGAAAAATATAAACACAATATACAAGAACTCATCCAAAATAAATTAGATTACCCAGTTTTTGTTAAACCAGCAAACTTAGGATCAAGTGTAGGGATAAGTAAATGTACTAATAAAGAAGAATTGATTTCAGGAATTGAAGAAGCATTTAAGTTTGATCGTAAATTAGTTATTGAACAAGGTGTTGAAGCGCGAGAAATTGAAGTAGCTGTTCTCGGAAATGATTATCCTGAAACAACATTACCAGGAGAACTAGTTAAAGATGTACAGTTCTATGATTACAAATCTAAATATAAAGATGGTAGAGTACAGCTTCAAATTCCAGCAGACATAGATGAAGAAACGGCAACAACTTTAAGAAATATGGCAGTTGAGGCTTTTAAAGCGACAGATTGTTCTGGACTTGTGAGAGCAGACTTCTTCTTAACTGAAGATAATACTATCTATATAAATGAAACAAATGCTATGCCAGGGTTCACACAATATAGTATGTATCCACAATTGTGGGAGAATATGAACTTAAGTTATACAGAATTAATTACAAAGTTAATTGAACTTGCTATTGAGAGATTTAATAACAAGAAAGATATTAAATATAAAATTGACTGAGGGTAAATACAATGAACATTAAATTAAGTACTATAAAAAAATGGATAGATTGTGATATTAACGATGAATATATGGATTCTGTAGTGATTGGTACATGTATTGATTCTAGAAAATTGGACCCATCTAATTTGTTTATCCCATTTAAAGGTGAACATGTAGACGGACATCGTTTTGTTGAACAATCATTGAGTAATGGAGCAGGTGCCTCATTCTGGCAAAAAGATGTACCAAATCCTCCAGAAGGTCCGCTTATATTCGTGGACGATACATTACAAGCTCTACAAAATTTAGCAAAAGCATATTTAAAATATGTTAATCCTAAAGTGGTTGCAATAACCGGATCGAATGGGAAGACAACAACTAAAGATATGGTAGAGTGCGTGTTAAGAGAATCTTTTAAAGTAAAAAAAACACAAGGTAACTATAATAATGAAATAGGTTGTCCACTTACGATATTAGATTTAGACGAGGATACTGAAGTTTCTATTTTGGAAATGGGTATGAGTGGGTTCGGAGAAATTAGAGAATTAACTGAATTGGCAGAGCCAGATGTTGCCATTATTACGAATATCGGAGAATCTCATATGCAAGATTTAGGTTCGAGAGAAGGTATTGCAGAGGCAAAATTTGAAATCACTGAAGGATTACAAGATGATGGACTCCTTATATATGATGGTGACGAACCATTATTAAAACCATTAGTTGCGACATTACGTAATAGAAGTTTATCAATTGGAACACAAACTGAGAATGATGTGTTGATTCATACGAATCAAACTTCTAGTACAGGTATTAACTTCCAATTGAATAAGGAACAAATTGTTTATCATCTTAATATTTTAGGTGAACATAATGTAAAAAATGCAACATATGCAATTCAAGTCGCAAAGCATTTTGGTGTGATGGATGATGTTATTCAAAATGCATTACATGATTTATTAATCACAGATATGAGAATGCAGCAAATTTCAACGAACTTATACGGTTTATTTATCAATGATGCATATAATGCAAGTCCTACTAGTATGAAAGCGGCAATCGACACACTTGATAAACTACAAAAACCTCAGAAGATAATTGTACTTGCTGATGTACTAGAATTAGGCGATATCAGTAAGGATATGCATGAACAAGTAGGGTATTATTTAAAGGATAAAGATATTCAAACGTTAATTACATTTGGTGAAGAAGCGAAACATATCTCCAAAATAGCAGATCAATTTATCGAAGAGACACTTCATTTCGATTCGAAAAAAGAAATAGTTGAATTCCTTAAGTTAAATTTAGATTCGGATTCTGTCACACTGTTTAAAGGTTCAAGAGGTATGTCATTAGAAACGATTATTGAAGATTTAACATGAAACTCGGTATTTTATTTTTGCATGGTTACACTGGTGGCAGATATGAATTACTTCCATTAATCAACTATTTAGGTGATCGTTATGATTTTGTAATTGAAGCACCAGAATATCCAGGACATGGCAAGAAGTTACTCATTAAAAATACAAACGAAGAAATGTGGTTCGAAGCGGCTGAGAAGTCGTATATCGCACTTAGAGAAAAATGTGACACTGTAATTGTAATTGGATTTTCAATGGGAGGTGTCATTGCGGGTTTATTATCGCTAGCACATCAACCAGATAAATTAATTCTAATTGCTCCAGCATTCGATAACATTAATCTTCAGTATATGGTGAAGTATCCTTATACATATATTCATAATATGCGCTATGCAGATTTAAGAATACTTGAATTTATGTTGTTTAGAACGTTTAAAGTTGATTACAAATCACTTGTTTCTTTTAAAAAATTACAACAACGTGCTTTGTATGTACCAGAACAAATCACAGCAAACACTTTAATTATTCACGGCACAATTGATGGTCTTGTGCCAATTCAGAAATCACGTCAATTAGTAAAAAGAATAAAAAAAGCTAAATTGATAGAAATTGAAAAAGGACCACATGAAATTTGTTTGTCAAAAATGAATAAAAAAGTTTTTTATGAAGTTGAAAAATTTATATTTAAAAATAAATCAATTAATTAAAACTGCACTAAATCCTATTTTAGTGCAGTTTTTTTGTGCTTTTTACTATGAAAATAAAATGTAAACAAGTAAGTCAGTACATTGCGCTATTAACAAAAGGGTGGTAGTATATAGAAGTTGAATAAAAAAGACGAGAGAGTCACTATATAAAAGGAGAATTATTTTGCAAAAATTTAGAGAATTAGGTATTTCTGAAGCTACCTTAAACGCTTTGGACCAAATGGGATTTACTGAACCAACACCAATACAAGTAGAAAGTATTCCACATACATTAGAAGGTACTGACGTGCTAGGCCAAGCGCAAACAGGAACTGGAAAAACTGGTGCATTCGGTATTCCATTAATAGATAAAGTAGCAAATAAACAAGGTGTACAAGCATTAATACTTGCACCTACTCGTGAATTAGCTAACCAAGTAGCTGAACAATTAAGAACATTTAGTAAAGGACAAAACGTAAGTGTGGTAACTGTCTTTGGTGGTATGCCAATCGATAGACAAATTAAATCACTCAAAAAAGGTCCTCAAATTGTTGTTGGTACACCTGGACGTGTAATCGACCACTTAAAAAGAAAAACTTTAAAAACAGAAGGTATCGAAACATTAATTTTAGATGAAGCAGACGAAATGATGAACATGGGCTTTATTGATGATATGAGATTAATCATGTCTAAACTTCCTAGTGAAAATCGTCAAACTTTACTATTCTCAGCAACGATGCCAAAAGCTATTCAAGAATTAGTTAAAAACTTCATGAAGAGTCCAAAAATCGTTAAAACAATGTCAAATGAACTTTCTGATCCACAAATCGATGAGTACTATACAATTGTTAAAGAATTAGAGAAATTTGAAACATTTACTAATTTATTAGATGTTCAAAATCCTGAATTAGCAATCGTATTTGGTCGTACAAAACGTCGTGTTGATGAATTAGCAAGTGCATTGATTAGTAAAGGTTACCGTGCAGAAGGATTACATGGTGATATTACACAAGCTAAACGTTTAGAAGTATTAAAGAAATTCAAAAATGATCAAATAGATATATTAGTAGCAACCGATGTTGCTGCACGTGGACTTGATATTTCAGGCGTAAGTCATGTTTATAACTTCGATATCCCTCAAGATACTGAAAGTTATACTCATAGAATTGGACGTACTGGTAGAGCCGGCAAAAAAGGTGCTGCGGTAACGTTCGTTAATCCAATCGAAATGGATTATATTCGCCAAATAGAGAGAGCGAACAAACGTGAAATGACTGCTTTACGTCCGCCAACTCCTGGTGAAGTAATGCAAGCCAAAGAATCAGATGTTAAAGATAAAGTTAAAGGTTGGGTGGAAAGTCCAATCGAAGGCCGCATTGAAAAGATAGCTGAAGGGCTTATCAGTGAATATGGAGAACAAAAATTAGTTGCCGCATTATTACAAGAATTAATCAAATCAAGTGATGATGGCGATGTACAATTAACATTTGAAAAACCACTTTCTAAAAAATCTGGTCAAAGAGGTAACCGTGGCGGTGGAAACCGTGGAGGCGGAAATCGTGGCGGTGGAAACCGCGGTGGTAATAGCCGTGGCGGAAACAGAACAAGATTTGAAGGTAAAAACAAACGAAGCAGTAGCGATAAAAACAGTAGTTTTGATCGTAATAAAGGTAAAAACAGTAAACCACAAAAACCTCGTTCAAAAAAACAGTTCTCAGGTAGAACATTTGCTGAACATTCTAAATAAGTATAAGAAAAAAGCGTGTAATCGAAAAGGTTACACGCTTTTTTTATGATATAATACAGCTAAATCATGGCTTAGAGGAGTTATTATGTATAAACAAATTTTAAATAACAGCATTTCAAGAAACTCAATAAAATATGATTATATCAACCACTTTTTTACAATAATCATTATGTTCGTTCTATATAGTGCATTTATATATTTGTGGTCACGTTTCGATTGGTGGTTTCCATTGATTTATATAGTAAGTTTAATTGTATTATTCATTGGTGTTACAGGTTTTATTACGCCATTTATTAGACTTAAAAGAACTTCATTTGAAATAGGACATCGACATTTAGAAATTCAAAGTGGTTTATATTTTCAAAAAAGATATGTACAACCATATAATAGAATACAATATGTGACCATAAAACATGGTCCAATTTCTCGAAGATTAAATATATATTTCTTAGTAGTTGTAACTGCAGGGAATCAAAGATTTTTACCAATGATGGGAAGAGATATGGCAGAAGAAGCTAGATTGAAAATCATGACGAATGTTAAAGAGGTGTTAGATGATGTTTAGTCCTCAGAAATTACATCCAATTTCTTATGTAACCGATTTTGTAAGAAGCCTTAAAAGTAATATCTTCCCACTCATTATAGGTTTATTCTCACTGTTCAGTAATGGTTTAGATAACTTTTGGGACGCAATCTTTCCGTTATCTATATTATCAATTTCATTTATATATTCAATCTATAATAGTATTAAGATTTATAACACACGATATTGGATTGAAGATGATCAGTTGATAATGGTATGGGGTGTGTTCTCTAAAAATAGAAAAGAATTAAATATTGAAAGAATACAATCTGTTGATACATCACAAAATATCATACACCAATTATTAGGTGGCGTTAATTTAAGTGTTAAAACGGCAAGTGACGGAATTGAATTAGATACAATAACAAAAAAACAAAGCGAAGAATTATCAAACTATTTGAAGAAACGTAAAACGATACTTGAAAATAGTAAAGATACTCATGCAGATAGCCAAACGTTTGAAAGTACAGAACATATTATACGAGACGAATCAGACGAATTAGAAATAGAAACTGACGCAGCATTATTTTTTAAATTATCTAATATAGATTTACTGAAGATGAGTTTTACAAGTGGTGGAATATTAATTGTTTTTGCAGCCATAGGTTCTTTGTACGGATTTTCAACACAATTTATTGACGTTTCAGGTTATATCACGCCATTAATTGATAAAGTAATTAATTTAACTACAGCAATTATATTTATTGGACTGATAGGTCTTATTCTTAGTTATATAATAGGTTCTTTCATTGTATTTATTAAAAATTATAAATATCAGTTAACATTTGATGGTGAGTTGTTAGTCGTGAAGTATGGATTATTTACTGTTCAAAAAAGAACTGTACCTATTAAGAGAATTCAAGCTTTGAAAGAAGAACAGTCATTATTTAGAAAACTAATTGGCTACACTAAAATATCAGCAATTATTACGACGGATGGACATTTTGATAATCTTGATGAAGATCATGTAGGCAATGTAACAATATTACCTTTCATAAAGAAAAAGGACGCATTCCAACTGTTGGAACAAATTGTTCCACAATTCAAATTTGAATCTGTAAATCAAGGACTCCCTTTACAAGGTATAAGAAGAAGGGTGTTTGTACCGAGCATTCTGATTATCTTAATTACAATACCAATTCAAATATATCTATGGTCATATTCATGGATTATAGCGCTTGGTTTAATATTAATTGGTATTGGTTATGCTTCAGTCATAACGTTAAAATCAGGTTATAAAGTTAATAATCAGTTTATCAGTATATTAATGGCGACACCTTTCGCTTATGAAACGATTTGGGTCAATAAAGAGAAGATATTAACATTACAATTAAATGAAAATCCGATTATTAAGAGAAAGAATATTGCACACTTTAATATTCAAATCGCTTATGGCAATACTCAAATGACCAAAGGTTTAAAATTCGTCAAGAAAAAAGACGTACTTTCAATATATGACTGGTATAACGAAAAGGAGGTAGAAATCAATGCTTCCAACACATAGAATGGATAAAAAAGGAATGACGGTTGAAAGAATTGGATCACTCATTACTTTATTAATATATTTAATCATCTTAATCGCAATGTTTGTCATGCTAAAATTTTGGTTTGTTGAATTTTCAAAATGGTGGCTCATGATTCCCGTCGTACTTATTGTAGTAACGGCTATTTATGGATTAATGATTCATCCATATTATATGTATCGTAATTTTAGGTATAGCATTGATAAAGATGAAATTAACATTAAGTCTGGTATATTTTTTATTAAGGAAGTGAGTATACCAATCTTTAGAATTCAAAATGTTGATTTATACGAAGGGTTTATAATGAGAAAATTTGACTTAGCCAATATTACGCTCTCGACAGCTGGTGGAAGAAAAGAAATTAAATATATAAATAAAGAAAAAGCAAATATCATTAAATATACGATTCAAAATAGGATAGGTAATGAGTAAAACTTAAAGGTGTGATAATAATGATTCATGGAGTTGGTATTGATTTAATAGAAATAGATCGTATTCAAAAATGGTATACGAAAACACCAAAAATGGCCGAAAAAATTTTAACACAAGACGAACACGATATATTTGATAAAATTAAACTAGAATCACGTAAATGTGAGTTTCTCGCAGGCAGATTTGCTGTGAAAGAAGCATTTAGTAAAGCGATGGGAACTGGAATCGGAAAGTCATATGGATTTCATGATATAAATTGTATTCCAGATGAAAATGGCAAGCCAGAGATAATATGTGAAGGATTTCGAGTGCATTGCTCTATCACGCACACCCAACAATATGCCCAAGCAATTGTTACGATTGAATTAGGAAATAATAAGCAAGAATAATCGCTATATGATAAAATACACTTATTATAAGAGGAGGTGTTTGGCTGTTGTCCGAAAAATATTATAGGCCAACCTATATAAACGTTGACTTAAAAGCGATACTAGAAAATTATCAAGCAGTTGGAAGACTGCATCCAAATAAAAAAATTATAGCAGTAGTTAAAGCAAACGGGTACGGTTTAGGTAGTGTACCAATTGCTACTTACTTAAGTAATGAAGGTGTAGACTTCTTTGCTGTAGCAACATTGGATGAAGCTATTGAACTTAGAATGCATGGTATTAAATCTAAAATATTGGTTTTAGGCGTAATAAATGCTCGAGATATCAATAAAGCGATTCAGCATAGAGTTGCATTAACAGTACCATCAGAAGAATGGTTATTAAATGCTATTGAATCATTAGATGAAGAATCATCCAAATTAGTTTGGCTACATGTCAAAATAGATACAGGAATGGGTAGAATAGGTATACAAGATAAAGAAACTTATCAGAAAGTTGTAAATCAAATTGAGACACATGATCGATTTATATTTGAAGGTGTTTATACACACTTTGCATCTGCTGATGAACCAAATGACTTTTCAAAAAAACAATATGAAAGTTTTGAGGAATTTGTAGAATCATCAAATACACCAGAGTATGTACATACCCAAAACTCTGCTGGTGCACTTAGATATGATGCAACAATTTGTACAGCTGTAAGACTAGGTATTGCTTTATACGGATATTACCCTTCAAAATATATTCAAGAAGTTTCTAATTTGAAGCTAAAACCTGCTGCCCAACTAATTAGTGAAGTCGTACAAACTAAATATTTAAATTCTGGCGAAACAGTAAGTTATGGTACGACTTATACAGCTAAAGATAAAGTGAAAATTGCAACAATACCTATTGGATATGCAGACGGTTATTTGAGAAAAATGCAAAATACTTATGTAAATATAAATGGTGTTGAGTGTAAAGTCGTTGGTAGAGTTTGTATGGACCAAACAATGATTGAAGTTCCTGAAACAGTGAAAACTAGGGATAAAGTGATTTTGATGGACAATCATGTCGAATCAAACCAATCTGCTGAGATGTTAGCTGAAGCACAAGGTACGATAAATTATGAAGTATTATGTAACTTGAAAAAACGCATTCCACGCATATATTTTGATGGAGAAAACCAAGAGATAACAAACGAATTATTAAAATAACATAGTCAAAATGCGTGACATTTGTTATGATATAAGTAACTAAATGGACAAAAATAAACTGTTTAATAAAGCTGGAGGTATTTGTTATGACATCTTTAACACAAAATCGCACGCAAAATTTAGAACAAACGCTTAAAGAAGGATATCGTTCTATGGCAGATTTGAACCTCTCCCTTGCATCTGAAGCATACTATAGTGAATGTGAAGCATGTGATTCAAATGAGTCGCATTTGACATCTTCAAACGGTGAATAAATGAGAAGAGGAGATGTGTATCTCGCAGATCTTTCACCAGTTACTGGTTCTGAACAAGGGGGAACAAGACCAGTCGTGATTATACAAAATGATACCGGAAATAGATACAGTCCAACTGTCATTGTAGCAGCGATAACTGGGAAGATTAACAAAGCCAAAATACCTACACACGTAGAAATTGAAGCAGCGAAATACAAATTAGATAGAGATTCAGTTATTTTACTTGAACAGATAAGAACAATCGATAAAAAACGTTTAAAAGAAAAATTAACATATTTATCTGATGCAAAGATGAAAGAGGTTGATTTAGCAATTGCAATCAGCCTCAATCTCACTTTGCAACATAAGTTTGATACATTAGGTAATACATAAAATACATCAATACTGTTTTAGAAGAAGAGATTACTTTTAAAGCAAATTCCGCTTTAGGATTAGCCTAAAGCTTTTTTAGTCTAATGATAAAAGAGGTGACCTTGTGACAGAAGAAAAGAAACTGCGTTATCAAGAATTAATATTAGAATATGTAAAAACTTCTAATGATCAAGTTTTGTCAGATTGTCAAACATATTCTAATGAAGCGGTTGAAGAAAATGTATCGCCGGAAGAAATCGTTCAAATACATTTAGATATTATAAAAAGAGAACGAGACTTAACGAAAGATCAAGTTGTAAAATCTTTCGATGTATTATTAGAAATTATTATAGGTTATGGTTTTACATATAGAGATTATAAGAAATTATTAAACAAAATTAAAATCCATGATAAAGAAATGGATGTAGCATCAAGTTTGCAACAAACAATGTTAAAGCCACAAATTCCTCAATTTGATAGTATTCAAATTGGGGCGATTTCTGTGCCAGCTCAAAGAGTAAGTGGAGATTATTTTAATTTAATTGATCACAACGATGGTACGATGAGTTTCGCAGTTGCAGATGTAATCGGTAAGGGAATACCAGCTGCCTTAGCGATGAGTATGATTAAGTTTGGTATGGATTCATACGGGCATTCACAACTACCAAGTGATGGATTGAAACGATTAAACCGAGTAGTTGAAAAGAATGTAAACCAGAATATGTTTGTTACGATGTTCTACGGATTATATGAAGAAATAAATAATATGCTTTATTATAGTTCGGCAGGTCATGAACCAGGATATATTTATCGTGATCAAACTGGTGAATTTGAGGAAATGTCAGAACGAGGTATCGTGCTCGGTGTAAATAAATATACAAGGTATAAGCAAAGTGAAGTTAAAATTGAATTGCAAGATATGATTATTGTGTTTACTGATGGCGTTACAGAATTAAGAGATAAAAACAATGAATTCATAAAGACACAAAAGTTGCTCGATATGATTAATGAGCATAAACAATTACATCCTCAAGATATCGTTCAAATACTTTATGAAGAACTTGTTAAATTGCAAAACCCAACGAAACGTGATGACTTAACTATATTAATTGTAAAAAGAGTAAAATAGCAAGATTAGAATTTCCAAAATCGGGTATTATTTAATGATGAAAGTCTAATATATTTAGGGGTGTAAGTAGGAATGAATCTTAACATTGAAACGACAGAACATGAAAACTATTATGAAATTAAAGTTGGCGGAGAACTAGATGTATATACTGCGCCTGAACTTCAAGAAGTTTTACAACCAATTAGACAAAAAGGAACACATGATATACATGTAAATTTAGAAAATGTAAGTTATATGGATTCTACAGGATTAGGATTATTTGTAGGCACTTTAAAATCTTTAAACGAACATGATAAATCACTATATGTACTCGGTGTATCCGATAGAATAGAGAGATTGTTTGATATTACAGGACTCAAAGAACTCATGCATGTCAACAAAGGAACGGAGGTAAATTAAGATGACTTCTAACTATGATTATATAGAGATGAGATTTCCAGCTGCACCTGAGTATGTAGGGTTAGTAAGATTAACTTTATCTGGTGTGTTCAATAGAGCTGGTGCATCATACGAAGATATAGAAGACTCTAAAATTGCTGTTTCCGAAGCTGTAACAAATGCAGTAAAGCATGCATATAGTGAAAATGTTGATGGTGAAATTTTGATAGGTTATCTTGTCTACGAAGATAAAATAGAAATTATTGTTTCTGATTCAGGTAAAAGTTTTAACTACGAAGAAGCTAAAAAAGTACTAGGCCCTTATCAAGAAAGTGATAACATTAACTTCTTGAGACAAGGTGGATTAGGACTATTTCTAATTGAATCTTTGATGGATGAAGTGAACGTCCAAAAAGATGCAGGTGTTACAATAAGCATGACAAAGTATTTATCTAAAGAGCAGGTGCAAACAAATGACGGAAGAGTCCAAAGCTTATAATGAAGTTTCGCCAGAAGATATTAATGCCTGGATTGCAGATTATCAATTAAATCAAAATAACGAGGCACAAGAAAAGCTCGTTCTTCATTACCAAAAATTAATCGAATCTTTAGCGTATAAATATTCTAAAGGTCAAGCACACCATGAAGATTTAGTGCAAGTAGGTATGGTTGGATTATTAGGCGCTATTAAGAGGTTTGATGTGTCATTTGAGCGTAAATTCGAAGCGTTTTTAGTACCTACAGTTATTGGTGAAATTAAGAGATACTTACGAGATAAAACTTGGAGCGTCCATGTACCTAGAAGAATCAAAGAAATAGGTCCCAAAATTAAAAAAGCCAATGAAGATTTAACAAATGAATTAGGACGATCTCCTCAAATTTCTGAAATTGCCAATCGGTTAGAAGTAACTGATGAAGACGTACTAGAGGCAATGGAAATGGGACAAAGCTACAATGCTTTAAGTGTAGATCATACAATAGAAGCAGACAAAGACGGTTCTACTGTTACATTGCTTGATATAATGGGGCAATCAGAAGAAGGTTATGATTTAACTGAAAAAAGAATGATACTAGAGAAGATTCTTCCAATTTTAACAGAACGTGAAAGAGAGATTATTCAATACACCTTTATTTCTGGCCTAAGCCAAAAAGAAACCGGTGAAAAAATTGGACTTAGCCAAATGCATGTATCTAGACTACAACGTACGGCAATTAAAAAATTAAAAGAAGCAGCAATGAAATAAATGTTGTTATAGAAAAGCAAGCATCTAAAAAATCAATGAGATTTTAGTGATGCTTGCTTTTTTGTGGAATACTGCATTTGGAAAGCCATTCATGAAATATGTTAAAATAAACTATAATACAATTCAGGAGGCAACTATGAATCAAGAATTAATTAATATTATAAAAAACAATCACGCATTTACTGAAAAGCAAATTAACACGGTACTAGAATTATTGGAAGATAAAAATACGGTTCCGTTTATTGCAAGATATAGAAAAGAATTAACAGGCGGTTTAGATGAAGTAGAGATTAAATTAATTGAGAATGAATATACATATGCAGTGAATTTACATAAGAGAAAAGAAGAAGTCATTAGATTAATAGATGAACAAGGGTTACTAACAGAAGATTTAAAACAAGATATTTTAAAACAAACAAAATTACAAAGAATTGAAGATTTATATAGACCATTTAAGAAAAAGAAAAAAACAAGAGCTACAGAAGCAAAGAGAAAAGGTTTAGAGCCGTTTGCTAATTGGATAATCAAAGGTACAAATGAACAGTCCATTTATGATAAAGCAACCGAATTTATAACTGAAGAAGTTGAAACGGAAGAACTAGCTATTAAAGGTGCACAAGATATTATCGCAGAAATCGTATCAGATGAACCTAAATATCGTAAATATATTTTAAATATGATTGAAAATCAAGGTAAGTTAGTTACAGAGAAAAAGAAAAAATCAGAAGATGAAAAAAACGTATTCGAAATGTATTACCAATATGAAGAACCAATTAAAAAAATTGTTCCACATAGAGTACTTGCAATAAATCGTGGAGAATCGGAAGGTGTTTTGAAAGTTAGTTTCGACATAGATATTGAAAAATTAAAACATTATTTAGCGAAACAATATATCAAACCAAATCATATACACACTCAAATTATAATAGAGGCTTTAGAAGATAGTTTAAAAAGACTAATCTTACCATCTATTGAAAGAGAAATTCGAAGCGAACTAACAGAGAAAGCAGAGAAACATGCTATTGAGATATTCTCTGAGAACTTAAAGAATCTACTTTTACAACCACCTTTAAAAGGCAAGAAAATATTAGGACTTGATCCAGCATACAGAACTGGATGTAAACTTGCTGTAATTAATGAGTACGGGTCATTTGTGGATAAGAATGTTATATATCCTCATCCACCGGTATCTAAAATTGAACAGTCAGAAAAAACATTTCTAGATTTAATAAACAAACATCAAATTGAATTAGTCGCTATAGGTAATGGTACAGCAAGTAGAGAATCGGAACAGTTTGTAGCAGAAATGATTAAAAAGCATGATTTAAACTGCCAATTTATTATCGTGAATGAAGCGGGAGCTTCAGTTTATTCAGCATCAGACGTTGCTAGAGAAGAATTTCCAGACTTTAAAGTTGAAGAAAGAAGTGCAGTTTCAATAGGGAGACGTGTACAAGATCCTTTAAGTGAACTTGTAAAGATAGATCCTAAATCAATAGGTGTCGGTCAATACCAACATGATGTAAACCAAAAAGCTTTAGGAGAAACGTTGAAATTTGTTGTAGAAACAGCGGTAAACCAAGTAGGTGTCGATGTTAATACTGCTTCACCATCACTATTAAGCTATGTATCTGGATTAAGTAGCACGGTTGCAAACAATATTATTAAATATAGAGAAGAAAAAGGCGTCATTATGCATCATAAAGAAATTGCTAAAGTTCCTAGACTAGGTAACAAAACATTTGAACAAAGTATAGGATTTTTAAGAATTTTAGATGGCAGCGAACCTTTAGATAAAACAGCTATTCACCCAGAAAGTTACAAGGCTGCATATCAATTAATAGAGTATGTGAATTTAACAAAAGAAGATATCGGAACAGATAAACTAAAAGAAGAGTTAAACAAATTAGATTTAGATGTTACAAGTGAGCAATTAAATATTGGGAAACCAACTTTAGAAGATATCATTTCTTCACTTATTGCACCTTTGAGGGATCCAAGAGATAGCTTTGAAACTCCAATTTTAAAGTCTGATGTACTATCTATCGAAGATTTAAGACCAAATATGGCTCTGAGTGGCACAGTAAGAAATGTTGTGGATTTTGGAGCATTCGTAGATATTGGTGTAAAACAAGATGGTCTAGTTCATATATCTAAATTATCAAAAGGTTATGTAAAGCATCCTATGAATGTTGTAAGTGTAGGAGATATAGTTGGTGTTTGGGTACTTGATGTTAATCAAGAAAGACAAAAAGTTTCACTTACTATGATTAATCCAAATGGAAAATAGTGAACTTCAACAACTTGTTACAGATCTTTCTCAAAAATATTTTCATAAACCCTTTAAACATCAAGCAACATTTAACAATAGGTTAAAAACAACTGGTGGCCGTTATTTATTAAACAGTCATAATATAGAAATAAACTATCAACAATATTCAAAATTTGGTAAAAAAGCACTTGAAGACATTATTAAACATGAACTATGCCACTATCACTTACATATAGAAGGAAAAGGATACCAGCATAGAGATAAGGCATTTAAAGATTTAATCAAGAAAGTAGATGCACCAAGATTCTGTCAGCCTATAAAATCTTATGATGAAAGAGCAAAGTATATTTATAAATGTGAAGCATGTAAAGTTAAGTTTAAGCGAATTAAGAAAGTGAATACAGCCAAATATAGATGTGGAATCTGTGGTGGAAAGTTAAAAATAATAACAAAAATCAAGTAAAGTAAATTACTACACTCTAAATTTAGGGTGTAGTAATTTTTTTGTAAAAAAATAAGGAAAAGTTGTTGACGAAACAGAGAAATCGTCGTATGATTATTAACGTTCCTTAAAGAAGTAACAACAAATGTTACAGCAGTTTTAAGGAAGTAAAATTACAACAAAAAGTTAAACGAAATTATTGACTTTGTAAATCTTAAGTAATATAATTAATAACAGTCAGTTAAATAACTTATTAATAAGAATTACTGCAAACCATGCGCGGTCGTGGCGGAATGGCAGACGCGCTAGGTTGAGGGCCTAGTGGGAGAAATCCCGTGGAGGTTCAACTCCTCTCGGCCGCACCATTTAACAAATAATAATATAATATGCGGGTGTAGTTTAGTGGTAAAACCTCAGCCTTCCAAGCTGATGTTGTCGGTTCGATTCCGATCACCCGCTCCATTGAATTTTATGAACATTGAAAACTGAATGACAATATGTCAACGTTAATTCCAATAATTTTGAGTACTAATAGTACTTCAAAGAGTGATTGGCTTAACCAATCAA
>NZ_PPQZ01000107.1 GCF_002902525.1 Mammaliicoccus stepanovicii
AATTTCTTGACCATCTTTGTATTTTGGTAATTGATTAAACTCATATTGCCATCCATCTTGTTCACTGACTTCTACTGAATCTATTTTTTCACCATTCGCTAATAAGTTGACTGTTACTTTCTCTGGACGTTTACCATCTTGGTTGTCGTGGTCTTTCCATACTTTTTCCCCTGATACTTTTGTAGATTCAGGTTTATATGTGTTTGTGATGTTTAAGTCACCC
>NZ_PPQZ01000108.1 GCF_002902525.1 Mammaliicoccus stepanovicii
AATATATTCAGATAGCTTAGTGCTTTAACAATTGTCGATACAATTATTAATAACAAATAAATTATATATAAATTGGCTATTTTTGTAAAATATTGCTATTATCAAATAATTTATTTTTTGGATATTAATTAAATATTTACATACCATTGTACAAACATTTGGTCTATAACTAGTTTCTTATTCGTACTTATTGGAAGGTGTTCATTTTGTTCATTACGTGCATGTGGTCCGCCTCCAACTCCGCCTAGTCCATCTAGAGTTGGTGTTCCTTGTGCTGCTATCATGATTTTTCATTCCAAATGTTGAATAACATAGTATGATCGAAGATACATTTTATAGTTATTATATAAATCTATGTATGCTTACTTTTAAATATTTGCGATAAAGTCATAATAATACTACTGTTTAACTGTAAATAACGAATTTAGGAGGTTATATAAATTGAAGAAACTGATAATCATTATTGTAGCTGTTGTGATACTAAGTGGCTTTAGTTCTACAAGCAGAACGAAACAAGATTTGAAGATGATTGAGGATAAATATGATGCAAATGTTGGCGTATATGCTTTAAATACAGCAACTGGTGAAGAAATTAAATTTAATGAAAATAAGCGATTTGCCTATGCTTCCACATTGAAAGCGATCAGTAGCGCTTTGTTACTTGAAAAAACACCGCATAATAAATTAAACAAAAAGATTCACATTAGTAAAAAGCAAATCGTTTCATACTCACCTATACTAGAAAAATATATAGATAAAGATATCACTATAAAGAAATTAATTGAAGCAACCATGCTATACAGTGATAATACTGCTAATAATATCATTATTGATGAATTAGGCGGCTATAAAGAAATGAGAAAAAGATTAAAAAAATTAAATGATAGCACTACAGTGTTATCAAGAAAAGAACCTGATTTGAACAACTATTCTCCAAAGAATACAAGTGACACTTCTACGCCACAAGCATTTGGTAAAACATTAAAGAAATTAGTTATGGATGGAGATTTAAGCAAAGATAATAAAGAATTTTTACTTAAATTAATGATCAATAATAAAAACGGAGACACATTAATCAATGCAGGCGCTCCAAAAACTTTTAAAGTTGCAGATAAGAGTGGACAAGCACTAACTTACGGTTCAAGGAACGATGTAGCATTTGTTTACCCAAAAGGTCACAATAAGCCCATAATTTTAGTTATATTTACAAATAAAAATAATAAAGACGCAAAACCAAATGATAAAGTAGTAAGTGATGTTGCCGAACTAGTTTTAAAATAACCATTTAGCAATTTCTCATTATTTCCCGGGCAATGTTTATTTGTTTATCTCTCCCACTAACCTCTATCTCTTCATTATGTCTATAATTAAGCAACATCCTTTTGTGTAAGTTAAAGATTTATGGTAATATCATCATGGATAAAATGGCGAGATATTAATAGAAAAGAAGGTTTAAATATATTATGAAAGAAAATTTTTGGAGTGAATTACCACGTCCATTTTTTATTTTGGCGCCTATGGAAGATGTTACGGATATTGTCTTTCGTCATGTCATTAGTGAAGCAGCTAGACCTGATGTGTTTTTCACTGAATTTACAAATACAGAAAGTTTTTGTCACCCTGAAGGTATAAACAGTGTTCGCGGACGCTTAACATTTAGTGAAGATGAACAGCCAATTGTGGCTCATATATGGGGCGACAAGCCGGAGCATTTCCGTGAAATGAGTATTGGTGTTGCGGAAATGGGTTTTAAAGGTATAGATTTGAATATGGGTTGTCCTGTAGCTAATGTTGCACGTAAAGGCAAAGGTTCTGGCCTAATCCTTCGACCTGAAAGAGCGGCTGAAATTATTCAAGCAGCTAAAGCAGGCGGTCTACCGGTAAGTGTTAAAACTCGTCTCGGTTACTATGAAATAGATGAATGGAAGGATTGGTTAAAGCACGTATTTGAACAAGACATTGCAAACTTATCTATCCATCTCCGTACACGTAAAGAGATGAGTAAAGTAGATGCGCACTGGGAATTAATCGAAGCCATCAAAAATTTGCGTGACGAGATAGCACCAAATACATTATTAACGATTAACGGTGATATCCCAGATAGACAAACAGGTCTTGAACTCGCAACTCAATACGGCATCGATGGCGTCATGATCGGTAGAGGTGTTTTTCATAATCCTTTTGCCTTTGAGAAAGAACAACGCGAACATACGAGCAAAGAACTATTAGACTTATTAAGATTACATCTCACATTGTTCGACAAATATTCTAAACTTGATACACGACAATTCAAAAGTTTACACAGATTCTTTAAAATCTACGTACGTGGCATCAGAGGCGCTAGTAGCTTGCGTCACCAATTGATGAGTACAGAATCAACAGACGAAGTACGTACATTGCTCGATGAATTTGAAGCCCAAATGGATGATGAAATAGAATCTTAATATATTGCATAGCCATTAAAATACCCCTTGTTAACGATATTGTTAGCAAGGGGATTTTTGCATGATAAGTTCCTTAGCATTAGTAACATTATAATTTTTTTATTAATATAATTTCGTCTTTAATTTCAATACCATTTTCACCAATTAACGGAATTGTTGGTTTTATTTTTCTAGCTTCAATCACAGCATTGGCTATAATTTCTATTATTCTATATTTGTTTTTTGATAAAAGTAAAGTGCTTTAATATTTTCATTTGTTGTAATAACTTTTATCATTTTTTTGTTTAAATCTAAAGCGATTGTTTCAATTTTTTTAAGTAGTTCGCTACCTATCCCCTTATTTTCTAAAAAACTATCTATAGAAATAATTTCTAAATAATCATCATAAATTTGGTATGTTAACAGTCCGAATACATTATTATTTTTAATAGCAACTACACATGGTAATTCAGATAAAGTATATCTACCTGTTGAAACTACCATCTCATTGTCATAATCCTCTCTTTCTAATAATGATGAATAAATCAAACTGTCTATCTTTTTGCACTCTTTATATTCCATAATTATACACATCCTATTTATTAGAAGACTTTTAATGTACTATATAAATATAGAATGATTGAAATCATTCTATTTCAGATACTTGTTCAGGTATATTTTAAGTTAATCTATGTTTAATAAGTTTTGAAGTGAATAACCATTTTTATCTTGGCAACTATGAATGAGTACGCATTATATTATCAACAGTTTCGGTTTCATCATTTTTATTTGCAACTTTCTTCATGACAATCAACATCATTGAAAGCACCGCTACAGCTACATAAGCATAGCCACTAAATTGTTTTTCTATCAAGCTACCGTAATAGTAACCGACACCTCCTTCATCTGTATATATCTTCGTACTGCGGTCCATAATTAAACCTATTCCCCACCACATTGAAAGACCAATCATAATACACCAAATGTAAATTTTTACTATATGCCATTTCTTTTTATGCGTAAAGAATGGCAGTAAGCATAAGCCGTGTGGAATAAAGAGTATCAATCCTGCAATACCTGCAGTGAATATGATAATCCAAAAAAGTCCAGATTCTAATAAATAATAACTAATAATTTGAACTACACCTGACGAAGCAAAAATGAAAAATATACTGGCAATAGCATATTTAGATGACTCACAAATTTTGTTGCCTTTTAAAACAAACCTCTTCATTGATGTATTACTTTTTAAAGTTATCATCACTATAAATTCTATAAACACACAAATAATACTAGCTATAATTAATAAAGAGATTATTGGATGGTCGGATAAAATTGACATAGGATTCACCTGCTTATCTATATTTTGAATAATTATGCTTCAATAGTTCATAAGTAAGTATCACAATAACGCTTCTTTTTCTTAATCTAATAATCATAATTTTAAAAATAAATCAGTTAAAAATATTATACAGTATTTCATTATGAAATTTATATATATTTGGTAAAAAAAGTATATAAAACCAAAATTTACAACATTAGGTTTCATTTATATATTATAATTGACTGTAATAG
>NZ_PPQZ01000109.1 GCF_002902525.1 Mammaliicoccus stepanovicii
ACCTAAGGTGACAGACACTGATGGCGACGGCATTCCAGATGATCAAGATCCTGATATCGATGGCGATGGTATCAATAATAAAGATGAAGAAGTTGCGGGCACTGATCCAACAAATCCTGATTCTGACGGTAATGGTACACCAGACGGGGATGAAGATGCGGATAATGATGGTATTCCAAATAAAGAAGAATCTGATCCAAACGGCACAATGGTAACGGATAAA
>NZ_PPQZ01000110.1:0-8228 GCF_002902525.1 Mammaliicoccus stepanovicii
ATATAATAAAATAACTTTCGTTGAATATAATTATTTCTGTAATGGATTATATGAATTCTTTTAACATGATGAAGTAATTAATTCTCAAAACGTTTACACGCACTTTTTTCTAAATATTCATTTTATTAAGAAAATTAACCAAGAACTATTGTCAAACCTTAAGGAAACGCTTACAATTAATTGGTATGAAAAAGGGGGGGATTAAATGAATTTAGCAATTTTAGGTTTTGTAATGGTTATTATTTTTATGATTTTAATTATGTCGAAGAAGATGTCGGCACTTGCAGCATTAATTATTGTTCCAACTATATTTGCTTTAATTGGAGGATTTTATTCGAATTTAGGTAAATATATGCTCGATGGTCTTTCAACAGTTGCACCAACAGGTATTATGCTTGTTTTTGCAATTTTATATTTCGGGGTAATGATAGATGCAGGTTTATTCAATCCGATCATTAGTCAAATTATGAAAGTTGTAAAGGGTGATCCTGTAAAAATCACAATTGGAACTGTAGCTTTAGCTTCACTCGTTGCACTTGATGGAGATGGTACTACTACTTTTATTATCACAGTTACGGCTATGCTCCCACTTTATAAAAAAATGGGTATGAATTTATACATATTATCAACTTTAGCTTTATTATCAATTGGTGTTATGAATATGACACCTTGGGGCGGTCCTACTGCTCGCGCAATTTCTTCATTGCAATTAACGACAGAAGAAGTATTTACACCTATCATCCCAGTTATGATTGCTGGTATTCTGTTTGCTGTAGGTGCTGCTTATTTCTTAGGTATAAAAGAGCGAAGAAGAATTGGTATCCAAAATCACTTGTCGTTGACATTAGATGATATGAACAACGCGAATGGAACGGACGAAGATGAAAAAGCTTTACTAAGACCAAAGTTAGTTATATTAAACGCATTGTTAACTATCTTATTACTATTTGCTTTAATTATTAGTTGGTTACCTATTCCAGTTTTATTTATGATTGGTTTCTCAATTGCGTTACTTATTAACTATCCAAGTTTAGAAGTACAATCTGAATTAATTCAGAGACATGCTGGTAATGTATTAGCAGTAGTCGGCTTAGTATTTGCATCAGGTATTTTTACTGGTGTTATGAACGGAACAGAAATGGTAGATGAAATGGCAAAAGCACTCGTTAATATCATTCCTGAATCATTAGGTGGTCACTTTGCACTTATTACAGCAATATTAAGTGGCCCATTTACTTACTTTATGGCAAATGATCCATTTTATTATGGTATATTACCTATCTTAGCAGAATCCGCACAACAATTTGATGTCCCTAAAGCAGAGATGGCGAGAGCATCTATACTCGGACAACCTCTACATGTACTTAGCCCACTCTATGCAGCAGGCTATTTATTAGTTGGTATGTTAGGTATTGACTATGGAACAAATCAAAAAGTTGTAATGAAATGGGCAATTGGATCATCATTATTCATGATTTTGGTTGCATGTATTATAGGCGTTATTTCATTTTAATTATAATAAATAAGACACCCATTCAGATTATATAGGTCTTGGATGGGTGTCTTGTTTTTATATTTACAAAGATTTTCAATTATATGTTATGCAACTATTCTTCTTCTAAAGATTTCATTTCTGCTTCAAATTCTGCATCTTCTTTCGCTTGGCGTTCTTCTTCTTTACGCATTTCTTCTTCATAAGCTGCATCTTCTTCTGCTTGTTCTTTTTCAAATGCTACATCTTCTTCTGCTTGTTCTTTTTCAAATGCTGCGTCTTCTTTCGCTTGGCGTTCTTCTTCTTTACGCATTTCTTCATCATACTCTGCGTCTATTTTTTCTTGTTCTTTCAAGAAATCATCATATTCTTTATCTGCTTCATCGCCTAATCGATCGTATTCTTTCTCAATTCGCTCTAATAAGTCATTGTATTCTTTATTTGTAACACCACGGCTTACACGGTCCATCTTTTCTCCTTCAGTTAATGAATTATATTCATCAACTAAATAATTATACTCCTCAGCTGTATAAGGATAATCATCACTATTATCTTCTGTTTCTTTCACTTCATTTGTTGCTTCATTTGTATTTGTACTACTACTATTACCTTTAATATCAGATTTCTTAATTTCCCATTTACCACGTACTGTATCGAACAATGGCACAAAATCCATCTCTAAAGTGTATCTTTGAGAATCCGGAACATCATAATATATATACCCTGTACCTATATTCCCTTTATTTAATAGATGAGAAAAGCCTGCATGACTATCATCTGTTCCAAACCACTCTTGAAAATTTTCTTGTTTCGATTTCATGGTGAATGCAGAATTATCAACTAGTACTTGGTCATCATTATTATTTTTAAATTTAAATGAAACTTTAAGCGCTTGTCCATTTTCAGGAGAACTGTATTCATCATAATCATTAATAAACTCGACTTTTGTTACCATTACATCAACACCGTCTGCATCAACAACTTCTCCCAATTTAAATGTCTTCATTTGATCATTTGCTTTACGTTTACTATGTGTTGACTTATGCTTTTTGTTCTCGTTCGACTCTGCTTTTCTTTCAATGTTCAAACTACTACACCCTACTAAAAATAATCCCGTCATCATTAATAGCAACATCACTTTTTTCAATTTTCCATCCCCCATTTTATGATAATTAAACATATCATATCATAAAAACGGTAAAATAATAGCGTGAAATTAAATTGTTCCTAACTTTTTGTCTCTATTATTTTATATTTAAAAAAGAGAGTGCTGAAATCACTCTCTTTTTTCATTATTATTCAGAAGCAGCTTGTCGAGCACGTTGTTTCACTTGATCTTGCTGACTATCATTCCCTGTTTTAGGTTTAGGTTGTTCTGATGTAGGTTGCTCTGTTTTTGGTTCTTCAGTTTTCGGTTCTTCTGTTGTTGGTTCTTCGGTTTTAGGCTCCTCTGTTTTAGGTTCCTCCGTTGATTTTTCTTCGGTCGTTTTCTCTTCTGTCGATTTTTCTTCGGTTGTTTTTTCTTCTGTCGTCGGTTCTTCTGTCGTTTGCTCTTCAGTCGTCGGTGCTGGCGCTTGTGTAGCAGGTTCTTGTGTTACTGGTTGTTGCGTTGTTGGTTGTTGTATTGTTGGTTCTTCAGTTATTACTTCTTCGGTACTTTTTTCTTTTTTCTTAACCTTCTTCTTTTTAACTTTTTTGTCTTTTTTTGAATCTTTCTTTTCTTGATGTGGTTTATCACCAAAAGAAATTTCAATTTTATCACATGCTGATAGAACAAATACAGAAGCCAATAACACAATAAAAAACTTCTTCATTCTAAAAATCTCCTTTAATATGTGTCTTAGACATTCATCACTCATTATATACTGATTTACTTATCACATACCCATAAATGGAGAAAATCACTCATTTTAATTATGGCTACTATTCTAATAAACACAAATTTATTGGTTTAGGAATAATCCCTCTACAACGATTTAACTAGAATATCCATTTAGTGTAATGGTACAATGATTAAATATATTAAGGAGTTGAATAATCTATGAAAATAACCATTGAATCACACCGTTCAGATTGGGCAAACACCTATGCTAAAGAAGCTAACAAGATTAGTCAAATTTTTGGCAAAGAGCTAGTCGACATTTACCATATTGGCAGCACATCCATTCCCGGTATAATGGCTAAACCTATTATAGATATTTTACCTGTAGTTAAAGATATCAATAAAGTTGACCAATATAATTCATACTTTGAGAATATAGATTATGAAGTACTTGGTGAATTTGGAATTGAAAACAGAAGATACTTTACCAAAAGTGATAAAGTTACAAATGAAAGACTCTTTCATGTTCATACATTCGATATCCATAATAAAACCGATATAAATAGACATCTCGCATTCAAAGCATACTTAATTAAACATCCAGATATCGCAAAAGAATATTCCAATTTAAAAGAAACACTATTTGCTAAATTTAATGGTGATAAAGAAAGCTACATAAACGGCAAAGACTCATTTATAAAACAAACCGAAGCGAAAGCGTTGGTATGGTACAAAGAAAACGAAACGAGGTAAAACACATGAAACAAATCGGTACTTTATATTTTTTTACTGGAAAGATGGGCGCAGGTAAATCAACGAAAGCTAAACAATACGAATCAAACTTTAATGCAGTATTACTGTCAGAAGACGAATGGCTATCTAAATTATATCCAAATCAAATAAATACATTTGATGACTACCTAAATTACGCCCAACAGATCAAACCTTTATTAAAAATGCATATTCAAAGAATTCTAACTACAAATACTAATGTCGTAATGGATTTCCCGGGAAATACTAAAGAACAAAGAAATTGGTTATTAAATATAGCGAATGAAATCAATGCAGATCATCAACTCATTTATCTTAATATAAGTGATGAACACTGTCTTCAGCAAATTTCCAAAAGAAGACTGGAATTTCCGGAGCGTGCAACTTTCGATACACCAGAAACATTCGAATATGTATCCAGCTTTTTCGAAGAACCACATGTATCAGAAGGATTAAATATACTAGAAATCAATTAAACAATTTCACGATTTTGAAAGTTACTATTGTGCCGAGGAAATGAAGCACACTTCTCAGGTGATAGTAATTTACAAAATCGGAATAGCCATTATTACATTTCAACTTTATCTAAACTCATGCTTTTCCTATTGAAACTTTCAAGTTGAGATAAACACTTTTTTAATATTTGAATTTCAGATTCAATACAAGTTTCGTTTTGATTTTTACAATCATATAATCGTTGAGAAAGATAAAGAAGCTCGTCACTTACGTCTTCTACAACATTTATTATAATCTTATAATTTCCACTCATAATTAACCTCACAAATGTTTTTTGATATATTAACACAAGTTTTACATAAAAATAAATACTGTTCACAATATTGTATAATTTTTTTAACGCCTGTTTCTCATCATACTTCATCCACAATATGCACATTTAAAAATACTCTAATAAAGGAGGAATAACAAACAGTGAAGATCACAATTGAAAGAATAACCGAGAAGAATCAAGTCGCACTCACCCTACCAAATGAACCGTTTAACTTGTTTGGTAAACTCTTAGTGTCGAGAACCAATCAATCCTGGAATCATAGCGAAATCTTAACGAAGTCAGAATCTATGACATTTCCAGATGAAAATTATACATTAAATGACATCAATAGAAAAGGTTTTGCTATAGGTGCTTTTGAAAGAAAAGTATGTGTTGGTTTAGCAGTATTTGAATACAATTGGAACAACTATCTTTATTTAAATGACTTAAAAGTAGCAACATCACACCGTAGACAAGATATCGCCACTAAATTAATAGACAAAGCCATATTATTAACCAAAAGTGAGAACATCAATGGCATTTACACTGTGGCACAAGATAATAATTTAGCAGCCAATCGATTTTATTTACGTTACGGTTTTGAAATTGGCGGACTCAATACTAAAAATTATCATTTTACTAATCAACAAGGCAAATCCGATATATACTATTATTTAGATTTTTAAATTAATTGCTTTAAAGATAAATCAATATAGAACTGAACAGAAACCGTTGCAATCATAATCAAAACGAGTAAATCATTTTTCATCATGATTTACTCGTTTTTTTAGGATTCATTGCAAAGTCTTGGAATAACTCAGTTGTTAATCCATGAAATGGTGTACGTCTTGGAATAACTCGGCTGTTAATCCACAAGATGGACTATGTCTTGGAATAACTCAACAGTTAATCCATGAAATGGTGCAAGTCTTGGAATAACTCGACATTTAATCCATGAAATGGTGTACATCTTGGATTAACTCGGCATTTAATCCATGAAATAGGCAATGTCTTGGAATAACTCAACAGTTAATCCACGAAATAGGCAATGTCTTGGAATAACTCGGCTGTTAATCCACGAAATAGGCAATGTCTTGGGCTAACTCGACAGTTAATCCACGAAATAGGCAATGTCTTGGAATAACTCGGCTGTTAATCCATGAAATGGTGCAAGTCTTGGAATAACTCGACATTTAATCCATGAAATGGTGTACATCTTGGATTAACTCGGCTGTTAATCCTTGAAATAGGCAATGTCTTGGAATAACTCGGCTGTTAATCCACAAGATGGACTATGTCTTGGAATAACTCAACAGTTAATCCACGAAATAGGCAATGTCTTGGAATAACTCGACATTTAATCCATAATCTATATGTATTTCCAACATAAAAAAATATCCAACCTTAAAGGCTGAATACTTTATTCATTGCGTATTTACAAAATTATTTTAATTACTATTGATAATATAACTGCCTATTACTTTTTAAACGCTTTTGTTTTAATATTTTCTTCTTTCAGAAAATCTTCAATCTTTTTCTGTTCTTTACCATTTACTTCTTTCGTATCTTTATAAAGTTTATCAAACTTATCTCGAGATATTTTTCCTTCTTCAATATCATCTACGAATGATTCTATATCAAACTGGTTAGATTTATATATGTATTTGTGAATTTTATATAAATTGTCCTTGTACTTAGTTGGAAACTCATTATTTTCTATATAAAGTTGAAAATTGCGATCATTTTCTTGAAGTCGTTTTTTTATCTTTTTTAGATTTTTATCGTCATTTTCACTTAATTTTTCATCATAAGATTTATCTTGATAATATTCACTTATTTCAGATAGTTCTGCCGAACTATCTAGATACAGTTTAATGTCTTTTTTGGCATCTTGTTTTGAAATGACTTTGTGCTTTACGTTGTTTTCAAAAATTTTCTTAGGTCCAGATAAATTGGATGGCGGTTTATTATCTACTTCTTCTTCTCTTTCATCCTCTTTAGAACAACCGTAAGAAATAAATAGAAATAATAACGCAATAAATAATATACTTTTTTTCATGATGAACCTTCCTTTAACTAATAGAATCCCGCTTACAATTTCAAGAACATGACACAATTTTATTACTCTTACTATAGAAGTTGGATAACCTATCTCATCTTTCTTCATAATCAGCATTCACTTATATAAATGACCAATTCTACACAGTTATGATTATATTTCTGTTTCCAATTTATGTCAAAAAAATTCTCGTAACAGAAAATAAATATACTTATAATTCTCCGTTTAATTCCTCATATTCACTTTTTAGTATTCCCATATGAATATCTGTTTCATATTTCCCATTAATATAAGCGCCTTCTCTTTCTTCACCCTCAATTTTAAATCCTACTTTTTCATACGATTTAATAGCTCTTTTATTATAGGCCAGTACCTTCACATAAATTCTGTGAAGTCTTAATTCAGAGAAACCAAATTTCAATACTTCATTTGAAACTTTCGTTCCAATTCCTTTATTCCAACATTGAGGATTAAAGATACCAATGGCAAATTTGGCTTTTTTATTTTTATCATCTATTGTTAATCTAACTTGTCCAACAAACTTTCCTTTATATTCAATAGCCCATTCATAAGGATTAGACTTTATCTCATTAATGAACAACATTGCTTTATCTAATGATTTTTCTTTATTTGCATTCATTTCAGAACCATACATTTTCAGTAATTCTTCATCAAATGGAATTTCAACATATACTTTTGCATCCTTATCTAATGCATCTCTTAACTTTATATGGTCATCTACTAATATTGTCTTCTTCATCTACTTCATCCTATTCATAAAATTTCATATGCGGCTTTTCTTCTTTATAATAATCTAACCTATCTTCTAATGTCCCTGATGTAATTCTAACTTGTGGTCGTCTGGATCGGTAAAGTAGATTGATTGTTTATCTCTTTCATCTCTTGTACGTCCCTCTAATACCTTCACATCATTATCACTTAGCCATTAGTGCCATTCGTCAAATTCTCTTTCATCAATTTTAAAAGCTATGTGGGTATATGAATATTGAATTTCATTTCTAGGTACATTCTCTTCTTCATTAAGCGCTAACCATAGACCACCTAATGTAAAATATGCTGTCTTATCACTTTCCAACAAAATGTTAGCTTTTAATATAACTTTATAAAAACTAACAGATTTACTTAAGTTTGAAACTGAATACGTCATGTGATTAATTGATTGAATCAAATGAACACCCCTTTTATTTACATTTTATACTATTGATGTTCTTGTTGAAATTAATAGTTATTTGCTTATTTAACTATGATTTTTAATAATAATTAATGAAAAGTTAATAAAGCGTATTGATACTTT
>NZ_PPQZ01000110.1:8238-9636 GCF_002902525.1 Mammaliicoccus stepanovicii
ATACTTTTGTTAAATATTACAAGGAAAGGATTAACAGCATGAGAAACATCACATATTACCTTAAAATAGCTAGATTATTTTCAGGAGGAATTTATATCAAAGATATTTTAAATATAAGAGGTGAAACAACTTCAAATACAGACAAACATTTTCATTAAATTTAATATCTATTAATAGTTACATCATCGACATGAACATTCAACAGGAGGAAAAAATGATAACAAAAAATGAAATTTTTAAAGATGACTTATCAGTATCAAGAGAAAATTATTTTATGGCATTAGTTAAAGCCTGCATAATCTCATTGATATTATTTTATTTATTGGATCAGGGTGAAGACCATCCCATATTATGTCTAATCCTTGTTTCTTCAATTGTTTTACTCATTAAATATATTGGTCTTAATTTTATAGAATTCAAAAAATTAACAGTCACTCATTTATTAATCATCTTATTCGGTTATTTACTCACGTATGGATTTGATACTATTTATTTATTTTTCAATCCACTACCGACAAACCAAGCATTTTTTGATGATAGTACACAACGTCTACCATTATGGGCATCTATCATTAGTTTGGCTATTTTACCAGCAATAATAGAAGAGTTTATTTTTAGAGGCTTCATGTTAAGCGTTATTTTTAGGAAGCATTTATTTATAGGACTTATTGTGTCAAGTGTAGTATTTGCAGTAGCCCACGACTCCGATACCTTAATTGGCTATCTTCCATATTTTGTTAAAGGTTTAATATTTGGTCTTGCTTATTTAAAAACTAGAAGAATAGAAGTAGCAATCTTAACCCATTTTTTAAATAACTTTATGGTCACAATTTCGAGTCTTTATTTTTAAATTAATTATAAAAGGAAGGCTTGGATGTTTTGTTTGACAATTAAAAATCGTAATTCGAAAAATAGAGTGTGGAGCAGGAATCTCATTTTATCAAAAAGTTTCGTTGTTCCATATCGGTAAGTATGAATAGCATTCAAAACAACTTAATATAAAACGTATATTCAATTCATTCATCTACTATCAATATAAAAAAGAGGCTGGGACTCATTATGTATGTCCCAGCTTCTTTCGTATCAAAAATCAAGATTCTATAATATTTATTACAAAAATGAAAATTTAAAAACATACCAATGCTTCTTATTAAGCTGACAATTGTGTATTCGTTAATTATTCCTACCTTCATTCAAATTAACAGTTAATGATTTTAATACCATGACTTCCCAATCAAAATTCACATTATAATCTTTTGCTTTATTACTAATTCTTTGTGATATAAACAACAAATCATCTGCAATATCCATAAAGAATTGCTCGCTACTTAACTTCTCTTCCATAAATTAATCCTCTCTAATATTAATTAATATATTCTAAAAATACCCATTATATCC
>NZ_PPQZ01000111.1 GCF_002902525.1 Mammaliicoccus stepanovicii
CCTGAATCAATTGTCATATCATCTTTATTGTTGACGACAACTGTTACTTTTTGACCATCTGAATCTTTATCGTCTGTTCCAACATTTGTTTTTGTTGGTTCGAAGCCTGCTGGCGTTTCAAATGTGATTTCATAAGTGCCATTTGGTAAATCTGGGAAATTATAATTTCCATTCTCATCTGTTTTTGTAGTCACAGTTGTTCCAT
>NZ_PPQZ01000112.1 GCF_002902525.1 Mammaliicoccus stepanovicii
AAATTTAGAAACAAATTGCTTTATATCCTTATTATATGATAGTATTTATAATTTTCAAATTATTTTGCTTGAAAAGATTATGAAAAATATCGTAAATAAATTGAAATCGTGATATACGATTTCTAAATTTATGCCGGAACATTATATATGCATAAAATAGTAAAAAGTGGCAAAAAATATTGACTACTATGAAATAATGAATTATATTTTATTTATAGAAAGATAAAATAAGGAAAATATATATGAAGGGAGTAATGCGATGGAGCGTTACATAATAAAACAAAATACCATTTATCTAAAAGCAGTAAAGTTTAATGAACATATTGTTCATACAGAGGTTTCTGAAGCGGGAAAAGACACTTTTATAATTGAACAAAGACCACAAGAAATTATGAATCAATCTTGTCGATTTTATGGTGAACATATACAGGAAAGAAAGTTGTTCACCAAAAGACTAACTAATATTTCAAGTAAACCTCCGATTTTAATATCACCAATTACATCCACTTACTTTTTTTGTACACATTCAGAGAGATCGATAGAAAATTCATGGATAAATTTATTGTACGTGCGGAATATAGTTGAATTAAAAGGAAATAAATCTAAAATTCAATTTGAAGAAGAGCGATCAATAGAAGTACCAATATCATTCCATATTCTAAATCATCAATATTTAAATTGTACTTGTTTACATTATAAAAATCATAGAAATAAAATCTTTATTAACAATTTAAATAAAGACCAAAGTCCATTTGATTTAGACCTTAAACAAGAAGGATATAGTGTGTTGGATGTAATTAAAATGTATTTAAAAGATAAGCATTAGCTATTAAAATCAAAATAACGGAACAACTATCACTAGAAGTGTAAATGTTCCGTTAATTTTTTTGAGTTTACACTTGAAAATATTACTGTGGTTGATATAATAGTATTTGTGCTTGATATAAATATCATTATTCCACAGTAGCTCAGTGGTAGAGCTATCGGCTGTTAACCGATCGGTCGTAGGTTCGAGTCCTACCTGTGGAGCCATGGAGATGTACTCAAGTTGGCTGAAGAGGCGCCCCTGCTAAGGGTGTAGGTCGTTCTGCGGCGCGAGGGTTCGAATCCCTCCATCTCCGTTATATTGTCTGTAACCTTTATGGTTGCAGGCTTTTTTGTTATGTTTATTATTATGTGTATAATATATCATAACGAAATACAGAAACGAGGGAATATGGATGACTGTAGAATTATTAGCTTTAATAGACAAAGAATTTATTGAGTTCTATGAGATGTCATGTTAAGAATTTGCTGAAGAACAAGTCAAAAGCGGTGCTTGGGGAGAAGAAGAATCATTCGAAAAAAGTAGTAACTACTTTAAAAAGCTATTACCAGATGGATTAAATACACAAGGTCATGAAATATTTAATTTAACAGTGGGAAATGAAACAATAGGAAAAGTATAGTTGTTCATATTATAGGAAAACAAGGAATTAAATTGTTTTATATACGAGATAAAGGACATAAGTACAATTGATGAAAGCGATAGAAGATTATTGTAACAATCATTAGAACGAGTGAATGTGATTGTATACTTACGCTATTTGATATGAAGTAGGATCTGTCTCTTATACACATCT
>NZ_PPQZ01000113.1 GCF_002902525.1 Mammaliicoccus stepanovicii
GAATAAAAATACCACACTGTTATTTATTTACAGTTTTTAATTGATATTCTGATTGAGAATGAATATAATAAACAAATAGAATAATAAATAAATAATAATTTAAGGAGAAAGACAATGGAAAAAATTAGTGCAATTTTAAACTCTGAGCCAATTAAGCTCATTGGTTTAACCATTCTCTATTTTCTAATATTACTAGCATTATTTTGGATTTATGCTGGTGGTAGTGCAAGTAATGATTTTATATATAATGAATTTTAATTAAGGAGTAAATTATGCGAAACATCATAGAACAAATTTCTTATATGAGTCATGAGCATGGGAACAACGTTGCAATATCTTATAGGGAACAAGCAATGAACTATCGTGATTTAGATATTTATTCGACTAATTTAGCGAATGTATTATGTGATTCATCAAACCCAATTGTCGTATATGGTCATATGTCACCATTTATGATTGTTGGTATGATTGCAAGTATTAAAGCAGGAGTTGGTTATGTCCCAATCGATACGTCAATTCCTAAAGAAAGAATAGAGCATATTATTAATAAAGTAGAACCATCATTCATTTTTAATACAACAGATCAAATTTTAGAAGATATTGAAGTAAAACAATTAACAATAGAAGATAGTTTGAAAACTCATTCATCACAAGGTGAACTTGACCATTTACATAAGAACGATACTGTATATACAATTTTTACTTCTGGTTCAACTGGAATGCCTAAAGGTGTACAAATTAGTTATGAAAGTTTATTAGATTTTACTGAATGGATGTTATCTTTAAATAAGTTAGGTGAAGGTAAGAAATGGTTGAATCAAGCGCCATTTTCATTTGATTTATCTGTGATGGCAATTTATCCATGTTTAATGTCTGGCGGTACTTTAGAATTAGTAGATAAATTAATGATTGAAAAACCGAAACAATTATACGAAATGTTAAATAGTAAGCAAGTTGAGAGTTGGGTATCAACACCTTCATTTTTAGAAATGTGTTTACTATTACCTGGATTTGATGAAGAGCATTACCCAGAATTGAAACAGTTTTTCTTCTGTGGTGAGGTACTTAGCCATAAGACAGCAACAAAGTTACGAGAGAAGTTTAACTCAGCTACGATATATAATACTTATGGTCCGACAGAAGCAACAGTAGCGGTTACAAGTATCGAAATAACTGAAGATGTACTCAACATATTTAATCCATTACCAATCGGTACAGTTCGACCAAACTCTAGTTTAGAAAACACAGATGAAGGAGAATTGGTCATTCTCGGTAAAAGTGTAAGTAAAGGTTATCTTAAAGACAAAGAAAAAAATGACAAAGCTTTTAATAAAATTGATGGCGTGAAGCATTACTATACAGGTGATAAAGCTGAATTTAAAGAGGGCTATTGGTTTATAAGTGGAAGAATTGATTTCCAAATTAAGATTAATGGTTATCGAATGGAACTTGAAGAAATTGAAATGATGCTAGAAAAATTATCTGATGTAAAGCAAGCTATTGTAACACCAATTAAAAAAGGTGAGAAAATTCAATATCTATATGCAACAGTTGTATTAAATGATTCAAGTCTATCTCAAGATCAAGATATAACTAAACATTTAAAAAATGAATTAAAGTTACATTTACCAGAATATATGATACCAAGAAAGTTTAAATACACTGAAACACTACCTTTAACACCGAATGGTAAATTAAATAGAAATAAAGTATTTGAGGAGTTAGAATTATGATTCCATATGGAGATTTTAGTTTTTTCTATATTTCAATTATTTTATTATTACCGGTTATCGTTCTAGGACTGATTGGTAAACGTAGCCTTATTTACAATAGAATTGTCACATTCGTCATGATAGTTTTAATATTTTCAGATGAGCAAAAAAATATTTTGGATAATCAATATCTAAGTTATCAATTAATATTTTTCGTCTTATATGTGATATATCAAATAGGATTAA
>NZ_PPQZ01000114.1 GCF_002902525.1 Mammaliicoccus stepanovicii
GCGCGATTATTAAGCTTGTTGAATTTCGTTAAAAATTCACTCGGTTTTTTGCTTGGTAAAATCTATTTGCTTACTTATCTAGTTTTCAATGTGCAAAAAAATGGTGGGCCTAAATGGACTCGAACCATCGACCTCACGCTTATCAGGCGTGCGCTCTAACCAGCTGAGCTATAGGCCCTATCTATTTCTTGAATGTTGAATAAACATTCAAAACTGAATACAATATGTCCACGCTATTCCATGACCTAATGGTCATTCCGTAATATCCTTAGAAAGGAGGTGATCCAGCCGCAC
>NZ_PPQZ01000012.1 GCF_002902525.1 Mammaliicoccus stepanovicii
AAATAGTAATTTTCTAACTGCTCATTAGTTATTTTTTCAGAAAATTATGATATAATATAAGAAAAGAACGAGGAGGCGGTTTATATGTTTAATTACAAAAATATTCTTATAGCTGTAGATGGTTCGACTGAGGCAGAATGGGCTTACAACAAAGCTGTAGCTGTTGCGAAACGTAATGATGCTAAATTAACAATCGTCAATGTTGTAGATTCACGATCATATGCGAGTGTTGAGGCCTATGATACTCAGATAGTTAACAAAGCAACAAGTTTTGCTGAAAGTTTATTATCTGGATATAAAGAAAATGCTGAAAAAAATGGTGTTTCAAATGTCGCAACTAAACTATCTTTTGGTTCGCCAAAAACAGTTATTCCTAAAAAGCTAGCAGTAGAATTTGATGTAGATTTAATTATGTGTGGTACATCTGGTTTAAATGCTGTAGAAAGATTTATAGTTGGTTCAGTTTCAGAATCAATTGTAAGAAACTCACCTTGCGATGTTTTAGTAGTAAGAACTGAAACTATGCCTGATGACTTCGAACCAACTGTAGCAACTAAAGAACTATTTGATGAACACCACTAAAATCATTACAAAACAATCAAAAAAGTAACTCATATTTCGGTATGAGTTACTTTTTTTGATTATTATCTTGTCTTTGTTTTCTGTCTTGATCTCTCATAACTTTACGTGTAATAATTCTTATCAGTTTAAGCAACGCTCTTTCGGGTCTCATAATTTGCCTCCTCATAAATGCTTCTTATACTATTTGCCCTTTTACGAACAGTATAAACATAATAGCTTTTGGTCAAATATATTTTTCTTTATACGCAACTAATATATAATACTCCTAATTGTTAATCCAAGACATCATCAGAAATTAATTCCAACAAAAACTAAGCTACTTATCTCCTATTCAATACAGGAAATAAGTAGCCTAGAAAAATATATTCTTATTAACCTAAATTACCGAATTTAAGTACATCGCGAGCAATTACAACTTCTTCATCTGTTGGTATTACAATTACTTTAACAGGTGAATGCGGATAATTAATGAACGCTTCTTCTCCACGTAATCCCGTGTTTAAACGTGGATCCCAATATACGCCCATAAATTCTAAACCTTCTAATACTTTAGCACGAACTGTGTCTGAATTTTCACCAACACCAGCTGTAAATACAATTGCATCTAATCCGTGCATTCTTGTAGCATAAGAACCCATATATTTATGAATTCTTGATGCAAATACATCTAGTGCTAATTTTGCTCTTTCGTTTCCTTCAGTAGCATCTTGTTCAATATCTCTTAAGTCACTTGATGAACCAGAAATACCTAATAAACCTGATTCTTTATTTAATATATTTAATACTTCTTCAGCGTTTTTCCCTGTTTTTTCCATTATAAATGGTATTAATGCAGGGTCTAGGTTACCAGAACGTGTTCCCATAGTAACACCAGCTAAAGGTGTAAAGCCCATTGATGTATCAACTGATTTACCTCCATCAATTGCTGCTATAGAAGCACCATTACCAATATGACAAGATATGATTCTTAATTGATCTAACGGTCTATCCAATAACTCTGCCGCTCTTTCAGATACAAATTTATGACTTGTACCATGGAAACCATATTTACGAATTCCAAAATCTTTATAGAAATTGTAAGGTAAACTATATAAATATGATTCTTTCGGCATAGTTTGGTGGAATGACGTATCAAATACAGCTACATGAGGAATGTTAGGCAATAACTTTCTGAACGCTTTAATTCCCATTAAGTTAGCCGGATTGTGTAACGGCGCTAAGTCCGTTAATGATTCAATTTTAGTTAGAACATCATCTGTGACTAAAGCAGATTCAGGGAATAATTCCCCACCATGTACAACACGGTGTCCACTACCTTGAATATCATTAATATCTTGGATGATATTATGATCTTTAAGTGCTTTTAACATGATGTCTACTGCAATTTCATGATTTTCAATATCAAGTGTTTCTGTTATTTTTTCACCATTTACTGTAATAGAGAAGATTGAATTTTTTAATCCAATTCGTTCTATTAAACCTTTAGTTATTACTTTTTCTTCAGGCATTTCAAATAATTGAAACTTTAAAGATGAACTACCAGCATTAATAGCTATAATTTTTGTCATTTAGACTTCCTCCTGATAAACTTTTCTATACTATTTAAACACTAATACAGTTACTTATCAAGTATTAATACAGTTTATAAAGAATGATTTTCTTTAATCCATTCATTTACTTCTGATAAAAACGTTTGCAATTGAGTTTGTGCCTTGAAATCTGGAATATTTGCCAATAATACCTCAACACTATGTGTTTTACCTGAATCTTTTTTCTGCAATATCAATAATGATTTTCTTGATTGCTCAGTCTTAAATAAGTTTTTAGGGAAATTCAAGAATGCTTGCATTTCTGTTTCTGTTGCAATGAATTTTTGAAGCTGTTTCACTTCTTCCTCACCTTTAAATAAACTATCTGGAACAATCATAAATATGAAGCCACCAGGTCTAGTCGCATAAACTGCTTGTTCTAATAATAAATAGTGACTATAACTATGCCCTTCTTCAAAACCTAACTTCATTTCTTTACTACGTTCATCAACTGGATAATATCCGACAGGAAGATCTCCTACTACTACATCAGCTTCTTCAAGTGGTAATGGCATAATAGCATCTTGTGGATACACATCAAAAGGTACCTCTAAGAAGTTTGCTAGATGTACACTGACTCTTTGTAATACCGGATCTACCTCAATAAGATGATTCATAACTGTTTTGTTAGGATTTTGTTCATTAATTGTGGCACTCAAATGTCCTGTACCACTTGCAATATCAACAATATTTAATGTTTCCTTGTTTTTTGTAAATAGATTTACAAGATAACTTAATATAAATCCAATAGAGTCTGGAGTCATTTGGTGGTTAGGTTGAATAATTTCTTCTTTCATAAGACTTAAATATGCAAATTGAAATGCTTTTCTACGTTCTTGTAACGTAGATTGTTCTAATACATCTCTTTGGTTGATATAAATATCTTCCATTGCTAAACCTAAATTCTCAATGAAACTTTGTCCATTCTCATCATGTAAATCTTTACTTTTTTCATCAAGTTTTTTAAATAATGTTTCCATTATATTCTTTTCTTCAGTCATAATTGCCCTCTTTCGTATAAAAAGCTGCCCAATCTAATGGACAGCAATCTATAATTGTTAATTAGTTTAATTCTCTAAATGCTGCTAATGCTTTGTCATAGTCAGGGTGATTTGTACCTTCACTCACAACTTCTGCATATACAACTTTGTTATCTTTGTCTAATACAAAGACTGAACGTGCTAATAAACGAAGTTCTTCCATAACAACGCCAAAGTTTTCACCGAATGATAAATCACGGTGGTCACTTAATGTTACAACATTGTCTAATCCTTCTGCAGCACACCATCTTTTTTGAGCGAATGGTAAGTCATTTGAAATCGTTAGAACAACACCATCTTGTTCGTTCGCTGCTTCTTCATTGAATTTACGAGTTTGTTGACTACAAACACCTGTATCTAAAGAAGGTACGGCACTAATGAGTTTCTTTTTACCTTCATAGTCGTTTAATGTTCTAGTTGATAAATCATTTGCTAATACAGTAAAATCTGGTGCGATTGAACCTACTGTAACTTCCTCACCTAAAAGTGTAACTGGTTCATTCTTGAATGTAACTTGCGCCATAAAAAAAGCCTCCTTAATATTGATAAATTCATTTTATCATGATTAAAGAGACTTTAAAATTCATTTGATTATATACTTATTTATTAGCAGCTTTTTGAAAGTCATTTCTTAGTTCAATATATTTATTCTTCAATACAACTGTCTCACCGAAATAATCATGTATGCCTTTATGTTTCTTTGTAAAAGCAACAACGATATAAGGTAAACCAAATAATATACCTGAAATAATTCTACCTATCCACTCTCTAAATAAAATATCTTTAAATTTTAATTGTTGTCCATCTTCTCTATATATACTTATCCCAAGAATGAGCTTTCCTAATGTCGCTTTATAATAATATGTCATTAATACAAAGTATAAGTAAAATATAATGGCACTCACTATATTTTCAACACTAAAATACGGCGTAAAGAGATATTCATCTTGTATGTTTGTTAATGCAAAAAGCGGACCTAAGACAATTCCTTTAAATCCTGCTAAAGCTAGTAAATCAATTATATATGCTAATAATCTAACCCAGAAACCAGCAAATACCATGGATTTTATTTGTGTTAAATGTTTATTTACAGTGCGTTCATAATCACTTTGTACGCGTGATGTAGCAACTTGTTCATAACTTAGTTCAGACATTCAAAATCCTCCTTACTCACCATATAAATACATTGGTTGAGGTGATTTATTTGCTTTAACTAAAGCTTCATATTTGCTCATATTGTCAATGCCTAACATAGATGAAATTTTACTTGTTGCTGACAATGGTATATTCCAAATGCCTCCTGATGTATCATACGTAACGATTTGTGCGTTGTCAGATTTGATTTGTTTTCTCAAATCTTTAATTGCATCATCTTCGTAACCAATTTCATCAATTAGTCCATTTGCTTTTGCTTGTTGTGCAGAATAGATTCTTCCATCTGCTAATTTTTTAACTTCTGATTCTGACATGTGTCTGCCATCTTTAATTACTTTTACAAATTGTTTGTAACTATCATCTATAATTGATTGCATAATGTCTTTTTCTTCTTTAGACATGTCTTTCATTGGATTCATAATTTGTTTATGTTTTCCAGATGTAACTGAATCATCTTTCACACCTAAATTATCAGCTAGCTCGGCATAATTAATACTTGAAATAATAACACCTAATGATCCTGTTAATGTTTGTGAACCGGCATAAATTTTATCTGCTGGTGTAGAAATATAATATCCACCTGATGCTGCCATATTTTTCATTTGGACATATACTTTTTTATTTTTAGCTTTTATTTCTTCTAACTTTTTATGTATTTCATCACTTTCATAAGTTCCGCCGCCAGGAGAATTAATTTCTAATAAAACACCTTTAACTTTGTCATCTTTTTTAATTTTATCTAACTGTTTCAAAAATGATTGATGATTATATCCACTTGCACCCATAAATGGATTTTCTTCACCAGTATCTTGAATCGTGCCATCTACTGATAATTTGACAATTTTTTTACTGCTGTCACTTCCAGATTGAACTGATTCGGTTATTCCGTCTGAATCAGTTACAGTTTTTTTCAATGAATTATCAAAAAATAAACCTACTGAACTCACGACTATACCACCAATTACCAAGACTAAAGCTATAATAATTGCAACTATTCTCTTAGACATAGTATCTTCCTTTCTATTTTTAAATAATACATTTATAATAATAACAGACTTTACCTATAACTGTAACAATTTGGGAGGAACAATAATGAGTTCAAACAAAAGAATTTATCTTTTCACTTCAAAGGATAAGGATGTATTACAAACATGTAAAAATATAGAAACTGAAATGGCGCCAAGTGGCTTCGAATTTGTTTCAAATCATGAAGATGCAGATATCATTGCTTCTGTTGGTGGAGATGGGAGTTTTCTTCAAGCATGTCGAAAAACAAACTTTAACAAAGACAAAATTTATATCGGCATTAAAACACGTTTAGACCAAAACTACTTATACGTAGATTTCAGTGTAGATGACATTCCTCATTTAATCGAATCCATTGATTCAAATGATGTATTAGTACGTAAATACCCAGTTTTAGAAGTAAATCTTAATAATCAAATGTCATATATGTGTCTTAATGATTTCTATATTAAATCAAGTGTTATCAAGCCTATGAAGATGGAAATTTATATTGACGATGAATATTTCGAAGCATTTAATGGTGACGGTTTATTAATTTCTACCCCTACAGGATCAACTGGTTACAACAAATCACTTGATGGCGCAATCATTGACCCTAAACTTAGAAGCATGCAGTTAACGGAGATTGCTTCTTTAAATAACAATAACTTTAGAACTGTTAGTAGTTCTGTAGTACTCGGAGATACAAGAACACTTAAAATTGAACTAGATAAAGAAGGAAACTATTATCCTATTATGGGGCTTGATAATGAAGCGTTAAGTATTCAAGAAGTCGAGTTTGTTAGCCTTCAAATTAAAGACAAATTTATTAGAACATTAAAACTACCTCAGAATTCATTTTGGAGTAAGGTACAAAGAAAATTCTTATAATTTCTTAACACATACTAAAAATAGCTATGAAGAAATCTACGACGATAGATTTTTCATAGCTGTTTTTATATGATTACATAAGTTGATTTGTGATATAGTCATAGGCATTTTTAAGTATTAATGTAATTGTAACTACGATAAATAGTACTTTCACATATGATACACCTTTCCTAATTGCAAATGTTACACCAAGGTAAGATCCGCACACCATAGAAATTGCCATAAAGAAACCATATACATAGTTAACTTGTCCTAATGACATGAATAATAGTAAAGCACCAAGATTCGAAGCTAAATTTAAAAACTTTGCATTACCTGCTGCATGTAAGAAATCTAATCCTATCATCAATAGTACGAATAAGAAGAATGACCCCGTTCCTCCGCCTAAGAAACCATCGTAATAACCTATTACCGTTACACCAACAATAAATAGTATAGCTTTTGCTAATGACAATTTCTTATATTGATTGATATCTCCCCAATCTTTTTTCAAAATTGAATAAAGCGTTACGATTGCTAAGATGATAATTGCAAGTGGCTTTAAATATTCTGGTGGTAAAAATGTTGCTGTAAATGCACCAAGAATTGAACCAATAAAACTTAAAGGAAATAGTTTACCTACAATATCGAAGTCTACCTTTTTGGCCTTTATAAATTTCATAGTACTTGTAAAAGTCCCGAAAGAACTTGCTAGTTTGTTCGTCCCTAAAGCAACAGCTGGGTCCATACCTACAGCTAATAAAGCAGGTAAAGAAATTAAGCCTCCTCCACCAACTACAGAATCTATAAAAGAAGCCAATAAACCAAATAACATGATAATAATTAAAATATTAATATCAAACTCCATCATAACGCTCCTCTACTTTATTTATAAAGACATCCCAACGTCAATTTAAAGTAGATCATCCATCCAATTATCTTCCTGCTTTTGTAAATCGTCATGCTTAGAAATGGTTAATGTTTCAACATTTGCCACTGCCTCATCAATCAATGGACCAAAATCAAATTTCGACTCAAAATACTCGACTTTTTCAAGTTTTGGATTTGTTTTTGGATTTTTTGGTGTGAATATTGTGCAACAATCTTCAAATGGCTGAATTGATAAATCAAATGTATTAATTTGTTTTGCTTTTTTAACAATATCTTCTTTATCAAATGTTAGTAAAGGTCTAAGAATAGGCATTGATGTAACACTGTTAATTGCATACATACTTCCTAAAGTTTGACTTGCAACTTGACCTAAATTTTCTCCATTTACTATTGCAAGTGCGCCAATTTCATGCGCTACTTTTTCCGTAACACGAAGCATCATTCTTCTTGTACTTGTCATTGTAAAGCTTTCTTCAACAACTTTATGAATTTGTTTTTGTAATGCTGTAAATGGTACGATATGAAGTTTAATATCACCTGTCAATTGTGCTAATTGCTTTGTTAAGTCAATTACTTTTTGTTTAGCTTGGTCACTTGTATATGGTGGACTATGGAAATGAATTGCCTCAATAGTAACGCCTCGCTTCATTACCTCCATACCAGCTACAGGTGAATCTATTCCGCCAGACAGCATTAATAGTGTTTTACCACCAGTTCCTACTGGTAATCCACCTTCACCTTCTAATATGCGTGTATACATGTAAACTGCGTCTTTTCTTACTTCTACTTTTATTTTATGATCAGGTGTTTTAACATTTACATTAATGTTTTCAGTATTTTGTAATACGTAACCACCTAACATTTGTTGTAACTCAAATGTATCATATTCGAATGTTTTATCTGCTCTTTTTACGTCAATTTTAAATGTTTCGCCACTTTTAAAATCTTCAGCAAACTTGATTGCAACTTCTTTCATAATATCTATTTCTTTATCAATTCTTACTACTGGACTAACAGAATGAACACCAAATACTGTTTGTATTCTAGACATCATTTCTTCAATATCTGCACCTTCATGTACATCGATATACATTCTGTCTCGGTTTGCCCTTACTTTATATCCTTGCAATGGCATTAATCGATTTTTAATATTAGATTTTAGCTTATTTACAAACATATTTCTGTTACCAGTCTTTAACGTTAATTCTCCATATCTCACTAAAATGTGATCATAATTCATTTTTTAATAACTCCTTCACTTCTTTGTATACTTTATCAAAAGCTATTTTAAAAGTTTCTATTTGTTCATCTGATAAATCACTTGCTATGCTTATTCTAATGCTTCCTTCTATGCGAAGTGTGCTATAACCCATAGCCTTCAACGTTTCATTATGCGAACTTTTTTTAGAAGAGCATGCACTTGTTGTAGATAAATATATTTCATATTTCGAAAAGGCGTTGACTAGCACTTCTCCTTTAACTCCTGGGAAGGAAATATTTAATATATAAGGTGCTGCATCTTCTGGTGAGTTTATAAGCACACCTTCATATGATGAAATAAAGGTTCTAATTTTCCTACCTTGTTTCGATAATATCTCGTTATGCTCTTTAGCACTCTCATACATATATCTCATTGCTTTTGTTAATGATACGTTCATTGGTGCATTAACTGTCCCGCTTCTTAATCCAAACTCTTGACCGCCACCAAACAACACTGGGTGAATTGTTTTGATTTGATTAAGTGCAAGTATGCCAGAACCTTTCAATCCGTGAAACTTATGTCCACTTAAACTATAACTATCAGTACAATTAATATTTAGAGGTATCTTACCATATCCTTGAACACCATCAACATGGAAGTGTACTTTTGGATATGCCTTTAACATTTCGCTTATTTCTTCGATTGGTTGAATCTGTCCCATTACATTATTAACATGCATACATGTCACGAGAATAACATCTTGATTTAATAATTTTTGTAAAGAATCTAAAGATAGTTTTCCATCTGAAGTTGTGTCGATATATTGTAGATTAAATCCTTGTTCTTCTAGACCACGCATCGTTTCCAAAACTGAAGGATGTTCCATCTTAGTAGTTAAAATCGTGTTACCAAATCTCTTCTTTGCATTGGCCATACCTTGAAGTGCCAAATTATTTGATTCAGTTGCACCACTCGTAAATACGACTTCAAATTTATCATTTAAACTTAAATATTCTTTTATATTTTGTCTTGCTTTATCGGTTAAATGTGCAATTTTCACACCTGCTGCATGAGGACTATTTGGGTTAAAAAAATATTGATTACTCATTTGATTAAACGTTTGAATAACTTCCTCATGAGGTTTAGTCGTTGCAGCATTATCTAAATATATCATACAGTCACCTCTTTTTTTCATTATATAATAATACCATAAGTTATTTCCTATAGATATACTTGATAGAAACTACTCATACTTATGCATCCTACATTCACATAAATAAGAGCCTAAGACATATCATCACGTCCTAGACTCTCATTATCTTTAATCAATATACTCACTGATTATTGTTGTTTATTCACTTCTTCTTCTATTTTATTACTAATTCCTGGTTCTACTTTTTCTAAAGCATTTTCTGCAATTTCAATTGCTCGTTTATATCTGTTATTCGCAAATAAACGTTCAGCTTCATTTAAACTCTTATTAAGTTCGTTATTTTCTTTACGATATCTATTTCCATATTGAATTAATGTTTCTGCATGAACAGCATTGATTAGTACATCTGTAGTTTCATCTTCAAATTTGTTCATTTGTAACACTATGTTACTCACTTTATCCTTAACAAATTGAACGTTGATTGGTCTTTGGCTAAATATCTTATTTACTTCGCGAATTTCATGATCGATTTCATTTTTCATTATGATAAATCTTTCAGGTACGCTTGGTAAGTTAGATGCCAATAACTTTCTATAAATTTCTTCTTTTTTAGTTTGTACTCTTAAAGTATTTTGTTGAGCTGTTGCTTCATCTTCTCTTAATGATACTAAGTGATTTTGAATTTTTTGTTGATTTTGATTAATAACTTTAACATGCTCTTCTATATAAAGTAAGTTATCTTCTACTTCACTATAGCGAACGTTTGTTTTCGCCATTTCACCTAATATTTCATCATAAACACTTATTAGATTTTGAATTTCATTCTCATATTGTCTAACTTTATGAACATCTTCTTCTGAAATGTAGTAATTTTCTTTAACGTATTCTATCTCAGTTTGTAATGTGTAATTCATATCTTTAGCATGGAATAATTCATCCGTAATGATTTCTTTAGACTGTTCAACAGTATTTTTAGATTTTACTTCATGTTCAATTAAATCATACATATCATCTAAAGAATCATTGATTTCATTTATAATATTCTCAGCTTTACTTAATTCCAATCTACCGATTAATGGTTCTACTAAATTGAGTTTTCCTCTTAAAGTTTGTAAAGTGCTATCTACTTTGACATGATCCAAATTATAACCTTCAACTTTAAGATCGCGACATCCAAATTTTAAATCTTGGAATTGACCTGGTAATTCTTTTTGGACATCTTTAATTAATAAAGGAATCTCGTTCATATCTTCTTGCATACGTTTCATATCCGTATTCAGTTGATCAATATGTCCACTCGCTTTAATGTAGTGTCCATCTTCTACAAGCTCTTCATATTGTTCTAATCTTGGATAAAATGCTTCAATATTTTTCTCTATTAAATCTGCAGCATCACCAAATTGATGTCTATTTGCTAGAACTTCTCTTTTAGTTTCTCTATATATTTGTTTAGACTCATTATATAATTTATCACTTGTCTCTACTGTTGTTATTAATTCACTAACACTCTGAGTTAAACGCGTATATTTCTTTTCTATACCATCCATTACTTTGTTTGCATCTGCAATGCTTTCTTCTGATTGAGAAAATTTAAATTTGTCTAACTCAGCATCAGCATCGTGAATCTTTGCATCAACAACTTTTAAATCTTCTTGTAAAACTGTTTGCCATTCTCGTTTAAATTGGTCGTACTTGTCTTTGGCTTCCCCACGTACATTTAATTTTTTAAGTTTAGCCAGTTCATCTTGAAAAGGTAATTGTTTAATTTTTTGTTTACGCTGCTCAGTCTCAGTAATCAAATTTCGTTTTGATGTACGCAACCACAACATTATACCAATACCAATTAATATAATGATTATAACTGCAAGTGTTATATAAATTGCCATTATGTATTCTCCTCCTAAATCGTTCTCTTTATTATAACGTAAAATATTTATCCAACAAACCTTTTTCTATACAAATTGTATTCAAACTTCTAAAATAGTTATATAATTTAAAATTACATTGAAAAGAGGTATTTAAAAATGTCAAAACAACCAATAGATTATGCGTTATTAAGTAGACAATTAGATGGTTTATTATCAGATGAATCAGACTTCATTGCAAATTTGAGTAATACATCTGCTTTTATCAACCAATTTCTAGATAATATAAACTGGGTCGGATTTTATCTTATTAAAAATAATGCCTTAAAATTAGGACCATTTCAAGGTTTACCTGCATGTGTAAATATTGAAATTGGAAAAGGCGTCTGTGGTACAGCTGTCTCAACAAAGTCAACACAGCGCATTGAAGATGTTAATGCATTTCCAGGTCATATAGCTTGTGATGCTAATAGTAAATCTGAAATTGTAATCCCTTTATATCACAACAAAGAAATAATCGGAGTGTTGGATATTGATGCACCAATTTACTCTAGATTTGATCAACAAGATCAAGAAGGTCTTGAATTGTTAGTCAAAATTCTTGAAAGTCACATTCACATTTAACAAATCATTGACATAAAAGCTTATGTTTCGTATAATATTCTTTGTGTGAATTAACGAAAGTAGCAGTTAAATATTATAAGGCTCTATGTTATTCCCAAAGAAGGCGTGTTGCGTAACTGGCGGCTGCAAGGTGAAGACACTGAAACATAACATACCCCTATGAGCATTTAACATTCTTTCTTGTTTCTTCATAACATTTAAACAAGAAAAAGGAGGAACTTCATTATGGCAAGATTTAGAGGTTCAAACTGGAAAAAATCACGTCGTTTAGGTATTTCATTAAGCGGCACTGGTAAAGAATTAGAAAAACGTCCTTACGTACCAGGACAACACGGTCCTACTCAACGTAAAAAATTATCTGAGTACGGTCAACAATTACAAGAAAAACAAAAATTACGTTACATGTACGGAATCAACGAACGTCAATTCCGCACTATCTTTGATAAAGCTGGTAACATGAAAGGTATCCACGGCGATAACTTCATGTCATTATTAGCATCACGTTTAGACGCAGTCGTATACCAATTAGGTTTAGCTCGTACTCGTCGTCAAGCACGTCAATTAGTTAACCATGGTCACGTAACTGTAGATGGCGCTCGTGTAGATATCCCATCTTACACTTTAAAACCAGGTCAAACAATTGGTGTTCGTGAAAAATCACAAAAATTAAACATCGTATTAGAATCAGTTGAATTAAGTCACCACGTTCCTGATTACTTATCATTCGATGCTGACAAATTAGAAGGTACATTCGTACGCGTTCCAGAACGTAGCGAATTATCTGCTGAAATCAATGAACAATTAATCGTTGAGTACTACTCACGTTAATATTTATTCAAAAACACACTCCCCTATTTGGGAAGTGTGTTTTTTGTTTCTTATCAATATTTTAAGATTCATGATGCTTCAATTTAGATAACACATTTATTAATTGCTGCGGTTCATCTGTAATAATACCATCCACACCTAACTCTAATAATTTCTTCATTTCATTATCATCATTAACAGTATAAGGCATGACTTTTAAGTTATATTGATGAGCCTGTTCTATTAATTTACGATTTATCATTTTATAATTTGGATTTAAAAATTGCGCATACTGGCTAATATTTTTAATTTCACTTTTACTAATCAATCGATGCCTACGTTTGAGAAGTACCCCAATATGAATTGGCAAATGCAATTCCTTCAAACTTTTCAAACTTTTACGATTAAATGATTGGATAATGATCTGATTCAAATTTATATCACTTTTCAATATTTCATTTACTACATCTAATTCTATATTGCGATACTTTGCCGGCGACTTAATTTCTATTAATAACTTTTTATTTGTACGTTTCACTAATGACAACACATCTTTTAATAATGGTATACGTTCTCCAACATATTGATCCCCTTTCCATTTGCCAACATCATACTTCAATAACTGTTCATAAGTTAAGTTTTTGATTTTCCCCTTCTGTAGTGATGTACGCATTAATGTTGGATCATGAATGATGATTAACTGTCCGTCTTGTGCTCTGTGAACATCTATTTCTAACATATCAATATTTAACTTAAGTGCTTCATTAAATGAAATTAAAGTATTTTCAGGAACTAGCGATGATACACCCCTATGTGCTACTTTAAATATAGAACGATAATTATTCAGATTCATTGTTTACTCCTTAAAAATCAGTCATACTATGAATTATACCCAAAATTATTTTATTAAAGGAAGGAAAATTACTATGACAACACATATTTTCGAATTAAAAGGAACTTGGACTAAAGGCAGAAATGCTTCCGGACATATAACGACAGACAATTTATCTACTCGCGTTTCTATACCAGAGGTAATGGATGGACCTGAAATTGGAACAAATCCAGATGAAATGCTACTTGGTGCTGCTTCTACATGTTACATGATTACTTTAGCAGCTATGATAGAACGTTCTGAAATAGATATCGAAAGAATCGAAGTAGAATCAAAAGGCTACGTTGAAGTCGAAAACGATATTATTACATATAAAAAAATTGAGCACTTCCCAATCATTTATATGCAAGAAGAACCAGATGAACAACTACATCATACATTAAATAGATTAGTACAAAAAGCTGAAGAATCTTGCATGGTTACACGCGCTTTAGCTGGAAATGTTGAAGTTATTGCTACTGGTGAAGTAAGATTTTAAAATGAAAGCGTTTTAATCAGAATTTTCAATAAATTCACTATTATTTTAGTTTTTTCTTTGCTACAATATAGAACATAAATCGAGTAAGGAGTGTTTCTATATGTATCAGTATGATTCTTTATTACTTGCACCAGGTCCTACCACTGTTCCGAGGCAAATACTTGAAAGTATGAACCAACCTATGACAGGACATCGAACATCAGAATTTAGTCAAATTATTCACAATGCATCCCGTGATTTACAAACTATTTTTGGAACTGATCATCCTGTTGCTATACTTACTTCTTCAGGAACAAGCGCATTAGAAGCTGCTATGGTAAATATTACAAACCCAGATGACCACATCGTCATCATAGTATCTGGCGCATTTGGTGACAGATTTAGAAAGATTGCATCCGCATATCCATTTAATGCACATATTTTTGAAGTTGAATGGGGAAATGGTATAGATTTAGAAGCATTTGAAACATATTTGAAATCACTCAAAGTAGACGTAACGGCTGTTTTCACACAATTTTGTGAAACATCCACTTCCGTTAAACATCCAATACATGAGCTGGGAAGAATGGTACATCAAATAAATCCAGACATTTATTTTGTAGTTGATGGTGTTAGCATCATTGGAGCAGTCGATGTTGATATGGAAAGAGATAATATTGATGTACTCGTTGCTGGTAGTCAAAAAGCAATCATGCTACCACCAGGCGCAGCATTTGTTGCTTACAACGATCGTGCAAAAACAAGATTCGGTGAAGTTACTACTTCAAGATTCTATTTAGATTTAAATAAATACATTACTTCATTACAAGATGATTCGACACCATTTACACCAGCTGTCTCACTTATAAGAGGTATTCAAACTTATTGTGATTTAATTTCAGAAGAACAATTTGAAAACACAATAAAGAGACATGAATTATGTCGGAATGCAGTAAGAGAAAGTATAAAGGCACTTGATATTGATTTGTTAGTAGAAGATCAATTTGCCTCACCTACCGTTACTGCTTTTGTGCCGAAAAAAGAAGAAGTCAAAAAAATCAAAGATGAGTTGCTCAATCGTTTTAATATTACGATAGCTGGAGGACAGCAACATCTGAAAGGAACAATTTTAAGAGTTGGTCATATGGGCCAAGTTTCTCCAAATGATATGTTGCAATTTATCAGTGCATTAGAAATTATATTGTCCGATATTAGAGGAGAATCCGTTCTTGGTAAAGGTGTTTCTAAATTTCAGGAGGTTGTAAATCAATATGTATAAAGTAATCGTCGTCGATCCAATTTCAGAAGAAGGTCTAAAAAGTTTAATAGACCACAAAGACTTTCAAGTTGATATAAATACAAATTTAAATGAAGAGGAACTAACTCAAATCATTAGCAACTATGACGCTTTAATTGTAAGAAGTCAAACCCAAATTACACCAAATATATTATCATCTGCTAAAAACTTACGTGTCATTGCACGTGCCGGAGTAGGTGTTGATAACATTGATGTAGATTGCGCTACAAAACAAGGTATCTTAGTTATAAATGCACCTGATGGTAATACAATTTCAGCAACTGAGCATTCTATGGCCATGATATTAGCGATGGCCCGTAATATTCCTGAAGCACACCGCTCATTACAATCCGGAGAATGGGATAGAAAGACTTATCGTGGAACAGAATTATATCAAAAAACACTTGGTGTCATTGGAGCTGGTAGAATTGGGCTTGGTGTAGCCAAGCGTGCACAAAGTTTTGGTATGAACATATTAGCCTTTGATCCATATTTATCTAGCGATGATGCTAAAAGACTTGAAATAACACGCGCTACAGTGGAAGAAATTGCTGAGCAATCTGATTTTATAACTGTTCATACACCGCTTACACCAAAAACTAAAGGCCTCATTAATGAAGACTTCTTTAATTTGGCGAAACCAAATTTACAAATCATTAACGTAGCACGTGGTGGTATCATTGATGAAGAAGCATTAATTAAGGCGCTTGATGATGGGAAAATTGCAAAAGCGGCACTTGATGTTTATAATAATGAACCAGCAAATAACACACCACTTACTCAACACGACAAGATAATTGTAACGCCACATTTAGGTGCATCTACGATTGAAGCACAAGAGAAAGTTGCGGTTTCAGTTGCTAATGAAATCATCGATATATTTGAACATAATAATGTCTTACATGCAGTAAATGCTCCTCAAATGTCTGGTGAAGTTGAAGCTGAGTTACGACCATTCGTCGAGCTTAGTAGAACAACTGGTGAAATAGGTATTCAGTTATTTGATAAAGGACCTAGAGAATTAAAAATTAAATATCACGGAGAAATAGCACTAGATGATACTAGTATCATTACGAGACAGTTAGTTAAAGGTGTGCTCCAACAAGATTTAGGCGATCACGTCAATTTAATAAATGCACTTGTATTATTAAATGAACAAGGTGTAACCTATCAAATAGAGAAAAACAGCAAAAAACATGGCTTCAGTAATTACATTGAATTAGAACTGATTAATAAAGAACACTCAATTAGAATTGGATCTACAGTCTTAAATGGTTATGGACCACGAATTGTGAAAATTAACGACTACCCTGTTGACTTTAAACCTGAAAAACATATGCTCTTTATTTATCATACCGATAGACCAGGAATTGTAGGAAAGATGGGCCAAATTCTAGGAGAACATAATATCAACATTGCTTCAATGCATCTAGGAAGACATTCAATAGGTGGCGAAGCATTAATGATACTCTCCATAGACACTATCGCATCAGAAGAAACAATTTCAGACTTATATGCAATTGATGGTTTCAAAAGTATACATAAAGCAGATATAAATAGTACTTTCGAAACTTAACATAAGAAGAACGAATAAACGCAACATTTCTTTACTTAACAAAGAAATGTTGCGTTTATTCTATTATCTATTTCGCTAGATTTACTAGTCATGCTTCTTAGCATGCTTTTATCCACACTCACCGAAATCGTCAGTTTTATATTATTCAAATATTAAAGCAATATTTTTCTAACATCAAGTACATTATCGACAATATGATCAGCGTCATATGATTCTAATTCAGACCTCGCTTCTTTCCCCTTTAATCCTGTTAAAGTACCTATAAACGTTGCACCTGTTTTCTTTGCGCTAAGTAAGTCAGCCAATGAATCTCCTACGATATACACTTCTTCTTCTGAAAATATATTCTCTTGTTCATTTATATACTTTAAATACTGTTCTGGATCATTACCATAATAAGCAATCAGATAACTAAATGGATTCGGTTTACCGAGTGGTTTATGGTTTGGATATGTTGTTTCTGCTTTTAACACTTCTGAAGCAGTACCGATATGTAATGCATCAAACTGATTTAGCCAGCCAATTGTTTCGAATGGCACTAATGTTTCTGTTCTTGGTCTACCGGTTGCAATACCGATTTGATATCCAGCATGTTTTAAATCTTCTAATAACAATGTTACTTCATTAATATCAGCTAAAACAACTTCATCTTTAATAAATCCATTTTTAAAATCCGTTCTAGGCATTTTATGTTCTACATCTTTATAAAGCTCATATCCAAGATACCACTCCTGATAAAGTTCTTGCGCCATATCCCAAAGATTACTCTTCAAATCGAATATTGAAGCATCATCAATGTTTAACTCCTCTGCCGCGTAAGCTATTAAATCTTGGTAAATATTTGCTTTACCAGACTTTGCTTGTGATAAAAATTTAAGTGGCGTTTCATAATTTAATGTTAAGTCTTCTAATTGTGCTGACCACACTTTTACGGTTTGTTCTGTAAAATGGTTATTACTCATATCAATACCGTTTATTTCGCTGTTTTTAAACAATTCAATGATATGTGTACTCAATACGATGAATAACATATCCCAATTTGAATTTAATCCTAACGATTTAAGTTTATTCAATATACTGTCATTCATAAAAATATCATTTCGTATATTTTGAATTTCTGCATCACTTAATGACTTAATATTTAAATCATCATTTAGATTTAAGAACGACTCACTATATAAAAATTCATATACTGTTAAAGCTGATACATCAAAGCATCTTTCCTCACTTAAAAATACACCATCTACATCAAATAGTACTTGTTTCATAATTTACCTCCATATTTTGAAGATTCTGATTTTAATTTTATCATATAATATTTATTAAAACAGTAATATTAAGATATCCATTAGATGAAAACGTTTTAATTATAGGTGTCCATTGAAACTTATAATTCCCTATC
>NZ_PPQZ01000115.1 GCF_002902525.1 Mammaliicoccus stepanovicii
TTTTTAAAGAATTGCATGTATCATACTCCTTTAAAGTATGTCTTCTATTACATTTTTAATGTACCATTCTAATATGAATGTATTGCTAATATAATGTAAATTTTCATGAATTCACATTATTAATTTCATGTTAAGAAATCAATTAAATCTTTAGAATAACTTTACAAAAGTGTGCAATAGAGCGTGATATAATGATTAAGAATAGAATTGAATGCGAAGGAGTTATAATTATGTTTAAAGATATGGCGTTTTATATATTCGGGAAACCACTTGATAGTTTTGTTCAATTATTTATATTTGAACCATTCATAATCGGTATCATAGCAATTGCTATTGCACTACTTACTAAGAAATCATGGACTGTATTTATTACGATCATTTTAATTAATCTTATTGATAATTTCCTTGTAGTTAATTACCAGTTTAGTGGGGAAGGATTTGGAACATTAATAACTCAAAATATATTATTCTTCTTCCAAAAGTTTTTCTCAATGTTTTATGAAATAATCGTAGCCTACACAATTGTTAAATTACCATACGTGCATAGTAAATTTAAAATAGTATAGAGCTTCAATAATAAGACGTGTATGGACATTCATGTCTATGAAAATTAAAGAGCAGAAGAAAGTCAGATGTAACTCTGATTTTCTTCTGCTTTTCGTTTTTTATTATTTTGTGTGAGGTTTGATGTCCCATGATCATAAATATCATCATTTCGTGGATTAACTACTGAGTTATTCCAAAACTTGCCCGGTTTCGTTTTGTTAAGTTTGAAACGATTGATGTTTCAAGTTCATTTATTTGATGGTGAAAGGTAATTCATACATTATAAAATTAAATTTGATCTTCTTTGTATATTTTTGACTTTTCAATGTATGATTTATTTATTCTATCAAGTTCTCGATAATCTTCATCAGTTAATGTACGAATTACTTTTGCAGGTCTACCAAATGCAAGTGAATGGGGAGGGATTTTTTTGCCTGGTGGTACAAGTGATCCCGCTCCGATAAATGCGGATTCACCGATTTCGGCGCCATCTAATATTGTTGAATCCATTCCGATTAGAGCGTTTTTCCTAATAATACTAGAATGTAATGTAACTTTATGACCAACTGTTACGTTATCTTCTATTATTAAAGGTTGGTCATTACTTTGATGTAAGCAACATAAGTCTTGTATATTAACGCCATTTCCAATTATTGTTGGTGAAACGTCGCCTCGTATGACTGCATTAAACCAGACTGAACTATTTTGTCCTATTGAAACATCACCAATAATAGTAGCATTCTCAGCAACGTAACAACTTTGATCTATGTTAGGTGTTTTGTTTTTAAATGATTTTATCATTCAAGATTCTCCATTCTTATGAAATAATTTGTTATACTAAGTTTAACAAAAAAGTAGCTATTTAGGTAAAAGGAGTAAATATTATGTGGAAATGGGAAACTGAGAAAGAAGCTAAGGGCATTGTTGTAATTGTACATAATATGCTTGAACATACAGGAAGATATGCCTTTGTAATTACAAAGTTGCGTAGAGAAGGATACCACGTAATAATGGGCGACTTAAGAGGTCAAGGCCAAACTTCAAGAGTACATAGAGGACATGTAGATAGATTTGAAGAATATCATGAACAAGTTCTTGAATGGTTATCAATTGCTGAAGAATATCATTTACCTGTATTTACTTTAGGTGTTGGTTTAGGTGGATTGATTTTATTAAATTTATTAGAGAAAGTGGATTTAAAAGTTGAAGGTGTAATGTTGATTTCACCACTCGTAGCATTTCAACAAAATATTTCAACTCGAAGAAACTTCTTAGCTTCAAGTTTTGGAACTGTTGCCAAAGACGCAAAATTTGATACAGGTATACGTGTAGAAGGACTTACGCGTAATAAAGAAGTAATTGAAGATACTAATAAAGATGCGCTTATGCTTAATAAAGTAAGTTATAATTGGTATAAGACAATTTTAGAAACGATGAAAACAACAATGGAGAACGTACAACATATTTCACCGATTCCGATGCTCTTAATGTTAGGAACCGATGACAAAATTGTAGATATTGACTCTATACGACAAATTGGTAAAAATCTAAATACTAATGAACTATATTTCAAAGCATGGCATGGTTTAAACCATGAAATTCATAATGAACCTGAACGAGAAAATGTTATGAGATACATTGTTTCATTTATGAATAATAGAATACATTATATTGGTTTAATGATTGAAGATGATGAATAATTGTCAAAATTTACAAAAAACAGCTTATTGTGTTCATATTTGGGTATATTAGTAATAAAGATATACATGGAGGCGAGCACATGTCAGAGAGAAATCAAAACATAAGTGATTTGATATTATTAGATAATATACAAAAGAATATAAATGTTATATTTAATAATATCGAAGATAAGTTCCAAATAGAAAAAGAGGAGTTCCTTACACTAGTCGTA
>NZ_PPQZ01000116.1 GCF_002902525.1 Mammaliicoccus stepanovicii
CATCAACATTATAACCATAACGTAATAAAACTAAATCTTTAGTCTTCAAGTTAGGCGCTAATTCTTCTTGAAGAACATCTATAGACTGTTTAATTAATAAAAGTCTAGACTCTAACTCTTCATTATTCATTAAAATCACACTCTCTTATATTAAAGTTTGACTACTAGAGATACGTTGAGTTACATAATCAGGGCTTTTAAATAAAACATCTCAAAATTTATTATCTCTTTCATTTTTAATACTGACATCATTTTCAGAATTTTGAGTGTTAGCAGATTCTTTAATATCTGCAAATAGACTAAGCATCCATAACAATATCCTACTCATTCCTATTGTTCCAAGTGATATTCTTAATTTCAAAATAAAACGCCATCACTTTAATGTACTCATAAATCTCAACATTTATGAGATATTGATAACTCATTATTTTTATTTCTATTGCTTTGTTGAATATAAGCCAATTAAAAATTGACTTATATTCATAATACCCAAGAATTCAACAATAATTTAAACATAAAGATAAATAACAGCAACTTTTATAAATATATTATTTGTCTTTAAAAATATAAAACAAGAACGAAACACCAAAGCAACATAACATTATAATAAATACGTTAATAATAATACTTATAATATTTGGCGTTGGTAAATAAGTAAATAAAAATAACATTGGTATAAAGCAGATTACTTCTATTAAAGTCATATTTATATATATCTTTTAACTTGTTCATAATCCACAACCTAACTATGAGAGTATTTTTTATGCTCTTTACTTCCATACTTTTCAACTGTTGCTTAGAAAATGTATTGAAATGTTAATCATCCTGCTGCTCATCCATATATCAAGTATATAATCTATAAATTATAAAGGCTATTTTACAAGTTGGTGTAGCACTCGTATAGCCTCGAATTTCCTGATACATTTATCTACAACTAGATTTTGGTGATTTAATTTCTGGAGTCCTTTGCTATTTTCTATAAATAAGTATCGTTATTTTCACATATATTTTATAATAAAAAAGTATCTATCGTAAAACTCTGCATTGGGTCACTCAATTTAAATGACTATATAATAATTTTTGTATAAGGAAGTGGCGCTTTAAAATGAAATACAGATTAATTGGTTTAGTTATAACGATTGTATTAATGAGTATCTATGCATTTTTTATAATGCCAAAGTTAGATCTTCAAAATAACCGGATTAACTTGATTTCTATTGTTGTTGTTTTTACTATTTTAGCAGCAATTGGAACTATTTCGAGAAATATAGATAAAAGATAATTTTAAAAAAGCCACCTAGCAATTTAGGTGGCTTAATTTTTAATAATATAGAAGACACATGGTTTATTTATATCCTAAAAAACCAAGTTTTCGTTTTTCATTTTTATCTTTTTGTTTATCTTTAATCATTTCTGAAGGTATAGAAAAAACAAACATCATAATAAATAAAATAATTGGGAGATGCTGAACATCTTCTAAAAAATACCATTTCAAATTCCAATCAAACATCATATTAGCAGATAAGATTGCATACTTACTAAATAGTAAGGCAACACATAATCCAGCTAATGCATCTAAAATTCTAGTTAAATATTTCATAAACATTCTCCTCTTTAGTTGTTATTCTGATAAACACCATTACTTTGTTTCAATTATAATATTGAAGACTGTTAAAAATTTGAATATATAGTTATCAAAACTTCAAGAACCTGAAAATTTGCTAAATAAATTGATAAAATTGTGATAAGAAGAAATTAAATCTTTAATAAAAAAATGGAAACTGCAAAAGATAATCTTTAATAATA
>NZ_PPQZ01000117.1 GCF_002902525.1 Mammaliicoccus stepanovicii
TGAAAATCCAGGAGATGGTTATGAACCAAATAAACCAGGAACAGACGCACCTCCAGTGCCATATGATGAGACACCAGAAGAGCCAGGAAATAATCCGCCATTACCATATATACCAGGACATACACCAGAAGATCCAAAAGGTAATCCATTGAAGCCAGTTGATCCGGAGGATCCAACAAAAGGTTATGTACCACCAAGTATCACAAATCCGAATAATCCGTCTGAAGACACACCA
>NZ_PPQZ01000118.1:0-6733 GCF_002902525.1 Mammaliicoccus stepanovicii
CAGTTATAAAAAATATAATGATTATAAAATTCTATATTATTATTGATATTTATTTGTGATAATTGCATAATATAAAGAAGAAAAGTTAATGAAATACAATAAACATTTGTTTAAATTGCGAAAAATCAAAAAGTTGGATACAAGATTTTTAGTGAAGCAAATAATGGATGTAACAGGAGGAAATGATGGAAGAATTTATTGAACTTAGAAAGCTGATAAACATATTAAAGAAGAGGTTTCGAATTTTAATTGTGGTTCCAATTGTATGTTTAATAATGAGTGTTATTTTTAGTGTTTTCTTAATGAAACCAATTTATTCAACTTCAACGCAAGTATTAGTAAGTGAAAAGAAGTTGAATTCTCAAGTATTAGCACAACAACTTCAATCTAATTTACAACTCATGAACACTTATACAGAAATTATAAAAAGTCCGCGCATTCTAAATACAGTATCTCGCAATTTAAATGATAAATATTCTAGTGATGAAATTTTAAGCATGATTACTGTTTCAAATCACGCGGATTCACAAATATTAAATATAGAAGTTCGGAATGAAAGTAGAGAAGCAGCAAGTAAAGTGGCAAATGAAGTTGCTAAAGTTTTTAGTAAAGATGTTAGTAAGATAATGAAAATTGATAATGTTTCTATTTTGTCTAAGGCTGAACATAATGGTGATCAAGTTTCGCCTAAACCATTAGTAAATGCAGGGTTAAGTATCGTTATCGGAGTAGTGTTAGCAATTATGACTATTTTCACAATAGAATTGTTCGATAAAAGAATTAAAAATGAAGAAGAAGTTGAAAGCATATTAGGTTTACCTGTGTTGGGTACGATATACCGATTTGAAAATGAAATGGAGGTAAAAAGATGAAAAGGCCTAAAGAATATAATAAAAGCCCTTTAATTACGGTAGATAAACCTAAATCGATAATAAGTGAAAAGTTTAAAGGTATTAGAACAAATATTATGTTTTCAGCTTCGTATAAAGAAATACGAATGATAGTTGTTGCGTCAGAAAAGCCTGCTTCTGGTAAATCAACAATTTCTGCGAATATTGCTGTGACATATGCGCAAGCGGGCTATAAGACATTGATAATTGATGGAGATATGAGAAGGCCAACTCAACATTATATATTTAATAAATCTAATAGAGATGGTTTATCTAATGTGATTATAAAGAAAAGTAGCTTACATGAAGCTGTTCAACAGACTGATGTGGATAATTTAGATGTCTTAACGTCAGGACCTATACCGCCTAATCCGTCTGAGTTAATTGGATCTGAAAGTTTATATAATGTGTTAAATCAAGCACAGGCTGACTATGATTTCGTATTAATAGATTCTCCACCTGTTAACACAGTTACAGATGCGCAATTATTCGCAGAAATAGCAAAGAATGTCGTATTTGTATTAGATGTCGAAAAAAACGATCGAAATGAAGTTAAGAAGGGAAGGGTACTTCTTGAGAAAACTGGTGCAAAAATTCTTGGTGTCGTATTAAATAAAGCACCTAAAGAAAATGCAACAAATAATTATTATTACGAGGCTGATAGTCATGATTGATATTCATAATCACTTGTTAGTAGGTGTCGATGATGGCCCTAGTCATGATGATGAAATGATGTCTTTGTTAAAGCAAGCTAAAGAACAAGGTATTACTGGTATTGTGTTAACACCTCACCATTTGCACCCAAGGTTTAAAAGTAATCATTTCGAAAATATCGTTCAAAAAATCACTCAATTAAAACAAAGAGAAGATATTAAACAATTAGGGATTGAACTATATCCAGGTCAAGAAATTAGGTTGAATGGGCAGATTTATGAGGACATAGAGAAAGGACGTATTTGTGGGATAAATTCATCGCAATATTTATTAATAGAATTACCATCCAATGAGCTGCCACATTATACGAAGTCATGTATATATAGGTTGCAAACTATGGGATATATACCGATTATTGTTCACCCCGAACGTAATAAAGTCATTGCTAAAGACATTAATTTATTATTTGAATTAATCAATGGGGGCGCCTTAAGTCAAATAACAGCCTCTTCATTAACTGGTGTACTCGGGAAGAAAATTCAAACAACATCTATTCGGATGATTGAACATAATTTAATACATTTCATTGCATCTGACGCGCATCATGTTAAAACTAGGCCATTTAGATTAGCAGAATTGTTTAAAACACGGGAATTAAGGTGCTTAGAAGAAGAAATAGAATACTTGTTAAACAATAATAAAGAGATGATTAATAACAAAGTAATTAAAACTAAAAGGCCAATAAAATATATAAAGAAAAAACATTTAGGGTTATTTTGAAGTATTAATAAATTAGGAATAAGAAGTTATATAGGAGTGATTTGATGAAAAAAGTTCTAGTCACTGGTGGTGCTGGATTTATTGGCTCGCATATATGTGAAAATTTGAACAAAACTCTAGATGTTTATGTATTAGATAATTTATCGAATGGTGATTTACAGAATATAAAATTTATAAATGATGATCACATATTTATTGAAGATATAAGAAACAAGAAATTTTTAACTAATATAATTAAAGAATATCAATTTAATTATATTATACACTTAGCTGCTGTGGTCAGTGTTGCGGATTCTATATTATATCCTGAACTTTCTCATGAAGTAAATGCTAGAGCAACATTTGATTTGTTAGATATAGTAAGGCAACATCATATCAATATTGAAAAAATAATTTTCGCATCATCTGCAGCAGTATACGGTAATTTACCTACACTACCTAAACGTATAGATTCGCCGGTAATGCCCATTTCACCTTATGCAGTGGATAAATACTATGGGGAAAGAACTTTATTAAATTATCATTTACTCTACAGATTACCAACTGTAGCATTAAGGTTTTTTAATGTTTATGGTCCTAGGCAAAAATCAACCTCTCCGTACTCAGGTGTCATATCAAAAATGTTCAATTGTTACAGAAATAGATGCGATTTTACTTTTTATGGAGATGGACTACAAACTAGAGATTACATATATATAAATGATCTCGTAAGTGCAGTGAACATCGTAATGAATATAGAAGAGAGTAATGGACAAGTATTTAATGTAGCGACTGGTAAAGAAACATCGTTGGAAAATGTATTCGACTTATTTGCAAGTACGGTAGGTTATTCGATTAATTGTCATTATAAGGATATGAGAAGTGGAGATATTAAACATTCTTATGCAGATATTAGTGAACTTGAAAAGTTAGGTTATATACCGAAATATGACTTAAAAGATGGTCTCCGAAACTATGTGAAAAGTGAAGGACTATTAGTATGAACAAAAAACATGTATATCAAGTAAAAAAAGTGAATGGAGAAGTTATCCCAGAATACACATTTCAGAAAAGCCTTAATTATGAAGTAGAAGTTAATAAAACATATTTTCCTATGAAAAGAAAAGTAGACTTTCTAGCAGCAACCATTTTATTTATTATAACTTTACCAATTATGGTTATTTTCTCAATACTTATTATGTTGGAAACTAAAGGTTCGCCACTGTATACACAAACACGTGTTGGAAAAATGGGGAAAATGTTTAAAATTTATAAATTAAGGTCAATGCATCAAAACGCTGAAAGCGATGGTGCGAAATGGGCAGAAGAAAACGATCCACGTATTACTAAAATTGGCAGGATTATAAGAAAAAAAAGAATTGATGAATTACCACAATTAATCAATGTAATAAAAGGAGAAATGAGTTTTATTGGCCCAAGACCAGAGAGACCAGAATTTGTAGAATTATTTAGTTCTGGAATAAAAGGATTTGAAAAAAGATGCTTAGTAAAGCCTGGATTAAGCGGACTTGCCCAAGTCCAGGGAGGGTATGATTTGTCCCCAAATCAGAAGTTAAAGTTAGATATGTACTACATAAACAATGCATCTATTAAATTAGAATTATTTATTATTACAAAGACAGTCTTTGTTATTTTAACTGGTTCAGGATCAAGATAACAAAAAATATATGAATAGATTTGAAATTTATTTTGAGTGGTGATTGATTTATGAAGATAATGTATGGAATTACTAAAGGGGATATTGGTGGAGCGCAGAGCCATGTGATTCAATTAATAAATCATTATGCGAATGAACATGATGTATATTTATTAGTGGGTAATAATGGACCAATGCTTCAACAATTAGACAAGAGAGTCAAAGTTATAATTATAAATAATTTAGTAGGGCCAATAAATCTTAAGAAAGATTTATTGGCCACACGGGAAATGATGATGTATATCAGTAGAATCAAGCCAGATATACTACATTTACATTCGTCAAAAGCAGGAATTATAGGCAGGATTGCTAATAAGTTTTCCAATCATTGTAATCCCTATGTTATTTTTACAGCGCATAGCTGGGCATTTACTGAGGATATTCCAATGATTAAAAGAAATATTTTTAAATGGATTGAGAAAATGGCATATTCCTTAACTGATAAAGTGATCTGTGTATCAGAATACGATAGGAAAGTAGCATTAGATGCTGGATTTAAATCAAATAAACTAGTTACAATTCATAATAGTTTAGAAGAAAGTCAAAACACAACATATACGAAAGAAAACAAAAATATTAATAAAAATACTGTCAATTTTGTAATGGTGGCAAGATTCGCATACCCTAAAATGCAATTACAAGTTGTTGATGCTATAAAACAATTGAATATTACACATAAAAATAAATTCAAGTTTTGTTTCATTGGTAATGGAGAAACACTGAAGCAATGCAAAGAAAAGGTGGAAAAACTGCATTTACAAGCAACTATAGAATTTTTAGAGAATGTTAATAACGCAAAGGAAATTATAGAGCATTATGATGTTTTCGTATTGATGAGTAAACAAGAAGGGTTACCAATAAGCATACTTGAGGCAATGGCTAAAGGATTACCAATTATTGCGAGTAATGTTGGAGGAATTAACGAATTAATAGATGATAATGGTGAGTTAATAAAACAGAATAATAGTAAGGAATTAACTAAATTGATGAGAAAATACATTGATTTTGAAAGAATAAGAAAAAAAGGTGAACTTTCAAAAGTAATTTATCAAAATAGGTTTAACCCCAAAATAATGTTCGAAAAGTTGGATGAAATATATGGAAACGTTCAAGAAAAAGGATAAATATTTTATATGTTTACTGGTTTTGCTTGGTATATTCATTCAACAGTCATTTGTAAAAGCTGGTTTCAATATATCAATTTCTGACCTTATTATTATAATTGTTTTCGTATATCATATCGTTTTAGGTAACTTTAATAGAAATGTAAATAAAATTATTTATTTCGGGATAATGCTTTACGCCTATAGATTAATCGTAACTGTATTTATTATCTTTGATCAAAATCTTGATTTCACAAGTAAGGAATTATTTTCTACAAGTATAAAGATGGCTATCGTTTTTGTTTATACAATTATGGCATATACAATTTTTCAACGAAAAGGATATATAAAGTATTTTTTATATTCATATTTAATTTCAAGTACAATTATAGGCTTATTATGTATAATCGGGACAATTAAAAATATTCAACTCATAAAACAATATTTATTTTTTGATGATATTCGAGCAATGGGGTTAATGAATGACCCTAACTACTTTGCAGTTACACAAATAATAACATTGATATTGTTATTAAATTTATGTAGAAACACCTTAATTTGTTATAGCATGTCAGCTATTGTAACCTTATCAATTATTTCAAGTGGTTCTAAAACAGCTACTATGATTATGCTATTTTTGTTTGTTATATATGTATGTATAAAATTTCTCAAAGGCAGAATTATTTTTATTATGACTACTCTTAGCTTATTACTAATTGTTTTATCTTATATATTTATTCACAATAACATAGGGCATATAGGATTGAAGATGAATATAAACTTCATACCTTCACTTGAAAGAGGTCTAACAGTATTTAGTCAAGGCGTTACATCATTAGAAGATAATGGTTCAAATCGTTTAGGGGTTTGGTCAAATGCTTTGTTTTTAATAAAGTATTCCACTTTACTTGGTTTAGGTTTAGCTGATTATGTACATGTTAGTAAGACACTTACGGGAATAGATTTAGTAGCACATAATACTTATTTACAAATTGTAGCAGAATGGGGAATATTCTTTGCGATTTTTTTAATTGGATACCTTATAAAAATGATATATGACTTATTAAGAATGAAAAGTAGGTATGAAAATTTATACTTAGTAGGGATGATTTTATGTTTATTTATCTACTTCATGACAATATCACTTAATAATTCGAGATTTGTTGCGTTTATAATTGGTGCTTTGATATCCGTAGTTGAATTAAAGAAGATTGAAGACAACGGACGTGTCAAACATGAGTAAAAAAATTTTGAAAGAAAATTTAATATATCAAGGATTATATCAATTAATAAGAGTACTAACCCCAATTATCACAATTCCAATTATATCTAGAGCGTTTGGTCCTGATGGTGTTGGGATTATAAACTATTCATATTCGATCATTCAATATTTTTTATTATTCGCTAATGTTGGAATTCAATTGTACTTTAATAAATTAATTGCTGAGTGTGAAATTGAAAGTGTTGAAATTTCTAGAAGGTTTTGGAATATATTTGTGAGTAAATTGATAATGTCACTATCTATACTAGTTATATACTTTATATTTATATGTATATTTGTTGAAGATAATAGACTCATATTCTTAATACAAGGTATATATATATTAGGA
>NZ_PPQZ01000118.1:6774-8836 GCF_002902525.1 Mammaliicoccus stepanovicii
TCATTATTAATAATAAAGAAGATATGAATGCGTATGTATTTATTCTAAGTAGTGCGACAGTGATCAATCAATTACCATTAATTTTAAATTTAAAAAATTATATAAAGTATATCCATGTAGACTGGAATAAAGTGATTTATATTATAAAGCAATCATTTCGATACATACTCGCAAACGGATATTTATTTTTGTATACAGTAATCGCCAATGTCATTTTAGGAATAAGCCAAACATATGAGAAAGTGGGTATATTTGCAAATACATTAAATATTTTAATGGTAGCGATAATATTTATAAATACAATTGATTTAGTGATGATCCCTAGAATGATTAAACTATCTACAATAAAAAATGAAAATATACCGAGAACATTACTAGAAAACAATATCAATATTCAAATAGCAATTACTATTCCTATGGCTTTGGGGATGGTTGGAATAATGCCTGGATTTTATAGTTGGTTTTTTGGTGATGAATTTTATGAAACTGTTTCGTTGATGAATGTTGTTGCCATATTATTAGTAATCGTCCCTTTAAACATGTTAATTAGTCGTCAATATTTGATGCTTAATAATAAACTAAAATTTTATAATATAACGGTACTCTTTGGAATTGCCTTTAATTTGCTGTTAAGTATCGCACTCATCCCTAGTTATGGTATTTACGGCGCAGCTATAGCAAGAATTATGACAGAAGCTATACTACTCATTTTGAATTTGAAAGAATTATTCAAAGAGCAAATTCAAATCTATTTTGACCATATATTTAAGAGCCTAATAGCTTCGTTGATTATGTATGGGATTGTCATTTGGATATCAAATCATTTCCCAAATGTTTGGTATTACACGATTTGTAATATCTTTTGTGGTATTTTTATATATTTAGTTATAAGCATGTTGCTCAAAAATAAATATATAGTGATGTTATATAAGAATTTGATATAAGATTTCAATTTCTAGATTATAACTTATATACAATTTCCTACATGTATCATCTTAATTACATTAATTTTTAGTTCTAATGAGTAAGATATGCTTCTCAAATAAAAACCTTTTGTTGAATTCATTTTAAATGAATTTAGTGAAAGGTTTTTTATTTTGCAAAAAAAATCTAGAAAAATATTACACAATAAATATCCGAGCAATTCACTGGTAATTAAACCCATTAATAAAAATATTGTAAAAATATTATTTTGGTATATAACAATTAAGGCTGAATTTAAATATAAGTAAAGACGATGATAGATATTAAAAGTATTGATAATAAATTATGTAAGCGCTTATGTGTAAAGAATAAGAATTATGATTATTAATATTAAAGAAAAGTATTGATTACTAGAAATTAATTACATTAAATGGGATATAAACAACTTATAAAAACTCATATCCTTTTTTATTGAAAAAATAATAAAGATAGGTAAAAATTCAATTTTACAAAATTGATTTTATGTTGTTTAATAATAAAGATGAGATATATTGTGGGATGAGGGGAAAGTATGAAAAATTTACTTTTAATTGTATTTGTAATTTGTTTCACGGTATTTTCAGGATATTTAATGGCATCCGAATCTTTGCAAGAAAAAGATTTAGAAGTCTCAAAACATGATAGAACAAATAAGAAAACGAAAGAAAAACCGAAGCGACAACAAGATGAATTACGGATAGAAAATAAACAAGATCTAGCAGAAATTATTTATAGCGACAAAGACGAAGAGATCAAAATGGGCGCATACAACAAAGCGGTAGAAAAGGGAATTTTACCACGAAGTAATAACTATCAAGAAGCGGTCAATGCATATGAAGAATCAGTGTGGATGGAAGAGAATCAGTAAATTCATTTTATATAAAGAGAGGATTTATGAATGGACGCTTTATACAATATAAAAAAACGACTGGTAAGAAGATTTGATTATATATCTGTTAATCAAACAACTAGCCAAATTCTTATTGAATTTAGATATAAAAATTATTTTTGGTTCAATACAAAATTATTTGAAGTTGAAATTCAAAATAAGAAGATACCAGTAAAAGTTAGTAAAAAAAGAGCAGATAGAATAATATTG
>NZ_PPQZ01000118.1:8858-29142 GCF_002902525.1 Mammaliicoccus stepanovicii
TTTTGAAATTAGATTGCTATTATAATAAAAAAAAGTTATGGATTAGAAATAACATTGCAGAAAATAAATACATAGAAATTGACAATAAATTATGTGAATTAGATTGTTCAAAAAGTATAAATATTAAAATTGTGGATGATAGTTACTTATACATCAGTGATGAGATTAAATTGAGTGTGTCAATAAATAAAGCAAGACTTATTTTGAATGTAAATTCAGATTTGAATTTCACTAAAATAAGGTTAATGAATAAACAATATGAAAATGAAATTTTCTTATATAAAAGAAGTGAATCGGAGTACGCTATTCCACTGAAAAGTATAGAACAGTTAGAGATGCATAGTTATGAATCAATTCATCTAATAAATGGTCAGAATGCTTATCTTGCAATTTTTAATAATAAACATGACTTTAATCTAAATTCTATGAATTTATTAGTTTATAAAAGTACATTCAACATTCACCATAAAGTTTTTAATGTTAATGATATATTGATACGCGAAACACCTGATAAATCAGGCTTTATAGTTAATTTTCAAGAAAGTGAAAATAATAAAATTGAAAAACACTTAAATATTGTTATGACAGATAATGAGGATGAAGTTTTAAGTAAATATCCTTTAACATATAATGGACAAAAATTAACATGTAAAATACCTTATGATGTCTTTGTAGATAATCGTATTGGCAAAAAATTATATGTAGAAGCTATTGAAAGGAATACGAATAGAAAAGTTATTTTTAGTATTTCAGAAAATAATAAATCAAAAGTAATCTATCGTACGCCTTTAAGTGTTAGAAATGAATTTTATTATATTGAATTTATATCTAAAAAAGGTATGTTCGTAAACTATAAAAAACCATTTCTTAAAAATGGGATTAATTATATAAATGATAGATCAATAAATTTCTTTGTTAAGGCTGATGATATATATAGTCATTGTACATTCTCATTATCATATGAAGATAGGTATAGTAAAGAAACTATAGAGTATTGTATTGATCCTGGTGAGACAGAAATTGAGATTGATTATAACCAAATAGAAACTATAATTTCAAAACCGAAAACAGTGATTGATTTATTTATAACGATAAGAGAACAAAATAACCTAGTACGTAGGGAAAAAATTAGATTTAGGACTAAAGAATATAAAAAAGATAATTATTTTTCTAGAAAAAATATAAAAAATCACGATGGAAACGTATATTACTTAAGTACGATAACACCATTTAAAAATATCAAATTAGAACGATTTTCTATTTCGAATAAACAACATGAATTGATGAGTAATAATGAGAAAGACGATAATATTTGGTTAATTGGAGAACGATTTGATACTGCCCAAGATAATGGCATTATCTTCTTTGACTGGTTGCGAAACAATACGAATGTAGATGCATACTATGTTATAGATGAAGATTCTATAGATTATGAACAGATAAAAAATAAAAAGAATGTAATTAAATTTGGGTCACTTAAACATTATGAAATTGCAAGTAAAGCTAAAGTGTTAGTAAGTACTCATGATTTTGAGAATATCTTACCGTATAAACCTGCTAAAGGGTTTTATGGTTATGAAGATACATTTAAGGTTTTTCTACAACATGGGGTTCTAGGTAGAAAAAGTGTTGAGTACCATAAATTTCATTATGAATTGCCGTTCGATATGTTTAATGTTAGTAGTTCCAGTGAGAAGTACGATGTTGTTGTAAATGAGCTTGGTTATGATGAAGAAAATGTATACATCACGGGTCTTTCTCGTTTTGATAAATTACCAATCAAAAGCAATGATAACAGTATAAAGAAAATACTCATTATGCCTACATGGAGAGATTGGTTAAATAGTGATTTTGCGTTTGAAAATAGTGAATACTTAGAAAGGTATTTAAACTTAATCAAAAATCCAAAATTAAATAAGTTAATTGAGCACCAAGGTGTGGAAGTTAATTTTTATCCTCATTATAGATCACAAAATTATTTCAAATTATATTTGATGAGTAATGAACTAAAAGTACAATATGTTGAATTGGGTCAAAAGACAGTTCAATCGTTACTTATAGAACATGATTTATTAATTACTGATTATAGTAGTGTTAGTTTTGATTTTACCTATATGAACAAACCTGTTATTTTTTATCATTTTGATGTTGAACGTTTCTTTAGAAAAGGTATATTACGACCAATACATGAGACGTTCTTAGGTGATATCGTCTATGAAGAGAAAAATTTAATAGAGAGAATTAATAATGCAGTAATGAATAATGATGATCATAATTTAAATATAGATAAAAAACATATATTTGATTTTAATGATAAGAACAATAACGAGAGAATATATCAAAGTATTTTATCAAATCTAGAAAAATAAACGTTATATTGAATAAAACCATCTCAAGTATTGTTCTTGAGATGGTTTTTTCTGCAAACTTATTCATCCACCAATTTCTCCATACTTTTCTTTATAAGCAGTATAGCCTAATTTGTAGAATGTTTTGTTTTGTTCTGCTTGTTCGGAGTCAATCACGTTTAATGCTTCTAATATATTGAAACAAAAGTCAATGCTGTTTGATCCGTTTGATGTAATGAGATGTCTGTCTCTAACGCTATCTTGTACTATGAAATCTTCATAGTTGATATATTGATTGTATGTTTCGGTAGTCCAGTGTTTTTGGTCGTTTCCTGTATGTTTAAAGCCAGTTAGGAGACCGTTTCTTGCAAAGTAATCCACTGCACCACATATTGCGCCGACAACAACATTGTTGTCCAGTGACGTTCTAATAAGGTTTAGTAGGCGGTCATCTTCTAGATTACCCCAGCTATTTCCGCCTATGATAATGAGGGCGTCGAATGGCTCTGTTACTTGATCGATTGTATAATCGATATTCGTTTTTAATTGACCGATTGATGTAACTTGAGGTGATTCTAGTGAAACGGTATTTATTTCGAATTGTTGTGTCATAGCTAATTCTGGTGCGATGTAACTAACTTCCCAATCTGCATATGCTTCTGTTAATACGATTAGTGCTTTTTTCATTATGGACACTTCCTTGTATTGTTATTGGGTTACTATTTATTTTTATTATATGGTACTCTTCTGATAATGGAAAGTATTGTGCGAGTTGGTCGTTATTTTGATGTTAAAGTCATCAACCTAATTTTAGGTGGGGTGACTTTTTTTATTTAATTTTATATCTTGTAAATACTGATATAATGAGGTTATTGAAAATTTCGAAACATAATATAGATAAAGTATGATTGACAAAATGTGCAGTTGATATTATAGTTGATTACACAACTAATCAACCAATCATGTCAATGTATAAGGAGAATGAATATGAAACCTATTTTGAATGAGGAAACACCTATATTTTTGCAGATTGCAGATATGATTAAAGATGATTTAGTTGAAGGATTACTGTCTGAAGGTGAGCAAATTCCTTCTACAACAGAGATTTCAAGCTTTTATAACATTAATAGAGCGACGGCTCAAAAGGGAATTTCCTTGTTAATGGATGAAGGTATTGTTGTTAAAAAGAGGGGAATTGGTGTATTTATAGCTGAAGATGCGCGCGACAAGCTAGTAAATACGAGAATGCAAGATTTCTCGAATACTTATATTCAGAACATGATTAAAGAAGCTAAGCGATTGAATATTACTAAACAGGAATTATTAAGAAGGGTGGAAGAAGACTATGACAATCATTGATATTCAAGATGTGTCTTTCAAATATAAAGATGAATTCATTCTTCAAAATTTAACTTTTCAAGATGATGAACCGATGATTATTGGCGTATGGGGTCGTAATGGTTCTGGTAAGACAACATTGATGAAATTAATGTCTGGACAAGAATATCAGAACAGTGGTCGTATATCTATATTAGGTCATAACCCATATAATAACGGTAAAGCGATGAAAGAAATTACGTATATGAGAGAGAATCATTATTTTGCTAAGTCGTGGAATGTAAACGATGCTATCAAATTTGCATCAATGTTTAATGAATATTGGAATCAAGATGAAGCGGATTATTTAATTGATTTGTTTGAATTACCTCGGAAGAAGAAGATTAAACAATTTTCAAAAGGTATGCAATCGATGCTACAAAGTGTTATTGGCTTAGCAAGTCATGCACCAGTGACGATGTTAGATGAACCTACAAATGGTTTAGATGCATATATGAGAAAGTTGTTTATCCAAGCATTGCGAAAATCATTTGAAGATGACCCTAGATATATTATGATTGCATCGCATCATATTAGAGAAATTGAACAAATTTGTGAGAAACTCGTCGTCATTTCGAACAAGCAAGTGAAGTTGCACGAACCAATTGAATATTTCCAAACTAGAGGTGCCGTACTTGTTGGTAAATTAGAAAACATCAATCAAGTTGTAACGAACAAAGATATTATTGAAGAAACAAAAATTATGAACCAATATAAAGTGATGGTAGATGTAGAATATGCTGATGAATTAAAGCAGAAGTGTCAGTCATTGAATGTAAAGGTTGATAAAGCGAGTATTCAAGATTATTTAGTGAATATGACAGTGACAAAGGAGGCCAACCATGAATAATTTAAAGGGTTCTTTTTCAATCATATTTAAAGACCTAAGATTACAAATTTATACTTTTACAATTGTTCTACTCGTCCTTGCAGGTGTTTATGTAGCAATTGCTATATTCAATGAGCTTGAAAATTTCAAACCTGTTATATCAGGGCCAATTATTGGTATATTAGGTTTTATGCCACTATTTTTATTTGGGGATCCTTTTAAAGCGTCAATAGAACTAGGTGCGACTAGAAAACAATACATTTTAAGTGCATGGATAAGCTATATTATATTTGTATTTATTATGTTAGCTATACATGAATTGATTATATTTATTATTGACCTTATGACAAAGTTTACAGATGTCAACTTAGACTTGGCAAGAATAGGAGATTTAGTTCCAAACATTAATGGATTTGATTATGCGTGGATTGATTTTCTAACTGTTATGTTTTTAGCAGGCATTTGTTTCTTAGTAGCAGCAATCATATATCGTGTTGGTATTATTCCAACTTTAATCGGTTTATTTGCTGTTGGTGTTGTCATATTTGTATGGATCGTAGTGGGTGATGTGAATCCATTAGTGAATTGGGTATTTGATCATGCATATCAAACATTCCATATATTAGGATTAGCTGGTTTAATAAGCGCATTGTTAATATATCCATTAATGATACGTGTTACTTTAAAAGATTAATATCATGAAAACCCGCGACATATATGATGCCGCGGGTTCAATATGTGTGTCTATATTGCAAGATTGAGTAATCTAGCAAAATAGGAAAGGTCTAAGTAGCCAGATTGGATAATCTAGCAAAATAGGAGAGGTCTAAGTAGCTAGATTGGATAATCTAGCAAAATAGGAGAGGTCTAAGTAGCTAGATTGGATAATCTAGCAAAATAGAACAGAAATAATCGTAAAATGGCTTTACTAAGTAAAGGTATTTTACGATTTTTCTAGTTTCGGAGAGAAATTTGATTTAGGACTGCCTATATTAATCGATCTCAATCATGATTTTCGTGATAAATTCATGCTGGTTATTTTTAATGACGGAATCGTATACGTATTCCTCAAATATGTAGTGTCCAATCGTATAATGTTGACTTTCTATGAGGTGAAGCATCTTCTCGTATGTCTGATTAATGTTGTCATCAGCACCGAAATGATAACCAATGACGTAACGGCCATTTAATGTAATGGTGTTTTTGAAGTGATTTTTATTATTCGGAATTTTGACGTATAAATAACTGTAGTTATAGAAGTCATGGTTTAATATTTCCTGTCTATTGGAGACGACACCAATGGGTTGACTAGAAAAGAGTGCGTGTGATTTGAGCTCATCTACAAATTGATTTACAGAGATAAGGAAATCAAGTTCTGACACATTGTTAATATTGTCACTTATGTAGAAAGTTGTATCTTCAATGTATTGGATTGAAATTTGATCAAAAGCTATCTGACGTGCTTCTCTAATGAAGTTTATCTTCTCATCTATTATCATTTCATTATGATTCAAACGTTCTCTTTGAGCTTGTAATACTTGTTTTTGAGCAATCATTAAATCTAAGAAACTTTCAGGTGATTTGTTCTGGGTATAGTGTTTAATTTCTTTTAATGACATGCCTAAATCCTTTAATAAAGTTATGACATGAATAAATTCAATTTGTTTTACTGAATAATAACGGTAACCGATGTCGTTCTTGTAATCTGGCTTGAAAAGGTTGATTTTGTCATAATAAATAAGGGTTTGACGACTCACATTTGTAAGTGTAGCAAACTCGCTAATAGGTATATGGTTTATTTTTTTCATAATTTAGTTTCCTCCACTTGACTATATAGTTACTATACACTTTAAATTGAATATATTAAAGTTTGTATATTGTTATGCAAATGAAAATAAATAGATTAGAATATAGTGAAATCACTCATTTTATTACAAAAGTTATTTGCAGGGAGGTTACTATGAAGAATAAACTAAATGTATTATATTTTAATATATTTCTAATGTTTTTAGGCATTAGTATCGTGATACCAGTATTGCCAACGATTTTACATGATTTAAATTTAAATGGTTCAGATTTAGGCGTACTTGTTGCCGTGTTCGCGCTATTTCAAATGATTGCTTCACCATTTGGAGGGCGATTCGCTGATAAGTTTGGTAAGAAAATCATTATTATCATCGGTTTGTTATTGTTCTCGATATCTGAATTTATATTTGCTGTAGGAGATTCATTTACCGTATTGCTCTTGTCTAGAATGTTAGGCGGTATAAGTGCAGCATTTGTCATGCCAGGTGTAAACGGTATGATTGGTGATCTCTCTACACACGAGAGTCGTGCGAAAAATTTCAGTTATATGTCTGCTGTAATTAATACAGGATTCATAGTAGGTCCTGGCGTAGGCGGCTTCTTGGCAGAAATTTCACATCGCGCACCATTTTATTTTGCAGGTGGACTCGGAATTGTAGCATTACTATTTTCAATATTTTTATTGAAGGAAGCTACAGATGACGATGTTGAAGAAGCGTATAGAAAACCTAAAGTAAAGGAACCATTCCCATATAAATTATTTGTGGTACCAGTTATTATTATGTTAATTCTTTCATATGGATTGGCATCAACTGAAACAATGTTCTCTTTATATACTGCTGAAAAAGTAGGTTTTGAACCGAAAGATATTTCAATTGCTATTACGGGTGGTGCAATAGTAGGGGTTATATTCCAATTGTTCTTATTTGAGAAACTTGTAGGTAAAATTGGAGAAATTAAGTTAACATTATATTCGCTAATTTATTCTGTTATTATTTTAGGCGTATTTTTAGTGGCGTCTAATTATTTAGCCGTTATGCTCGTGAGTTTTGTCATATTTATAGGATTTGATTTAATAAGACCATCAATGACAAATTATTTTTCAAAATTAGCTGGAAATAATCAAGGTACAGCAGGGGGCTTAAATTCTGCTTCAACAAGTGTCGGTAACTTAATCGGACCTCTTGTAGCAGGTGTCGTATTTGATATCAATATTAACTTCCCGTTATATGTCGCAATGGCATTCTTTGTTGTGGCTGCTGTAATTGTATTCTTCTATAGACCTGATAAGTTGAAGTTTTAAATGTTATACATCGAATTGTGACTAACAAAAAACCAGCATGCCTTTTTTGATAAAAGGCATGCTGGTTTTTCTTTATTTCTATATTATATTTGGTTCAATGCGTGTTCAAGGTCTGCTACTAAATCTTCAGTATCTTCTATACCTACAGATAATCTAATCATGCCATCTGCAATACCTTCTTTATGACGAATTTCTGCTGGTATTGAAGCATGTGTCATTAAACTAGGTACAGAAATTAAACTTTCTACAGCACCTAAACTTTCAGCTAATGTAAATAGTTTAGTGTGGCGGATTACTTCTTTAGCTTTTTCTACATCAGATACTTCAAATGATATGATACCTGGGTATCCTGAAGCTTGTTGTAAATGGATATCTCTATTCACATGGTCTTCGTTAAGTGGGTGAATTGTTTTAACAACTGCATCGTGATTATTTAATAATTGGACGATATCTTTAACATTTTTATTAATTTGTTCTAATCTGATACCTAATGTTTTAATACCGCGTGTTAATAAATAGCTATCTTGTGGTCCAAGAATACCACCAGTTGAGTTTTGGATGAACCCAATTCTTTCACCTAAGTCTTCGTTTGCTGTTACGACTAAACCTGAAACAACATCACTATGTCCACCTAAGTATTTTGTAGCTGAGTGTACGACAATATCTGCACCAAAGTCTAATGGATTTTGGAAGTATGGTGTCATAAATGTATTATCAATAACAGTTAATAAATCATGTTGTTTAGCAAGATTACTTACTGCTTGAATATCTGTAATTTGTAATAAAGGATTTGAAGGTGTTTCTATAAAGATCATTTTCGTTTCTGGTTTAATTGAATCTTTTATCTTGCTAACATCAGTTGTGTTAATAAAATCAAATTCGATTCCGAAACGTGTAAAGACTTTAGTAAGGGCACGGTATGTACCACCATAAACATCTGAATTAACAAGGATATGATCTCCTTTGTCTAATAACATAATAACCGCTGAAATAGCTGCCATGCCTGAACCAAATGCATATCCTGAAGTACCATGTTCTAAGTCAGTAATGAGTGATTCTAATGCTGTTCGAGTAGGATTAGCAGTACGTGAATATTCGTAACCTTGTCTCAATTCACCGATTTCATCTTGTTCATACGTACTTGTTTGATAAATTGGTGTCGTAACGGCACCTGTAAATTCATCTGTTGTTTTACCACCATGTATTAATAATGTTTTTTTATTCATTGTTATTTCCTCCATAATTAAATATATTTTTCGACATGTATCGGTCACTACCATCAGGGAAAATGACGACAATATGACCATGTTCGATTTCTTTAGAAACTTCTACTGCTGCTTGTAATGCTGCACCTGATGAACTTCCAGACAGTATACCTTCAGTCTTTGCAAGATTTCTAACTTGAGTAAACGCATCAATATCGCTTATAACTTTAATGTCATCAATCAATGATTTGTCTAAGAAAGATGGCCATTTTTCAACGCCAATCCCTTCAGTATCATGACTGTGTGGGTTACCACCTGCTAATATACTGCCTTCAGGTTCTACGATGATATTCTTGACGTAATGCTCCTTCAAGACTGATGCAGTACCTGTGAAAGTACCACCTGATCCCGCACCAGCAACAAAGTAATCAATTTCTGGACATGATGTTAATATTTCTTGTGCAAGTGTATTTACATATGCATTTGGATTTTCTTTATTTTCAAATTGATTAATATAGTATGCGTGATGTGAATTTGCATATGCTTTAGCGTATTTCTGTGCGCCAAGCATACCTTCTTCCCGAGGTGTTCTTCTTACGTCTGCACCAAGTGTCCTCATGATGTCCATCTTTTCTTCAGAAAATCCTTCTGGTGCGAAGATGACGCAATTTAAATTGTAGTGATTCGCAACAATGGCTAACCCAATACCTGTATTGCCTGCTGTTGCTTCTACAATAGTGTCACCGATTGAAATAGCTTGTTGTTGTAATGCATGTTCGATTAAATGTTTCGCAAGGCGGTCTTTAATGCTACCACCTAAGTTATACATTTCCAATTTTGCGTAAATTTTTACAGAATGTGTGCTGTAACTTTCGAGTAACACAAGTGGTGTATGACCTATTAAATGAAAAGGTTTCATTAGTGAGCTCCATTAATTAAATTTAATAACCTAGTATTTCAATAAGAATTATATGTTATTTAAAAGAGAAAGGCAATTAAATGATTTTAGTTTGAAAATTCCGAATATTACCAATTGAAATGAGTATAATTTTTATACTCAAATGTATTGACATTTATTTTGTGAGGCGTTACAATTATCTCGAAATCGAAATAATATACAGGTAGGTGATGACATGAACAGGACAGAAGAATCTTTAAAAGCATTAGTAGGAATTAAACGAACGAACGACACGTTAGACCGTATTGTTAAGCAAGATATGAAGAATTACGGTTTAAATATTACTGAATTTGCTGTTATGGAACTGTTATTTCATAAAGGTGATCAACCTATTCAAAAAGTTAAAGAACGCATCTTAGTTGCTAGCAGCAGTACAACTTATGTGATTGACCAATTAGTAAAGAAGGCGTACGTTACGAGGCGACAAGATACAACAGATAAACGTATCACATATGCAGTTCTAACAGATAAAGGGTATAAGTTAATGGAAGATATATTCCCACAGCATGAACAAACAATTGAACAAGCATTTTCAACTTTAGAAGACGAAGAACTTTCTATATTAAGAACTGCTCTAAAGAAGATCAGTGCATTTTCAGTAGAATAAACAAGAAAAAATTTTACAACGATATTATTTCGAATTCTAAATAAAATATAAAGAGAGAAGGAAATTATAATGAATAAACCAGAACTTATCGGTATCCACCATGTAACTGCTATGACAAATGATGCAGTTAGAAACTATAAATTTTTCACAGAAATATTAGGCATGCGCTTAGTAAAGAAAACAGTAAATCAAGATGACATATATACGTATCACACATTTTTCGCAGATGATCAAGGATCAGCAGGGACTGACATGACGTTCTTTGATTTCCCAAATAATCCTAAAGGTAGTAGAGGTACTAACTCAATTAGTCGAGCAGCATTCCGCGTTCCAAATGATGCGGCATTAGACTATTATTTAGACCGTTTTGAACAATTTGGCGTAAAACATAACGGCATTCAAGAATTGTTCGGCAAGAAAGTTCTACCTTTCGAAGAAGAAGATGGCCAAAGATATCAATTAATTTCAGATGAGTTAAATGAAGGTGTAAAACCCGGAATTCCTTGGAAAAACGGACCTGTTCCAGAAGACAAAGCTATTTATGGATTAGGACCTATAGAAATTACAGTTAGTTATTATGATGATTTCAAAACAGTACTACAAGAAGTATATGGTATGACACCAATCATCGAAGAAGAAGATGTGACTTTATTAAATGTCGGAGAAGGTGGCAATGGCGGACAAGTTATATTAAGAAAAGACGACCAAGGACCTGAAGCAAGACAAGGTTACGGTGAAGTTCACCACGTATCATTTAGATTGAAAGATCACGATGCTATTAAAGCATGGGAAGAAAAATATAAAGAAGCACGTATAGGAAACTCAGGAATCGTTGACCGTTTCTACTTTGAAGCTTTATATGCAAGAATTGGTCACATATTAATTGAAGTTTCTACAGATGGACCTGGTTTCATGGGAGACGAACCATATGAAACACTAGGAGAAAGTCTAGCTTTACCACCATTTTTAGAAGAAAAACGTGACTTCATTGAATCTGAAATAAAACCGTTTGATACGACAAGAAATCATAACTAATAAATGGATGGAGTGGTTCTGATGAGAAAGATAAATCCTGAAAATTTAACACAAAAAGAAAACTATAAATTGTTGATAGGATCAGTTATACCAAGACCGATTGCACTTGTAACGACACAATCGGATGATGGAATATTAAATATTGCACCATTTAGCTTCTTTAACGTTGTATCTTCAGAACCACCTATCTTATCCATTGCTGTACAAAGAGTAAATGGAAAATCAAAAGATACAGCACGCAATATATTGCAGAACAAAGAAGCGGTTATTCATATCATAGATAATGAAAATGTTGAGAATGCGAATCAAACCGCAGCAATGTTAAGTAGTAATGAAAGTGAATTAGAACGAACGACTTTTAATACTGTGGAATCTAGCACCGTAGCAGTTCCTGGACTACGAGAAAGTAAAGTTCGATTTGAAACATCTTTGTATGATGCTATAGAAATTAAAGATGGTGAATCCATCGTGAGTGATCTGTTACTCTTTAAAGTAAATCAATATCATTTTGATGAATCAATCTATGATGATGGATATATTAACAAAGATAAATTAAATGCGATAAGTAGACTAGCAGGAAATGATTATGCTGAAATTGGCCGTACTTTCGCGATTCAAAGACCGTAAAGATAGGAGTGGGAAATGATGAAGCACATATTTAAACAAGGTGAACAAGGTAAGCCAGTATTTTTACTATTACATGGTACTGGTGGAAATGAGAGAGATTTATTACCATTAGCCGAAATGCTTGATCCTAGCTATAGTGTGTTAAGTGTTAAAGGAGAAGTAGACGAAAATGGTATGGCAAGATACTTTAGAAGACTTCGAGAAGGCGAATATGACTTAGAAGATTTGAAGTTCAGAAGCCAAGAATTATATGATTTTATTGAAAAAAGTGCCAAAGAATATGAATTTAATTTAGAAAATTTAATCTTAGTTGGATTTTCTAATGGTGCTAATATGGCAATTAATTTAGCATTAAGAGATGAAGCACCATTTAAGAAAGCATTGTTATTCGCACCATTATATCCGCTAGACTTAAAAGATAATCATAAAGATTTAACAAACTTTGAAGTATTCTTATCGATGGGTGAACAAGATCCAATCGTAACATTAGAACAAAGTAAACGCGTCATTGAAATATTTAAAGAGCGTGGTGCAAAAGTTCATGAAACTTGGGTAAATAGTCATGAAATCACACAAGAAGCGGTAATAAAAGCAAGAAATATATTATAAATATAAAAAAACTAGGACATTTCAATGAATTGTCCTAGTTTTTTTATAAATACGATATTTATATGGATTTATGTCCTAACCTGTTGTGGTGGTTTTATGATGGTACTTCAGTTCTTTTTTCACTATGTTTTCTTACGATAGCTGCTGTCATTGTTGAGATACCACCAAATATAATGAATCCTATAAACATCCACATTGTGCTATTCAATTCAATGCTTTGGTTTAAATAGTATAACCCTTTCAATGTCTCAGCATAGTGTCTGAAAGGATTCCAACCTATCATATAGTCTTGATAGAATTCAGGTAACATTTGTTTCGGTAGCATGATGAGTTGCATACTAAAGAATAATAAAATCATGAACAATGGTACGACTTTAATTCCAAGCCAAGTCATACAACCTAGTATTAAACTGATAAATGATAAGATAGCAATTGAAATATAAAGTGCTATTGTATTTGGTTGGTCTATTGTGACATTAAGGACACCTGACATGAAGTATACATATCCAAATCCACCTACTAATGAAGTTACAAGAGCGGCACCTAATTGTCCGAGTGTCGCAATAAATCTGTCTTTAACTGTAACGTTATGACTTGTTCTGAATGAGAAGAATAAGATGACAGACCCTATTAATGAAGCTAACCATACTGGCGTGAACATGAGGAATGCCATATTTCCGTTTCCTTGATGAGATTTCACTTTGTTCATGGTTACTTTATCAACTTTAACTGGGTTTGTAATATCTTCAATATCAGAAGCTGAAACATCAACATTCGTTTTCTTTAATGTGTTTATGCCTTGTTTTGAAATTTGCGTATTAAGTTTATCACCAATACCAGTTAGCATTTGATTCGCAATTTGTGAGCCTTGCAAACTCGCACCTTGATTGACGATAATTTTGGCTTGACCTTGTTTAACTGTTATCGGTTCACCTTTATGTGAACTTTGCATTTTTGCAGCTTGTTCAGGTGGTATTTGACCACGCTTTATTTTTTCTTTCATTTCTTTTATTTTGGCTTCTTGTACTGTTTTTTGAACTTTACTTAATGAATCTTTTGAAAAGTTTTGATCTAATACGAGTGCGCCATAATACTTGTTATCTTTAAAGCCTTGTTTTAAATATGATTCATCTTTAACTGTTACCCAATCTACTTTTTCGGATAAGTCTTTGTTATCTTTAATTTTATCAGCAAAAGTTTTACCGATATTGACTTGCTTATCTTGCATGGTCATACCTTGGTCTTGGTTGACGATAGCTATTGGGATTGATTTTGGTTCAGGATTATATGCTGGTAAAAACGCTATTGCTAAAAGTAATAAAATAACGATTACAAGTATAGGAGTCATCCAAAATAGTTTCTTTTTAAATATATTCATCATATACCTCCTTGATAATAAACATTGTGTTGATTAATAATGACATTGTTTATTATAATAGAATTACAACATCATTCAATCGTCAATTTATAACAATACGTTAATTAATCAACAAATAAATATATATTGTCTATTAAAAGAAGGAGAGGTTTTCAATTTGGCAGAAGATCGACGTGTAAGAAAAAGTAAAACCGCGATAAAACAAGCATTTATTCAATTATTAAGTGAAAAAAATATCGAACATATTACGATACAGCAAATTTCAGATTTAGCAGATGTTAACCGAGGAACTTTTTATTTAAATTTTGAAGATAAATACGTATTATTAGAAGAAATGGAAAATGAAAAAATAGTTGAAATCAAATCATATTTAGATATAAGCCAATTGGATTTAAGCAATAAAACAGTAGAAGAATTTATGCAGGAATTTTCAAATCTCGTGATAAAAAAAGTCCTCGAACATATTAATGAGAATTTAGCGTTTTACCAAGTTATCCTAGGAATGGGTAGAAAAAGTATGATAGAAGAACAAATTTTTGGGATGATTAACAAAAACATTACATATTTAATAGGGGACAATGAAACGGTATTCGGTATACCGATTGATTATTATTTAAGTTATGTATCGGGATCTATGTTCTCTATGATTACATATTGGGTGAATGATTCCGATAGAGTTTCCGTTGACGACTTAGTTCAATATGTCCTCAAAATAGCTACAACAGGTCCATTGTCAATCTTAAAACAATTGGTTGATGAAAGAGGAAACTAACGTGTTTCAAATTAATCCCAATGAAAAAAGCCCACATCGCAATGATACACATTAAGCGATGTGGGCTTCTCAATTTAATTATACTTTAAATAAGTCATTAAATGACTCTGTCATTGTAGGATGCGTGTAAATATTGTCTCTTAGTGTTGTATAAGGGATTTCTTGATCCATAGCAAGTTTGATTAAATTAATCATTTCTTCTGATTCTTTAGCGTAAAGACTTGCACCTAACACTAAAGATGTATCTGCATCGACAACTACTTTTAGTAATCCGCGATCATCGTTATTGATCTTATGTCGTGGTATATTTTTAACTTCTATCATACCTTCTTTAATGTTGTAGCCTTCTTTCTTAGCTTGGCTAGCCGTCATACCAACTCGACTTAATGGTGGATCGATAAATACTGTATAAGGGACATGACCTCTGTTTTCAATAGTGCGTTCCTTATTTCCAACAAGTTGGTCTTTAACGATACGATAGTCGTCTAATGAAATATAAGTAAATTGTGGTCCACCTTTAACATCTCCAACTGCATAAATATGGTCTACAGTTGTTTGTAAGCTTGAATTTACTTTAATTTCGCCTCGATCACCAAGTTCAATGTCTGTATTCTCTAATCCAATATCTGTGTTTGGAACGCGACCAGTAGCAAGTAATATTGCATCTGCATGATGTGAACCATTGTTTGTGTGTACAGTTGGTTTGCCATTATTTGTTGAGAATTCTGTTACTGTAACATCATCGATAAAATTAATACCTTGAGCAACCAATTGTTCATAAGCGCTAGACGCGATGTCTTTGTCTTCAGGTTTTAATATATGTTTGTCATTGTTAATGACAGAAACTTTGCTGCCTAGTTTAGAGAATATAGTAGCGAACTCTAATGCAATATATCCAGCACCAACGATAATTAATTCTTCAGGTTGATTTTCTAATGACATAATGCCTTTAGAATCATATATTCCTTCTGTATCTTTAACCCCTTTAATATCTGGAATATTAGAACGATTTCCTGTGTTAATAACGATGTCAGTAGCTTGAATCGTTTCCACAGTTTCACCATTCTGATCTAGTAGTGCAACTGTTTCATTATCTTGAAATTGAGCTTTATACGTATATACATCAATATTTTCATCTGAATCAAGATTACCAAAATTTTTCTTATTTAATGCACCAACAACATCTTTCTTACGTTGCATTGCTTGATTAAAGTCGTGATGCTCAATACCTTCGTGTAGTAATGTCTTAGAAGGAATACATCCAACATTGATACATGTACCACCATACATATTAGAGTCTTGCTCAACGACAGCAATTTTCTTACCTTGCCCTGCGAAATCTTTAGCCAGTGTTTTACCAGCTTTACCAAAACCAATAATTAACATATCATAGTGTTTCAAATATATGACCTCCATTAATAAAATGCTTTCTTTAATTATAAAGCTTTTTATAAAATAAATCTTCAATGATGCTCTGCAAGTGTCAATAAATTCCATTTTTATATTTAAGGATTAACAGTAAGAATATGTTAATATAAAAATGTAGATAAAGATTCATTTAAGAAAGTAGGGTAATAGACATGAAAATTGGCACAATATCCGATTTACATATAGATAGAAGTAATCTCTATTATCCAAAAGATTATGAGTCTATATTGGCATATGAAGTAGGACGTTTGAAATTGGATGTGCTATTGATTGCTGGTGATATTTCAAATCATTATAAACAAACTGTACAATTTATTCAAAATTTGAAACATCTGACACGAACAGAAATTTTATTTATTCCTGGAAATCATGATTATTGGAGTGACGACGAAGAAGAAAAAACATCATACGAAATCTTTGAATATTATAAATCACAAGATGAAAGTATAATAGGTCGTCCTTATATCTTGAATGATGATTGGGCAATTGTAGGACATAGTGGTTGGTATGATTATAGTTTTGCAGATCAAAGTCAATTTAGTATGGAAAGATTAGAACGCAGAAAATACTACGGTTCAACTTGGCTTGATAAGGAACGAATTGCGTGGGGAAAGTCAGATTTAGAAATGTCTAAACTAGCAGCAGAATCTGTTAGGCGTGATTTAGAACAAGTGAAAGATAAGAATATCATTTTGATGACGCATATTGTGACACATAAACAGTTTTCTGTACCAATGCCACATAGGATCTTTGATTATTTTAATGCGTTTATAGGAACATCTGATTTTGATGTGTTTTATGCAACTTATCCAATTAAGTACAGCATTATGGGGCATGTTCATTTTCGTAGTACGATTGAAGAACAAGGGGTTCAATATATTTGTCCATGTTTAGGATATCAAAGAGAATGGCGTACAAAGGATTTAAAGAAAGAAATTGAGAATACGATTCAAATCATAGAAATATAGTTATATAAATATAAAGAAAATAGAGTAAATAGGTGATATCATGAAAAAATATATCGCAATTTTTGTTGTATGTGGTTTGGTTCATGCATTATTTTCACTATATTGGGGTTTTGGTGGCGTTGTCGGTTTAAAGTCAGTTGGACAGTGGGCAATTACGTTGAATGCAAATTACGGCATTTGGGTTAATTTGGCTTTAGTTGTAGTCGCCATATTCAAGGCATTTGTCACGTTGTTACCCTTAACTTTGTTAGATCATTATCATAAAGTTGTATACTTCATATCATTTGTAATGGCAATATTTCTTATTTTATATGGTGGATTAAACACGATAATCGGATGGTTAAAAGTGTTAGGTATCATTGAAAACTTTAACTTTTACACAACCTTTGGCCAAGCATTTGTATGGGATCCATTATTTTTATTGTGGGGCATAGGATTATTTATATATTTATTGAAAATAAAGAAGTTGAAGTGACAAATAGAGGTCTCAAACAAAATCATAAGATATTATAAAAAATAAGCATATCACTTTTAAACTAGAATGAGTTAAGTGATATGCTTATTTTTTTTGATTTATGTCCTAATCATTTATGATGTTTTACTGAACATATGGATGTTTAGTCGCCGAACTATACGGTTGTTTTCCCATAACAAATCGAAATATATTAAATTCTCTTAATAATATACCGACACCAGTACAGCAACCCACAATAAATAATAATGATATTGGAATGAAGATTAATGTATAATCTTGGAAAATACTTGTGTATTCAAATAAAGCATATAAAATAATCGGATGAAGCAAGTAAATAAATAAAGAATATCTATTGATAAGATCAACTGAATCAAACATAAACGTTTCAAACTGATTACTGAAATTAATGAGTAATATAAACATGAATCCGACATAAAGGATAATACGATAATCTGTACTCCCTACCATCCAATAGTCATGTTTACCAATGATTACAAATAAAGAGAATGCAATCATAGCACAGAATATCATGAGTGCAACGTGGTTGCGGGAAATGGCTTTTATTCTTTCGTAATTACGTCCAACGAAAGAGCCAAAGAAGTAATAGAATATCCATCCACCAATAAATGTTTGAGAACTAATTGGATAATATGAATCTATGAAATGTGTAACAGATTCAACATTTTGATATGCATATAAATATGCTGTATTCACAATAAATGCAATTAATAAACTCCATTTAGAGAACAATATCTTAGGGTTAATTCTGTAAAAAATCCAATTTAAAAAGAAAAATTGAATGATGATAATGATGAAATATCCGTACCAATTGCCTCGAATGACGTTTTCAGTGAACTGATTTAAAAATGGATCATTTATCTTTAAACTTTCAGAATAACTATAGAATGCACCCATTAATAAATAAGGAATTAATATATATGTTAACCGACTTTTTAAGTATCCAGCTTTTAATTTATCATTGTAATTCAATGTCGTTAAAAGTTGTGATAAGACTATAAATGATGGTGTCCCAATGATGAAGAACATTCTAATCCAATATAAAATTTTAATTTGATTATCATCAGGCTCATTTGTAATACTAAATTCGGTTAAAATATGTGTTAATACGATAAGTAAACAAAGAAATGTTCTCATATAAATAAATTCAGTACGTTTTTGTTTAATCATGTTTAAATCCTTTCCATTTCTTAACTAACTTGTTAAATGCATCGTCACTTGTCAGTACTCTTGGAATAACATATTGGTCATCATCTGGTTGCATTGCTTTTTCTTCAAGCGTAAATGCGTATTTTATATCTGTTTTTTTCTGTAGCTGTTTTATGACATCATCATTAGTTTGACCATATGGATAAGCAAGTGCATTTGTCATACCATTTAATTCTTTACTTAAGTAAGCTGTACTGTTGTTAATATCGGTAGATATATCTCCATCTTTAGCTTTAATGACGAGATTAGAAGTGTTCTTTTTAACACTATGTAGGTCATGTGTATGGGAAGCAAATGTCCAAAGGCCACTTTTTTCCATCTCAATCAATTCTTTTTTAGGTGAAAGTTTTATATTATGGAAATTATTTTGTCCAATTTCGTTTGTGATAACAAATCCAGTAGCAGGCACATTATATTTTTTCAAAATAGGATGAGCATTATGGAAAATACTTTCATCCATATCATCGAAATTGATCCATACACAACGTTTAGGATACTGACCTTTTTCTTTATATTTAACGAGTTCTTTTAAAGTTAAGAAATTTGCATCATGATTTTTTAACCATTTGATATGAGACTCAAATTGAGTATCAGTGACACTATAAATTTTTAATTCTTTACTATTAGAAAATAGTGATAATGTTTTATCTAACCAATCATCAGATCTTACGCGATGATAATTTAAGGCGATACATCCATTTTGTTCGCCACCGAGTGATTTTTTCTTAGCAAAAGTTGTACCAGAATGTATGTCAAAAATTGAAGTGATGATGATAGTGACAATAAATACGTTGAAGATTTTTTTGAACTTATTCATGTGTTAATGATCTCTTTCTTCTAACGTTAAAAGTAAAAGTAAAAGTGAAATAGATTAAGATAACTAACGAACCTAAACCAAAATAAGTGATGATGTCTACTATGTCGGCTGCTTCAATATTTAATATAACTCTGACGATTTGAATGAATTCACTTTGAAATGGTAACAGTGAACCAATCATTACAAATAAAACGCTAATACAATATAACCAAAGTATGGATGATGCAATAAACACAATTGTTTCTCTAAAAAAATTTAAATTTGATTTCATTCCTGGATGTTTCCTCTGTCGGGACTTGACCATGTAGCATACGCTCCTTTTTTTCGATTGAGTGCTTTTGGAAAAGCAAAAATTACCACTAATGCATTGATAACCCAATAAAAAGTAGGATACCAACTTAGAAAAATAACGAAGAAGTTATTTTTACGTTCATATCTACTGTCGATAATTAAAGACAGTGTAAATTGAATAATGTTCACAAATGTAAGTAAAAATGCTGATAATAGGAATATAG
>NZ_PPQZ01000118.1:29153-119828 GCF_002902525.1 Mammaliicoccus stepanovicii
AAATAAAAATCTAAAATATTAAGATTCAATAAAGTATAAGCGAGTAAAATAATAATGCAGTAAACCCAAATAATCGATAATACTTGTTCAACAAATAAAAACCATAATGAGACATTTCGTACTTTGAACATCTTGTTGAGATCTCTCAAAATAACTTCATGTCCACCTTGAGACCATCGAATACGTTGTTGCCAAAGCCCTTTAAATGTTTCTGGTACTAGCATCCAACATAATGCTCTTGGCTCGTATTTGATTTTGTAGCCAGATAAGTGGAACTTCCAAGATACAGCAATGTCTTCAGTTATCATGTCGGTATCCCAATAATTATTTGCCTCTAGAGCTTTTTTATTAAATAACGTGAACACACCTGAAATAGTATTGATATAACCATTAATAGTTTGTGCTCGCTTAATACTTCCGATTAAGCTTGCGTACTCAATTGTTTGAATTTTTCCTAAAAGAGTTGATTTGTTTCTTATACGTGGATTTCCAGTGACTGCACCTAGTTGAGGATCTTGAAGTAAGCTTTCTATCATGTAATAGGGCGCTTTGTCGTCAATGATTGTATCTGCATCGACGCACATGAGATAAGGATATTGAGCTGTCTGAGCTGCGATGTTTAAAGCATTGGCTTTACCTCTGTTGACATCAAGATTAATAAATTTAAAATCAAATTCATCTTGCAATCTCATCAACTCTTCTTTAGTGTTATCTGAACTACCATCATTTACAGCGATGATTTCTTTAATTGGAAATGATAGTCCATTCAAATTTCTAATTGTGTCCGCTATTGTTTCAGCTTCATTGTAGCAAGCAATAATAAAGGAAATTCCTTCTGTGGGATGGTAATTAATTTGTTGAAATTTCAACTTTCTTTCTATCAAAATATAATAAATCAGAGTACCAATAATCCAAAATATGGACATCATAATTGGATAGATAATTAAAAAATATAATAAATATTGCATATGTCCTCCTTTGACTACCGACCGGTAGTTAGTGTTTATATTATAACACTTCTTCAAAAAAAGACAATGGTATATTGTATTTTGTTACATCTAAACGCTTGTTTTTAGCGTGATTTTTGGATATTTTTACTGTATAGTTAGGCTTATGAGATAAAGGAGGAAATTAGGTGAAAGACACGTCTGAAAGACTAATCCAAATAAGTATGCAGGCTTTCTCAGAAAAAGGCTACCATGGAACTTCTTTAAATAATATTGCTGAAAGTTTGAGTATAAAAAAAGCGAGTTTATATAATTACATTAATAGTAAAGATGAACTTTATGAACTATGTTTAAAGCAATGTATAAAAGAAGGAATGGATATCATTGAAAATATTAATCCATATTCTTCAAATATGAGAGAAGAATTTTTGAGGTTTTTTCATGAATATTTATTTGAATCCGATACGCTCGTTAAGTTTTATGTTCAATTATCTTTTGCGCCATCAAAATTTACACAAGATATAGAATTTTACAACAATGAGTTGAGCAATAGTTTTAAACATAAATTAATTGAAGTACATGAAATTATTAAACTTGAAATGGAACAAGAAAGTTTCATTTTAACAATAAGAATGTTTATCAATGGTTGGCTTTATAGAAGGGCATTCATACAATCTAAATCAACACAAAATATAGTAAAAAATGAGTTCAATCATCATGCTGAAATGTTGTTGAACCAGGTTATGGAGATTTAAGTGAAGGATACTAAAAGTGAAATTATAGAAATAAGCATATGTGAGTTTTCTAAGAAGGGTTATTTAGGAGCTTCATTGTCAAGTATTGCTAATACTGTTGGTATTAAGAAGCCATCTCTATATAATCATTTTATTAGTAAGGAAATTTTGTTTATTAAATGTATTGATATAGCATTTCAAAGGCGATTAAGTTATGCAGAAGCGTTAAATAATAGTGACCACACCCAAGAAGATTTGAAAATTTTTTTAAAACATATACTGTTAGATAACATTAAATACATAAAATTTAATTACCAGGCTTGTTTTTTTCCAGCAACTGAAAAAATTGCTGAACATGTTAAATTATATTTTTTTCAATTCGAAAAAATAATAGATGAATCATTTTATAAAATTTTTGAAAATGAGATACCTGATTGTCGTGAAGAATGGGATGAACTATTTGAAACAATCAAGTTATTTATTTGTGGTTGGATAACTAAAAGATGCTATATTGAAAGTTTATCATTTGGGGAGATGGATAGTTCTATTAACAAATCTGTTGATAAATTATGTCGAAGAATATTTAAATAGTTCGTTTTTGTAGATAGTTTAATATTATATTAAGCGTTATGTTTTTATATTTTATGAAACAAACCTAAGAAAATCATGATGATCCTTAGGTTTGTTTTTTTGTATTTATTTAGTTATAACTTTTCAAAGTGTCTTCTATAAGGTTCCAGGCTAATTCAGTATTCACACTTGTTGCGAAGTGTGCGTTTGGTTCTTTATGATACGTATTGAGTAAATCAACAGACATCGTCCCGTAAGTTAATGGGCTACTATCTTCTATTTGAATATGTGTATGTTGAAGATTGAATATTTCTGGTTTTAATAAATATAGAATTGTACAAGCATCATGAATAGGGCCACCGTCCATATCAAATTGTTCTTTGTATGTAGATTTGAAAAATTTTAATAAATCGACGACTAGATTGGATACTTTGTTATTAATTTGACTGAAACGATGAATCACTTGATCATCTGCGAGCAATTGATGTGTGACATCAAGTCCAAAGACGATTATAGGAATACCACTTTCAAAGACTCTTCTTGCTGCTTCTGCATCCACCCAAATATTAAATTCAGCTGTTGGTGTCCAATTGCCGAATGTACCGCCCCCCATAATAACGATTTCCTTAATATTATTTACAATACTGGGTTCTTGAATCAGTGCCATTGCAATATTTGTTAATGGACCAGTAGCAACTAATGTTACAGGTTGTGTACTTTGTTGGACTTCATCAATGATTACTGAGACACCATGTTTAGAACTGGCTTTTAATGTGGGAACTTTAGGTAATGTGGGACCATCTAGACCACTTTCTCCATGTATACTTTCAGCAAAAGAAGCCTCCTTGATTAATGGCCTAGTCGCACCAGTTGAAACTGGAATATCTCCACGATTCATAATATCCAAAACATTTAAAGCATTGATTGTATTTTTATCTACAGATTGGTTTCCCGCAACCGTTGTAACAGCCAAGATATTTAACGGACTTATCTTGGCACCTGCTAAAATTAATGCGACTGCGTCATCATGTCCAGGATCGCAGTCCATGATGATATTTTTGTATGTATCCATTTATAACACTCCTTATTAAAGTATATGTTCTCCATTATACTAAAGCGGTTTCATCTCAACAAAATAAACGCCACATATAAATAAATTAATACTTTCTAAAATTTATATTGAAATTTTAGGCAAATACATATATAATTTTAAATCGTAATCATTACTATTTGATAAGGAGTTTTTATATGAAAAAATGGGCATCGTTAATTTCTATTGTATTTATCTGTACGATTGTACTTGCAGCTTGTAATCAAGATAATAGTCGTAACAGTGATTCTGATAAAATTAAAATCAAAACAACAGTTTATCCGGTGAAATCTTTTATTGAGCAAATTGGGGGTAAGCATGTTGAAGTGGAATCAATATATCCTCCTGGTACAGACTTACATAGTTATGAACCAACTCAAAAGGATATCTTAAATGCAAGTAAGGCAGATTTATTTGTTTATACAGGGGATGATTTAGACCCAGTTGCGAAGAAGATTGCGACTACTATTAAGAAAGATGATAAGAAATTATCATTACAAAACAGCATCGATCAATCAGAATTATTAACTGATCAGCATGAACATGGGGAAGAACACGACCACGATCATGGTGAAGAGCATGAACATCATCATCACGGTGGGTATGACCCACATATTTGGTTAGACCCACAAATCAATCAAGAAATGATTAAAGGTATTAAAGATGAATTAATTCAAAAAGATCCTAAAAACAAATCATATTATGAAAGTAATTTTAAAAAATTAAATCAATCACTTAAAGATTTAGACAATGAAATGAAAGAAGCAACAAAAGGACATAAAAATGATACAGTCTTTATATCGCATGAATCATTAGGATATTTAGCCAATAGATATGGCTTTGTACAAAAGGGCGTTCAAAGTTTAAATGCTGAAGATCCATCTCAAAAAGAATTAACGAATATTGTGAAAGAAATAAAAAACACTAACGCAAAATATGTATTATACGAAAACAATATTTCTAGTAAAGTGACTGATACGATACGTAAAGAAACAGATGCAAAGCCATTAACATTTTACAATATGGAATCACTTACAAAAGATCAAATGAATGAGGAAAATTTAACATATCAGTCATTGATGCATAAGAACATCAATAATATAACAAAAGCTTTGGACGATAAGATCAAAACAGATGATGACAAGAAAGAAGTACATGACAAAGCTATCGAGAGTGGGTATTTTAAAAATAGCCAAGTTAAAGATAGAACACTATCAGACTATGAAGGAGATTGGCAATTTGTATATCCACTGTTAAAAGATGGAACTTTAGATGAAGTATTTGAACATAAAGCAGAAGATGGAGATATGTCAGCTAAAGAAACCAAATCTTACTACGAAAAAGGCTATAAAACAGATATAGAGAAGATTAATATCAAAGATGACCAAATTTCATTCATTAAAAACGGCAAGACAACAACAGGAACGTATAAGTATGATGGACATGATATTCTGAAATACGAAAAAGGTAACCGAGGTGTAAGATATAGTTTCAAGTTAGTCGGTGAATCTAATAAAAATCTACCTAAATATGTACAGTTTAGCGACCATAATATCTATCCTAAAAAATCAGCACACTTCCACATATTTACGGGCGAAGACAAAGATAAAGTATTAAAAGAATTAGATAATTGGCCAACATATTATCCATCAAAATTATCTAAAGAAGAAGTGAAAGAAGAAATGTTAGCACATTAAAAAAATCCTGCTTTGCAGGATTTTTTTGTGTATAAAGATATTTTGGGTGTAGTGAGCGAAGCGGCCGACTGAATTTGGTTCTTTTAAATAAATAAGAAGTAGGTAAATTGATTTGCGGACCAGATAAATGAATATGTGGCCCGCAAACGGATTATTCGGTCCAGATAAATGAATATGTGGTCCGCAAATGGGAAATACGGTCCAGATAACGAATTATGTGGTCCGCAAACGGATTATTCGGTCCAGATAAATGAATATGTGATCCGCAAATTGGATATACGGTCCAGATAAATGAATATGTGGTCCGCAAATTGGAAATACGGTCCAGATAACGAATTATGTGGTCCGCAAATGGGAAATACGGTCTAGATAAATGAATAAGTGGCCCGCAAATTGAAAATGCAGGCCACCATTGTCATATGTTATTTGGTTGTGATGGTTATATTGATTTTGAGATGTTCAAATTGATTGGAATCAGATAGTGTGTTGTAGTCCGATTCAATATTTGCTAATTCATTGAGTAGGGCATGTTTCTTTGCTGTTTTGTACATAGATCCTGAATAACTTCGTGGTGGATTCGCCTTTAATTCTGCTAGTTCAGCTAAAATATCTTCTCGTGTTCTCATAATATTGCCTCCTGATTTTGTAGTTACAATAAAACAGCTCATCTTATAGTAAGAAGAGCTGTTTAGAGAACTTCTTATCTTCCAAGTCATGCTTGTTGGATTTAGCACAGTACGGTTGCCTGTTGCTGAGGTTTCTTTGGGCCAATTCCCTCCACCTACTCTTAATAAGATTACGAGCTATTTTATTGTCTGTTTATCATAACAAACTTTTTGAGATTCGTCGAAAATTAAAACTAAATGTTTAAAATTATCAAAATTGGTAATATATGAAGTAAATATTAAGAGGAGGAAAATAACAATGAAATTAAAATGGACTTCATTATTATTAGCATCAGGAATTGTATTAGCAGCATGTGGAAATGACGATGCTGAAGATAAAGACACGAAAGATGCTAAAAATAAAACTGAACAAACAAAAGAGACATCTTCAAATAAAGCAACTCAAAATACGATTAAGTGGGATGACGTGAAAGTATCTCCTGAAGACGCAGTGAAAGCTGCACAAAAAGATTCAAAAGGTGACTTGAAAGATTTATCATTTGAAAAAGAAACAGGTAAATGGAGTTATAAAGTAGAATTATTAGATGGTAAGAAAGAAAATAAAGTCTTAATTGACGCGAATACTAAAAAAGTGATTAATGTAGAAAATGAAACACAAGATTCAGATGACAATGATAAATCATTTAAATTAAGTGATGTTGCAAAATTTGAAGAAGTATTAAAATCAGCACAAAAAGAAGCTAAAGGTGACTTGAAAGAATGGTCATTAAGTGAAGAAAATGGATCACTTGTTTATTCAGTAGAACTTAAAGATGGTAATAAACCATCAACTGAATTTAAGATTGATGCGAAAAATAAAAACATTTTAGAACAAGAACAAGACTAAATATTATTGAAAAGTACCTAGGACATAAATTATTGGTCCTAGGTTTTTTTATGTTATAACACGTTTGATTATCATTATCATTTGCACTATTTAAATATTTTAATATAAAAAATTTGAAATAAGACTTACACAGAGGAGTTTTTATTTAAATTTTCAAAATTAATATTGACTATTTGTGGAAAAAAGCATAAATTAATAGATGATAATGATAATCAATTAGACGGGAAGTGCAGAATTTGAATAAGGTAGCAACTGCAATATTAGCAAGTACTTTAATATTAACAGCATGTGGGAAGAATGAAGATAAACAAGAAACAAACAATAAGAAAGAAACAGCTAAAGTTGATTTAACTAAAGAAACTAATGCATATAAAAAATATACAACTGAACAACTAGATCAATTTTTAACAGGAACTGAATCGTTCGTAAGTGCAGTTAAATCTGGAGATGTAGAAAAAGCAAAAGAAATTTATCCTAAAGTACGTATGTACTACGAAAGGTCAGAACCAGTAGCTGAAAGTTTTGGTGAATTAGATCCTAAAATTGATGCACGTTTAGCCGATATGAAGGAAGAAAATAAAGAAGATGAGTGGTCAGGTTACCATAAAATTGAAAAGTCTTTATGGGAAGATAATTCAACAACTGATATGGGACCTGTAGCAGATCAACTACTAAAAGACACAAAAGAATTAAGAGCAAAAGTTGATACTGTAGAAGTAACACCTAAATTGATGTTACAAGGATCGATTGATTTATTAAATGAAGTTTCTAGTTCGAAAATTACTGGTGAAGAAGAAATCTATTCTCATACAGACTTATACGACTTCAAAGCAAATATTGAAGGTGCAGAGAAAATTTTTGAAATATTAAAAGAAAAAGTAGCAAGCAAAGATAAAAAACTTGCTGAAACAACACAAGAAAGATTTGATAACGTTAATAAATTATTAGCAAAGTATGAAACAAAAGATGGCGGATACGTAGATTATACAGAACTATCTAAGAAAGAAACTAAAGTATTATCAGAAGCAGTTGATAAATTAGGGGAATCATTAAGCCAAATGGCAATAATTACGGAGTGATATAGCATGTCGAACGAAAGTAATCACATCGCAAGAAGAGATTTTCTTAAACTTGCAGGTGTTGGAGGTGCGGGACTGATATTAGGTTCTACCGGTGTCGGTGGAACCTTCTTGGCGTCGCAGTATTTCGCTAAAGATAAGAAAAATGTAAAAAATAAAGTTAATTTTTATGGTAAATATCAATCGGGAATTACGACTCAAGTCCAAAAACATATTTATTTTGTTGTGTTATCCATTAATAAAATGTCTGTTTCAGAAGTAAAAGAAATGTTTAAGACATGGACTAATTATAGTGTTCATTTAATGAATGGTGAGCCTGTTCAAGAATTAGGGAAGAATAAATTGCTTCCAAGTCCTGATACAGGAGAAACGATAGGGTTAGATGCCAACCGATTAACATTGACTTTCGGTATTAGTCCATCATTTTTTGAAAAAGTTGGTTTAACTAAACATAAACCAGAATTATTAGAAGACTTACCTCATTTTCCAAAAGACCAGTTAGATAAAGCTTATACAGGCGGAGATATATGTATTCAAGCATGTTCAGACGATCCACAAGTTAATTTTCATGCTATAAGGAACTTAATTAGAGTAGCTAAAGGCGAAGTTTCTATGAAGTGGAGTCAGTCTGGATTCAACTCGTTCAAAGACACTGAAGGAAATATTGAAACACCAAGAAATTTATTTTCATTTAAAGATGGTACAGGAAACCCATCTATTAATAAGCAATCTGAACTAGATAAATTCGTGTTCATTCAAGATGGATGGGCTAAAAATGGTACATATATTGTAGCTAGAAGAATACAAATGCTGTTAGAAACATGGGACCGTACGGCGCTTGAAGAACAAGAGGCTACTTTTGGTAGATATCGTCACTCTGGAGCACCAATAGGTAAAGAGAAGGAATACGATGAATTTGACCCAGACATTAAAGATAAAAATGGAGAGCGATTAATTGAAAAAGAATCGCATGTCAGTTTAGCAAAACAATCAAAAACGAATATTTTGAGACGTTCATTTTCATATTCAGATGGTATTAATCCAAATACCGGCGCTTTTGATGCAGGATTATTATTCTTATCATTTCAAAAGTCTCCAGAACAATTCATTAAGATTCAAAATAAAATGGGTGCAGCTGATAAATTAAATGAATATATAACACATCGTGGTTCAGGTATTTTCTTATGTTTACCAGGTGTCCAAGAAGGAGAATATTTAGGTGAAACGCTATTTAATCGTATTTAGTATTGTAATGTTATTCAGCATGGTAGCACCACTTACAATAAAAGCAGAGACAAGTTTAAGTGATATTTATATTAGTGTGACAGATGCTAAATCAGCAATACAAGATAAGGATAACAAAAGCTTCGAAAAGCACCTTAATCACATCAAAGATAACTGGAAAAAAGTAAATAAAAAAGACCATAAACTTGTTAACAAAATAGATAAAGACATTAAATCAGTTGAACAACATCAATCATCAACTGCTAAAACTAAATCTTTAAATCAATTAACAACAGATTTAATTGCATATGAAAAAGTGCTTAACCCTGTAAATAAACAAGAAAAAAGAGATAAATTACAAAATCAAATGTCACCGCTTATTAAAGATATAACCAAAGCAATATCTAGTGAAAATTTTGAAAAAGCAAGAGAAATAAATAACAAATTAAACGCGACATGGACAAGCAATGAAAAAATAGTAAGAGAAGAAGATATAGGTCGATATGGCCAAATTGAAACAGCATTAATGTTTACAAGAATAGAACTTACAAAAGACAAAGTAGATGCATCAAGTGTTCAAATGCAAGTTAATCAACTTAAATCAGAATTAGACGACTATCATGCAGGCAAAAAGTCAGATGCCAAAACAACAAGCCATGATGTGAGCGTATTAAATGAGCATCTAGATCGAGCAATTAACAATATTGATAATCAAGAATTAGCTGAAGTAAAGCAAGAACTACAACAATTTATTATAGCTTGGCCAAATGTTGAAAGTGATATTAGCACTAAAAACGCACAACTTTACACTAAAATAGAACAAAAAATCCCTCAATATGCGGGCCAATTAAACGATAAAAATAAAAATGACATTAAGTCGAACTTAATCACAATTAACCACGAAATTAAAGAAACAACAAATAAGACGAGCTATACATATTGGGATGCTGCACTGATATTGTTACGCGAAGGTGTAGAAGCATTACTTATCATTATGGCGCTTATTACTGTGACTAAGAAATCATCTCAGAAAAAAGCAACAAACTGGATATTAGCAGGAAGTAGTTTTGGTATCGTACTTAGCATTACATTAGCATTTGTATTTAAAGCAATTTTTGAAAATTTAGGTTCCACGAGAGAATTAACAGAAGGAATTGTAGGTATTGCATCAGTTATGCTTATGATTATAGTAGGTATGTGGTTGCACTCTAAATCAAGTTTACAATCTTGGCAAAAATTCATAAATAAAAATATGGAAAAAGCAATGTCTACTGGGAGCATTGTGACTTTTGGTTTGGTTGCATTCCTATCCGTATTTAGAGAAGGTGCAGAGACCATTATTTTCTACTTAGGAATAGTAGGGAAGATTTCAACATTCTCTTTAATACTAGGGATAGGTATAGCACTTGCAATCTTAATAGTCATTGCAGCTTTCTTTAATCAAATAACTAAATGGATACCGATAAATCGATTGTTCTTGCTGATGTCTATTTTAATATTTATATTAGCATTCAAAATACTCGGTGTAAGTATCCATACATTACAAATATTAAATGTTGTACCACAACACGCGATTAATCATTTACCATTTATAGATTTAATAGGATTTTATCCGACTTATGAAACATTCATACCTCAAATGGTTTTGGTTCTGATAGTAATCGTATACTATGGTGTAAATAAGATAAGTAAAAATAAATAATGCTACTTTCCGAATAGGAGTAGGACAGAAAACTATTGTATAGATAGATTTCTGTCCTTTTTTTATGACATATGTCATATAGAAAATATGACAGTTTGTACTTATATCTAGTGAAGATGCAACATACAATTAAAGTAACTTATTAAGGAAGGTGAATGTATTGATAAATATTCAACATGTAACGAAAACCTATAATAATGACAAGGTTGTAGATGATGTTTCTTTTCAAATTAAGGAAGGCGAATGTACAGCGTTGATTGGACCTAATGGTGCAGGGAAATCTACTTTGATCGACATGATTATCGGGGATAGACATCCTAATAGTGGAACGATTGAAAGCAACATGAATCAATTAGATAAGAAGCGAATGGGAATATTATTTCAATTGTCTGCCTTCCCTGATGTAATGAAAGTGAAAGAATTATTTATGCTCTATAAATCTTTTTATACAAATACAATATCGATAGAGTATTTCAAAGAAATCACACGATTTAATGATCGGAAGATGGAACAATTTGCTACTAAATTATCTGGTGGTGAACGTAGAATACTTGATTTTGCTTTAGCGATTGTTGGTAATCCTGATTTTGTAATTTTAGATGAACCTACCAGTGCGATGGATACGGAAATGAGAAAACATTTTTGGAAAGTAATAGAAAAGATGAAAAGTGAGGGTAAGACGATATTTTACACTTCTCATTATATTGAAGAAGTGGAGCGAATGGCAGATCGTGTTGTCGTATTAAACAAAGGAAAACTTATGATAGATAGTACACCAAGAGCAATTCGACATAATGAAAATAAAACAAATATACAAATACCTGTAACATATAAAAACATTCTCAACCAAATTGAAAATGTAGAAATCGAAGAAATGAAAGATGTAATAAAAATCATAACAAGTGATGTGAATCCAGTAATTCAGAAGTTTCTAGCGCTGCAAATTGATTTTAATGAAGTTGAAATAACAAAAGAATCTTTAATGGATACAATATTTTCAAATGATGAGGAAAGGATTTGATGATATATGCTATGGTCATACTTTAAATCAGAATTGTTATTAGTTTCACGAAAGAAATCATATTTAATACTTTCAATCCTGTTACCACTTGTGTTTTATTTGATTTTTACGGCAATGCTCGACTTACCTAAAGAATATGAAACAAAATTTTATAAAGAATATATGTTTAGCATGGCGACTTTTAGTTTGAGTAGTTTTTGTATCATGACTTTTCCTCTTGAAATGATAGAAGACAAAAAAAGTGGATGGGCAAAAAATTTATTTAAAACACCGTTATCACCCGTTTATTATTATATGGGTAAAATAATGAAATTAATGTGTATGTTTTGTTTAGCGATAATAGCATTATTTTTAACTGGTGGATTGTACAAAGGCGTTGAAATGTCAATTGGTGAATGGATTGGCTCAGGTTTCTTATTATGGCTAGGATCAAGTATGTTTTTGTCATTGGGCGTACTTATTTCACAGTTGAAAGATATCCAAAAAGCAAGTGCAATTGCAAATATATTATATTTAGGACTCGCAGTTATTGGAGGTCTATGGTTTCCAACAGATCAATTTCCTAATTGGTTGAAGCAAGTTTCATATTTTACTCCGACGTATAATTTAAGAGAGTTATCTTTATCATTTACAACGAATGGCGGTATACACTTTGAATCACTACTGATTTTATTTATTTATTGTATACTATTTATAAGTTTAGCTTTATTCATTCGAAAGAAGACGGAAGTGGTTTAATGAATATATTAGACAAAGTAAAAGCAAATCCGATTGGGTCATCAAATTTAATATATTTAATTTTCCCAATACTTAGTTTGACAATATTAGGTTATAAAGGGTCTTTATGGAGTGGTATTTTGGTTACCACTCTATTTGCTATTAGCTATTTGATGATGATTTATACGAGAATGGACGATAAATTGCTGCTTAGACGTGTATTGTTCTTCATTCATTTAGTTGGAATATTATACTTTGTTAGTCATTTTAATCCTTCACACTTATTATTTTTCTTTTATGGTGCATATATATTGCCATACGTATTTCGCGTGAAGTTAAATTCATTTGAAGTCTACATGTATATTATAGCGTTCACCATGAATGCAATCATAATAAGCTTTATGAATCAAGAGTATTTAATAGTACTCATTCCATTAGGGATTGTTATATTACTGGTTATGTTCGGGAATTTTAAGGCTATCGAATCTGAAGCATTGCAAGAAGAAATTAGAAATAAAAATGCCCATATTAATATACTCATTGCTGAACAAGAAAGACATCGTATTGGAAGAGATTTGCATGATACGTTAGGCCAAGTATTTGCAAGTTTAAGTATTAAATCTGAACTAGCATCTAAATTAATAGACAAAGATATTGATAAAGCTCGATCTGAAATAATGTCAGTAAATGCATTATCTAAAGAAGCACTGGCTAAAGTTCGTACAATTGTGGATGATTTAGGCGTACAGTCCTTTGATGAGGAAGTGAAAACAATAGATGAATTACTTAAGAATGCTAATCTTTCCTTTGAGTTTAAATATGAAGGTCGTGCAAGTGAATTAAGTACAACTAAACAATCCACTTTATCTATGATTTTACGTGAAGCTGTTAATAATGTGATTAAACATGCATATGCTACAAAAGTTTTCTGTGAAATTGTTGAAGAACAAAATAGTTTGAACATGATAATCCAAGATGACGGTATCGGTATTAATAAGATTAGAGATACTGATTTTAAAAGTATAAAAGAGCGTACAAAAATCCTAAATGGCAACTTTGATGTGTGTAATAGAGAACAAGGCTTGAAAATAACTATCAGTTTACCAAAAGGAGACGACTCATTATGATATCAGTTGTTATAGCAGAAGACCAAGAAATGTTAAGAAATGCAATGGTCCAACTTATGGAATTAAATGGTGAAATAGAAATAATAGGTGATGTATCTAATGGAGATGAAGCAATTGATTTAGTTCATAAACTACAACCAAATGTTGCTGTATTAGATGTAGAAATGCCTCGTAAAACTGGTTTAGAAGTGCTGAAAGAAATTAAACAGCAAAAATACAATACAAAAGTAGTTATTGTGACAACCTTCAAAAGACCCGGTTACTTTGAAAATGCTGTAGCGAATGATGTAGATGCGTATGTGCTTAAAGAAAGATCAATAGAAGAACTTGTTAGGACGATTAAGAACGTAATGAATGGCGAAAAGGAATATAGTGAATCGTTGATGACCTCCATGTTTAAAGATAAAAATCCACTAAGCATTAAAGAACAGTTAGTATTAAAAGAAATAGGTAAAGGATTATCGAGTAAAGATATATCGAAGGAACTTTTTTTATCTGATGGTACTATACGAAATTATACGTCGACCATTATAGAAAAATTAGAAGCGGACAATAGATTTGAAGCATGGAGAATTGCGAAAGAAAAAGGATGGATATAATATCCATATGGACAAAATCATGGAATAACTATCGAGTTAATCCACGAAATAGGCGAAGTCATGGAATAACTCGGAAGTTAATCCACGAAATAGGCAAAGTTATGGAATAACTCGGCAGTTAATCCACGAAATGGGCAAAGTCATGGAATAACTGAGTAGTTAATACATGATTTTGGCAGAAATTAAATTCAAACCTATAATAAAATTAGAATTCAACAAAAACTAGGCTACTTATTTCCTATGAAATTCAGGAAATGAGTAGCCTAGAACATAATAGCTTATTAAGTTTTTATTGTAAGAGGTTCAGTACCTATTTGTCCAAAACTCGTATAATATAAATCACGTCATTTTAACTGTGTGTATAAAGTCATACAATGCATCTAATTGAACAAGTTGTTGGTTACAACGAATACTGTCGTGGCATATATAATTACCGTTTTTAGTATAAGTGCCATCGCCTTTAGATTTAGTTGTTGATAAGAACATAGATACATTAGATTCTTTCTGACATATACTGCAAATGCCTGGTTTGATAGCAGGTGACAAATCGCCAACCACGCCCGTTAATTTTTCGTTTTCATCATACAATACAATATATTTCTTCTGTTTCCCAGAATCATTCCATCCTATATATGAAGATTCTTTTAGGTCTATATTTTCCCAATCTGGTTGTTTTAATTTTTTTGTTTTTTTAAAGACTTTTTCAAGTTGCTTACTTGATGGTTGTTCAAAAGGTATGACATACGCTTTTAAGCCGATTAATAGCTTATCTACTTGCGCTCTTGAAATTTTCTTGTTCATGATGATATTAACAAAGTCAGTTACTTCTGAATGTTTTTCATTAAATAGTTGTGCTATATGGTCATCCGTCATAGCTTGAAATGTTTCGATGGTCTTTGGATCATTAACTGATTTATATACGTTTACTAATTTCTCTGCTTGTTCTTTAATACTTACAAATTGATATGGTTGAATAAAATTATTCATAAAAAATCCCTTCTTTAATTAATTTGATCTGTGGGTATGAATAATTGTAGAGAACGCGATACATTAGTTTGCATCTTGAGATCCCTCCTTAGTAGTGAATAGTATAGACCTTTATATCGATTTTTTCAATGTAAATTGTTTGTAATACACATTGACTTTATTATTCTGAAAATTTAAGATGATGTTATGTATAGATTTACAAAAAATTAACATTCTTTACAAAATATTAATAACTAAAGGAGGTTTTCATTATGGCAAATTTCTTGAAGCCGGCAAAACATATTGAGCCATTACCTAAAGAACAAGTTGACGATACATATAAGAAGCTACGACTTCAAGTGTTCATTGGTATATTTTTAGGGTATGCGGGTTATTATTTATTAAGAAAGAACTTTTCACTTGCTATGCCAGCGCTTATTGATGAGGGGTTCAGTAAGACTGAATTGGGGTTTGCACTTTCTGCGATTTCTATAGCCTATGGATTTAGTAAATTTATTATGGGAACAGTTAGTGATAGAAGTAATGCTAGGGTGTTTATTACATTAGGACTTGTGTTAACAGCTATAGTTAACTTATTAATGGGCTTTATTCCCGTGCTTACGTCTAGTGTAGCCATTATGTTTGTGATGTTATTCTTAAATGGTTGGTTCCAAGGGATGGGATGGCCACCTTCAGGACGTGTACTTGTGCATTGGTATAGTGTGAGTGAACGTGGTGGAAAGACTGCGATTTGGAATGTTGCACATAATGTTGGTGGTGGGCTTATGGCACCAATAGCATTGGTCGGTATTTCGATTACAGGTACGTTATCGTTTGGATATTTAAAAGGATTTGAAGGGGCATTTATTTATCCAGCAATTATTGCACTGATTATTGCGCTCATCTCTTATATGCTTGTTAGAGATACACCTCAATCTATGGGGTTACCACCGATTGAAGATTATAGACAAGATTATCCTTCAAAAAATAAAGAGACGTTAGAAGTTGAATTAACAACTAAAGAAATATTGTTTAAATATGTTTTAAATAATAAGTGGGTTTGGATGATTGCGATAGCGAATATCTTTGTATATTTCGTAAGATATGGTGTGTTAGATTGGGCGCCAACGTATTTAAATGAAGAAAAGGGATTTAACCTTAATGAATCTGGATGGGCATACTTCTTATACGAATGGGCAGGTATACCAGGAACGTTACTTTGTGGTTATATTTCTGACAAAGTATTCAAAGGTAGAAGGGGGCCAGCAGGATTTATCTTCATGCTCGGTGTAACCATTGCAGTTATCATCTACTGGTTAAACCCACCAGGTAATCCTTTAATTGATAATATGGCATTGATAGCGATTGGGTTCTTAATTTATGGACCAGTTATGTTAATTGGTTTACAAGCATTAGATTATGTACCTAAAAAAGCAGCAGGTACAGCTGCTGGACTAACAGGATTATTCGGTTATTTAGGTGGAGCTGTTATGGCAAATATTATTATGGGTATGGTCGTTGATTCTCTTGGATGGGATTCAGGATTTTTATTACTTACAATTGTTAGTGTTTTAGCTATGTTAAGCTTTATATTCACTTGGAATAAGCGTGGACAAGAAGTGTTAAAATAAAATATTTGTTAAAATTAAACAAAAAAGTCTAGAATTTATCTAGACTTTTTTTATTTTGAATATTTACCTAATTTGAAAATGCAATTATAATATGTTCTATAGTTTACAGTTTATTCAAAATATTTAATTAAATGTATTGGGAGTTTTTAATTATGAGAAATATATATGAGATTAAATACTTAAGATATTCGGCAACAAAATACCGAATTCATAACGGGATATCATTTTTTATTGTATTAAAGGGGCATGCCATGGTAACTATAAGGGAAAATAGTTATGATTATAATGAAGGCGAACTATTTATACTTAAACATAATGAATGCTACAAATTAGATGTATCAGAAGGGAATGTAGTCGTACAAATTCATTTTTATGAATCGTTAATTGATAATATGATGCCAGGATTATTATCAAGTGAATTTAGACTGAAAGGTCAGTCAGATGTCATGCCATTAAGAGACGCATTAGCACAAATGTGTTTTATCTACTTGAATAAAAAAGTAGATAAAAACATAAATATAATGAAGAAAATGATTTATATATTAGAAAGTTTTGATGAATTTATCGAAATTGATCCGAACCAAAATATTTATCAACACCAGCAAATACATCCAATGATAGAAGAAATTAGAAACTACATTTATTATCACTACAACGAACGCATTACGATGAATACTTTCACCAAGAAATATCACCTCTCCGATTCATACTTCTCAAAAATGTTTAAAGAGCAAATGGGCATGAATTTTAAAGATTATTTAACAGGTATTAGGTTATTAAACAGCATTTATGATTTAATTCATACACATGAAAAAATTATCGACATCTCAGAAAAACATGGTTTTAATAACGATTCATCATACATAACATGCTTTAAGTTATATTATGGCGTGACACCTAAAAAATATAGAGATATGTTTCAAATAGAAAGTAAACGATTTGCTAAGCAAAATTTTTACAATGAAGTGGATTATGAAAGAAATTTAAGTAGGGATGAGATGAGAACACAGTTGAGAAGTTTTGAAGAAAAATATTTAAAAGCAGAATGTGTATAAGACGAAATAAAGGATTAAATACAAATTAATGGCCCAAATTGCTAGACATAATCGTTAAGCAATTTGAAGCCAATTGTTATCCTTTAGAAACATAGTTCTTGATGACTTCTTTATTTCTTTCTTTAAACAGCTCATTATGACTAGAAACTAGACCACCATCTTGAGCATTAGGATCGATATAACGTTTAGCTAAGTTTGCTGCATTTGCTGCATCATTGAAGCAAGACGCTATGAGATGGGCTTTGGCTTCATGTTTTAGAATATCTCCAGCACCGAATATACCAGGTACAGAAGTTTGTGTGTTACCAAGTCCTTCAATATAATAGTCACTTACTAAATTCACTTTAGTTTGAGCATTGTGTAGAAGCTCTGAGTCTTGATCGAATCCGTGACTTATGATGACTTCATCAACTTGCAATGTTTCTTGTTCTTTAGTGTCCACATGCTCAAGAACTACTTCGGAAATAACAGGTTTATCTATATGACTATTCAATTGTTTAATAGCCATGCTTGGCTTCTTCGTTATATTTAAATCGTTTAATCGCTGCTTCATATGTTCATGACCAGAGATGTCTTCTTTACGGTAGCAAATCGTAATGCTTTTTGCATAATCAGATAGATCGCATGCCCAATCCAATGCTGAATTACCTGCACCTGAAATCAATACATGTTTATTTTCAAATTTCTTGATGGATTGTACAACGTAGTTTAGATTAGTTAGTTCATATCTTTCAGCACCTTCAATATCCAAAGTAAGTGGTTTGATAATGCCACTTCCGATAGCGATAATGATTGATTTAGTATGATACTCACTGCCTTGTTCTGTATATATTATAAAGTGTTTTTCTTGAACCTTTTTAATATCGATTACTTTTTCTTCTAAACATACTTCTGGATTAAAATGCAATCCTTGTTGAATTAAATCTTGAATGACTTCATAACATGGTTTTGGCGCAATAGCACCAATGTCCCAAATTACTTTTTCAGGGTAAATTTGCATTTTGCCGCCAAGTTTATTCTGGAAATCTAAGATTCTAACGCTCATACCGCGTAACCCGGAATAGAAACTTGCGAATAAACCTGCTGGACCTCCACCAATAATTGTAACGTCGGTTTTATTCATTGATCAAGATGCCTCCTATTTCTATATATAAATATATTATCCTACATATGCGAATGAGAATCAATATCAATGATTTTGTGGGATTTATTTTAAAAAATTTAGTAACATACTTCCCATCCACATGGTATAATGATGTTGATTTTAATAATAAACAAAGGTGGATAATAGACAATGTTTTTAATCATCAATATTATTGGTCTGTTGATATTCATTGGGGTCGCTTTTCTTTTTAGTAGGGATAAAAAGAATATCGACTGGAAATCTGTAATCATTCTAATTGCTATTAACTTAGTGTTAGCATGGTTCTTTACACAGTTTCCTATTGGAGCTAAGTTCATTAAAGGAGCAGCAGATGGTGTTAGTTGGTTAATCGAATCTGCATTCTCTGGTATTGGATTTGCATTTGGTAGCTTTACAGCACCAGGACCGGGAAAAATGGATATGGCAGTTTCAGCGTTACTTCCTATATTACTAGTAGTACCTGTATTTGATATCTTAATGTATGTAGGTATCTTGCCGAAATTCATATCAGCATTGGGATGGGTTATTTCAAAAGTAACAAGACAACCTAAATTCGAATCATTCTTCTCAATTGAAATGATGTTTTTAGGAAATACTGAAGCTTTAGCAGTATCATCTAAACAGTTAACTTCAATGAATAAAGTGAGAGTTTTAACTGTAGCTATGATGTCTATGAGTTCAGTTTCAGGGGCAATTGTTGGTGCATATGTCACGATGATTCCGGGAGAGTATGTATTAATGGCTATTCCATTAAACATTATTAACGCGATTATTGTAACAACAATCTTAAACCCATTTGATTTAGATCCTGCAGATGATGAAGTTGCAGAAATCGAAACTGGAGAAAGACAACCTTTCTTCTCATTCTTAGGCGATTCTGTTATTAATGCAGGAAAACTTGTATTAATCATCATCGCATTTGTTATTGCATTCGTTGCATTAGCAGATTTAATCAACAAGTTATTAGGTATTATGGATCCAATTCCATATTTACCTGAAATTCGATTAGAGTATATACTGGGTATCTTTATGTTCCCATTTGCGCTACTACTCGGATTGCCTGTTGGAGAAGCATGGGTAGTTGCACAACAAATGGCACTTAAAATTGTAACGAACGAATTCGTTGTAATGAGTACAATTAGTAAAGAAATAAGTGGATATTCTACGCATAGAGCAGCGGTAATCAGTACATTCTTAGTATCGTTTGCTAACTTCTCTACTGTCGGTATGATTATTGGTACATTAAAAGGTATAGTCAAAGATGATGTGTCTAATTTTGTATCTAAATATGTTCCGATGATGTTATTATCGGGTATCTTAGTTTCATTACTAACTGCAGCATTTGTTGGATTATTTGCTTGGTAATATGAATTTAGTAAAATGAAAAAAGGGAGTGGGACTCATTCATTATGTCCTAGTCTCTTTTTTCTATAAGGGGGGTATCATCATGATGAGGCGAATACTCGATATATTAGGTATTATACTATGGCTCATTTCGATCATATTGATTATCGTGAACTACGATAGTTTACCAAACAAAATTCCAAGTCATTATAATTTGTCTGGAGAACCTGATTCTTGGGGGACGAAAGTATTTGTTTTTGCTTTACCCGCAATGGCAATAGTTGTTTGGATTGTATTACATATTATAAATCGTAGTAAAAAGCTAGAACGATTTATACATGTACCGAGTATGAATGGTAAACCGAATAGGGCGCAAATAGATTTAGCCAAAATTTTGTTAGATGTCATGAAATTTGAGATGATGGCAATTTTTACGTTCTTAATTGTTAAAGATTTATATACTGCAAAGGGGATGCCTTTCGTATTAGGCTTCTGGGAACCGTTTATCATTTTAGGTATCATTTGTATCACAGTCGTGATTTATTTGTTTAATAATTATAAGCTTGATCAAGAAAAAATATAAATTGAAAAGAGTGAACCATAATGAAAGAATGTAGTTGGCCAAGTAGTGATTTGATGAAGTTATATCATCAAAATGAATGGTGTAGAATAAGTAAAGATGATCGTTACATATTTGAGATGCTTTCATTAGAAGGTGCACAAGCAGGATTGTCATGGGAAACTGTTATTCAGAAGAGAGCAGCATACCAGGAAGCTTTTCATGGGTTTGATATTGAAAAATGTGCCACATTGACAGACGAAGAGATTGAATCAATTAAAGAAAATTATAAAGTCATTAAACATATTGGAAAGTTAAAGTCAGTTAGAAATAATGCGTTAATTGTAAAGCAAATACAAGATGAATATGGTAGTTTTTCTAATTTTATATGGGCGTATGTAGAGGACGAACCGATTATTAATGAATGGAAAAGTGAAAATGAGATGCCAGCAGAAACAGACTTATCTATAAAAGTAAGTAAAGACTTTAAGAAGTTAGGTCTAAAGTTTGTAGGTCCCAAAATTATTTATTCATTCTTACAAAGTATCGGCATAATAGACGATCATATTATAACGTGTCCTTATCACACAAGAAATAGGTAAAAATTTGTGACAAGTAGTCGCTTAACATTAATATCGTAACTTAATTATTGTAAAATCTTTAACTCTACAAGTATAAGAAGTTTACAACCCAAAAAACGAGAAAATCACGTTTCAGCGTGATTTTCTCGTTTTTGATTTAGTTAGGACTGATACGAATCATGTCTCAAGTCCTGTTCTTTTATTGTTAGATATCTTTACTTAATGTGTCATTAATAAATAAATCTAAGTTATCTCTTAAATGACTGTATACTTCAGTATCTATATCTAGTTTTTGTAATCCATTTGCGACTTCTTCTGTTAATTGTTCTTGTACTTCGATGCCTTCTTTTGTTAAAGATACGCGTAAATTTCGTTCATCATTAATAGCTCTTTCGCGGTTTATATAGCCTTTTTCTTCTAGTTTTTTTAGAAGTGGCGTTAATGTACCGGAATCTAGATATAATCTATCTCCTAAAGTTTTAATATTGATAACTTCATTTTTATCTATAGCTACAAGAACGATATAACCAGTATAAGTGATTTTGTATTTTTTTAATAATGGCGTATATTTTTTGATTAACTCTTTTGACGCTACATATAATAAAAATCCAAGTTGTTTATCAATAGGTGGTAAACCCATTTTATCATCCTCCTCACGTCAAAATTAAGCCTATATTGAATTGACGTCAAAGTCAAGACGAAACAGAAATGTTCATAAAATTGAAAAGATTATAGTGTTCAACTCAGATTGTCATAACTTTCAATTTTAATAAGATACAATTTAAATTATTATTGAAAAGAAGTTATATCTTAGTCGTTTTTTTGATATTCTTAAAGAAACATAAAAAAAGTGAGGTGTGGTTGTATGGAACAACAAGAGTTGACGAAAGAACTCGTTCAAGAAATTGTTATGAAAGCAGGACGTGTTCTATTAGAAGCAGGATCAGATGCATTTAGAGTTGAAGATACAATGTATAGAATAGCTAAGCATCTTGGTTATCCAAATAATCAATGTTATGTTAGTTCTACAATCATAAACTTCGCTTTAGATATAGATGATAACATTAGAGTCTATAGAGTGAGTAAGAGAGATACTAATCTTGGAAACATACATAATGCTAATACGGTTTCTAGAATGTTAGTTAAAGATGAAATAACGCCTAATGAAGCATTGAAACAGCTTAATTATATAAATGATTCTAAAATGCCATACTCACTTGCTTTAAAGACAGTTGCAGCTGGTTTTATATCTGTGTTTTTCTTATATTTATTTAACGGTGTTAAGGAAGATATATTAGCGACTTTGATTGCGGGAGCTGTTGGATATGGTGTTGTGGAATTACTTCATATTTGGACGAAAGTAAAGTTTATCGCAGAAATAGTAGGGGCATGTTTAATTGCCTTGATTGCGATATTTGGTCAAATGGTAACAGGTGGTGACACACTTAATATTGTAGTTATATCCGCAGTCATGCCAATTGTTCCAGGTGTATTAATTACAAATGCGATACAGGATTTGTTCTTAGGACAACTATTAGTAGGTATTTCAAAAGGACTAGAAGCGACATGTACAGCTCTTGCAATTGGAACGGGTGTGGCGATAGTATTAATTATATTTTAATGAGAGGTGAGCAATGATTTTAACTTTATTCTTGAATTTTATATTTAGTTTTGGCGCGTCATTATTATTCGCGTTATTATTTAGCTCACCAAAGCACTTGCTCTTGCCTGCTGGTTTAGTAGGGGGGATAGGTTGGATTATGTTTAAATTAGGACTCGGTTTAGATACATCAGACATACAGTCGTCATTTATAGGTGGATTTTTCGTTGGTATTATGAGCCATATGATGAGTAGGAGATATTTGTCACCAGTTATCTTATTTATTGTTCCGGGTATTATCCCACTTGTGCCAGGAGGAACAGCATATGAAGCAATTAAAAATTTAGTTCTCAATGATTATCATGAAGCGTTGATTACTATGATAAAAGTTGCATTAATATCAAGTTCGATAGCATTAGGATTACTTATTTCAGATTTATTATCAAAAATATACTTTAAATATCAAAAGCATTTAAAACTAAAGAAAAATTAAAAGACAAACCCGTTTATTATATAAATGCGAGTTTGTCTTTTTGATTTTATTCGTAAATATATTTCAATATTTCAACCGCTTGGTCTACAGTTTCTACTGTAACGTTAGCTTTGTTAGAAAGCTCTTTAAGTGGATGGATTAAGTCTTTAGGTCGTACAATAATTAAAGGCTTATTCATTGTAACTGCAGCTGAAGCATCCATTGCAGTGTTCCATTGTTTATATTTTTCTCCAAATAATGCAATGACCACATCTGCTTTATTCATTAACACTTGCGTACGCAAATTATTAATATTTGAAGCAGCGTTGTCTCTATAGTATGAATTGGGTTGTTCACCTAAAATAGCTTCACCAATGTCATCAGAACGATCATGATTTGTTTGGGGTCCAACGAATGTGATTGGTAAGTTAAGTTGAGCTACTTTGTGTGAAATATCATCTCGCCAATTATCATGAATTTGGCCAGCTAAATAAACGGTTAATTGAGTCATGGAATATGACCTCCTTTATTTATTATTTTAACATATCTTACTTATGATCTTTAACTTATAAAACCTTGAATAGCATCTACTAAACTATATATACCAAGGAAAGAAACGACAAGTACAACGAATATAGCTATAATATTAAGTACAAAACTGTTAGCAAACTTGCCCATCATATTTTTCTTGTTCAAAATAACAAATATTAAAATTGCGATGATAGGTAAGATAATACCATTTAATGCTTGTGCGAGTAGTAATACTTCAAGTGGTTCAAAACCTAAAGAAGAAGTAATGATACCTATAAATATAACAATCGCAAATACGAGTCTGTACTTCTTGCTTTTCACGCCACCTTTCCAGCGTAAACAACTACTGATTGTCGCCGCAGCTCCCATAGGCGAAGCGATAGCTGAAGATAAGCCAGCAGAAAATAGTCCAATACTCATAAATAATGGTGCAAAATCACCTAAAATAGGTTTAAGCGGTTCTGAAAGTTCAACAAGACTGGAAACTTCTTTCCCCTCAATCAAAGTACCTGCAGTAATTAAAATTGCAGCAGATATGATACCACCTAATGCGATGGCTAATATTGTATCAAACCTGACAGCTCTTAAATCTTCAGGTCCATTAAAGCGTTCATGAATAGAATTTGCATGAATGAAGAAGTTATACGGCACAACTGTCGTACCGATTAGTGCAATAATTGTTAAGATAGAGCCATCTGGAATACTAGGAATAAATGCACCCTTTAAAACGGCTGTGAAATCTGGCTGAATGATGATCACCGTAGTAATAAAGATAACACCCATAACAAGTACGAGAACAGTCATCACTTTTTCGATAAGTGCATAACTCCCAATTAATCCGATACATAAGATGATGATACCAATGATGGGTGCAATAGCATGTTCAGGTACACCAATTAAATAGGCTGCACCTAATGATGTACCAAGTAAATCGCCTGAAATATATGCGGCACACCCAACGGCAACAGCTATCATACTAAACCATACAGTTATAATTTTTAATAGATGATGATTAAATATATCTCGAATAGCCTCCCCTAAACCTTCATTTGTGACAAGTGCAAGGCGTGCCACCATTTCTTGTAAAGCCATTGTTGCTATAATTGAGAAAATCACCGCCCATAGTAAACTATAGCCGAATCCGGCTCCCCCTTGTGTCATCGTTGTAACAGTACCCGGACCTATAAATGAAGCGGTGATAATCATACCTGGACCAAATATACTAAACGTGCGTTTTTTATTGTCTTCCATTTGAAACATCCCCTTTGTATGTCACACATTACCCTTTATTTAAGTATTGAATATGACCTGCTAATACGTATAACACGGCTGTTGATACAAAGTGAGATGAGTTTTGATTAGCATCTTGCATCGGATAAACTTCTACAAAGTCCATTCCAATAAGGCCTAATTTACCAAATTCATGAATCATTGTGAGTAATTCGTAACTTGTTAAACCATTACCGTCAACCGGGCCACCTGGATTAAATGCAAAGTCCAAGACGTCACTACAAATTGTTAAATATACAACGTCAACTTCTTTACTCGCCTGTTGATAAATATCTTTTGCGAATGCTTTCAAATCGTTACATTCTCTTATGTCATTAATCGTTATCGTAACGGCGCCATTTTCTTGTGCATATTTGCCCGTTTCAGGCTGGTTTCTTGGGCCATGAATACCGGTATGGATTAAACTTTCATTTCGAATACCTTCTGTTTCGTATAGCCTCATAAAAGGTGTGTTTCGCGCGAATTGTTCATTTTCGTAGTGAGGCATATTATCATAGTGGGCATCTAAATGAATGATGCCAACACGTTTACCTGTATTCGTTAATCCTTTCAAAATTGGATATGTAATACCGTGATCTCCACCTAGTCCAACTAAGAATTTATTTGTATGCCATAAAGATTGAGCAAAATTTTCGATATTTTGAACAGTTTCATCTACATTATGTGGTACTGTAGAAACATCCCCAACATCTCCTAATGTTAAGTGTTCAAATACATCAATATGATCTAATTCTGGAAGGTATCCACTATAACGTGCTGAGGATAATCTAATTTGTTTTGGTCCTAACTCACATCCTGTATAGTCTCCCCAAGTACAAGGGCCTTCAAATGGGACACCATAAACAAGGACATCGGTATCATACTCGTTTGTTTTTGATAAATTTTTAGCACCTAAAAAGCAAGGCGTATTGCCATAGATTCGTTCAGTCATAGTAAAAATACTCCTCTCCAATAGTTAATGCTCATTATATAAAAGTAAACAGACGTTATCAAATATTTCTGAATATTATTATTTTTATAGGGAATAATAAAAGAATAAATTTACATAAATCGAAATGAAATGTTTAGGGGGAATTTTAAACATGAAGTTGAAACTCATCGCAATAGTCATAGCTAGTATAACGCTAGCAGGCTGCACTATATCAATAGGAGATCCTCCTGAAAAGAAGCATGCTAATCATAAAGAAAAAAAGTAATAAAAGCAATGAAACCAAAAGAAATAATCCTAGAATAGATATATTGTCCCAAGATTTTTCAGAACAATATATGAATGCAAATCATGTATCGGGATATAAGAATTTGATGAAAACTATGAATAGAAAAGAAGTTGAAGCTAAGTTTGGAAAAGAAGAAGATGTGAGAAATTTCTTAGGTAGAGAAGGGCATGTATATGGTAATTTTATGGTTATGTACTATTTAGGTAGTGATAATCCAATCGAACAGTATAGTATTGTGCCAAGTGATAAAGTGACATATCGTGAATTTATCAACTTTCACGGTGAACCAGCTCAGGATTTACGAACAGGGCAAGGCCATTCGTTTGTAACCTATAACAATACACCGAATAATGGATATCAAATTGCTGTGTATACGAGTGGTAATAAAGATGATGATGAGATTCAATATATTATGCAATATCCAGATGATTTTGAATTTGTAAATTCAAGTGAGCATCAAAACACATTTATAACGAGACATAATGTATTTGATGCAGTCGAAGCATTCGAAGGTGTTGATAAAGTCGATACCGATAATACAACATGGAAAGAACCTAAGAAAACGGGTGACACGTATGGATTTTCTTACGAGAATAAAGATGGAAAGTTGCTTGGTTCATATAATGTAAGGGAAGATGGTTATGTAGAATCTTTCGATGAAGAAGGCAAGAAAATTAGAGCAGCTTATATAGACCTACATTAAACAAAATATTTGTTTAATGCTTCTGATATTCGGTACAATAGAAATAACAGTAAATGGAGGTTAGAGTTATGAAATTAAATGAAATTGATGAAAACGAACTATATCCTACAGAAAAAGTTGGTCCGAGTGTATTAGGTACAATTATTTATAAAGTAGGCGAACAATCACAATTCAAAGGTGCTTATATTACAACGAATGAACGTGTAATTATGAGTGTAGATATGAATGGCGAACCTTATAAAAGAGTATTCAGTTATGAAGATATTAAACAAGTAACCATTGAAGACAAAGGAATACTATTCATAGAATTTCCTCAAGGTAAAGTTGCGATGGTAGATATTGAAGATGGAGATATCGAATCTTTCAAAGAATATGTTAACGAACGTGTACAATAGATTAATTAAATAAGTTTAATAATAAACAGCCCTTAAATTTAGTTATGATTTCATGACTAAATTTAAGGGCTATTTTAGTTTACAAATGGTTATGATTTAGTAAGCATTTTTGTGAAATATTTCGTTTGTTTTTCAATAGAATTTGGATCTGAATACATAAATAAGTTTTTAGGATAGTAATAAACATGACCTTCTTTGACAGCAGTTGTATTCTTCCAAATGCTACCATCAATTAAAGATGATTTAGGTTTCTTACCATCTTCTGTTGGTATTAATAAATAATCCCCAGCATACTTGTTAAAGTTCTCAAATGATGTTGGTAACCAACCTTCTTTAGGGATGTCTTTCTTAGCAGTTTCTGGGTGTTTGAATCCGAACCCTTGATAAATAACTTCTGATCCACGGCCAAAGTTATCACCAATTAATGTTAGTTCTTTCGGGCCAACCTCCATTATAGAAATTGTACTATTTTCACCAATTTTTTCTTTTACTTTTTTACTTTCTTTAGTCATGTAACTTTCTAATGACTTAATTTGTTCTTTTGCTTTATCTTCTTTATTTAAAAGTTTCCCAATTTCTATATGGACATCTTTAAAATTTCGTTTACTATGATTAAATGGAACAGTAGGTGCTATTTTTTCGTACTTTTTAATTTTTGGATTTGCATTATATGTAATGATTAAATCCGGCTTTAATTTTGTTACGGCCTCTACATCTTCTGATCCAACGCGTTTTGCACCTTTATCATCAACAAATTTTGATTTTTCAAAATCTGCATCGACACCTACAGGATTAACGCCAAGCTTTTGGAAGTTACCTTGATTTGTTGTTAAGACAACAACACGTTTAGGTTTATCTGGTACGTCTATCGTTTTACCTTCATCCGTTTTATATTTATGTGTATGCTTTGAAGAGGATTCATTACTGTTGTTACATCCAGCTAATATTAATAATAAAGTAGCTATAAATAATAATAATTTTTTAGTCATTTTTATCTCTCCTAATTGATAATTGGTTTCAATTATACCATGAATTTTATAAATATTAACATTAATTAGTTACATTTGTTTATTATGTGTAGCGGTAGTGTTTGAATAAATGGTGTGTCTAAAAATGAATGAGATAACAGCCCGAGTCTTAAAGAATCAGAAACTCAAAGAAAAAGATGAAACTCACAATAAAAAGTGAATTTCATCTTTTAATATTTTGGAGCGTCAGCAGTTATGTGGACCGCATATCGAGTTTTCGGACCACATAACGATTTATGTCGACCGCATTTCAAGTTTTCGGACCACATAACGATTTATCTGGCCCGCATTTCGTATTTTCGGACCACATAACAATTTATCTGGACCGCATTTCAAGTTTTAGGACCACATAATGATTTATGTGGACCGCATTTCAAGTTTTCAGACCATATAACGATTTATGTGGACCGCATTTCAGATTTTCGGACCACATAACGATTTATCTGGACCGCATTTCGAGTTTTCGGACCACATAATGATTTATGTGGACCGCATTTCGTAAATCTGATTCATCTTTGATCTTTATTGCCTAATGACTTTATAATTCTTCCTCGTTACCGTTATATATGAGTTTCGGTTCTATAGTAGCTTTGAGAGAATGTGCGACTGTACAATATTTGTCGACACTAAGCTTGATAGCTCGTTTTAATTTTTTTAAATCTACCTCTCCTTCAATATCAAAAATCAAATTAACGTATTTTACTGAACGGGATGTATTATCTTCTCTTTCGTCATCTACAGTAATTTCGAATTTAGTAGTATCGTTTAATCTTTCTTTCATGATGTTTGTAACATCTATTCCGGTACAACCAGCTAATCCACTAAGCATCAATTCGACTGGAGATGCTCCATTATCGTCACCACCTGATTCAGTTGGTGCATCTGAAATGATATCGTGACCGAATTTTGATTGTGCTTTAAAAGTCTTCTTACCTTGCCAAACGGATTTAATCATGGCATTACCTCCTCATATTAATTTTCTTAATTGTACCAAGTTCATGTTCATGAAACTAATATAATGATTAGTCATAGTCCTCACTGTAGAAGTTGTTTGAAATATTTTTAATAATATTTCATTTGTTCATATTCAGTTCACATAGGGTGGTTATTATATGAGTATACATTAAGAGAAAGGGACGGATAAAAATGAAATTAGCATTAAAAGAACTTACTTATTACAAATTTAAATATCTACTCGTAACGTTGATATTATTTTTACTAGCATTTTTAGTATTATTTATTTCTGGTTTAGCACAAGGATTAGCAAAGGAAAATGTTTCAGGTATAGAAGATTGGAACAAAAGTGAATATGTGATAGCGAGTGATGCAGATAATAGTTTAAGTCAATCTGACATTACGAATAAACAAGAAAAAGCAGTACAAGATATCGTTAAAGGCGATACGATCAAAACAGCGAACCAAAAAGTTGAAACTGATAGTGGTAAAGCAGATATGATGTTTACACAACTTACAAACAATATTCAACCAAAACCTTCAAAAGGTCACTTACCTAAAAACGGTGACGAAGTTTTACTAAACAATAAATTACAAGCTGAAGGCATTTCAATTGGTGACAAGATAAAAATTGCAGACGAAGATCAAAAATTTAAAGTAGTAGGATTTGCAGATGACATTATGTTTTCACATACTTCAATGGCATATGTCAATAAAGATGGAATGAAAGATTTAAAAGGTAATCACATTTCAGTAATTGGTTATGATAGTTTAAGTAAAAGTGACAAATCAAAAATTAATGACTTAGACGGTGTCAAAATTGTTTCACAATCAGATATGTTAGAAGCGATTCCAAGTTATAATGCAGAACAACAACCATTAAACTTAATGATTGTCTTTCTATTCGTAATATCAGCAATTGTAATCACGGCATTCTTCTATGTCATGACAATACAAAAAACAAGTCAATTCGGTATTTTAAAAGCAATTGGTACTAAAAATAAAAGCTTAGTATCATCACTGATGTTCCAAATTTTAATCATTACATTAATCGGTGTAGCAATTGCAATTGGTGTTGTATTAATATTAAACGGATTTATGCCAGTAACAATGCCATTTTATTTAAATGTTAACTTGATGATGCTAATGGTAGCAGTATTTATAGTCGTATCATTAGTCGGAGCAGTATTATCACTTATAAAAGTTATGAAAATTGAACCACTAGAAGCTATAGGAGGAGAATAATTATGGGATTAGTCATTGAACATGTAACAAAATCATTCGGAGAAAAAGAAGCAAAAACACAAGTGTTGAATGATATTACATTCACAGCACAAAAAGGTGAGTTGATTGTATTAAATGGTGCATCAGGTTCAGGTAAATCAACATTATTATCCATTATAGGTGGACTTCTAGGCAAAAGTTCTGGTGATATATCATTAGATGGTTTAGATTATGATCAGTTATCAGATAAAGATTTAACTGAAATGCGTTTAAACCAAATTGGATTCATATTCCAATCATCACATTTGATACCTTATTTAAACGTCACAGATCAATTAACATATGTTGGTCAAATGGCTGGTATGGATAAGAAAGATGCAAAAGAACGTGCAACAAAATTATTAACGGAAATCGGATTATCACATAGATTAAAATCATTTCCGAACTCATTGTCTGGTGGGGAAAAACAACGTGTTGCTATTATGAGAGCTTGGATGAACGAGCCTAAATTAATTTTGGCAGACGAACCAACAGCAAGTTTAGATTCAAAACGTGCTATAGATGTAGTTAAAATGATTAAAGATAATGTTAAAGAAAATAACTCAATTGGTATCATGATTACACATGATGAGAGAGTGTTTGAATATGCGGATAAAGTAATCAAATTAAGTGACGGTAAAATTGAAGAAAAAGTTTCTTAATTAAATGAATAACTCAAAAAATGGGAGCAAGACTATGAAATCTTATTAACAAAATTCGATTTCATGTCTGCTCCCATTTTTTGTTTTTAAAATTATTTCTTAATGAAGCCTTTTTGGTTAAGTCTTTCTAATATATCAGGTCTTGTCTTTTGGCTCATCATGTTAACAATTTGCTCAGACCATGTTTCTGAACGTTGACCATTCGTTCTTTGTTCATAATAATTTTGAATATCTTTATCATAACGTTCGATTTGTTCTAATTGAGCAACTTTATCAGCGTTGTATTTATTTTCATGGAAGACATGTTCAAATGGTAATCTTTGTTTAGGTGATCCTTGATCATTATCACTTGGAATACCAACAGCCATTCCGAACAATGGAAAGACGTGTTCAGGTAAGTCCAGTATTTCGCTAACTTTTGCGACATCATTTCTCAATGATCCTAAAAATACAACGCCATATCCCATATCTTCAGCAGTTAAAGCAACGTTCTCTGCAGCTAAAGCGACATCAATCGCACCTACAAGAAGGCCTTCTGCAGATTCAAAGCTTGTATTCATATTTCCGTTTTCTTTTTCGTTAATTAGACTATGACGATAATAATCGATAACATAAACAAATAAGTAACCATTGTCTACAACGTACTGTTGGCCAGAAACTTCTTTAAGTGCTTTCTTAATTTCCGGATCACGTACACCAATGATAGAATATGCTTGAATATAACTAGAAGTAGAAGCCATTTGACCTGCTTCAACTAGTTGTTTAACTACCTCATCTGAAAGTGGCTCATCTTTAAAATTTCGAATAGATCGATGTTGTTGCGTTAAATCATATACTGATTGTTTCATTTATGGAAGCTCCTTTTTGATTAAATGATATTTAATATAGTAACAAAAAAATAACTCAAGTACATTCATGTTGCATTAAAACAGATTATAAAATAAATATTGTGTATACTAATCAATAACATGTAACTATAGGGGGAAAGTCATGATTGAAATTAGACAAGTTAAGTTTGAAGATGCTGAAGAGATATTAGATATGGATATTAGAAATCGAACTCGTTTTGAAATGTATTCAGGCGCAAATAAGAAAGATTCAGATTATCAATTGTATAATTACAGAAAAAATATAGAAAAATATTTAGAAGAAATGAAGAATGATGATGGCTATCATTATGTGATTATTGAGGGGAAATCACATAAAATTATTGGTACTATAAATTTATTTGCAGTTGTTAGACATAACATGCAAAGTTGTATGATGGGGTATGCACTCGATGAAGCTTATGGTGGAAAAGGATATGCGACACAAGCAGCCCAAAAACTCATAAATATTGCATTCGAAGAACTCGGTTTCCATAGAGTAGAAGCGGGCGTTCAACCTGTAAATAAAGCTTCAATACGTGTATTAGAGAAAGCCGGTATGACGAGAGAAGGATTAAACCGTTCCAATGTTCGTGTTAATGGTGTATGGAAAGACCACTATTTGTACGCTATTGTAAATGATCGATATTAAACGAGCATTAAACATAATAAAGCACACTATTACTTAGTTGAATTATGCTAAGTGATGGTGTGCTTTATCGTTATCTTGTTTCTGGTTGATTTATTTTTCGCTTATGATCTATATAAAGACCAAGTGGTGTGAGGATAAATGAAATGATAATGAAAAGCCAATTGGATGTATAAATTTTCGGACCAATTTGTAAGTAATATGCAGGTAAATAAAATGCAATAATAGTTAAAATAAATGATCCTGATATAAGGATATTCGTGATAAGCGTAACCCAATTGGATTCGCTGTATATTCTAATTTGTACTACTTTAAACAATATCCAAATAAAGAAGAAAATCATTGAAAACCCAGTCAAAATCGTAATTAAAATTGTATATAAATAAGTATATTCAACTTGGGTGAAGAAACCGACAAATCCTTTTATAAATGAGAATACACCTAACAATATGAGTATGTGAAGACTAATAAATTTAAAAATATTTTGAAATGTACGATTTGGCATATTATTAATCATCTTGTCAGCATGCTGCTTCGGATTATGATTAAAAAATTCCATCGCATGCATACCTTCTTTATCAGCTTCGAGTAAATTATTGAGAATATCGAGTAGCATTTTTTCAGAATCATATTCATTTATACTTAAGTTTGCTCTTACATACGTCGAATAATTTTCGTATAATTCTCTATCATGACTGTTTAAGCGTAGCCGTTTAACATTATTCTCAATAATAAGGTCGCGTGTTGATTTTTTCATTAGCCTTATCCTCTCTATTTTCTTTAATTTCATTTTACCAACAAATTTGTTATAAAACATTATTAATTTGAGGTTCATCTTTTTTACAGATGCATAATTTTTCGATATGATAAATAATGACAGGTGGTGTAGACTTGGAATTTTTGACATTATTTATTGTATTTTTAGTTGGTATCTTTGCAGGTACAATTAATATTGTATCAGCAGGTGGTTCGTTAATTGTTTTACCTATACTCATTTTCTTTGGCTTACCTACCACTGTAGCAAATGCATCGAACAGAGTTGCTATATTAGTACAAAACTTATTAGGTTTATATGTATTTTACATAAAAGGTATGCGTAATGTTAAATTAAGTATCATTTTAAGTATTCCAGCAATTATTGGATCATTTATCGGCGTGCATTATGCTATTAATTTACCAGATGCAGTTTTTAATCGCATGCTAGGTGTTATTATGCTTTTAGTATTAATCGTGATGATTATTCCAACAAGATGGAAAGATGGACATAATAAATCTGAAAAAATCACAACATTCAGGAAAATTCTTCTCGTAATTGTATTTCTCGCTTTAGGAATCTATGGTGGCATCGTTCAAGCGGCTGTTGGCTTTCTATTTATTCTTGCATTAAATATATTACTTCCTAAATTAAATTATGCGGAAGTTCAATGTATGAAAACTTTAGTTATTACGATCTATTTATCATTATCAACTTTTATTTTTATATTTCAAGGTTATGTTAATTGGCCATTTGCTATTAGTTTAGCATTAGGATCTGGAATCGGCGGGTTTATAGGTGGTAGATTAACAGTATCACTACCAGAAAAACAATTAAAAATCATTATGTTTGTGATTATATTCTTTTTAGCAATTAAACTTTTAATAGACAATAATTAGGTTAGGTGAAAAATGTACGATTTAAGATTTATACAAGATGATTCTACAATTTATGCTGTGAGCCAAATGGCAGCTAAATCAATCAAAAGCGAAAACCAAAACAAAAAACTAATCATTTCACTTGAGTATGAAGCAATTAAACGCTCCTTAGCATACGAGACAAGTATCTTAATTGGTGCTTTCGATCAAGATGAATGTGTAGCATTTATTTGGGGAAAATTCGACATAAAAGATAAAGAAGTTAAGATTTATAATTTATATGTTGAAGAAAAATATAGAAGACAACGTATTGCTACAAGTCTAAAGGATTCATTAGAGAAGTGGGCTGAACAATTAGGCGCACGTTCTATCGTTACAACTGTTGATGTTCATAATAAAAACATGATGCATATTAATGAATCAAGAGACTATGAAATAGAAAAAATTATAATGCGTAAAAGTTTGAATAAATAAAGAAAAGAGGAGTTTTATGGCCATATTTGAAGGGTTTTTATGGTTTATCATGGGGATTATATTGAGTTCTATAATTTATCATTATATACCAAAAGTACCTTTGAGTTTTATTCAAATTGCGATAGGATTTGTTACATTCTTATCTCCTATTCCAGTTGAATTAAATTTTGAATCTGAGGTGTTTATGGTAGGTATTATAGCACCATTGCTATTCCTAGAAGGGATTACCGTTTCACGTGTGCATTTGGCTAGATATTTAAAGCCAGTGATGTCAATGGCACTCGTACTCGTATTTACAACGGTATTAGGAATTGGATTTATATTACATTGGATCTGGCCTGAATTACCACTTGCAGCATGTTTTGCAATTGGTGCAATTGTTTCTCCTACTGATGCAGTAGCGGTGCAAGCTATAGCAAAAGGGAAAGTTCTACCAAAAGGTGCAATGACAATATTACAAGGAGAATCGTTACTCAACGATGCTGCTGGTATCTTATCATTTAAAATAGCTTTAGCAGCGTTAGTTGGTGGCTCATTCTCATTATCTGGTTCTGTCGGTCAATTTATGATTACTGCAGTTGGTGGTGCAATTGTTGGGCTTATTATAGGTTATGGACTTGTTCAGTTACGTGTATATTTAACTCGAAACGGTATTAACAATGGAAACATGTTGACGTTTATACAGGTTATTACACCATTTTTAGTTTATATAGTTGCAGAGACATTTCATTCTTCAGGGATTATTGCTGCAGTCATTGCTGGGTTAATTCATGGTGTAGAAAAAGATAGAATAGCGCAAGCAACAACTAAAGAACAAGTAACATATAACCATACATGGGACTTATTAAGCTATTTGTTAAATGGTTTTGTATTTATTTTATTAGGATTTTTAATACCAGAAGTGCTTAATAATATATTAGAAGAGTCAAAACAAGAAATTGGTCATGTTATATTCATTACGATTATCGTGTCTTTATTAGTTTATTTATTCAGATATATTTGGGTACTTATTTCGTATCGTTATTTCTATTTACCAGAAAGTCGTTTTTCAAGAATGTTGACTACTGGTCAAGATATAAAACCGCAAACAGAGGTCGATAAACCGAATCGTTTTAAATATGCATTTATTATGACGATTTGTGGTGTGAATGGAACGATTTCACTGGCCATTGCGTTAATGTTGCCTTACAAATTATCGCAACATCAAGATTTTATTTACCGAGATAACTTGTTATTTATTGCTACTGGCGTCATATTAATTAGTTTAGTAGTAGCTCAAATTACGTTACCTTTAATCACACCGAAAGCTAAACTCAAAGATAAAAGTCATTATACTTTTAAAGAAGCTAAAATATTATTAATTGAGCGTGCGTTAGAAAAACTACAAGAGTACTATAGTAAAGAAACGAGTTATGTTCACGGAAAAATAACGAGAAGCTATCATATGCAATTATCATTTTTAAAAGAAAATAATGAAAAAGATGAAGATATTAAAGAGTTAGAACGCATTCGAAAAATCGCGATTAATACTGAATTTGAAACGATAGATAAACTCATAAGTAAAGGTGAAATTAGTCAAAGTACTTTTGACAATTACAGACAAATTACAGAAAGATCGACGACATTTAAGAACGCTTCTTTATATGCTAAAAGTATACTAATATTGAAGTTATTTTTACGTAGAAGAAAAATTAAAACATACATCAATGCAACGAGTTCTTTATCAATCGAGTCCAACTTGAAAGAGATGAGATACATTACGAGAGAAGTGCATTATCAAGTAGTCAAAAGATTGTCCAAAGAAATGAATAAAGACAACGAATTTGAAATCAGTTTAGTATGTGATTCATATTTAAATAAAGTAGAGAGGTTAACACCGGATAACTTTAAAGGAAATCATACTGCAATTTATACTGAAATGGAAATATATGCATTAAGAATTGAACGTGAAATGATAAATGAATTGCTTGAAGATGGCAAGATAAGTAGACCACTTGCTACAAAATTAAGAGAATCTGTTAATTATGACGAAATGATTGTGCTCGGTAATAGTTTATAATGTTAATATCATTAGATAGCTTACCGCGAGTGTGGTAAAATGTTGAAGAATATATATAGGAGGCGGCACCTATGAAAAAAGCACTAATACTAATGGTGAGCTCATCAATCATGTTATCTGCATGTGGAAATGATAATGAACAAAAAAATTTAGAACAAGAAATAAAATCGTTAGAACAGTCTTCTAAAACATACAAAAATGACAAAAAGTCATTAGAGAAAGAAAATGAAAAATTGAAAGACAGTATTAAAGAGAAAGAAGATAAGTTAAAGAAATTAGAACAAGAAATGAAAGAATCAGATTCAGAGTCCACGATGGATGATAATGAAACAAATTCTAAAACGAAAGACAAGGAAGTTTCAAATACTTCAAAGGATGAAGAGGATAAACATTTTTTTCCTAATACAATCAGAGCGTCAACAAATGGTGATGTAAAGCTTGTAAATGATTTGAAAAACAAACATTTTCAATTTGAAGATAGTGGGATGAAAGTGAATATTAATCATCTTCAAATTTTTCGAGTAAGCAACATGCCTGAAGGTCAAGTACTGTTATTTAACGGTGCGAAAGATGGATATGTCGTTATGTACGAAGTGGTTACTGAAAATACAACGCATGGTAAATTGTATTATGATAATACAGCTTCAATTAAAGATGGCGATAAATATCAACGTTCTGATTATGCATCATTTATTCCGGATTCTCATAATGAACAACATATGAAGAAATCTAAAGAAAATACAGATGAATATCAAGCTGGTGAAAAAACGAAAAGTTTAAAATCAATTCCAATTTCAACAGAAGTATATCAAGCGATTAAAGATAATACAGCAACGTTTAATATTCATGGTGGGGTAAGTAAGACACCTACTTTTGATAATGCATCTACAAAAGAGCAGTCATTTAAACTGGATATTTAAGCGCGTTTATATTTAAGAAGATTAGGGAATAAATCACTAATGATTATTTGAAATGAGGGATGTTACCGTGCACGAAAAAGAATTCGTCTTAGTTGAAGGAAAGAACATAACATTATTAGAATTAGGAAAAGAAATTGAAAATATAACTGGCAGAACATTAAAATCAACAGTCGGTGAAGTAAGAAGTTGGCCTTCAGAAGCTGTTATTTTTGATCGTAAATCAAATATAAACCAGGTCGTATATCGATTTAATGATGTTAACGATATTGTAGATGCTACAATAGAAGTACCTAGAGGGTTTAGTCATTATGATACTGAACCAGTGAATGTAAAGTTACTAACATATGTTAGAAGATCTTAAATTTTTAATTTAAATAAAGGCAAACCTGTGTAAAATCTTTTGATTTTTTCAGGTTTGTCTATTTTTATACATAAGGAGAAAAGCATGAATACAAAATTTATTAAATATATATTCTTAGCAGTAATGGCATTGACACTCGTAGCGTGTTCTAATGGTGCAGATGAAAAGAAAGGTGAAGACGGAAAGCTAGTGCTTACACCTAAAGATAAAGACATTAAAGGTAAAGTGTTGTTTGATAGTGCACATGGGCAAACTGCAGGTAGTGCTGATTGGGTAATCGATGGTGGTTTTTCTGACTTTGCAGATGCATTGTTGAAAGAAGATTATGAAGTGTCTGATCTAGGTTATAACCAAGCGCTTGAATATAACAAAATGAAAAAATATGACCTTGTTGTCATACCTGAAGCAAACAATCCACTAAAAACAAATGAACAAGATGCTATAGAACAATATGTAAAGTCAGGTGGAAGTGTCTTAATGATTAGTGATCATTATAATGCCGATAGAAACTTTAACCGTTACGATGCTTCAGAAGTCATGAATGGATATAGAAGAGGCGCATATCAAAACCCTACAAAAGGTATGACTCCAGAAGAAAGTTCTTCAGACAAAATGAAAAATGTCGAAGGGCGTGACTTCTTAAATGATGTATTTGGATTGCGCTTTAGATATAATGCGCTAGGCAATATTAAAGTTGATGATTTTGCTTCAGAGGAAAACAGCTTTGGTATAACGAAAGGTATCAAAGGCGTTTCAATGCATGCAGGCTCAACAATAGCGATTACAGATCCTAATAAAGCAAAAGGCATTGCATTTTTACCAAAATTATCAAGCGATGATAAATGGAGTCACGCTGTAGACCAAGGTATATATAATGGCGGAGGTAAAGATGAAGGCGCATATATTGCAATCAGCAAATCAGGAAATGGTAAAGGAGCTTTTATAGGAGATTCATCGATGATCGAAGATAAGTCACCTAAATATAAACGTGAAGACAATGGCGAAACTAAGAAAACTTACGATGGATTTAAAGAAGAAGATAATAAACAAATGACAATGCAAATTGTTGAGTGGTTAAACACAAAAGATAAGAAACAAGACTTAACAAATATGGGCATTCAATTAGACGAAAAAACACCATTATTGAGCTTTGAAGAGCCAGAAAACAGCACAGAAGTGCAAGCTGAACCTTGGGGAACGCCAAAGCATGGCTATAAATGGTATGACGCATCAACATATGCCAAAGGAAGTTACGGTCAATCACAACACGCGCGTCAAATCAGTTCAGAGACTAATTCGGAAAAACAACATTCAAATAACATGACAACAAAACATCAAACAGATGATACTTCTAAAGCATTTGAATTGCCTGATGAAGTACAGCGACAAGAAAAATTTGATATTACTGTTCATGTAGAAGAAAGTAAATTAGTAAATCAAAAATTCCAATTATCCATCAAAAATAAAGATGGAAGAGAAGTAGGTATGTTTAACGGACAAAGACCAGGAGTTTCAGAGTCAGTTAACCCTAAAATTAAAAACGGAATGACTGACTGGTATTTCAAAACAAAAATTGCAAACGAGGCTGACGATGAAGTGAATGTTGAAGTACTATCAGGTGGCAAAGTCATAGATTCTACTACTTTAAAATTAAAATAATTGAAATGGAGTATAAATATTTATAAGCGTTAGCTCATCAATTTTAATTAACAATTTCACTTATTGGAACATGCATTTTAGTTGTAGAAAGCGTTTTCATAGATTAAACTGAAACTGTAATTAATTTATAGGGGGCGATTTAAATGGCTTTTGAATATCCAACAGCAGAGAATGCGAAATACAAAGTTAAAGGTAAATACCAAAACTTTATAGGGGGCAAATGGGTTGATCCTAAAAATGGCGAATATTTCGATAATGGATCACCTGTGACAGGAGAAGTTTATACTAAAATTCCTCGTTCAACTAAAGAAGATGTAGATGAAGCGGTAAAAGCAGCGCATAAAGCACAAGTTGAATGGGCACAAAAATCCCCATCCGAACATTCTAAATTATTATTAGATATTGCAGATAGAATTGAAGAAAATTTAGAAGAATTAGCTGTAATCGAAACGTTTGATAATGGTAAACCGATTAGAGAATGTTTAGCTGCAGACTTACCGTTAGTTGTAGATCATTTTAGATATTTTGCAGGTGTTGTAAGAGCTGAAGAAGGTTCTATATCACAAATTGATCATGATACTGTTGCGTACCACTTCAAAGAGCCAATTGGTGTTGTAGGTCAAATTATTCCTTGGAATTTCCCATTATTAATGGCAACTTGGAAGTTAGCACCTGCTATTGTTACGGGAAATGCAGTTGTGCTTAAACCAGCAGAACAAACACCAGTTTCTATCTTACACTTAATGTCTTTAATTGAAGACTTACTTCCTGAAGGATTAATAAATGTAGTAAATGGATTTGGTGCAGAAGCTGGACAAGCACTTGCGACGCACGAAGATATAAATAAAGTTGCATTTACCGGTGAAACGACTACTGGTCGAATTATTATGCAGAATGCAAGTCAAAACTTAATACCAGTTACGTTAGAATTAGGTGGTAAATCACCTAACATATTCTTCAAGGATATTATGGATGAAGATGATGACTTCTTAGATAAAGCAGTAGAAGGTTTAGTCATGTTCGCACTCAACCAAGGTGAAGTTTGTACATGTCCTTCAAGAGCGTTAGTACACGAAGATATTTACGAGAAATTTATGGAGAAATGTATAGCACGCGTAAAAGCGATTAAAACAGGAAATCCACTAGATCCAGAAACGATGCTAGGTGCACAAACTTCTCAAGAACAATCTGAGAAAATTCAAAGTTACTTAGATATTGGTAAACAAGAGGGTGCTGAAGTATTAGTAGGTGGTAATGTACGTAAAGAATCTGGAGAACTTGAAAATGGATTCTACATTGAGCCAACTATTTTCAAAGGTACTCAAGACATGAGAATATTCCAAGAGGAAATCTTTGGACCTGTGTTATCATTAACAACATTTAAAGACGATGAAGAAGCGTTAGCAATGGCAAATGATACACTTTATGGATTAGGTGCAGGTATTTGGACTAGAAATCAAAACAAAGCATATCGATTTGGTAGAGGTATACAAGCTGGACGAGTATGGGTAAACAACTATCATTCTTACCCAGCACATGCAGCGTTTGGTGGTTACAAAATGAGTGGTATTGGCCGCGAAAATCACAAGATGATGTTAGATCATTATCAACAAACTAAAAACTTACTCGTAAGTTATGATGATAAACCAGCAGGACTGTTTTAATTGGAAGAACAAGTTACTGCTACTGAAAAAGCCAAAACACTCATAAAAGATATGAAAAAAATTCATGGTGAACATTTAATATTTCATCAATCAGGTGGATGTTGTGATGGTAGCTCGCCGATGCTTTTTGTAGAAGGTACATTAATCATTGGAGATGTAGATGTAAAACTTGGTGAAATTGAAGGTGTACCATTCTATATGAACAAAAAGCAATATGAATACTGGAAGCATACAAATCTAGAGATAGATGTTGTTGATGGTAGAGGTGGAATGTTCAGCATAGAAGGACCGACCGGAAAGAGATTTCATATTAGAAGTTCTATAAGATCATAATTTATTGAAGGATGTGCTAAAATATTAGTACATCCTTTTTTAATTCACAATAAGGTTGGGTGAAATAAATGCGTACATATATTGAAACAAAAAGACTTATATTAAGAGACTGGAAAGACGAGGATATTGCTTTATATCAGAATATGAATGCAAATCCTGAAGTTAGAAGATACTTTCCAGATTTATTGAGTTACAAAGCTACTGAAAATACCATAAAAAAAATGCAACAAATTATCGACCAATATGGCATTGGTTTATTTGCTGTGGAATTAAAAGCTACAAAAAGCTTTATAGGTATGGTTGGTCTTAATTATATACCTGAATCAAGTGAAATAAATATTTCTGATAAATCTGTTTATGAAATTGGTTGGAGAATTGATAAGACTGTATGGGGAAATGGTTTAGCGACTGAAGCGGCTGAAGCAGTGTTAGAGTATGCTAAAGCGCAAGGTATACAAGAGGTATATAGTTTTACTGCTGAAATCAATAAGCCTTCAAGAAGAGTCATGGAAAAGCTAGAAATGAATCATATTAGGAATTTCATACATCCTAACGTCGTTCAAGATGAGAAACTTGCAGATCATGTGTTATATCATAAATATTTATGAGGAGATGAATAAATGATTGTAATCAGCGCATGTTTAGTTGGAGAAAGAGTCAGATATGATGGGGATCATAAATTGAATTTATATTTAAAATCATTAATTGATGATAAGAAAGCAGTAAGCGTTTGTCCTGAAATTCTCGGAGGTCTACAAGTACCTAGAGAACCAGCTGAAATAGAAGGTGGGGATGGATTTGATGTATGGCAGAATAAAGCTTACGTTAAGACGATTTCAGGTCATGATGTAACAGACCAATTCAAAGAAGGTGCCAAGCGTACGTTATCTATAATGAAACATTTAAATGCATCTAAAGTAATATTGAAAAGTGGCAGTCCGTCATGTGGATTATCTGATATTTATGATGGAACATTTACAGGAAATAAAAAAGAAGGTGTCGGTATAACGACAGCCCTCTTAAAATTAAACAATATTGATGTATATGATGAAACGTCGATTCCTACTACTTTTGATAATCACGAATTTTAACAGGTTGTGATTTTTTAAGTGATGCAAATAATTTAGGAATATCTTCTTCAATTACAGCAAGATGACGATAATCCTCATTGACAAACCCAGTGTGAATGAGATGTTTAATCATGGATTCCATCGGTTCAAAGAAATGATGAATATTAAATGCACCAATGGGTTTGTGATGTAAACCAATTTGTGACCACGTATAAATTTCGAAGAATTCTTCTAATGATCCTGCACCGCCAGGCAACATAATAAATGCATCTGCCATATCAGACATCATTTGTTTACGTTCATGCATCGTTTCTACAACATGATATTCTGATAAACTGTCATGTGCAATTTCACGCTCTGCTAAAAATTTAGGCATGATACCAATCGCAATACCATTATGTTCTAGAACTCCGTTTGCTACTGCACCCATCATACCAGTTGATCCAGCACCATAAATTAATTCGTATTGATTTTCTGCTAAATATTTACCAAATTCATATGCACGTTCTGTATATATTGGGTCATTCCCATTGCTTGCACCGCAAAATACTGCGATTCTTTTCATAGATATTTCTCCTTTCAAATATGTAGTATAATAGATATAAATTTTAAGTTATAAAATTTATAAGGGGGAATCTATATGAATATATTTCTTATGGTCGTGCTCATTGTATTTATAAATGTAATGGCTGGTCTTATTAAAAATCACCAAAGAAATAAAGTGAAATTAGAAAAAGTAAAATTACAACGTGTTCAAAACGAACTTGAACTTGAAAAATTAAAACATGAAAATTACTTAATTGAAACTGAAAAAATGAGATTAGACCTTGAACAAATGAAAGAACAAGACAGGGTCAATTTAAATAAAGCTAAAGAACAACTTCTTGAATGAACAGTCTTTATGACGACTGTTCATTAATTAAATTTTTGAAAAATATAGAGAACGCTTCGTGATCTTCTGAGGTTAATTTTTTAGGACCTTTTGTTCTGCCACCTTGTTGCCTTACTTGAGCTGAAATATGCCTTTGTGTTAGTAATTGTTCTATATTTTGACTTGTATATTCATATGCTAAATGATGGACAACGTGTTTAGCTTTATTAATAATTAGACTAGCAAGTCCATAGTCTTGGGTTACGACAATATCATCAGCCGTTGTAAGTTTTACAATTCTAAAGTCCACGCTATCTACACCGTGATCAACATAAGTAGTAGAAACATGATCAGGGTATTCTTTTAAGGAAAAATGATTCACACTTCTAATGATAAGAACAAAGATGCCTGTACCTTCAGTGATTCGAATAATATCATCCGTCACTGGGCAAGCATCTCCGTCAATTATAATGCGCCTAATCATTTAGTTCGTCTATAACTTTTCTTGTTTTTCATATGTTCTTTACGGTGTTTTTCATACGGAAAATGAGCTATTATTTCAGACATAGACTCTCGATGTTGTTTGAATAATTTATTCTCAGGTTCTGGTTTTTTGTCACTTCTTACACGTTCGTTTACTAATTCTTGAATGTTAATGTAACCAGATTGTGATGATGGTTGTGCGTGATTTGAACTTGAATGACGCTGATTATGATTATATTCTTTAATTTCTTCAATACGCTCTGCTTTATTTAATTCTTCTAATTTATGTTCCTCTTGTTGACGTTCATCAATATTTTTTTGAAGTTTTTTATCTAGTTTTTTTACATCTTTTTCGTTTTCTTTTTGAAGTTTTTCGCCTTTTTTCTCAAGTTTTTCTTCTTGTTTTGCCTGTTTTTCTTCTTGTTTTAAATGATAATCTAGTTCATTTAAACGGTCTTTCTTGTTTTCTTGACGAAGTTTTTCTTCTTCCTTATGTCGACTATCGATGCTTTTTTGTAATTTTTTGTCTAACTTTTCAATTTCTTTTTGTTGTTCTTTTTTTTCTTTGCGTTCTTCTTTAAATGGTTGTTTCATTTGTTTATTGTATTCATATAAACGTTTTTTCTGAATAATAAATGATTTTGCAGGTTGAGATTTCTCAACAACTTTATCTTTAGTTTCAACGAGTTTGTCTTTTGTTTTGATCGATTTATCTTTAACTTTATGGGATAAATCAACTGTTGTTTCTGTAACGTTTTTAACATCTGGGTGATCTTTGATTTTCTTGCGTTCTGTAATAAGTGGTACGAGAACTAAAGGTAATGTGTTTACGACTAGTTTAATTTTATCATTCATATATAATTCCTCCGTAGTTTTGATCGATAGTTATTTAAATACCCTTTAACGTTTGATTCAAACGAGATGATTCAGTCTTAACCTATGTTTTGTCCAATACCAAATCCGAAATACAAAACTCCTATTATAATGACAAGAATAATTCTATAAATAGCAAATGGTACTAATTTGACACGGTTAATCAATTTCAGGAATATCTTAATTGAGATTAATCCAAAGATAAATGAAGCAACAAATCCAACGATATAAAATGGAATCTGACTCAATGTAATATACTGTAAGTTACCGAGTAATGCTTTTGCACTTGCAGCAAACATGATTGGAACAGCCATAATGAAAGTGAAGTCTGATGCTGCTTTATGATCTAACTTAAGAAATACACCTGTTGAAATGGTTGAACCTGATCTACTAAATCCTGGCCATAATGCAATGGCTTGGGATAGTCCGATTACAAATGCTTTAGGATAATTCATACCATCAACAGTATGAGGGTTTGTTACATTTTTAGAGAATTTGTCTGCTGCAATCATATAAATAGCACCTAATAATAAACCGATTAAGACAGTAGGTACACTAAATAGGTGTTTTTCGATGAAATCATCAAATAATAATCCAAGAATACCAGCTGGTACTAAACCGACAATAATATGAGATAACTTCAAATGATGTTGCTTCTGTTCATTTTGTTTAATGTGTAACATCTCTATATATCTACTTCTAAATATCCAAGCAGCAGCTAATATAGAACCTAATTGGATAACGACTTTAAATGTAAATGCAGATTCACTACCAAGGAATGCTTTTGATTTTAGCCACATATCATCAACTAAAATTTGGTGACCAGTTGAAGATACCGGTGCAAACTCGGTTAATCCTTCTACAATTCCTAAAATAATTGCTTTTATTAATTCGATTATAAACATGTTTTAGCTCCTCTGTTTGTGAAAAAAAGTTTGTGAACTTAAATACGTATCACTTTAAGATTATTGTACCAAATTTAACATCATAATATGTAATTAAACTATAATACATTTTAGTTTATTTTTTATTTATAGACGTTATAATGGATAAAGGTGGTGACATTGTGAAAGAATTAACAAAGTATAGTAATCGCTATAAATCGATACAAATATGCATGTTTCTAGCTTCACTATTACTCAGTTTAACTGTCGTATTTCAAAATATTTATTTAGGTAAAATCATCAACCAAATGCTCGTTGTTAAATCTGGGTATCAGCAATTAACAATATGGTTAATGATATTATTAATTGTACTCTTATTAAGAGCAAGTTTTAACTATTTAAATCAGTTATTTGGGCAGAAGCTTTCATTTAAGGTAAAGCAAGATGTCAGAGAACAATTGATTAATAAAGATACGAAACAATCTAAAGTTACAATATTGACTGAAGCGGTTGAAGGTATACATTCATTCTATGAATCTTATTTACCACAATTATTTAAGTCTACCATCATACCAATAGCTATCATTGTAACGTTATTTTTCATACATTGGCCATCTGCACTGATTATGATGATTACTGCACCTTTTATTCCGCTGTTCTATATTGTATTTGGTTTAAGAACGCGCGATAAAGCGAAGGATCAAATGCAATCGTTAAATCAATTTGCTAGTGAATTTGTCGATTTAACAAAAGGTCTTGTATCTTTAAAGTTATTTAACAAAACTGAAGAAACAGAAGAGAAAATTTATCAATCGAGTACATCATTTAGAGATTTAACGATGGAAATTTTGCGAAGTGCTTTCTTATCAGGTTTAATGCTTGAATTTATTTCTATGCTTGGCATAGGTATTGTCGCTTTAGAAGTAGGTTTAAGATTAATCGTTTTTAATGATATTTCATTTTTAGTTGCAGTTATTTCATTATTATTAGCACCTGAATTTTATAATGCAATTAAAGACTTAGGGCAGGCTTTTCATACTGGAAAGCAAAGTGAAGGTTATATAGAAATAATAGAAGACATTCATAAAGAAGACGCTAGTCATAATAAAATAATTAAGATTAATCATAAAATGGCAAATGAAGATATCATTCAATTAGACAATGTGTCGTTTCAATATACAAATAGAGAAGATTTTTCATTTGATCAAATCAATTTAAACATTAAAGAAAATAAGCATACAGCGATTATCGGTCCTAGTGGGGCTGGTAAATCAACGTTAGTAAAAATAATGTTAAATGAACTAAATCCCAATAAAGGAACAGTTTCTTACAAAAAAGAATTAAAAATAGGTTATTTATCCCAAAGACCTTATATTTTTAGTGCTTCTGTGAAAGAAAATGTAACGATGTTCCAACATTACGATGAACACTTTATTCATCAAATTCTAGATAAAGTAGGATTGAAAGAGAAAGTAGAACAATTATCACAAGGAATTCATACGATGATTGGTGACGGTTACGAAATGATTTCAGGTGGGGAAATGAGAAGGATAGAATTGGCAAGATTACTGTTAATGGATCCAGATGTTGTTGTATTTGATGAACCGACAACGGGTTTAGATATAAAGACAGAGCAATTAATCGTAGATACAATAAACGAATTTGCTCATAATAAAACAATTATCACGATAGCACATCGTAAAGAAGTACTGAAATATGCTGACCACTTTATAGAATTACGAGATGGAAGAATAAATCATATAGATAATCCACTACAAGGTGGTGCGTATAAATGAAGAAATTAACGATTAAGTTTGATAAAGATTTTTATTTGTCTATTATTATTGGTGTGTTAGGCATGTTAACGGCATTAGGGATGTTTGCATTAAGTGGTTACATGATTTCTAAAAGTGCACTCGGAACACCACTTTATGCTTTAATGATATTAATTGTATCTATAAAATTATTTGGGTTTGTAAGAGCTATAACAAGGTATTTCGAAAGACTATATTCTCATCGTTCGACATTCACAATGTTACGAAATATGCGAATTGAGTTGTTTAAACATTTAATACCGATAGTACCTAATGTTTTTCGGAAATATAGATCGAGTGACTTATTAACTCAAATGGTCAACAACATAGAACGATTGCAAAACATGTTGCTAAGAGTGTATTATCCACCGATTGTCATTATGATTACAACTGTTGTGACCATAATAGTTATGTCAATGTGGAGTGTCATGATAGGTTTAGTAATTGCCCTTTCAATGTTGATGTCTATTCTTATCATTCCTTACTTTTCTACAAAGCGTGCCAATTTACTTGCTGAACAAGTACAACGTAGCGAGGAAGATTATGTAGCAGAGTATTTTGACTTTGAGAATGGACGTTCAGAGCTTATAAGATTTCAACAGCATGACCATTTCAAAGACAAAGTATTTCATAAACAACGTATTTACGAAAATAATAAATATAAAGAACAGAAATTTTTGAGCACATATGATTATATGTTAAATATATGTGCGATGATCAGTATTTGGTGTATAACTTTACTTTGTATATGGCAGATTCAAGATGGGAAGTTAAATGCTGTTTTCTTTGCAAGTATATTAATGATGGCGATAACGCTGTTTGAACAAGCCATTCCAATGACTAATGTTGCATTTTATCGTGCAGATACAAATAGAAGTGTACAAACAATTGAAGAAGTCATCAATCAAAGCTTTGACGAATCAAATGAACAAATTATTTATAATGATGCATTATATAGTGCTGACAAACTAACTTTTAAATATGATTTCCAAGAAAGAAACACTTTAGAAAATATTCAATTTAAAATTAACCAAGGTGATCATATAGCAATTATTGGACCATCCGGTTCAGGGAAAACGACATTGCTTAATTTATTAATGGGTCTTTATGATTCATCAGAAGGGTCATTAACTTATAATAATGAACTACTGTCACAAGTAGACAAGCGTGACTATTACGATGAAATAAATACAATGTTGCAACATAATCACTTCTTTGAAGGGTCAATTAGAGATAACTTATTAGCAACAGCACATGATGATGAAATGAAAGCAGTTCTAAAAGAAGTGAATTTGGAACATTTAGGATTAGATGATTTGTTAACTGAGAATGCAAGTAACATCTCAGGAGGAGAAAGACAGCGATTAGCAATTGCGAGATTATTATTAAGACGTGCGAACATATGGCTACTTGATGAGCCTACAGCGTCACTTGACGAGACAAATGAACAAATCATTATGAATCATTTGTTGTCTAAAGAAGATACGATTATTGTTGTGACACATAATCTGAAATACCTTGAACAGTTTGACCATATCATAGTAATAAATGAAGGTATTATTCTAGAACAAGGTGATTATCAACAATTGATAAATCATGAAGGCTATTTGTTCGAAGTTATGAAATTCAATGAAGAAATAGAATTTGAAAAGTAGTTCAGACAACTACAGCCAATATATAAGCCTAGGACTAATCAAAAAAGTCCTAGGCTTATGTTTTGGATATGTATAAGTATATTATTTCTCTAAGTTTACTTTATCTACATTATGAATCATTTTTTCTAAAAGTTGATTCAATTGTTTCATTTCAATGTCGTCTAAATTGGACACATCTTGTATCAATTGCGGTGAATGATGTAAATATTTTTTCATTTGGATACTTTTGTCAGTTAGTTGAACAAACACTTCTCTTTGGTCTAATTCTGATCTTTGTCGTGTAATTAATTGACTGTTTTCCATTCTTTTTAATAATGGTGATACCGTACCAGTATCAAGTGCTAAATCTGTAACAAGTTTTTTTACATTGACTGGTGATTCTTCCCATAAAATAGTGAGTACCAAATATTGGGGATATGTAATGTTATATTCTTTAAAGATTTTATTAGAATAATAACGATTGACTTGACGTTGTGCATTATATAAATTAAAGCACAATTGATTTTGGATATTTAAGTTTTCAAGCATTGGCTTACCTCCAAACGATGAATGTTTATATGATTGACATGGTATGAACTCATTGTCTATTATATAATGATTAAATTTAGTTTGTAAATATTATTATAATCAATGATATTAATGGGATTAATAATAGGTCTTATAATATATATAATGTAAGATTTTGTAGTTTTGTAAGGATTATCATATAATTGCAGAAAGGTGGTTTAAATATGAGTACGATAGCAAATAAGAAAATGGACGTAACAGTATTAACAGGATTTTTAGGTAGTGGAAAAACGACCCTTTTACAACGACTCATTTTAGAAGCTAAAAACAAAGGAAAAAAAGTTGCGATTATAATGAATGAATTTGGATCGTTTGATGTCGATAGTGAGTTATTAGGTGAAGATATATCTAGTAAAAGTTTACTAAATGGATGTATATGTTGTTCCTTAAAAGACGACATGGAAGTCGTGCTGCACAGTCTATACCATAAAGAAAAACCGGATATTGTATTGATAGAGGCAACAGGTATCGCACATCCTGTTGAAATAGTAGATGCTTGTCAAAATCCAACATTAATAGATAAAGTGAATATGCCCTTTATAATGGGTGTTATGGATGGTACAAGATATTTAGCAAGAAACCGTTATACGAAACAAACAAAGCAATTAATGGAAGACCAGATGTTATATGCGCATGTTATTATAATTAATAAGTTAGATGAACTGACACAACAAGATCAAACAACGTTAACGCAATCGCTATCTTCAATTGCACATAAGCCTAAATTACATTTTACGAATTATTCAAACATTGAAAACTTAGAAGATGTCAATAAAGTTGAGCTTAATCTGGAAGGTGAGCGTAAGCACCATCACGGCATACAATCGATGAGTTATACATTTAGCGGTCCGATTGATATGGCTTTACTCGTTCAATTTTTAAGACAATTGCCTGATTCAATTTTGAGAATAAAAGGATTTTTGAAATTTCAAGAAGAGCCTGATCAAACGTATTTATTTCAATATTCTTATGGTGTGCCTCATTATGAGCCAGAAATAATGAATATGCCATTAACTATTGTAATAATAGGTGAATCAATAGATAAAGCATATTTACGTAATAAATTAGATATGGTGAATTTTTCATAGGAGATGATTGGAATGGAACGTATTCAAATAAATAAACATGTGAGTTACTCGAGAATTGTACATGGATTTTGGAGATTGAATGAGTGGGGCTATAATAACAAACAGTTAAATGATTATATGCATGAAATTGTAGATCGAGGCATTACAACGATGGACCATGCAGATATTTATGGCAAATATACTTGTGAATCATTATTTGGTGAAGCATTAGCACTAACACCAAATTTAAGAGAAAAGATAGAAATCGTCACGAAATGCGGTATTATTCTACCTAGTGATCACAACCCTAAATTTGATGGACATCGATATGATCTTAGCTATCAACACATCATAGAATCGGTAGACCGCTCTTTATTAAACTTGAAAACAGATTATATTGATACACTATTACTACATAGACCATCACCATTAATGGACCCTGATGAAGTGACACGAGCAGTTATGCATCTTGTCGATGAAGGAAAAATTAAAGCATTTGGTGTATCGAATTTTAAATGTAATCAATATGAGCTGTTAAATGAAAGTTTAAAACGAGAAAAGTCGCATATCTCAGTGAATCAAGTCGAAGTGTCACCGTATCAATTAGAAAATATTGAAGATTGCACGTTAAATAGAATGCAGCAACATGATGTGAAAGTTATGGCATGGAGTCCATTAGCAGGTGGAGAAATATTTAATGAAAATAATCCGAAATCAACTAGAATATTAGAAGTTATAGAACAACTTGCAAGTAAGTATAACGTTCCAGCAAGTACAATTATTTATAGTTGGCTATTAAAATTACCAGCCAATGTGATGCCTATCGTTGGTTCTAGCAAGATAGAAAGAGTAGACGAAGCGGTCAACGCTACTAAATTACAACTAACAGACCAAGAGTGGTTTGATATATATGTCGCTTCAAGAGGTAAAGATATATTATAAGACATCTGTTTTATGAATGAATGCAAAAGACAGAGTTAATCCAAGAAAAAGGCCATCTCGGGCTATAATCAAAAATATTCACAAATTTAAAATCATGATAAAAAAAGAGAAAAATCTTTTTTTATCATGATTTTTCTCTTTTTATTAAGTATGAAATTTTATTTATTCATTATTTGAATCTAATCTATTTAACGTAATCTCTGCTAATGATTTTGCTGCGACAAGCATACAGTCTTCATTTACATCGAATTTCGGATGATGGTTCATATATGGTTGGTCAACATTCTCTGGTTTACTACCGACGATATAGAAAGCGCCAGGTGTTTTTTGTAAGTAGTAAGCAAAGTCTTCTGAACCTGTTACTTGTGGAATTTCAACAAGTTGTTGGAAGTAATCGCCTACACTATTGTTTAGTATGTTTGCGACTCTTTCAGTTTCTTTTGGATGATTATACAGAACGGGATAACCATAATTATATTCAAGGTCGCATTCCACATCAAAACCTAATGCTATACTATCGGATATTTTTTTGATTTCATGATACATTTTTTCTTCGAGATCTGGGTTTAAATATCTTGCAGTTCCTTTAATCGTTACTTTATCTTGTATAACATTATATCCACCTGGTGCTTCAAATGCACCGATAGTTACAACGCCCATATCTAATGGGTCTATTCTTCGTGAAACGACATTTTGAACTGTATTAACGAAGTTTGTTCCAGCGACAAGAGCATCATGTGTTTTATGAGGGCTGGCAGCATGTCCACCAAGTCCATTAATTGTTAACTTGAATGTTGAGCTACCTGAAAATGAAGGGCCTTTATTATAACCAATGAATTCAGGACCTGCTACTGGCACAATGTGTATGCCGTATACTTCGTCTAAATCGTCTATTGCACCTGATTCTACAATTGATTTAGCGCCACCTGGTGGTTTTTCTTCGGCATGTTGATGGATGATTTTGATAGTTCCTGGAAGTTCTTCTTTGAATGAGATTAAAGCATCAGCTAATAACATTAAGTAGGCAGTGTGTACATCATGACCACATGCATGCATAACGCCTTCATTAGTTGATTTAAATGGAACATCCGTTTCTTCTGTAATTGGTAAGGCATCGAAGTCAGCTCTAAGTCCTATAGTTCTACCTTCTTTATGACCATTTATTTCTACGATAATGGCATGTTCATCTTTAACTGGTCGCGTTATTTTCACGTCTTTATCTTTGTAGAACGATTCAATGTAATTTGCTGTTTCAGTTTCTTTAAATGATAATTCTGGATTTTTGTGTAAATGACGTCTTATTTCTATCATTTCATCTTCATTTTCTTCGAGATATTTAAATAATCTAGATTTTAATTCGTTCATAGGTCTTCCTCCTTAAATATACTAATAGAATATATCATTAATCTTTTTATGTATAAAATATTTCGACTTATACAAATACAAATGTGATATGACTGATTATGACTGTTTTTGGTTGAAAATGATTGACTTCATTATGAAAACGTTTTATTATGACAATGATAAGGAGTGATAACATGTTGACAGATGAAAGGCATCAATTAATCATTCATACAATTAAAGAGCGAGAAATGGTCTCTTTGCAAGATTTGATTAATTTAACTGAATCAAGTTCATCAACGATTAGAAGAGATTTATCTCAGCTAGAAGAAGAAGGTTATTTAATTAGAGTACACGGTGGAGCGAAACAAGTTACTAAACGACATGATGAGAGGGACATGCGTGATAAAGAATCACGGTACCTTGATGAAAAAAGCGAAATAGCGAAGTATGCCGCTCAACTAATAGATGAAGGGGATACTATTTATTTAGATGCAGGTACAACTACTTTAGAAATGATACGTCATATCACACATAAGAATATTGTAGTCGTGACAAATGGTTTAACACATGTGAAGCCTTTATTGGATAAAGGTGTCACGGTTTATATGACGGGTGGAGAAGTGAAAGCAACTACTTTGGCTAATGTCGGCGTAAACGCTGAAAAATCTTTAAGTAAATATAGATTTGATAAGGCATTTATAGGTATGAACGGAATTGATTTAAGATATGGGTTTACGACACCCGACCCTAATGAATCGAAAATGAAAGAAACAGCCATTCAATTGGCGAATCAATCTTTTATTCTAGTAGATCATTCAAAATTTAATGAAATTTCTTTTGCTGAAGTCGAAGTGGATTTACCTATTAATATTTTAACTTCTAAAAAAACGTTAAATGAAATCGAAAACATAAATCAATATAGAGAAAAATACGATATTAATGGAGGACAAACATGATTTATACAGTTACATTTAATCCATCAATAGATTACGTAATGTTTACAGAAGGTTTTCAAGTAGGCGGATTAAATCGAGCACATATGACAAATAAATTTCCAGGCGGAAAAGGAATAAATGTATCTAGAGTATTAACGTCACTACATATTGAGAACACTGCTACAGGATTCATAGGAGGATTTCCCGGGAAATTTATTAAAGATGAACTCATTAAAGCGAATATCTTAACAGATTTTGTTGAAATAGAAGAAGATACGAGAATAAATGTGAAATTAAAGTCAGATGTAGAAACAGAAATTAATGGTCCTGGACCAAACATTGAAACGAATCATTATGAAATGTTTTTAAATAAACTTAAAAACACTAACGCTTTCGATACTGTCATTATTGCTGGTAGTGTTCCAAACACATTGAACAAGTCAGTTTATAAAGAAATAGCTGAAATCTTGAAAGAAACAAAAGCAACACTCATTGTAGACGCTGAAAAAGCTTTAATGAAATCTATTTTGCCTTATAATCCAAAGTTTGTTAAACCAAATAAGACTGAATTAGAAGAAATTTTTGGAATTGAAATAAAGTCAGATAACCAGATAATAGAGTGTGCTCAGAAGCTAATAGATGAAGGTGCACAATCGGTCATTGTGTCTTTAGGTGGTGATGGGGCAATTTATGTAGACTCACAAATTAAATTAAAAGCAACTGTGCCACAAGGGGAAGTTATAAACACTGTTGGTTCAGGTGATAGTACAGTTGCAGGTATGGTGGCTGGTCTAGAGAAACAATTAAATATTGAAGATGCATTCAAACTTGCGGTGAGTTGCGGAACAGCAACTGCGTTTAATGCAGATTTAGCTAATAAAGAAGATATCGACAAAATATTACCACAAGTAAATGTGGCAATTTTGTAAAACAGGGAGGGAAAATAAATGAGAATAACAGAATTATTAACGAAAGAAACCATTGCTATGGATTTAAATGCTACAAGTAAAGATAAAGTGATAGAAGAGCTAGCAGAACAATTAAATAAGGCAGGTAAATTGAATGATGAAGTCGCATTTAAAGAAGCGATACATCTGAGAGAATCACAAAGTACTACGGGAATTGGAGAAGGAATAGCGATTCCACATGCCAAAACAGATGCAGTAAGTTCCCCTGCTATTGCCTTCGGTAAATCTAAAGAAGGAATCGACTATCAATCATTAGATGCACAACCTGCACAGTTATTCTTTATGATAGCAGCACCTTCTGGAGGCGCTCAAACACATTTAGATGCATTAGCTAAATTGTCCGGTATATTAATGGATGAAACGGTTCGTGACGCATTAATACATGCAACAACAAAAGAAGAAGTACTTCATATTATAAATGAAAATGATGATGAAGTAAGTCAAAATAATGCAGACGCACAAACAACAAATATAAGTACCGATTATGATGAAGGAAATCTAGTACTTGCAGTTACAGCGTGTCCAACTGGCATTGCACATACTTACATGGCAGCAGATTCTTTGAAGAACCAAGCTAAAAAAATGGGCATACCGATTAAAGTCGAAACAAATGGCTCTGGTGGTATTAAAAATCACTTAACAGATGAAGACATTAATAAAGCTGCGGGTATCATTGTTGCAGCAGATGTACATGTTGATACAAATAGATTTGACGGTAAGAATGTGATTCAAGTACCAGTTTCAGATGGCATCAAAAAACCTGAATCATTAATAAACATGGCACTCGATCAAAATCGCCAACCATTCGTTGCTAAAGGCGGAAAGCAACAAGCTTCATCTTCAAATGAAAAGCAAAGTATTTCAAATACTATTTATAAACATCTTATGAATGGTGTTTCAAATATGTTACCACTCGTAATTGCAGGTGGTATTTTAATGGCAATTGTATTCTTATTTGGAGAAAATTCTTTCAAACCAGATAGTAGTCAATATAATAAATTTGCTGCAAATCTTTGGCAAATAGGTAGTGAAAGTGCATTTAAGCTAATTGTACCGATTTTAGCAGGTTTTATTGCTAGAAGTATTGCTGATAAACCAGGTTTTGCTGCTGGTTTAGTAGGTGGTATGTTAGCTGTATCTGGAGATTCAGGATTTTTAGGTGGTATTATTGCAGGATTTCTAGCAGGTTACTTAACTGAAGGTATTAAATATGTATTTAAAAACTTGCCACAAATGTTTGAAGGACTAAAACCAACATTAATTTACCCGTTATTAACTGTAACGATAACAGGTCTGTTAATGGTTTATATTGTGAATCCACCAACAGCGTGGTTAAATCATTTATTATTAGATGGCTTAAATAATTTATCAGGTTCTAACATTGTATTATTAGGATTAGTTATTGGTGCTATGATGGCAATTGATATGGGTGGCCCATTTAATAAAGCAGCATATGTATTTGCTACTGCAGCATTAACAGAAGGAAATGCCGCAGCTATTACAGCCGCAATGGTAGGTGGTATGATTCCACCAATTGCTATTGCAACATCAATGCTACTGTTTAGAAAGAAATTTACTAAAGCTCAGAAAGGGTCAATCGTGCCAAACTATGTCATGGGTCTTTCCTTTATAACTGAAGGCGCTATACCATTTGCTGCAGCTGACCCATTACGTGTTATTCCGTCTATGATGATTGGTTCTGGTATCGGTGGTGCAATTGCATTAGGTTTAGGCTCGAGCATTCATGCGCCACATGGTGGTGTAATTGTTATATTAGCTACAGACTCTGGACACGTATTGCAAACTTTCTTAGGCATTATTATTGGTTCCCTGATTTCAGCAATAATTTATGGCGTTCTGAAACCTAAATTAACTAAAGAACAATTAGAAATAGCAGAAGAATTGAATTAACATACCCAATTCATACTATTTGTTATCCGAAAAAACAGTTATTTTGTAAGTTTTTCTTATGAAATGACTGTTTTTTCTTATGAAGAAAATGATGTACTACCGTAAAAAAACTAAACCTCAGTCAAAAGTATGACTAAAACTTGCATGTTTAAAATTGAAATCATAATGATAATTTTATATTATTAACTTAAAATATTCAGTTTTGATAGAATATGGTGAATATAAGGAATGTGGAAATTATGTTATATTACAAAACAATTATCAACAAACAAGATGCAGAATGGGTCACACTTTTGCATGGTGCAGGTGGTAGCTCGACAATTTGGTTTAAACAAATGCGATATTATAGAAAGCATTTTAATATTTTATTAGTTGACTTAAGAGGTCATGGTAAGTCTGCAAATAAAGAATGGAAGAAGAATGATTCATTTGAACATTTAGCGAAAGAAGTGGTAGATGTTCTAGATTATTTGGAAATCGAGAAAACGCACATTGTAGGAATAAGCCTAGGAACAATAGTAGGACAAACTATGGCACAATCTTATCCAGAGCGAATTTCAACACTTGTATTAGGTGGTGCAATAATCAATGTTAATCTAAGAACGAAATTTTTATTGGCAATAGGGCGATCTGTCATGCGTTTTGTGCCTTATATGTTTTTATATAAATTGTTCGCATATATTATAATGCCTAAAAAGTCTCATGAAGAGTCTAGACTAAGGTTTGTAAATGAAGCTAAAAAGGTTTCCCAAAAACAATTCATTAAATGGGTTAAACTCACAAAATTAGTCAATCCATATTTAGCACATTTACAAGTAGCAACTAAAGATATTCCAACGTTATTTATTATGGGTGAAGAAGACTATCTATTTATGCCTCCAGTAGAAAGATTAGTTAAAGATCATGAGAATTTTTCGATAGAAGTTATTCAAGATGCTGGTCATGTGTGCAATATTGATCAACCAGATGTATTTAATGAAATCAGCACGAAATTTATAATGAAGCATTTGAAAACACCTGCTATATAGAATAGGATGTATTAAATCTCAACGCATTTAAAATCATTTCGAAATATGGTACACTAAAAACAATATGCTATTATTGGGGGAGGTGACGCTAAATGGGAAGGATTTAGTTTTAAATTCATATGTAATCGATATATCATTTAATATAAGTGATAATAAGGTGACCATTGCGTCACCGCAAAATATTTGGAGGTGAATCCCTAGAAATAGGGAACTAATTGGAAATTTCGACCATTATAAACTTTATTGTATTCATTGTATTAATTGCATTTACAATGGTATTCGTTGGATCTGAGTTCGCACTTGTTAAAGTACGTATGACTAGAATTGAACAATTAATATCAGAAGGCAGTAAGACAGCTAAGATTGTACATAAAATGATTAAAGAACTTGATTATTATTTATCGGCATGTCAGCTAGGTATTACTGTTACATCACTTGGATTAGGTTGGATTGGTGAACCAACATTTGAAGTGTTAATTCATCCTGCACTAGATTTCTTTAATTTGCCTGATGCGTTAACGACAACTTTTTCAATAGGGATTAGTTTCTTAATTGTTACATTTATTCATGTCGTAGTTGGTGAATTAGCACCTAAGACAGTAGCGATACAACAAGCTGAAAAACTTACTTTAGTATTTGGTAGACCACTGTATTATTTTGGTGTTGTTATGAAACCATTAATTTGGGCTATGAATGGAACAGCGCGCGTATTAGTTAGAATGATCGGCATTCAACCAACTAATGAAGAACAAGCGATGTCTGAAGAAGAATTAAAGCTTATCATGACTCAGAGTTATCAAAGTGGTGAAATAAACCATACAGAATTAGCCTACATGCAAAATATTTTTTCTTTCGATGAGAGATTAGCTAAAGATATTATGGTACCTAGAACGCAAATGGTATCTTTAACTGAACCATTTAATATTGAAGAATTGTTAGAAATTATTAACGAACATCATTATACACGCTATCCGATATCGGTTGATGGCGATAAAGATCACATTAAAGGTTTTATAAACGTTAAAGAATTTTTAACAGAGTATGCTTCTGGTGCTCAAATTAAAATAAACAGCTATGTGCATGACTTACCACTTATCCATGAGGTTACGAGAATTAGTGATGCATTAGTGAAAATGCAGAAAGATCATGTCCATATGGCATTAGTCATTGATGAATACGGTGGAACTGCTGGTGTTATTACGATGGAAGATATCTTAGAAGAAATTGTTGGTGAAATTCGTGATGAATTTGACGATGATGAAATTAACGATATCATTAAAACTGGCGAAGATACGTATCAAATAAATGGACGTGTAACTTTAACTGAATTAGAAGATGAATTCGGAATTGAATTTGAAGATTCTGATGATATCGATACAATTGGTGGTTGGTTACAAGCACATAATCCAGAAATTGAAAAAGATGACTATATAGATACCGACCATGATAAATGGGTTGTTATAGATGTAGAGAATCATCAAATTAGAACGGTTGCTTTGCACAAAGAATTTATTAAAGAACGTAAAAGTATCTTTGATGAAGATGATGAAGATGACGATTAATAAATAATCATAAATTAACTATAAAGTAGTTGAATAAATCCCTCCTAAGTAGACATTAATAAATAAACACTTAGGAGGGATTTTTATATCCTCAAATGCAAGATTGGATAATCATCTATGTTGTGAAAACATTCTATTTTCATTACTGTATTGCTTCATGTAAAATAAAGATACGTAAGTCATTAAGAGAGGAATACGTATGTATGAGAATCAATAAATATTTAAGTGAAGCTGGTGTTTGTTCAAGGCGTGGCGCAGATAAATGGATTTCTGCTAATCGCGTTATGATTAATGATGAACTTGCAACTTTAGGCTCTAAAGTTGAAGAGGATGATATCGTCAAAGTAGATGGCGAAGTCATAACAATTGATAAAGGCTATGTTTATATTGCTCTAAATAAACCAAGAGGCATTACTTCTACTACTGAAAAACACATCAAAGGTAACGTCGTGGACTATGTTAATCATCAAGATAGAATTTTCCATATAGGTAGATTAGATAAAGATTCTGAAGGTTTACTTTTACTTACAAGTGATGGAGATATCGTTAACGAAATATTAAGAGCAGAAAACAATCACGAAAAAGAATACATCGTTTCTGTTGATAAACCAATAACGAAATCATTTTTAAAAGAAATGTCTAGTGGAGTAGAAATATTAGATCAAATAACTTTGCCTGCTCAATTAGAACAATTAAATGATAAAACGTTCAAAATCATTTTGACACAAGGTTTAAATAGACAAATTAGAAGAATGTGTGAAACACTAGGATATGAAGTAAGAAAACTAAAGAGAATTAGAATTATGAATATTAAACTAGATGGCATTAAGTATGGTGAATGGCGTGATTTAACTAAAGAAGAATTTGAAACATTGACACAATCGTTATCATATACACCAAAGAGAGAAAGAATATTATCTAATGAAAAGGGGCATAAACATGATTAAATTAAATAATGACGTTGAAATTCCAGAGATTGGATTAGGTGTTTATAAAGTAGAGTCATCAGATATGGAAAGAGTAATCAAAACAGCATATGAAACGGGCTATCGAGCTATTGATACAGCTTGGTTCTATAAGAATGAAAAATCATTAGGACAAGCATTGAAAAATTTAAATATTAATCGTGAAGAATTATTTATTACGACAAAACTGTGGAATGATTTTCAAGGATATGACAAAACGATAGAATCATTCAATGAATCATTAGAGAATCTACAATTATCATACTTAGATATGTATTTAATACACTGGCCATGTCCAGAAGATGAATTGTTTATTGAAACATATAAAGCTTTAGAAAAACTTTACTACGATGGTAAGATAAAAGCGATAGGCGTTTGTAATTTCAAAGAACATCATTTAGAAACACTACTGGAACATACAGACGTAGTGCCTGCGGTAAACCAAGTAGAATTCCATCCAATATTTAATCAAGCAGATTTACAGTCATATTGTGAAGGAAAAGGCATAAAAGTTATGGCATGGAGTCCACTCATGAGAGGTGGAGAATTGTTAGAAAATCCAGTCCTTACAAAAATTGCGAATAAATATAACAAATCAGTCGCACAAGTTATTATTAAATGGCATATTCAACAAGGTAGACTGGTTATACCTAAATCACAAAATGACAACCGTATTAAAGAAAACTTCAATGTATTTGATTTCAAATTAAGTCAATCAGATCTTGAAGAAATCGATGGATTAAACAAAGATGAAAGACAATTTAGAGATCCAGATGATGTAAAAATAGGCATCATGTAAACAAATTAAAACCTTCACATAATTGTTTGAAATAAGATGTATTTTGAATATATCTTTTAGTAAAATGGATGTGTGGAGGTGTTTTTTTATGTTTAAATTTAAAAAGCCTAATCAACACGGGGGTTGGTCAATGATCGTCGTCCCAATTGCTTTTGGTATTGCAGCTACAAGTTTTTCTAATCTACATCTATTATTATATATTGGTCTATTAGCAGCATATTTCATGAGTGATCAAGTTTTCTTCTATTTAAAGAAAAGGAAGAAACAAATAGGATATATAAACACAGCATTATTATTTCTAATTATCGTCGTTGTGACGTTTTTACCAATTGTAATTCAAAAACAAGAAACGGTAATCATTTTTCTAATGATGATTCCGTTATTATTAGTAAATGCATACTTTGCTAAAACTAAGAATGAAAGAGCGTTCACAAATGATGTGATAGCGGTTATTATGTTCTGTTTATTCGGTGTTATCAGTACGCTCATAAATATATCTATAACAGAAATAAGAATTTGGTCAATCGTATTTATCATGAGCTTTATGTACTTCTTTGGGACAATATTATTTGTGAAAACAATGATAAGAGAAAAGAAATCATTAAAGTATAAATGGAGTTCTTGGATTTATCATATACTGATTGTCATTATTGGATTATTTATACATCCGCTCGTTATGATTATGTATATTCCAAGTTTAATGAGATCAATAATTCTATATGGACGCAAAATTAAAATAATGCATGTAGGAATGATAGAAATTGCAAATTCCATATTTATATTGACTATAGGCAGTATATATTTATCATAAAAAAGACCGCATTAGAAGGAGTAATCCAACTAATGCGGTCTTTTTTTTGAATGGGGAATATGTTGTTCCACATTCTATTGTATTTTGTAAATGTAATAATCTTATTTTCTGATTAATTTCAAGATAAATGATAGTACAAGTATTAAAATAATAGAACCAATAAGTGCAGGAATAATTGCTATTCCACCCCATACTGGACCTAAATCGCCAAGTAATGATCCACCAATTGCTGAACCAATAATACCAGCGATAATATTACCAATAATACCACCTGGAATATCTTTACCTAAAATTGCACCAGCTAGCCAACCTATTAAGCCGCCTACGATTAACATTAATATAAAGCCCATTTGAGTGTACCTCCTTATATATATTTCTTACTACTTCAAATATATACCCATTACTTTAAATGTGAAACATAATGAGTTGTTTTGAATAGTTTTTGCCATAAAATAAATAACACATAAATTAAAAACACCGGAACGAGTAAAAACCAATGTGGTGTAAGGATAATCATACATACTAATGCGACAATTGTAGCAATTTCTCCTACTAATTGTGGATGTATAAAGTATCTATATATACCATTCTGGTAAATTTTAGCTAATCGTTTACCATTCGACTCAATTGGATTTGTGAAAAGTGATAAATAAGCGATGATTTGTCCTATGATAAACAAACTAACGCCAAAGTAAGGAACAGATTGATAAATAGAAAGATCGCTATCTAAATACACAATATTTAAAGCCATACTAAATACAATTGTTACGATATAAAGTACGAAAAATTGATTATCAATATAATTTGAAACATGTTTAGTTTGAACCCATGTGTGTAAAAATGCCCATATAAGCAACATAGTTGTTACAGCTATCGTTATGAAATTGATTTCTTTGATGATTATAAAGGAAACTAAACCATTCAAAGCAATTGTTATAGAAATAACGTAATGATTAATACGTTTTTTCTTATTCATTACTACAAAGTTATATGACATTAAGATAATACACAGTATGATATTTATTGTAACGAGAAATGCCATAGTTGTCTCCTTATCTTAACTAGTCTCATTTTAGAATTATAACAATTTCTTTACATTTAATCACTAAATATATTTACATGATTTGAAGTTATCGACAATTTGACAAATTTACGTGACTTTACTAAGCTTAAAACATACTAATTTGTATTACATAATAGTGAACGGATAAGAGGTTATCAATATGTCCATACGAACTCAAATGAGAAAAGGATTTTTAGATGCATGTATTTTGTCGATTATTCAATCCCAACCAGTCTATGGTTACGAACTTTCGAAAAAGCTCAACGAGTATAATTTTACAGAAGTGAGTGAGGGGACAATTTATCCTATTTTATTGAGGTTGTTAAATAAAGAATTCATTTATAGTGAGTTCAAAGTAAGTGAACAAGGTCCTAAGAGAAAATATTATTATATTACGGATAAAGGTAGAGAAGAGCTTAAATTAGTTATTCAAGAATGGGATAAAATAAAGAAACCTATTCAAGATTTATTAAAGGATGTGTGAATTTTGGAAAAACCTGTAGAAGTATTGATACAAGAGAATAATTTGAAGAGAAAGCAATTAAATGAAGAAGATTTACAAGTATATGAGGATTTTTTATTATACATAAGAACAGATTTGAGAGTTAATGAATATGACTCTGAAGTAATATTGAATGATGTGTTAGATCATTTGTTAGAAGCAACTTCTCATGGCATGTCTGCAATTGAGTTTTTTGGGCATGATGTCAAAGCCCATGCAGATGAAATATTGCAAGAACTGCCAAATGAATCAAACAAAGCTATCATGAATATGGTATTGCTAGGCGTTTCGTTTTTCTATTTTGTTTATTTTGCTGCTTCAGGAATAGCAGGTATATTTACAGAGTATAAAACGTCAATCCTATCTTTAGTTTCGATGCTTATTATCGTACCAATTGGTGGTGTTTTTATAATAAAAACATTATTCAGTATTATTCAAAATCATATATTTGATCACTCAAAATATAAAAATATTAAAGAAATGGCCTATTCTGGAATCGTAGTAGGTGTAATACCAGCATTATTAATTATTTTACCTAATGTATTATTTAAAGATATGACACAAGTTTATATTCCATGGTGGGTATATTTAATATTGAGTATTGGATGTTATTTATTATATAGAACGATTAAATCTAAAAAGTAAAATTATAATAAAGGCTAATTTAAAGGTATTGTTCACTTTGTAAAATAATATAAATGAAGATGATCCAGAGAGAATATTCGTTTCAGAGTTAATTAACACGAGAAAATTATGATAAAAAATGATTTTCTCGTTTTTTATGAATGCGCACCTTTAATGGATAAATTATGGTTCAACTTTTGGGAGATACGATAAAGTCATGGAAAAACGAGGTAGTTAATCCACGAGATGGGCAAAGTCATGGAATAAGTCAGCAGTTAATCCACAAGATGGGCAGAAATTATATTCAAACCTATCATGAAATTAGAACTCAACAAAAATTAGGCTACTTATCTCCTATAGAAATCAGGAAATGAGTAGCCTAAAAAATAATATTAGTATGAAGTTTCTGGTTTACGGGTTAAATGTCTGTTTGCTCATATTAGTCTTACTTGTATATAAGACATTTCATTTAATATTTAGACGCCTTTTTTGTTGCTCCAAAGTAATGTGTGTAGTTGTGGTAATACATATATATCGTTTAGTGTGTCATTCATCACTTTATCTATGAGTTGTTCATATTTTTCTAATAATCGTTCAGTATGATTGTCGACAGTATCATCTAAATATGGGTTACCTACTTGTAAGTAAAATGGGACTTCTGGATATCTATTATGAATCATTTTTGCGAAATTATAGTCTTCATCATCAAATATGACAACTTTTAAAGACAAGCTTTCAAGATTACATTTGTTTATAACGTCATCTAGTATAGGTAAGTTTGGTTTCATACCTGAACTTGGTGGCTTTGGACTGATAGTTAAGTCGTCTATTTCCGTCATCCAGTCTTGGAATTTTGAGCCTTGCGTTTCAAGCGCTGTTTTAATGTTTCTTTCTTGTAGTGCTTTAACGAGTGGACCAATGTTCTTAATCAATGCTGGATTCCCACCAGAAATAGTCACATGTTGGTATTTATTTGGTGCAAGTTCATCTAATGTTGAAATGATATCTTCAGGTTCTAATAATTGTATGTCTTCTTTAGCAGACCCATCCCATGTGAAGCTTGAATCACACCAACTACATCTATAGTCACATCCACTTGTTCTAACAAACATCGTTTTCTTACCAATGACTGAACCTTCACCTTGTATTGTAGGTCCGAATATTTCGAGTACAGGAATTTTAGGCATGGTCTACACCATGATTTGCCGGTCTATACACAACGTAACTAGTAGGCGTCTCTCTCACAAAAACTTGTACACATTTAGGTTTGTTTAAGCGTTTATCAAGTGATTCTTGAACGATGTTGTAAATCGTTTGGGCTACTTGTTCAGTTGACGGACTATTATCTTGAAATTCCTGAAAATCATTTAATAGTCTATGATCATAACGGCCATGAATTAATGATTTCAATTCACTAAAATTCACTAAAAATCCCATCTCATCTAATTCGTTTCCAGCGATCGTTAAGTTGATAAAATAAGTATGACCGTGAACATTGTGACATTTGCCTGCTTCTTCAAATGGAATATAATGTGCACTTGAAAAATTAAAGTCTTTATTTAATTCGAATGAATAAGGGTGTTGAACACTAGGATAAATTTGTTGTAGCATTATAAACTTCCTTTCGATTCAAGGTATTGTTGTAACCCTTGATTTCTTAAATGACATGCAGGACATTCCCCACAACCATCGCTCATGACACCGTTATAACAAGTTAATGTTTTATTTCTTATATAACTAAGTGCATCTAATTCATCACTTAAAGCCCATGTTTCTTTCTTGTTTAACCACATTAATGGTGTATGAATAACAAAATCTTTATCCATAGATAAATTTAATGATAAATTCATAGATTTAATAAAACTATCTCTACAATCTGGATAACCACTAAAATCAGTCTCACAAACACCCGTAATTATATGTTTAGCACCAATTTGATAGGCAAGTGCACCAGCAAAGGATAAAAACAGTAAATTTCTAGCTGGAACAAACGTGTTAGGTACACCGTCCTCATTATCTTCAATTTGCATAGAATGATCAGTTAATGCGTTTGGAGATAATTGGGAAAGTAACGACATATCCAAGACATGATGTTTCAATCCTTGCTCTGATGCAATATTTTTCGCAACTTCTATTTCTAAGTCATGTCTTTGTCCATATTGAAATGTAACGAGTTCAACTTCTTTGAAATGTGCCTTTGCATAAAACATACACGTCGTACTATCTTGGCCACCGCTAAATACAACGAGTGCTTTTTCGTTTTTTAATGTTTCTGACATTGTCTTTCTCCTTTAAAAAGGCATAAAAAAAGCCTGCCTTCTATAAAAAAGGTAGACGTGGGTGTCTAGTTTTTTATAGAGGGTGTCAGCTAGTAACCTCTTAGTTTTTTGAATATACAAATGATAATATAATCCTAGTATAAAAGCAAGTTCACTGTATGGTATGATGAACTTGAATAAAATGAAGAAAGAGCGTATAAAACTATGATTATAATGATTGACAACCATGACTCATTTACATATAACATTATAGAATATTTAAATATTATCTCTAAAAGCGAAGAGATTAAAGTGATGATGACAGAAAACGTATCAATTGAACGAATCGAATCATTAAATCCTAAACTTGTGATCATTTCACCTGGACCAGGTCATCCTGATGATTATAAGGATTTAAAGAACGTGATGAAACACATCTGTCATGATGTCCCAATATTGGGTGTTTGTTTAGGATTTCAATTGCTAATCTCTATATTTGGTGGACGTGTCATCAAAGGTGAGAAACCGATACATGGACACGTTGCGAAACTTGAACACGATGGGGAAGGTATTTATCTAGGTTTACCACAATCATTTCAAGTGACAAGGTATCATTCCCTCATAGCAGACATGCAAAGCATTCCGGACGTGTTTAAAGTTTCATCATTTATTGAACAAGGCATACCGATGTCAGTTCGACATAAAGAACTACCAATAGAGGCTGTTCAATATCATCCGGAATCTATATTAAGCGAATACGGAAAGGAACAATTTGCGAATTTCTTGATGAAAGTAGGTATAGAAGTTGAGAGCACATATTCAGTTTAAGTACATATTGAATCAAAACCATCATGAAACGTTATCTTTTAAATTTGAGAATCCGATTGTCGACCAGATAGCACAAAATATTGATGAAGTTGCGCCTTTAATCGATCAAGCAGAGTATTATCAAACGTTAGGATATTATGTAGTGTTAACACTCCCTTATGAAAGTGCAAAAGCATTTAATAAAGCATTTGATGTACATGAAGATGTAGAAAATTTTGGGTCATTACAAGTATATAAAGAACCCGTTACTGATTTCTCAGAAGACACTAGCCATAATCAAATAGTCAAATGGAATAGTATAGATTCGGATGAGACATTATCACAGAATATTAAAGATATTCAATATGAAATTACAAACGGAAATACATATCAAGTTAACTACACAACAAGATTGAAGGCGAAATCTATTGATAACCCTTATGAATATTATAGATTTTTAACTTATGAATCGAACGGTAATTATGTTGCATATATTGAAAACAGTGAGGAGAATATCATATCTATTTCGCCGGAACTCTTCTTTCAAACTGGTCCTCATGAAACGTTAGAGCATTGTATATTAACGAAGCCTATGAAAGGTACGATTGAAAGAGGTTCCACACTTCAAGAAGACGATGATCATTATCAATGGCTCGCCAATTCCAGCAAAGATAAAGCAGAAAATGTGATGATCGTTGATCTATTAAGAAATGATTTAACGAAAATTTCAAAGCCTGGAACAGTTGAAACGGTGAATTTGTTCATGATTGAAGCATACAAAACAGTATTTCAAATGACGAGTACAGTGCGTAGTGAAATGCAAAAGAATTTGCGATTATATAATATATTAGAAGCGCTATTTCCATGCGGCTCGATTACTGGAGCGCCTAAAGAAGCAACAATGAAAGTGATACAACGTCTTGAAAAAACACCTAGAAAAATTTATTGTGGAACAATCGGGTTATTATTACCAGATGGAAGAAAAGTGTTTAGTGTCCCAATTAGAACAGTACTTAACACTAAGAAAGAAGCGGTTTATGGTGTAGGTGCCGGGATAACAATTGATTCAAGAGCGGATGATGAAATTAAAGAATTTAAAATGAAAACTAAAATATTAGAACATAGTGAACAATCTTTAATAGAAACGATGCGCATAGAAGATGGTTTAGTCAAAAGACGAGAAGTACATACTGAAAGAGTCATTAAAGGTGCTGAAGCATTAAATATTGATTTAAATATAGCGCATTGGCATAAACATTTAGATGATGCAACACGTGAATGTTGTTCAGGAACATTTAAGCTAAGGATTGAAATTAATCATTCTGGCGTGTTTAAAATGAATATTCAAGAACTAGCTGATAATAATAAACCACTCACTGCCAAGCTCATGTTATCAACAAATGCCCCATATATTTATAGAACAAACAAGACAACTGCACGTAGACAATTTGATCATAATCATGAAACGGATGTCGTGTTGTTTTATGATGATCATAACGAATTAACAGAGTTTGATATTGGCAATTTAGTGCTTAAATATGAAAATGAATATATAACACCAATTTATAAAGGCCAATTTTTGAATGGTTGTATGAGACAATCATTGTTAGACAATGGTGTAATAAAGGAAAGAAAGATAAATAAATCTGATTTATTCAATAAAGATATAGAAGTTTATATGATAAATAGTTTAAGAGAGTGGACGAAGATAGATTTAAAATTTTGATGGTAATCTAAAGTTACAAATAGTAAAATAGTAACCATCATATAAAGACAGGTGAAAATTAATGTTCTTAGCGCTATTATATTTAATAATCGTTATTGTTCTTCTGTTTTATTTAAAACGATTTGTTTTAGGAGAACTAAGAAAAGAGAAAAATAAGCAAAGTTTTGCATATTTATATATCGGTTTTGTGATTGTCATTATATTTGTAGGATTATTTGTATATCAATTGATGCATGTTTTTATAGATTTAACAGATGTATTTTATCGTAAACAGTGATGCTGTGTATAGCATAACAGAATGAGGTGTCTTAAATGCGCATATACCCTAAAGGTGATTCAGCACTTACCATTATGAGTGATAGAGAACCTTCTAGACAACTAACGCATGAAATAAATGAATTTAGGTTAGAAATTATCAATCAACGTATGCCGTATATTGATGAAGTTATTCCAAGTGAAAATAGTTTAATGGTTGTATATCATCCGTATACTATGATGATGAAACATAATATTGACGAACCATTTGAATACATGAAGGAACTTGTTGAAAATATTATTTATCAAAAAAAACAAGACTTAAAAGATAGAGTTGTTAATAAAAAATCAATACAAATTGATATTGTAGTTGGTGGATTGTATGGTCCTGATTATAATTTATTCACTGATTTAACTTCTGAAGAAAAGCAGCAAATTATTGAATCGAGAACATATTTTGTTTCCATGATTGGGCATACACCGGGATGTCCTTATTTGTCTGGCTTAAGCCATCGCTTATTTACAAGTAGTTCAAACTACAAACAATTTATCCCTAAAGGTTCAGTATGTATTGAAAAAGATAAATTGTTTATTACAACTACAGAAACAAGTGGTGATTGGCCGGTGATAGGCTGGACCAATGCTGAAATATTCGACAGAAAGAACACAAAGTGTTTATTAAATTTTGGTGATGATGTCACGTTGCATATCGTTGATACGTTACCAGAGAGTGGAGGATATAAACCATGTCAGTAATAGTTAGAAAACCTGGTCTATACACTTCCATACAAGACTTAGGTAGACAAGAGTACCAACATATTGGAATAGTAAAGAACGGTTCAATAGATCAACTGAATCATCGAATAGCCAATTTATTAGTAGGAAATAATGAAGAAGAAGCTTTAATCGAGATGACAGTTAGTATGCCTACAATACAATTTACGGAACCAACTTTAATCGCTATTACAGGAGCTAACTTTCCAGCATTTAGAGACCAAGAAAGAATATCTCCTTACAAAATTCAACTCATGAATAAAGGTGAAACGCTTAGCTTTAATGATGCGCATAAAGGAACAAGAGGCTACTTAGCAATCGCAGGTGGAATAGTTGCAGATGAATGGCTAGGTTCTAAATCAACGAGCATTAGATTAGAAATGGGTGGCTATAAAGGTCGTCTTCTTCAAGAAAGTGACGAAATAGAAATGTGTAGAAACTACACTCCTTTACAAAAGAAATTATTTGAAAATCTTGAAGTATCTAAATCAGCCAGTTGGGGTCTCGACCAATATACGTTAGCATTGAATTATTTTTCAGATATATTTCATATCATTTCTGGTGAAGGCGTTACACATTTAAGTGATGACGACTTAAAAACACTAGAATCAAAAGTTTATAAAGTGTCTAACCGATTTAATCGAACAGGTTTAACACTTGACGGGGAACCAGTTATAAACAGCAACTTTAAAAACCAACCTTTCTTAAGTGTTAAAAAAGGTAGCGTAATATTAAATAAAGAAAATCAACCAGTCATTATGTTGAATGATCATCAATCACTATCTAGTTATCCGCAACTAGGAACGATAGCATCTTATCATATTGATAAACTTGCTCAAAAAAAGCAAGGTTCGAAAATTATTTTTAAAATTATCAATATTAAAGAAGCGGAATTAAACATGAAGAAACATGCTCAATTCATTAAACAAGTTAAAACGGGGATTAGATACAAATTAACCGAAGAACTTAATAAATGATTTCAATGTGTAAATTGTGTCAGTTGTGTGCACTTTTTACACATTTTTTAGTTCGATTTATGGCTTTCAGTTGAAATTTAATGTAAAATAGTATAGATTATAATACTGAACATAAAATATTACATGAATATTACAACTTTCAATAATAACAAAACAATATATAAATTTAATTTATGTGAGTTGAGATACGGAGGAAAGGTATGAAAACTAAAAATAGGAAGATTGGCGTCTTTGCGTTCTTCTTGCTAACGGTGTTAGCGATTGCCATAAAGACTTATTTTGCCTATTATGTAGACTTGTCACTCGGGGTAAAGGGTCTCGTTCAAAATTTAATTTTATTAATGAATCCTTACAGTTTAATTGCTTTGATATTGAGTGTTTTTCTATTCTTTAAAGGGAAAAAATCATTCTGGTTTATCTTTATAGCAGGATTTGTCTTGTCATTTCTACTTTATGCGAATGTTGTATACTTTAGATTCTTCTCAGACTTCTTAACATTTAGTACATTAAACCAAGTTGGTAATGTGGAATCTATGTCGGGGGCTGTATACAGTTCATTCTCATGGTATGACTTTATTTACTTTACAGATACAATTATATTCTTATTTGTACTGATCTTTAAAAGTAAATGGTTCACTACAAAAGCATTTCCGAAGAAATTTGTCCCAGTTGTTATGGGTGTTGCAGTAGCATTGTTCTTCTTGAATTTAGCTTTTGCTGAATCTGATAGACCAGAACTATTAACAAGAACATTTGATCATAAATATTTAGTTAAATATTTAGGTCCTTATAACTTTACTGTTTATGACGGCGTTAAAACAATTCAAAACAACTCACAAAAAGCTTTAGCAAGTGAAGATGACTTAACTGAAGTTAAAAATTATACTAAACAGAAATATCAAGAACCAAACAAAGAAACATTTGGAATTGCTAAAGATAAGAATGTCATCAAGATTCATTTAGAAAGTTTCCAATCATTCTTAATCGACTTTAAAGTTAATGGTGAAGAGGTTACACCATTTTTAAATTCATTAGCTAAAGGAGATAAAGGATATAAATATTATCCAAACTTCTTCCATCAAACTGGACAAGGTAAAACAGCTGACTCAGAATTAACGATGGATAATAGTATTTTTGGATTACCACAAGGTTCTGCTTATTCTCTTAAAGGGGATAACACGTACCAATCTCTACCAGCTATCTTGAACCAGAAACAAGGGTATGAAACATCAGTAATGCATGGTGACTACAAGACGTTCTGGAACAGAGATCAAGTGTATAAACACTTTGGTGTAGATAAATTCTATGATGCAACTTATTATGATATGAAACAAGAAAACCTTGAGAACTTAGGACTTAAAGATAAAGTGTTCTTTGATGAGTCAATTGCCCATCTAAAAGAACAAAAACAACCGTTCTATTCTCATTTAATAACATTAACTAATCATTATCCATTTACTGTGAAAAAAGAAGACGCAACAATTGAAAAACCTAACACAGGTAGCTCAACATTAGATGGTTATATTCAAACTGCTCGTTATTTAGATGAGTCATTAGAACAATTTGTTAAACAGCTCAAAAAAGAAGGCCTATATGACGATTCTGTTATTATGATTTATGGTGACCATTACGGTATATCAGAAAATCACAATAAAGCAATGGCAAACTTATTAGGTGAAGATGAAATTACACCAGCTAAGTTTATGGACTTAAATAGAACACCGTTCTTCTTAAAAGTACCTGGACTAAAAGGTGGCGTTGACGAAACATACGGTGGTCAAACTGATGTAATGCCTACATTGCTAGATGTATTAGGTATTAAGTCTAATAATTATCTCATGTTTGGTACAGATTTATTATCTAAAGGTCATGATCAAACAGTGGCATTTAGAAATGGTGACTTTATTACGCCACAATATAAATCAATCGGTAATACGGTTTATGATAATAAGACAAATAAACCAATGAAAGCAAAACCTAAAGACTTAGAAGAAAAGAAAAATAATGTAGAAAAAGAACTAGAATTATCTGACCAACTGTTACATGGTGATTTATTCAGATTCTATGATAATCCTGATTTCAAGAAAATTAAGCCATCAGATTATCAATATAAATCAGGTAACGGTTATAAAGAAGAATAAAATAAAAGCAGCAAGCAAAGGATCAACTTTGCTTGCTGTTTTTTTAATTTAATACGATATGGTAATGTGATTTATCCTAATGCAACATCTAAGATCATCATGATAGTAAAACCGCCCATTAAACCTAGCGTTGCTAAGTCTGTATTGTTTCCTGATTGTGACTCTGGTATTAATTCTTCTACAACTACGAATATCATGGCCCCGGCAGCAAATGCTAATGCATATGGTAATACGGGAGTTGCCACGACAACGAGTAATGCACCTAGCATTGCAAATACCGGTTCTACTAACGCTGAGGCTTGTCCATAGTTAAATGATTTCCACTTTGATAATCCTGAAGCACGTATAGGCATTGAAAGTGCTGCACCTTCAGGGATGTTCTGAATCCCAATTCCAATCGCTAAACCTAATGCGCCTAACAGTGTCGCACCATCATTACCTGTAGCAACGCCACCGAACGCAACACCGATTGCCATACCTTCTGGAATATTATGCAATGTAATTGCTAAGAACAACAAGGTATTCTTTCCTAATGCAGTGTCAGGACCTTCAACTCTTTGGTTTTTATCAGGAGAATTTTGATGCGCATGTGGGATCACAAAATCTAATAACCTTATAAAAATACCACCAAGTATAAATCCAATTGCAGCAGGTAGCCATGGCATCATACTATCTGAACTTTGTTCAATTGAAGGTTGTAATAACGACCAAAAACTTGCTGCTATCATAACCCCAGCAGCAAATCCTTGCATCGTGTTAATCACTTTAGTGTCAATGTTTTTAAACAAATATACAAACGATGCACCAAGTGCTGTTAACAGCCACGTTATGATACCCGCAAACAATGCTTGTAAATAAGGTGGTAATGTTGTAAAAAACTCTTGCATAGTTATGTCTCCTTCATATCTTTTATTAGAAAAAAAGTGTATAATATATTAATTGAAAACTGAGAAAATTAAAGGATGTTAATTGATGGAAGCATATAAAATTGAAAAACTTAATAAGCAATATGGTGACAAAGTTTTATTTAATGATTTAGATTTATCTATTTCTAATAAAGAACGTATTGGACTAGTAGGTATTAATGGTACCGGCAAAAGTACTTTGCTTAAAGTAATTGCAAATATTGACGATGATTATGATGCAAAAACGTCTTACCCAAATCAATACCAAATTGCATATGCTAGCCAAAAGCCAGACTTAAACGAATCACTAACAATCATAGATGAAGTATTAAACGATGAAACAGAATTAACTAAAGCTATCGCAAATTATGAAAATATACTTAATAAGTACCAATTAACAGGTGACTCTAAAGATTTAGATCTTATGATGAAATATCAATCCGATATGGATCGACTTAATGCATGGGACTATAGTTCAGATGTTAAAACTATTCTATCAAAACTAGGTATAAATGACTATCTCAAAAAAATCGGTGAATTAAGTGGTGGTCAGAAAAAAAGAGTGGCCTTAGCAAAAGAACTTATTCGTAAACCTGACTTACTGTTATTAGATGAACCAACTAACCATTTGGATATTGAAGGTATTGAGTGGTTAGTAAATTATATTAGACAGTATCCTCACACGATAATGTTTGTTACCCATGATCGTCATTTCCTAAACCAAGTTGCTACAAGAATCGTTGAACTTTCAAATGGAAAATTGACAAGTTATCCAGGGAACTATGAATCATACATTCAAGCAAGAGCTGAAAAAGAAGAAATAGAAATGAAACAGCACGACAAGAAGAAAGCGCTTTACAAACAAGAGTTGAATTGGATGAGACAAGGTGCTAAAGCACGATCTACAAAACAACAAGCAAGAATTCAAAGATTCAATACTTTAGAAGATGATATTGCTTCTAAAAAAACACAAGGCGAAGCGAGTTTAAATCTTGCTCACTCTAGGTTAGGTAAGCAAGTGTTTGAATTGGAAGAAGTCGGTAAGAAGATAGGCAATAAAGTGTTATTCCGAGATTTCTCAACTATCATTCAAAAGGGAGATAGAATTGGGATAGTTGGTGAGAATGGTGTCGGAAAAACAACACTGTTAAATATTATAAGCGGTCTAGATCAAGATTTTGATGGAGCATTACGAACTGGACAAACTGTTAAAATTGCTTACTTTAAACAACTTGAAGAAAGTTTAAGTTCAAATAAGAGAATGATTGATTATTTACGTGAAGAAAGTGAAGTAGCGAAAGAAAAAGACGGAACAGTCGTTTCAGTTACGCAATTATTGGAACGATTTTTATTCCCAAGTTCTTCTCATGGTACACAAATAAGTAAACTTTCAGGTGGAGAACAGAAGAGACTTTATCTCTTGAAATTACTTGTACATGAACCGAATGTTCTTATTCTTGATGAGCCTACAAATGATTTAGATACAGAAACACTTACGATATTAGAGGCTTATATTAATGAATTTGGTGGGACTGTATTGACTGTCAGCCATGATAGATATTTCTTGAATAAAGTCGCAAATAAATATTGGTTTATACACGACGAAGAAGTAGAACCAATGTTAGGAAACTTTGAGGATTATTTAGTTTATAAGCGCAAAGTTGAAAAAAATGCGCAACAACAATTGAAAAAAGAAGAAAAGATAATCGAAAAATCAAATGAACCAGTGAGATTATCATTTAAAGAAAAAAGAGAACTGGAACAGTTAGAGAAAAATATAGAATACATTGAAAATAGATTAGAAGAAATAGATAAAGAAATGATTGAACATGCAACAAACTATGAAAAACTAAATGAGCTTACAAGTGAGAAGAAATCGATTGAAACGCAATATGAAGAAGATTATATGCGTTGGTCATCCTTATCAGATAGATTATAAGCATATAGAGGTGTAATAATAGATGCAAAACATTTTACAAGAATATTTCGGATACCAGCAATTTAGAGCTGGACAAAAAGACATAATCGATAAAGTGATTGATCACCGACCAACATTGGGCGTAATGCCAACTGGTGGAGGTAAATCGGTATGTTACCAAGTACCAGGCTTATATTTAGATGGATTAACAATTGTGATTAGTCCATTGATATCACTAATGAAAGACCAAGTTGACAGTTTAAGGTCAATGGGGATTAATGCTGAATTTTTAAATAGTACGTTAACAAGTAAAGAAAAGAAAAGAGTTGAAAGCGAACTCGTTTCAGGAAACTTAAAATTCCTTTATATTGCACCAGAACGATTTAACCAACCTCAATTTATACAAATGATAAACAAGTGTAATGTACAATTAATAGCATTTGATGAAGCGCATTGTATTTCAAAGTGGGGGCATGATTTTAGACCAAGTTATCAAGAAGTTATCTCACATGTTATGAGCTTACCGCATCACTTTAGACTGGTTGCATTAACTGCAACTGCAACTAAAGAAGTTCAAGAAGATATATCAAGTAAACTAGGAATAGCACCAAATGATATTGTTGAAACCTCAATTAAGCGTGAAAATTTAACTTTCAAAGTAGATAACACATATCAACGGTTAAATTTTGTGAAAGATTACGTTAAACAACATCGTAATCAATCGGGTATTATTTATTGTTCAACACGAAAGCAAGTTGAACAATTAAGTGAAACATTTGATGATTTAGAAATTGATAACGTTATGTATCACGCTGGTCTTCCTAAAGAAGAAAGAGCAAATGCTCAAAGAAAATTTATAGATGATGACGTTAAATTGGCTGTTGCAACGAATGCATTTGGAATGGGTATCGACAAATCTAATGTTCGATTTGTTATTCATTATAATATGCCTCAAGATATCGAATCATATTATCAAGAAGCAGGTAGAGCAGGACGTGATCAGCTAGATAGTGAATGTATATTATTATACTCCGACCGAGATATTGATCTTCAAAAATTCTTTATTTCTTCTAGTCCTGCTGATGATGAGTACAAAGAAAAGCAAGGCGAAAAGCTAAGACAGATGATTCAATATACGAAAACAACGAAATGCCTTGAAGCTATGATGATACATTACTTTAATCCAGATGAAAAACTAGAAGAATGTGGCAGATGTTCAAGCTGTGTTCAAGCTGAAAAAAATTACAATATGACCACAGAAGCTCAGAAAATATTAAGTTGTATTGCACGTCTAAAACAAAACGAAAAACGAAATATGATTATTCAAGTTCTAAGAGGAGAAGAGACAAATCAAATTTCTAACTTAGGATATAATGAATTGAGTACGTATGGTATTTTGAAGAATTATACGACGAATGAATGTCATCATCTATTAGATGAATTAAGATATAAAGGATATTTAAATGAACATAAAGAAATTTTAAGTGTCGATCAAAGTGCTATGGATGTATTAAGAGGTAATGTTGAAATTATGACAACACCATTTAGAACGAAACCTACAGAAATTGTGGATATACAAACAATTACAGATGTTGATCGATCGCTATTTAATCGTTTGGTAGAAGTGCGGAAAAATTTAAGCAAAGAATTAGAAGTCTCACCACTTTCTATATTTTCAGATCAAATTCTGGAACAATTTGCGAAAAGATTACCAGATTCTAAAAAAGAAATGGTTCTAATAGATGGAATCGGTAGTTATAAGTTAAAACATTATTGTCCTATTTTTATCGACACTATTAAAACATATAAGCAACCTATCTAATTAAAAAATAGGAATTTATTTAGAAATAAAGGGTACATGTAATGTAACTTGTGTTTAGTTGTAAACAATAAAAAGGGAATGTGGTGTCTATTAATGATTGAATTTGAAACTGTTTCAAAAATATACGGAGATAAAAAAGCAGTGGATGATGTAAGTTTTAAAATTAACAAAGGTGAATTTTTTGTTTTAATTGGGCCATCTGGTTGCGGGAAAACAACGACGCTTAAAATGATAAACAGACTTATTAATTTATCAGAAGGATTTATTTATTTTAACGATAAACCTATTAGTGATTATGATGTTTCAAAGATGCGTTGGGATATAGGATATGTATTACAACAAATCGCACTATTCCCTCATATGACAATTAAAGAGAATATAGCACAAGTACCAGAAATGAAAAAATGGAAGAAAAAAGATATTGCAGATCGAGTTGACGAACTGCTAAATATGGTTGGTTTAGATCCTGAAACATATAGGGACAGATATCCTAGTGAACTATCTGGTGGACAACAACAACGTATTGGTGTGATTCGAGCACTTGCATCAGATCCTCCAGTCGTATTAATGGATGAACCTTTTAGTGCGCTCGATCCAATAAGTAGAAAGAATTTACAAGATGATTTGTTAGAATTGCAAACTAAAATTAAAAAAACAATTGTATTTGTTACACATGACATTGAAGAAGCAATGAAAATGGGAGACCGTATTTGTTTGCTTAATCAAGGACGTGTTGAACAAATTGGAACACCAGATGAATTTATACATCACCCTAAAAATGAATTTGTTAAATCATTTTTAGGGAATATGGATGTACATGTTCTTAAACAAATTCAATTAGGAGATATAGCACAACCAATAACTGAAGTTTCTATAGGTGAAATCAATCAATTTCCTAAAGTTAAACCTACAGAAACAATCGACCATATTTATGGTTTATTAGCAGAACATGAAGCAATTGTGATGGATAAAGGTGAAGAAGTACCAAGTCATATTGTGACGAGGAAATATGTGTTTAGTTATTTAGCTGGTAAGAATAGAGGTGTTTCATAATGCATACGTTAATTGAAACACTATCTACTCGAAAAGAGCAATTACTCGAAACATTATTAGAGCATATTCAGTTATCATTCATTGCTTTACTTATCGCTGTAGTCATAGCCGTGCCACTTGGGATTTTGTTGACTAAAACTAAAAAGTTAGCAGAAGTTATCATAAATATCGCAGCTGTTTTACAGACTATTCCGTCATTAGCGCTGTTAGGGTTGATGATTCCATTATTCGGAATTGGTAGAGTTCCAGCAATTATTGCATTAGTAATTTATGCACTTTTACCTATATTGAGGAATACATATACAGGTATAAAGGAAGTCGATCCATCACTTATCGAAGCAGCACGAGGCATTGGTATGAAGACAGGGCGCAGATTATCTAAAGTAGAGCTACCACTTGCTATGCCAGTCATGATGGCCGGTATTAGAACGGCAATGGTATTGATAATAGGGACAGCAACATTAGCGGCATTAATAGGTGCAGGGGGCCTAGGTGACTTAATCTTACTTGGGATAGATCGTAATAACTCATCATTAATACTGCTTGGGGCAATTCCAGCAGCGATATTAGCTATTTTCTTTGATTTATTCTTGAAAATTTTAGAAAAAATATCATATAAAAAATCACTTATTATACTAGGTTCAATTTTAATTGTATTTTTATTAACAATTATTATTCCAATATTTGCTCAAAAAGGAGACAAAATCACTTTAGCGGGCAAGCTAGGATCTGAACCAGAAATTATTACAAATATGTATAAAATTTTAATCGAAGAAGATACAGAGAATAAAGTTGAAGTCAAAGCAGGCATGGGTAAAACATCATTCTTATTTAATGCACTTAAATCAGATGAAATTGATGGTTATTTAGAATTTACAGGTACGGTTTTAGGTGAGTTAACGAAGGAAGCGCCTAAATCTACTTCCGAGAAAATGGTTTATAACCAAGCAAATGAGAGTATAAATAAGAAATTTGATATGCAATTGCTAGAGCCAATGAAATACAATAATACGTATGCCTTAGCAGTAAAAAAAGAATATGCCAAAAAATATAACTTAAAAACTATATCTGATCTTAAAAAAGTAGAAGATGATATAAGACCGGGATTTACATTAGAATTTAATGACCGTGGTGATGGTTATAAAGGTATTCAAAAAAAATACAACCTTAAATTTAAAGATGTTAAAACAATGGAACCTAAGTTGCGATATCAAGCATTAGAAGGAAATGATATCGACTTAATAGATGCATATTCTACAGATGCTGAACTTAAAGAGTACGGGATGGTTGTTTTAGAAGATGACAAGAAGCTGTTCCCACCTTATCAAGGTGCACCAATGATGAAAAACAAAACAGTTAAAGAACACCCAGAAGCAGTGAAGGCCATGAATAAATTAAAAGGCAAAATCACCGATGAAGAAATGCAAGAAATGAATTATAAAGTAACTGTTAAAGATGAAGATTCATATAAAGTAGCTAAAGATTATTTAAAGAAGAACAACTTGATTAATTAAATACCATTGATTTATGAAAATGAAAAGGTCTATAATATTATTAATATACAAAACGGTAAATTTCGATTTACCGTTTTTATTTATAATTTGGAGGTCAATCAATATGAAGCAACAATTAAGCAAATTACAAGCGTATCAGCCAGGTTTATCACCGCGACAATTAAAGGAAAAGTATGGCTTTGATGGAGAAATGGTCAAACTTGCTTCAAATGAAAATTTATATGGTCCTTCACCCAAAGTAAAAGAAGCTATTAAAGATAATTTAGATGAATTATTTTACTATCCTGAAGTTAAACAATTTGACGTAAAAGAAACGTTAAGCAACATGCATAATGTTAAGAAAGAACAAATTTTCTTCGGTTCAGGTTTAGATGAAGTGATTATGATTATTTCAAGAGCAATCTTAGAAGCGAATGATGAGATTGTGACGAGTGACATGACATTTGGACAGTATAAACACCATGCTGTTATAGAAAGTGCAAATGTGAGAACAACGCCGCTTAAAGATGGTTATTTTGATTTAGACGCTATGTACGAGCAAATTAACGACAGTACAAAACTAATTTGGATATGTAATCCAAACAATCCAACAGGTACATACTTACCACATGATGAAATTGAATCATTTATACAAAAAGTACCCGACGATATTATCGTACTTATTGATGAAGCATATATTGAATTCGCAACTGCTGAAGATATGCCAAATAGTTTAGAATTATTATCACAATATGATCAAGTTGTCGTATTAAGAACGTTCTCAAAAGCATACGGTTTAGCATCTCAACGTATTGGATATGCTATAGCGAGTGAAGATTTATTAAATCAACTCGACATTGTGAGACTACCATTTAATGTGACATCATTATCTGCAGTTGCTGCTGATGCTGCACTTAAAGACCAGAATTATTTACGAGATATAACTACTAAAAATCGCATAGAAATTGAGAAGTATTTAAACGCATCATTTAGTGAGCATTTATATGATAGCCAAACGAACTTTGTATTTGTAAATACAGAAGAACCTCAAATGCTTTATGATGCCCTTATCAAAGAAGGGTTTATAACAAGACCATTTCCAAACGGTGTTCGAATAACAGCTGGTTTTAGTGAGCATAATGACCAAGTAATAAAAGTATTAGAATCATTTTTTAATAAGTAAAATTCGTGAAATAGGAAAGTCATGTCGTTCTTTGATATACTAATATCATGAGAAATTAAAGGAGAATGTATGATGACGAAACAAACGATTGGTATTGATATGGATGAAGTTTTAGTTGATACGATTAAGAAATTGCTTCAACATTACAATGATGAGACATCATCAAATATTACGATGGAAGAGTTGCGTGGCACAAAGATCAGAAATATGATGCCAGAACATCAAGGACTCTTAACGAATATTTTAAGAAAAGATGGATTCTTTAGAGACTTAGAAGTATTTCCTGATGCAATTGAAGTCGTTAAGAAATTGAATGAATACTATGATGTCTATATAGTGACAGCAGCGATGGACGTTCCAACATCATTTGCTGATAAATATGCATGGCTTCAAGAACATATGCCGTTTTTAGATACGCAACATTTTGTTTTTTGTGGTGATAAAGGCATAGTAAACACAGATTATTTAATTGATGATAATCCTAAACAATTAGAAAGTTTCAAAAATCATTCGATTATGTACGCGGCTGGTCATAACGTTGATTATGATAAGTGGCCAAAAGTACACAATTGGAAAGAAGTAGAAGCATACTTCTTAGGTGAGAATGGTGAATATAATAAACAGAAGAATAAAGTATCACAAAGTATGAAGTAAAAAATAAAATAAAGCACTTCGTTAATTTAGTTTTTGTAGTAAATAACTAAACTAACGGAGTGCTTTATTTTATTTTTATGTACAAGAAATGTTGTAACGCTTTTAATAAAAAAAGTATATCACTATAAAGCTGATAAAATCAGTTGAGTGATATACTTTTTTATTTTGAGTTACATATTTCGTTTATTTAACGCCAACCATAAGTGATTTAATCTTAGGACTAGCGATTAATAATAATATCCCGATGACGATTGCGATGATACCAGAATATAAGAAGTAATCATTTGAGCTGATACTTGTATATATTTTGACCATTTGTGCGTTGATACCTTGTGCCATTGCGTTTGATAAGAACCATACACTCATCATTTGAGCCGTAAAGGCTTGAGGTGCTAATTTAGTCGTTGTAGATAAAGCAATTGGTGAGATACAAAGCTCTCCAACTGTTACAAGTAAGAAACTAGCAAATAACCAGAATGGATTAATTAATCCAGCGTCACTTGATAAAGGAATAACCATTATGATGTATGAAAGTCCGGCGAAACAAACACCAATTACAAATTTATATACTGTAGGTGGATTGAATCTACCGAGTTTAACCCAAATTGTAGAGAAGATAGGTGCTAACAAAATAATGAAAAATGGATTAAGTGATTGGAACCAAGCAGCTGGTATTTGAAAATCGATTAAACCGCCTGTTAAGTTTGCCATACTTAATTCAGTTTTTGTATCAGCAAATTGTGCTAACACTGTTGAACCTTGCTCTTGAATCATCCAGAATGCAACTGCCGCGATAAATAACGGAATGTATGCAAACACTCTTGAACGTTCGAAATCTTGAGTCTTCTTACTTGTTGTTATTTTTACAAAATAATAAATTGGTAACAGTATGCCAAGTAAAGAGATAAAGTTAGCAAAATTAGGTAGTGTTAACTTGCCAAATAAAGCTAATATAACACAAACAATTGCACAAATCACGACGATAATGGCAGTGATAATGGTAATTGTTTTCTTTTCTTTTTTTGAAAGAGGGTCAGGAATTTCAATACCTGCCAAACCTAAATATTTTTTGTTTGTGATGAAGTATATAACTAAACCAACAAACATACCAACTGCTGCAACTGCGAATCCAGCGTGAAAACCAACATTTACTTGTAACCAACCAATGATTAATGGTGATAATAAAGCACCTAAGTTGATTGACATATAAAAAATAGTGAAAGCTGAATCTAATCTTGGGTCATTCTTTTCATACAGTAACCCAACTGTAGAAGAAATATTAGGTTTTAATAAACCAGTACCTACAATTAAGAATAGCAATGCTACGAGTAGTAATGTGAAGTTACTAGGTAATGATAGTAGAATATGTCCAATCATGATGAGTATGCCACCGTAGAACAATGCATGTCTCGTACCAGTTATTCTATCTGCAATCCAACCACCAATGACACCACTCATATAAACAAGTGCACCATATATTGAAACGATTTGAAGTGCTAAACCTTGGTCTATACCGAAGCCGCCTTTTGATACTGAATAATATATGTAATAAGCAAGTATAGCTTTCATTCCATAGTAACTGAATCGTTCCCAAAACTCAGTAAGGAATAAAGTTGATAAGCCTTTAGGATGTCCAAAGAATCCTGTACGAGGCGTACTTTGGATGATTTCCTCTTTAGAATAATGTCTGTTATTCATAATATAATTCCCCTTCATAATAAACTGTATAAGCTTTTTTTAAATTATCACATATTAAATTGTAATCGTTTGATAAAATAAAAACAAGTTAAAGATTGTTAATATTCACACAATAATGATAATTAAAATTTTAGAAATCATATATATCAACGGTTTCCTATGATAAAAAAATTCCGAAATAAAGAAAGCGCTTTCTTATAATAAAGTTTCATATGTTAGAATAAGTGGAAAATGATTATTTCAATAAAAAAATGCGTCAGTTTGCACTGACGCATTTTTTGTTATCTATTATCAACATTTTCTGGGTATAAATCATGATTCATCATTCGATATTCTGCCATTTTCTCGTATTTAGAGTCTGGGCGTCCGTAATTTGTATAAGGGTCAATTGATATACCACCTCTTGGTGTAAACTTTCCTAAAACTTCTATATAATGTGGATCCATTAATTCAATCAAATCGTTCATAATGACATTCATGCAATCTTCATGAAAATCTCCATGATTTCTGAAACTGAATAAATATAGTTTTAAAGATTTTGATTCTACCATTTTAATGTTAGGGATATAAGATATATAAATTGTAGCAAAATCTGGCTGCCCAGTTATAGGACAAAGTGATGTGAATTCTGGACAATTAAATTTTACAAAGTAGTCTCTACCTTGATGTTTATTATCAAATACTTCTAACACTTCAGGTGTATATTGATCATGATAAGTATTGTTTTGGTTTCCGAGTAGTGTGATATCTTTTAATTCTTCTTTGTTTCTTCCTTCTGACATTATGATTCTCCTTTTTGTGGTTTTGGATTTCTTTGAGCTTTTTTGAACATATAATAACCTGCAAGGAATATAATAATATATCCGAGGTAACTTAGCATATCTGGCACTTCTTTAAATAGGATGAAACCGAGAATAGCACTAAAGATAACTGACGCATATACAAAGATTGAAATGTCTTTTGCAGCGGCAAAGCTATAAGCCATCGTTATACCGAATTGTCCTACAGTTGCGAAAATACCGGATAATAATAAGAAAATTATTTGTGTGGTGTTCATTGGTTGATATGTGAAAATGACAAATGGTATGAGTACAACAGTCGAAAAGAACGAGAAATAAAATACTGTTGTATATGATTTTTCTCTTTGTCCTAACGGTCGTAATGCAGTGTATGCACCAGCGGCAAATATACCAGATAACAACCCAACTATTGCTGGAATTACATCAGAATCAAACGATGGTTTAATGATAAATATTGAGCCAGCAATTGCAACAATCATGGCGATCACTTGATATCTTCTAGTACGTTCATTTAAAAATATTGCACATAGTAAGATTGTCCAGAATGGATTAAGTTTCATTAACATATCTGCATCGCTGAGAACCATGTGATCAATCGCGTAGATGTTGAGTAACACACCAATTAAACCAAGTGTGGATCTCAAAATTAAAAGCGGCTGATTCTGTAATTCACCAAATAATGGGGCTTTGTATTTCATTACAAAATATATCGGAACAATCATGGCAATCAAGTTTCTAAATAGTGACTTTTGAAATACTGGTAAATCACCAGAAAGTCTAAAGAAAACAGCCATTAAACTGAATCCGAAAGAAGAAATAAGTATAGCTAATATTCCTTTAACTGTGGCATTCATTTTTTATGCACCTTCCAAATTTTATCAATGAACATATCGTATCATAAAATGCTTTTAAAGAGTATAACGCATGATTGAGATTTAATTTAAAAATAAAAATTTATGAAAGTTATTTTCAAATGGTGATGTGACAACGGTTGGCGTGATTTGAAACAAAGTCAACCCTATTTTTTAAAAATTTTTAAGGTATTATAAGTGTTATGGCTCATTTATAATGTTATAATGAATCACATAATATAGTATGTATCCAAATAAAAGAGCACTATATCTTGTGTTTTGTACATTTATAATGAAAATGTATAAAGTAATGATTTCATTATATTTTTATTGCATAAATGAAAAGACAGCATATACATATGGTAGGTGATAGTTTATGAAGGTTATTTATTATTCTTTAACAGGTAACGTAAAACGGTTCATTCAAAAATCTGGGCTAACGGATACCATGGCTCTCACTGAAGTAAATAAATTTGAAGTAATAAATGAACCATTTATCATTGTTACCGGAACAATCGGTTTTGGTCAAATACCTGATACCGTACAAGACTTTCTAGATATTAATCACGAACAACTTAAAGCGGTAGTAGGTAGTGGAAATAGAAATTGGGGACAGAATTTCGCAAAAGCCGGAGATGAAATTGCGGAAAAGTATCATGTCCCTTTATTAATGAAATTTGAATTACATGGTAATCAAGAAATCGCAAATGAATTTAAGGAAAAGGTGGTTAATCTCTATGAAAATGATAAACAAACAGAAAAAAAATCATATTGAGCTAAATAACAAGGTAACGAAACGAAGAGAAGATGGGTTTTTTGATATTGAGAAGGACCAAGAAGCGCTTGAATTATACTTGGAAGAAATTGAAGAGAAATCAATCAAGTTTAATAATGCTTTAGAACGATTACACTTCTTAGTTGATCAAGATTTTTACTATGACTTATTTAAAGAATATAGTGAAGAAGCTTTAACAGAGATTAATCAATTTGCTGATTCTATACCATTTAAATTTGCTAGTTATATGTCAGCAAGCAAGTTTTTTAAAGATTATGCATTGAAAACAAACGATAAAACTGAATATCTAGAAACATATAAAGAACATGTCATCATCGTTTCTTTATATTTAGCAAAAGGAAATGTTGAACAGGCTAAGCAATTCATAGAAGGTATGATTGAACAAAGAATTCAACCAGCAACACCTACATTTTTAAATGCAGGAAGAGCGAGACGTGGAGAATTAGTGAGTTGTTTCTTACTAGAAGTAGACGACAGCTTAAATTCCATTAACTTTATTGATTCTACTGCTAAACAACTTAGTAAAATAGGTGGCGGTGTTGCCATTAATTTATCTAAATTACGTGCACGTGGCGAAGCAATTAAAGGTATTAAAGGTGTAGCTAAAGGTGTCTTACCAGTAGCAAAATCATTAGAAGGTGGCTTTAGCTATGCTGATCAACTTGGTCAAAGACCTGGCGCTGGTGCTGTATATTTAAATATATTCCACTATGATGTATTGGAATTTTTAGATACTAAAAAAGTAAATGCCGATGAAGATATTAGGTTATCGACAATATCAACTGGACTTATTGTCCCATCTAAATTCTTCGATTTAGCTAAAGAAGGCAAAGACTTTCACATGTTCGCACCACACACTGTAGAACGTGAATATGGTGTAACTTTGGATGATATTAATTTAGATGAACGTTATGACGAATTAGTTGCAAACCCTAATATTATTAAGAAATCTAAAGATGCACGTGATATGTTAAATACGATAGCACAAACACAATTACAATCTGGTTATCCATATTTGATGTTCAAAGATAATGCGAATAAAGTACATCCAAATGCTGAAATTGGTCAAATCAAAATGAGTAACTTATGTACAGAAATATTCCAACTACAAGAAACTTCAATTATTAATGACTATGGAACGGAAGATGAAATTAAACGTGATATTTCATGTAATTTAGGATCATTAAACATCGTCAATGTGATGGAATCTAAGAAATTTAGAAACTCAGTTCATACTGGTATGGATGCATTAACAGTCGTTTCTGATGATACTGAAATTAAAAATGCACCTGGTGTAAGAAAAGCAAATAGCGAATTGCATTCAGTAGGCTTAGGCGTAATGAACTTACATGGTTTCTTAGCTAAAAATAAAATTGGCTATGAATCTGAAGAAGCAAAAGACTTTGCCAATGTATTCTTTATGATGATGAATTATTATTCTATTGAACGTTCAATGGAAATAGCTAAAGAAAAACAAGAGACGTATGTTGATTTTGAGAAATCAGATTACGCCTCAGGTAAATATTTTGAGAAATATATCCATTCAGATATTAAACCACAATATGATAATGTCGCTGCATTATTTGAAGGAATGGATATTCCAAGTGCAGAAGATTGGGCATCATTGGCGCAAGAAGTTAAAGAAAATGGTTTATACCATGCTTATAGACTTGCAATTGCACCAACACAAAGTATTTCATATGTCCAAAATGCAACAAGTTCAGTTATGCCAATTGTGGATCAAATTGAAAGAAGAACATACGGAAATGCAGAAACATTTTATCCGATGCCATTCTTATCACCAGAAACAATGTGGTTCTATAAATCAGCGTTTAATACAGATCAAATGAAGTTAATTGATTTAATTGCAACAATACAAGAACACGTAGATCAAGGTATTTCTACAATTCTATATGTAAACTCTGAAATTTCTACACGTGAACTTTCAAGATTATACGTATATGCCCACCATAAGGGATTGAAATCACTTTACTATACACGTAATAAATTATTAAGCGTTGAAGAATGTACAAGTTGTGCAATTTAATCATTCTAATAAGATAGGAGATCTAATATGAAGGCAGTAAATTGGAATACACAAGAAGATATGACGAACATGTTCTGGCGTCAGAACATCTCACAAATGTGGGTGGAGTCAGAATTTAAAGTTTCTAAAGATATGGCAAGTTGGGAAACTTTAACTGAACCAGAACAAAATGCTTTTAAGAAAGCTTTAGCTGGATTAACAGGATTAGATACGCATCAAGCAGATGATGGTATGCCACTTATCATGATGCACACTAAAGATTTACGTAAAAAAGCAGTTTATTCGTTCATGGGTATGATGGAGCAAATACATGCGAAAAGTTATTCACATATATTTACAACGTTATTACCTTCTAGTGAAACGAATGAACTACTAGATAAATGGGTAGTAGAAGAGCCACATTTGAAATATAAATCAGAAATGATTGTTGGTAATTATCATAAATTATGGGCTAAAGAAGCGAGTATTTATGATCAATATATGGCACGTGTTTCAAGTGTGTTCTTAGAGACATTCTTATTCTATTCTGGATTCTATTATCCTCTTTATTTAGCAGGACAAGGTAGAATGACAACTTCAGGTGAAATTATCCGTAAAATATTACTAGATGAATCAATTCATGGTGTATTTACAGGATTAGATGCACAAAGTTTAAGAAATGAATTATCACAAGATGAGCAATTAAAAGCAGATAGAGAAATGTATCGTATGCTTGATTTACTATACAAAAATGAATACGAATATACTAAATCTTTATATGATGAAATTGGGTTAACGAATGATGTTATGAATTATGTGACGTATAATGCTAATAAAGCTTTAGCAAACCTAGGCTTTGAAGCGTATTATGAAGAAAAAGCATTTAATCCAATTATTGAAAATGCATTAAATACTAGCACTAAAAACCATGATTTCTTTAGTGTTAAAGGTGATGGATACGTATTAGCATTAAACGTAGAAGCGCTTAAGGATGAAGATTTCGTGTTTGATGAGCATTAAAGAAAATAAGATTTTATAGATAAATTAGAACACATTACAAGGTAAAATAGCCTCGTAATGTGTTCTATTATTTTAAGTATAGAAGTGCAGAACAAGCTGTTATCATCTAAAATTAAACGTTTTCATAAATTTGACTTAAAATGTTAACATATTTTTCAATCTTACTTGTATTATGAAATGAATATTTGTATATAATTAAGTTAATAAACAGAAAGGTGGAGATATTCGTGAAAAGAATATTATTAAGTGTATTAACAATTATGATTATTGCGGTACTTGCAGCTTGTGGAAATGATAAAGATGAAAAAGAAAACAGCCATAAGGAGCATAAGTCTGAAGAAAAACCACAAGCTTTAGAAGTTAAATTAGATATTCCAAAAGAAGCTAAAAAAGGTGAAGAAGTTAACTTGAAAGCAGAAGTCACACTTGGTGACAAAAAAGTAAAAGATGCTGATGAAGTCATGTTTGAAATAGCTAAAGATGGCGATAAAAAAGCATCAACAATGAAAAAAGTGAAACACGATAAAGATGGTATTTATACATTGAAATATAAGTTTGAAACACCTGGTACATATAACATAACAAGTCATGTTACAGCTAAAGATCAACATACAATGCCTAATCAAGATATTGAAATTAAATAATTTTTAAGTTTGTAGCAAGCCTAACTAGGGCGGGACAGAAATCTATTTTTAATATAAATAGATTTCTGTCCCGCCCTTTTTTATAAAAATTTTATAAGATATGCT
>NZ_PPQZ01000119.1 GCF_002902525.1 Mammaliicoccus stepanovicii
AACAAAAACAAATGTTGGAACAGACGATAAAGATTCAGATGGTCAAAAAGTAACAGTTGTCGTCAACAATAAAGATGATATGACAATTGATTCAGGTTTCCATAAATCAGAGCCACCAGTACCACCAACATATAATGTTGGAGACAAAGTATGGGAAGATACAAATAAAGATGGTATTCAAGATGATAATGAACCAGGCATCAAAGATGTAACGGTTACATTAACA
>NZ_PPQZ01000120.1 GCF_002902525.1 Mammaliicoccus stepanovicii
TATAAATAAAATTTTAAAATACTTTCAATCATGATTACAATGGTATTTTATGGATATGTACAACCATATTTAATATTAGTCTAAAATAAATATTCTTTGATTATAATGCTCTAATCCAAATTTTTAATGTATAAAAAGTACACCTATTTACTCGTGATATTCTAGTAAATAGGTGTACTTTAAAATCAGATTGTTTTGATTCCCTAACTATATGTTAATTATAGTTTGCTCAAATGCAATATCTGGATTAGATGTATCATGACTTGAAAGCCAATCTTCATATAGACCTTCAAAGACTACTTTCCCTTTATTTAAAAAAATAATATGTGGATTTAAATGAACTAAATCTTGTAATTGATGTGTAGCTATTAGACATATGCCATTTTTACTTAAAATATGTTGTAATTTTTCTAATATCATTTTACGAGATAAAGGATCAACACCACTTGTCGGCTCATCAAATATATATAATTTTCTATTTAAATGAGAAAACATCACTATAAGCAACCACTTTCTTTCACCAAATGACATTTTCCCTAGTTCCATTTCTAAAAGATGGTTATATTTTTCCTTCTCTAAATCAGTTAAGTTATCATAAAAATTTTGTTCAAATAATCTTTTTTCATTTTTAGTTATCATGCCTAAAAAGAGTTTTATAAAGTCTTTCCCTAAGTTCTTCGGGGTGTAATAATTATTTTGTGTTAAATATGATATTTCTTTCGTACTCGGCATTCTTATTTCATCCGATTCTGCTTTGAAATTATTCGTAATACAATCTAATAATGTTGATTTTCCAGATCCATTCATGCCTATTAATATATTCAAACGATCTTCCTTTAGACTAAATGATACATTCGTTAATGTTTCCTTATTACTTTTTTTATATGTAAAATTCAAGTTATTAACGTAAAACAATTTATCCCCCCCTTATCTTATGGTTTTAGAATTAATATCCAGTTTCACTAAAGATATATAGCCAATTAAGAAATACAAAACGTATATCAATAAAATCAACCCATTAAAATCAGTAAAATTATTAAGAATTAACAGTCCGAAACTTCTAAAGAAGTATAATGGATTTAGCCATTCAAAACCATATAAATGACTATTTGAAAAATAATAAAAAATTATTGTGATAATACTTGAAATCGTCGCTAATGAACTTGCTTTAAATGGTAATAAAGCAATTGCAAGGAAAATTACAGATATAGGTAATAACAATATAGTATATATCACCACATATAGTAATAATTTCAAACTAAATATATTTAGTACAAGCGACGTCAAAATTGTCATAACTTCTAAACTTATGAATAATACAATCATTTGAGATAGTATAATAGCAAATAAAAATGGATATTTAGATCCTGCAAGCATTACATAACTTTTTAATGCACCTTGTTCTCTTATATTTGCAATTTCAATAGCAATTCCATTAAGTAAAATCATCATAGTGATAAATGACAAAAATAATGCTATAGCCGTAAGTTTCTGATCCATCGATTTCAAAATTTCACCACTTACAAATAAGTTAATTACGATCAAAAATATTGGTAATAACAATATCCAGATCAAAGTTATTTTATCTTTCATCAGTGCTTTAGCATGAAAGATAAAAAAAGAGCCTATTTTGCTCATTATTTCACCTCATTTATTAAAAATGACTGATTATTAACTACACTTTTATAGTATCTATTTCACAATGTATATTATTAATTCACAATAAATACAAAATCATTATCTCTCTCAATACCATAAACGAATTAAGCTTATCTATTTAAAATCACTGACAATTTTTAAAAACTATTATATTTCAAATATTTTTAAATTTGATTTAGGTAAAGGTAACCACGAATTCCACTGATTCTTCCCTAAATCATAAAGACACATGATTAGTCCACTAATCCCCTCTTCAATATCCATAGAACATTTCAGACCGAATTTTCCTGGAAATAATATATTTCCATCTGAATCTGATAACATATAAATATTTAAGTTTTTCACAATTTCATCCATATTTTTACCATTAGATAATAAATTTTTTTTTGCATTTTCATAGATTAAGAAACCAGAATAGCCACTCATTAAACCCGAATCAAAAGTGTTCGTATAAGGAGGTTCTTGAGAGATAACTTCTATATAATCTAATAAATCAATAGGTAACGCGTTTTTGTCATCTTTGTAGATTTCTAACAATAATAACTTAAAACCTAGTGCACCATTAGAGAGATAAGGAGAGTATTTACCATTATTTTTTAATGTTAACTCTTTTCCAATTTTTACGATATAATTATTATTAATATATTCTATAATCTCAAATGTTTTTTTCTTCATTACATTATTCTTTGTAAGCTCCCCCCATTTCCACAAAAATAATGCTGCTCCTGACCATCCAGAAATTAAACCCATATCTAGTTCAGTCTTCTCACTTATATTTTGATCAAATTTATTTATAATAGTTAAAGTGATTTTATCTATTACTTTACTAAGATTTAGGTCAGTAAAAATATCATTATAAGATGCTAGGGTTAATACTATCCCGGTTAAACCTGAATAAATAGAAATATTACTCATTACCGTTAAATCTTCATTTTCGATAAGCGATACTACTGATTTTATATACTGATATACTTCATTTTCATATCCAAGTTCATATAAGACATTCATAATACCAGATAAACCATTATATAGTCCTAGTTCTTCAATACTATTAATTTTGTATTCTCTAATAATATATAATGTAGTTTCTATCCAAAATTCTAAAGCTTCATTATTTTTAATAGCATTATTTTTACTTAAAGCAGAAATCACACCAAATGAACCATGGGCATAGTTAAATTTACTTAAATAATTATTGTTAGCATAAATATTACCAGGGATGAGATTAAGATTATCCGTATCACAATATTTAATTAAACTTCTAATACTATTTAGAATAAAATCGTTAATTTTATCTATTTCTATATCAGTTGTTGGTACTTCTAAAGAGTTGTAAAGATTAAAGGCTTCTGGCCAAAAGTTAATATTTGGATATTGATACTTTTCAAATTGAAGTATGTAATTAATAATTCTATCCCCGAATTTATTTTTTATAAATTTATCATGTTTATTTTTAATTTTAGGAGAAAGTTCATGTATTGAAGAAATTGGTAAAAACATAAACCTACAAATTTTATAAAACGAGTACCAATCTGCTTCTTCATAATTTTTCGAATTTACATTAATCATACCTGGTGTACCTAACAATAATTTATATTTTTTATTCTTATCGCAACTCACTTCAAAATCTATTATATGTACTTCTAATTGATCATTAATTAATATATTATTAGTACTTAAATCACCAACAGCTAATCCCAAATTATGTATTTCTTCTATTATTTTATGCAATTTTTCTAATATAACTATGCACTTATTACTATAACTTTTATATTCGTGTTCATCATATGAAAATGGATAATTACTAGCAATATATTCTTGTAGAGTATTTCCTTCGATAAACTCCTCTAAAATATAATTATGTTTCCATATTTCAAAATATTCATATATATTGGCAATACCATTTATGTTTTGCAATCTTTTTAATGACCTATATTCATTCTTAATTCTACTAAATCCATCATTTCTATCACCATCTAATCCAGCTTTTCTTCTCCCTTCTTTTAAAATAAATTTTTTCTCTCCTTTATTCACTTTATAAACACCACCGGCATTACTAAAATGTAAAGCTTCGAAATTTTCAAAATCATTCAATTTATTAAATTCTTCATTATTTAGCTGCTCATTTTCTATTATAAAATCTGGTTTTTCAACAAATTCAGGCACATAATAATAGGGTACTCTTAAATCTTCTAGACTATTACCTTCATTATCATAAATTACTAATGTATCAATGCCATCAATTCGTTTTATCATTTTTTTTAATCCGCCAAATCTATAAAAAACATTAGAATTCTTCCATTGACAATCATTTAGTATATAAGGACCCTCTTCAAAATCCGAAGTTATATGTTCCAATTCTTTTAATAACCAATGAAAGTGTTCTACATCTCGTGGATAAACTGTTATAAATTTACCTGAGTAAGCTCTATCAGCTGATTTAGAATTTTTATTCTCTAACATATGTTCTGAAGGGACAAATTTAAATGCAACTTTATTGTTTATTAAAAATTCAGAAACATTATATAATAGGCATGATGCATCTTCAATTGTTGCTGATATATGTATTTTCCACCCTTGATTTGGAAAATGAGAGCTTTTAGGAATCATGTTAAAC
>NZ_PPQZ01000121.1 GCF_002902525.1 Mammaliicoccus stepanovicii
ATTACACCAACGCAACCTTTACCGGAAGGTAATGTCACAGCGAAGGCAACAGATAAGGCGGAACATCCAAATACTTCTGAATCATCTGATCCTAAGAAAGTAACAGATAATACGCCACCTTCTAAACCAGTAATCGACACAGATTTAACAGGTAAAGCTGGATCTACTGATCCAATCACAGTTACGGCTGAACCAGGTTCTAAAGT
>NZ_PPQZ01000122.1:0-3517 GCF_002902525.1 Mammaliicoccus stepanovicii
CCATAAAACATAATATATAAATATTACAAAACATCATTCGTGTTATCTAGTGGCAATTGATGTAATATTTATCCCAGAATTATATATTACATCTAAAGTGTTCTTATACACAACAAATTTAAACGATTTTAAATGATTTTGACTGATTTTGGTTAAATTTTATATAAAAATATATTTCACTTTACAAAATAGAACGTATGTTCGTATAATGGTGTTACACAATATTTTAGGAGTGATTCCATTTGGACAAGTATTTAAATTTAATTGTTAGCAGATTTGAGTCATATATAGAATTCCTTAATTTCTTTGAGCCAACAAATGAAGCAGCGTTATTTATCAATGATTCGTTTATTTACAATGAAATGGTTCGTGTCAAAAACGCTTTAATTTATAATAAGAATTTACTCAATGACAAAAGAAGCGAGTATCAATTATACTATATCGAATTATTTCATATATATAACTATACCCGCGATTCAATTTGTAAGTTTGAAGCCATGATTTATAGTTTACAAAATGCTATACGCGTATTAAATAAGACCGAATTACGGCATCTTTAATTACCTATTTAATAATCATTAATATGCCAAATATTATTAATAGGATATAAACATATTTAATAAATGTTTTAGGGTTTATATGCTTACTTATAATATTACCGAGCCATAATGTTAATACGAGAAGTGGTAGTACAATTATTAATAATTGTACTAACGAGAGACTCCAAAATCCTGACACACCATGACTCATAACAATAAAACAACCTGTTATAAAGAAATGTACTTGTGAAATTTTTTTCAACTCTAGTGCAGACCATTTTTTCATCGTTCCATAAATAATAATTGGAACACCATGACTATTGTATGCACTACCTAGTATGCCTGATATTAATCCCGCCACATAATCAAATACATTCGGAATATCTTTATCGACATTGTAGACTTTTATTATTTGATTTAATAAATTAATGGAGCCGTAAACCAATATAAATATACCTAAAAATTTAACGATAAATGCTTCATTCGCAAACTTTACGATTATGATACCAATCGGAGCACCAATTAAAGAGCCTATCAATAGCCTTTTAATAATAGTCCAATCTAAGTTATGTCGATTTTTAACAAATACAGGTAATGCAACGAGCAGTCCGATTATAGCTACAATTGAAATCGACAATTTAAAATCAACGTTTAATAAAGACAATAATGGCATTGTAACTAATGCCTCACCAAAACCAAAAATATTTCTCACGAGTGCTCCTAATAAAATAGAGATTATGATCAACACTAAAATTGTTATATCCATAAATACCCCTTTAATTTAACGTTACAAATAAACACACTTTCGGTTTTTCGAAAGTGTGTTTATTATTAATATTTATCTTTATTATATCATTTTAAAATACATAAGTATCATAATCATTTCAATATTAATTGATAAAAGTCTAAATCTAGCCATGTATCAAATTTATAACCAACATTCTTAAGCGTCCCTGAATGAGTGAATCCTTTATTCAGATGTAACGTGATACTTCCTTTATTTGAAGCATCAATTCCAGCTACCATTGTCTTATATCCTTTACTACTAGCGATTGAAATCAATTCATCTAATAATTGAGAAGCGATACCTTTCCTATGATAAGATGAATCAACATAAATAGAATGTTCAATAGTATATTGATAAGCTGGCCAATTTCGAAATGGACCGTAAGTTGCGAAACCAGCAACTTTACCATCAATTTCAAATACGATAACAGGAATTTCTTGATCAACCTTTTGTTTAAACCATAATTGTCGCTCTTCGATATTCGTTTTTTCATATGTATATACAGCAGTAGTATGAATTATTGCCTCATTATAAATATCAAGTATCGCTCCTAAATCATCTTTAGTAGCATTTCTAATCATTTCAATTCCTCCAGTTCTTAATTATTAAGTTAAACCATTATAACTTATAATTTACATAATTTAATTACTTTACATAATTTTTTCGAATTATTATTTTACAGACTTTAAGTTTATGCTAAGTATATAAAAAATATCCTAAAAAGGTAGGTAAGTCTAATTATGAAATATGCATATAAAGGAATAGACCATGTTCAAGTCGCTTCTCCACCAAATCAAGAAGATATAGCTAGATTATTCTATACAGACATATTAGGATTTACTGAAATAAAGAAACCAACGTCATTAGCAAAGAGAGGTGGTATTTGGTACCAAGTTGGTAATCACCAGTTACATATTGGAAATCAAACAGATTTTAGCGCAGCAACAAAAGCACATCCTGCATTTGAAGTAATAAATTTAGAACTTCTCAAAACTAAATTAAAGGAAGCTGAAATTGACATTATAGAAGATTATAATATACAAAGTGTAAATCGATTCTATATATCTGACCCATTCGGCAATAGGTTAGAATTTTTAGAACGAAATTAACTAATTTATCACTTTTAACAATTCAAAGGAGTGATTTCATGTCTACTTTAATATTAATAAGAGGAAATTCAGGAAGTGGCAAAACGGTTGTAGCAAATAAATTACATAAAATTCTTGGCAGCTGTACTTTACTAATTTCTCAAGATTATGTTAGAAGGCAAATGCTAATGGTTAAAGATAAACCAAATAATTTGGCAATTGGGCTTATTGAACAATTAATTCAATATGGAAATAAACATTGTGAATTTGTTATTATTGAAGGTATTTTAGCTGAAAACAAATATGGAAATATGTTACGTAGACAATTAAATACAGCTAAAACCACATTAGTTTATTATTATGATTTACCGCTTGAAGAAACCTTGAATAGGCATAATACGAAAGATAATACTGATTTTGGTGAAAGTGAGTTACGATCATGGTATACTGCTCACGACTATTTAGGAATTAGAAATGAAAAAACAATAAATAAAGAAATGACTATCGAAGAAACACTTGATACAATCTTGAAAGACTTAAAACTACAAATCTAGTATATAAGTGCCTAAGACGTCATACTTGTCGTAGGCACTTAAAATTTATTTATTCTTAATATAAACACAATCTTCATCATAAGCATCTACAGAATTTTCAATAAAGACATGTGTTTTCAAATATAAGTCATTTTTGTTGGAATCAAATTCTAGACTCTCTAATGCAAATTGAAATGAAATTCTCTCTTCCTTAGCTTCTTTAACTATAAAATCTTGTGAATAAGTATAAGTTTCTAATTCATTTTCAACAACTTCAAACTGACTTGTCTTATCAGTATTTTCAATTTTCTCTACTAAAGTCAATTCTATTTTATTGATATGTTGATCCTTTTTTCCACCTTTTAAAATTATAACCCCTCTTATCAAATCATTTTCAAAATTAATATTATTCTCTATCTTTGTATCTACAACGATTGAACCAATGCCAAATGAGGTAAGTAAGTTGTCAAACATGATGTTTCCTCCTATTTACTATTTGTATAAATAATATCATAAAATTTAACTCTCATCATTTATTTGGTAAATTTTACTATATGCATTTATATATAC
>NZ_PPQZ01000122.1:3573-6810 GCF_002902525.1 Mammaliicoccus stepanovicii
AACTTCTTCTTATATGTACCTAATCTCCAAATATATTCTAATGGTCCAAATTTAAACAATTTAAGCCATATATAAGTAAATATAAATTGTATGATGTAGATACAAATACAAATGTATAAAGTACTTGTGTGTTTTATTAAACTTGCATTGAACAATAAGATGATTACCCACATTAACAATGTTTGACCGATATAATTTGTTAATGCCATTCTTCCATAATATCTTAAAGGACTTAATATTATCCTAAATACGTTTATTCTTAAGATGAGTAATAAAACTGTGACATAAAATAATGAAATAAACGGACTTGTAACAATGATAGTATGGTTGTAAAGTTCTTTCGCTTGTATATATTGTTCATTCACTTTATTACTTGTCGACTCTAAAAATGTATAACTTGGAAATACATAGTTTTTACTTAAAAAGTACCAACAGATTCCAGACAAAACTCCAGAAATGATAGATAAGCAAATCAGTACTTTCAATTTAATATGTTCAAATATATTAAATTGTCCAGCAGTCAACCCTAATATAAAGTAAGGAACTGGAAGTAATGTTTTATTACCAATGTAAAGGGATACGCCTAGTAATATCAATCCAAGTATAAGATTTAAATATCTATTTAAATAATAGCAAGGTATTAAGATTAGTCCAATAATTGCGTAAAATAATAATGCTTCCCCTGGATGTAAAAATTGATGAATTATCCCGAAAATTGCTAAGATAAATAATCTCCTCAAGAAAACAATTGTACTATTCAAATCTTTAGATTTAGCATTTCTAATAAAAATAAAGAAACCTACACCAAATAAGAAAGAGAAAATCGCAAAAAATTTACTTTCTACAAAAAAGTCAATATACCTTAAATAATGTGCTTGTTCAATATTCGTAGGAGCTGGTATGGTAAATAACGCAATGATATTAGTTAATAAAATACCTAGCAATGCAAATCCTCTTATATAATCTAACTCTAATATTCTTTTATTTTTTATTTCCATAATATGCTCTCCTCAATAATATTATCTGTAACCCTATATAATATTACCAAGATAAATGGAAACTACAACGAACATTATTGTCACATCATTGTTACATTAAATTTAAGGTTTTAGCCTTATACTACATATGTATTTTAAAAAGCCACACTTGAATACACAAGTGTGGCTTGATACAACCATATACTATTTAATTAAGTGTTTATATTTAGAAATGTCTAACCCATCTTTTTCTGCCTTCTTCACAATATCACTAACACTATATAGGCCTTGATCTGCAAAATATTTTTGAAGTTTTTGTTTAGTGAAATCACTTGTATTTTCATCTAATAAAGTATCTACATAGCTTAATTCATGATCTAACAAAAGTGAATCATCATGTAAAATGATACCGTTTTGAGAATATGTTTTAGCATTCGCTTCTTCAGCAGTACCTGTTAAAACACCTATAGATAACACACCTGTTGCAACTGTTGCCATTAAAATATTACTTACTTTCATTTTAATCATCTCCTTGTATAATGTATTTTAATATTATCATGAAAAAAGTAATAAAATAGAAAAATTAACTACAATTAATAATAGTTAATGGTTATTTAATAAATTAAGTAATAGTCCGTTCATATCGTATGAGGAAGAAATTAATTTTACTTATAATCTCCTTCAACAAAAAAGGTTAACCGTAATAGCAGTTAACCTTTTTATACAACCTTTATACAAGTAAGAATTCACCTACACTTAACATAAATAGCATTAAACAGACTATAGTGAAAAGTATATTCAATAAATGTTTTGTTCTAATTAAACTCATAATACTAACTATTAAACCAATAAAGCTTACTATTAAAGTAGCATAGAAGAAGAAAGTTGGAAAACTAGTTAGATTAATAAGTAAGAATAATATTATTGTAAGTATAGTTAATGTCATTGGTAAATATATTTTTTTCATTTTATGCACCTCCAGATTAATTATAATATAACTTTATTTATATTACACATATCTGTCAAGTTGAAAAAACTTATTCTATTTTAAGAATATTATGAATTACAATATCAACTATTTTTTGTTCAATAATCATTCAAGTCTTTTTAATTATTACTGTTTATAACTTCATTGACTATGTCGTCATATCCTGACCATTTATATCCAGCATAATCTACAATAACCCATCCAGTTCTTGATTTACCATTTTCCTTTATTGTTTTAGCTATTTCAGGATTTATATGTGAAGCATAAGCGTAAATGCTATTAAACGCTGTTCCACCTGATGATACACTTAAGAAATTAAGATATAAACTATTCTCTCTATTGTCTGATTTACTTTTATTTAATAAATTTTTAACTGCTGAAACTTTATCATCATAATAATCTTTATATTCATCTTGTACATTTAAATGTATATTATTGTTACTTATATCTGTTTCAAAAGTTGAATTATCAGGCCAACGTATACCAGAAGTATCTGCCCCATAACCACTTTTAATATACGTACCACCCATTCTATTGAGAAGTACAATTTTCCCTTTAGTTTCTTTTAAAGTTGGATTACTATTATTACCTTTATAAAAAAGATTTTCATATTGAGGGTTATTAAAATACTTCTCACGGAAAATTTCTTCAAATGATTTAGTAACACTTTCATCATCTTTGTGATCTTTCTTAATGGACATGACAATTGTTTCATTTGGATATGCACCTAAATAATGATTAGCATCGTTTAAGAAGCTTCCTAATTCATGATGTAAATAAACGACACCGTGGTGTATGGATATTGAATCATTTGAAGATGCTCGACCTCTAATATCAAAAAACCTTACACCTTCTTTCATTTGTAAAAGATAATTTTTATCTTGGGTTTTTGCCCAAACTGATTTTGTAGGATCTGATAACGTGAATGAACCACTATCATGAGTACCAGGTATGTTGATTTGAGTAAGATGTTTATTCTCATCAATTTTACTCATCCAGTTTTCAGGACTAGCACTAAGTGGCTCCTGAGCATATGCAGATTGATTATAACTGTTAACTACTAATAATATTGTAAGAAAAACTAGAATTTTGTAACAAGTTTTCATGTTGTTCTCTCCTTTGTTGTTTTTAATATTAAATGTGAAATAAAACTTTAATACTTTGATAAATCCTAATTTTTTAATGCTGAAAAATAACTAACCACTTATATTGATTATTACATAAATCAAGTCAGATATTATATACACCTCCTACATTTACATTATATACCAA
>NZ_PPQZ01000013.1 GCF_002902525.1 Mammaliicoccus stepanovicii
ATTGTATACTTGTTATTCTGTCTATAGTTTCTCATTGTCACTACCTCCTTTCTTTATAAATTTAAATTAATCATATTATGATATCTTATTAAAGTCAACACAATTTTCAAAAAATTCCAACATTATCTATTTGTTTAATAATTTTTGTAAAAATAATATTGTTAATGAAACCAATATTCCCCATACTACACTTGCTCCAATTGAAGCAATTACAAACATAAAACTTAAACCATCATGCTTACTTGTTAAAGTATTGATAATGGAAGCAAAAGTCATTCCCAAAATGCTCAATGCAAATAATATTATAAAGTCTTTCCTGTTAATCTTCTGTTTACTTTTTCTTTGGAAAATCGAAATAATATAAAGTACTGGCAAAATCACTAAAATAAATGTAATAATTTGCAACTTCAAAACTCCTGTCAATATTTTACTTATATTATACCATTCAATTAAGGAATTGGTTCATTTAAATCTAAATCAATTTCTTCATTTGATATATACTCTTCTTCAAAAATACTGACAAATTTACCATCACCTATTATGATGTGGTCTAACAAATTTATTCCCATTAAGTTACAACAATATAAAAGCCGCTTCGTTGTTTTAATATCTTCTAATGATGGTGTGGGATCGCCACTCGGATGATTATGTACAATAACAATAGAAGCTGCTGAATGTTTGATTGCTTCTCTCAATAAATCTCTTGGATGAACAACTGCCATATCGAGTGATCCAATGAATATAGATTGCTCATGTATGATTTGATTCTTAGTGTTGAGTAATAATGCCACAAAATGTTCTTGTTTCAAATATCTTAACTTCTCCATTAAGTAATTAGCCACATCTTTCGGTTCATTAATTTCATATTTATCGAGTATCGTATTCATGTGCATTCTTTTAGCAAATTCTATTACAGCCAGAATAGTTAATGCTTTCTTCTCACCAATTCCATTCACTGATTGTAATTCCGCTAAAGTTAAAAATCTTAACTCTCTCATGTTATGAACTAAATTCAGGACATGATTTGCACACTCTAAACTTGAAAACTGTTTACTACCAGAGTTAATAATAATTGCTAATAACTCTCTATTTGAAAGCTTATCTGGTCCATATAATTTAAGACGTTCTCTCGGCTTATCTTCTTCTTGCAAATCTCTAATCTTAATCGACATAATACCCTCCTAAAAACATAAAAATATTTGATTTTTAATATTGAAAACTACTATAGTTGCTGTTGCAATAAAAGGTACTAAAGGTACACATTTCAACCTTGTTTTGCGCATTAACATATGAATTAGCACATATAAGCCAGCAGCAAAAAACGTAAACGTGAAAATAAGTAAAAACTGATACCAATCCATTATCAGTGACATGATAGACAATAATTTAATATCTCCATAACCAATCCCTTTATTTGATATAAAATACAACACATGTAGCATAAATATGATGTAACATGAACTTTGGAAATGAATTTGTGAATGTGCGAACATTACAATTTCAACGATCAACATAACAAATAGCATATGGTTAGGTATAACTAAACATTTAATATCGTAGAATGAAAGCGGTATTAAAAATATCATTAACAGGTAATATAATTTTGTTTCATCCAATAAAGGTGAAAAAACAGGCAATAAAAATAACAATCCTAAAAGTATTTCAACAATCAACAAATCCCGTGGTATCTTCGCATGACAATAGCGACACCTTCCATTTAAATATAGAAAACTTGCTATAGGTATTAAATCAAGAAATTTTAATTTATGTTCACAAGTCATACACTTTGAACGTTTAGTTAAAACTGAAAAATTAATATTTGATATGCAAACAAAATGGTACATGAAGCTCGCCATACAAATACCCAATACAAACAAAATCAGCATGAGGATTCATCCCTTTCATTTATATATATCAATATAGCAAAAGTCATATAAATGGCCTAATTACATAATTTCAAATAAAACATGTTAAAATTCTATAAATCACATCATCCTAAACAGAAATTCAGAATAAATATATACGTATTGAGTCATTTTTGATTTTACATATATATTGAATATATTGGGGCTTCTGAGAAAAGTATACATAGGCTAAATGAAATATTTGTAGTTCAAAAAAGCAAGCAGAAATCGAATTTTATCGAAAAGATTCCGCTTGCCCACTTCAGAAAAACTAATTAGAATTTAAAACCTTTATTTAAAGCTTATTTCAGTTTAGCACTATAAAGTAAGGTTGAGATGAATCCAAATATCTCAACTCATTTTTATTGCAATAATGCTCATAATATTATTATCAATATCCAAGCGCCAGTGCGATAAATATACCCACTAAGCAAATGACTACCCATATCAACAATAATTTCCAAATAAATTTTACCCATTGAATATATGAAATACCGGCAACTGCTAATCCCCCCATTAAAGATGCTGAAGTAGGAAATATACTATTACTCACTGCATCACCATATTGAAAGGCTAAAACTGCCATTTGACGATTAATACTTAAAATATCAGATATAGGAACCATTAAAGGCATGGTAGTCATGGCCTGACCTGATCCTGAAGGGATAAAGAAGTTTAATATCATCTGAATGATAAACATCGTACCTACTGTTATACTTGCCGGTAAATCCTGAATTGTATTTGTGAGATAATAAACAATTGTGTCGATTATCTTTCCATTTTCAAGAACGACTACGATACCTTTAGCAAACCCAACAATCAGTGCACCAAATAAAATTGATTTCATACCATCAATAAGTGCATCAAAAGTTCCATTAAATCCTAACCCACCTATAAATCCAGCAAAAAGACCAGCCAATAAAAAATTGGCACTCATCTCATTGAATGACCATCCAAATTTAAAAATACCATACACATTAAAACAAATTGCAGAGATTAAAAGTACAAGACAAATCAACTGTCTCTTTGTAAATCTGCCTATTTCATCTTCATTTTTAGAAATATGACGTGCTTCTTGTTCTAAATCATAAACTAAGCTTTTAGTTGGATCTTGTTTGATTTTCCGACCGTACATCATGACATAAATGATGCCAACAATTAAAATACAAATATATATAATCGTTCTGAATTCCCAACCAGAAAACAGAGGAATTTCAGCGATTTTTTGTGCAATTCCAACGGTAAATGGATTTAACATGCCACCTAGAAATCCTGCGGCTGCTCCCATTATAATCATTGCTGCACCAGTCATCGCATCATAACCAACTGCCCTTGCAATTGCGATACCGATAGGCACAAATATTATCGTTTCTTCCGCTAGTCCAATTGAAAATCCTAACAGAGAGAATATAAACATCGTTAATGGAATCATCAACTTACCATTTTTACCTAAACGATGCATAGCGGCGTTGACACCATTTGTTATGGCCCCCGTTTCGTGAATAATACCAAAAGCACCACCAACTAGAAATATGTAAAAAATAATATCTGCTCCACTTATTAAACCAGCAGGAATAGATCTAAAAATTTCTAAAAATCCAGAAGGTTCACTTGCTACAAAGTGAAATGTACCTGAAACGACCTCTTCTCTATCGTTAATAGTTTTTCGATCAAATTCTCCTGATGGTATAACATAAGTTAATAAACAACTAATCGCTATTATAAAAATCAAAATAGCATATGTATGCGGATTTTTAAATCTAATTTTGTATTTATTTTTAGTTGTCATATTACAACCCCCTATATATTAATATTACACTATTTTTCAGAAAATATTGACAATAAATCAGATATTTCTATTTTGAGGGCAAAAATTTTCGCTTATAAATGTGTCATCATCATAAAAAATCCATCCTATAAATTAGACATATCATCTAATTATAGAATGGATTTTACTTTATATATTTGAAAACAATTTTCTTACTTCACTAATAAAATATAAACTACCTGTTACGAAAAGTAATTCACCGTCATATTCATTTATGAACGTGTTATAATCTTCTACTTTTACGACATTAGGATGTTCTATATTTTGATATAACGTTTCTATAGACAAAGCCTTAGGAAAATCAAAAGTCGTAACATAAAAACGATTTGTAATTTCTTCTAAACTGTTTAACATCTTACCGATTGGTTTACCATCTATTGCAGCAAAGAGTATATCAACTTGTTTGTTTGGATAATATTCTCTAATTGTATCTACAAGTGCATCGATGCTTTCTTTGTTATGTGCACCATCTACATATATTACCGGATTTTCATTTACTCTTTCGATACGACCTTTCCAAGTAACGTTTTCTATCGCATCTATCATTTTATTAAAGTCTAATTGAATTAAACCTCTATGATACATTTCTATTAATGCCGTTATCGCTAATGATGCATTTTCATGCTGATGTTTGCCAATCATTTTTAACTGAATGTTTTCAAGTTCATAATTTTCATATCGATATGTGAACTCATCATTATCAGAAACTAAATTGATATCTCTATCTAGTTCTAGACCTTTATTATGATGGCTTTCTATTCTATCTCTAACAAAATGAAGTGCGTCTTTAGGTTTAACTGCATAAACTAATGGAACACTAGGTTTAATGACACCAGCTTTTTCTCTTGCTATATCCATATAAGTGTCACCTAATATATTGGTGTGATCTAGTCCAATACTCGTCAACACTGTAATAATAGGTTGAAATACATTTGTAGAATCATTTAAAGCACCTAAGCCAGCTTCTACAACTACAAAGTCAACTGGATGAACAGTTCCAAAGTATACAAACATCATTAATGTAATAACTTCAAATTCAGTTGCAGGGCCTAATTCTGTTTCATTATCTAGTCTTTCTGTAACTGACTTAACAATATCAACTAAATGAATCAATTCCTCGTCATCTATTGGGTTGCCATTTAAGCTTATTCTTTCATTAAAAGTAATAATATAAGGAGAAGTAAAAGTCCCAACTTCATAGTTATTTGCCATTAATGCGTCGCGTAAATAACTTACAGTAGAGCCTTTACCATTCGTTCCTACGACATGAATGCCTTCAATTTTATCCTGTGGATTATTTAATTGATTGAGCATCCATTCCATTCTTTTAACACCTGGTTTAATTCCAAATTTAGTGCGCTCATGTATCCAATTTAAACTATCTAAATAATTCATTAGCTTTCCTAGCCTTTCAATTGTTCGATTCTTGTTAGTACACCATCATATCTTTCTTGGTATGTCTTTTTCTTTTCTTTTTCTTCATTGATGATTTTTTCAGGTGCTTTAGATACAAATTTTTCATTGCTTAGCTTTTTGTTTACGCGATCTAATTCTTTTTGCCATTTATTTAATTCTTGTTCAAGTCTTTCGATTTCTTTATCCATATCGATTAATCCTTCAAGCGGTAAAATGACAGTTGCACCAAATACGACTTCAGTCATTGCTTTTTCAGGAATATCTATTTTTGTTTCAATTATTAATTCACTTGGATTACAAAAACGTGTTAAGTAATCTTTATTATTTAATAATTGTGATTTAACTTCTTCATCTTTAGCTTCGATATGAATTGGTACTTCTTTAGACATTGGTGTATTAACTTCTCTTCTTGCTTGTCTCACTGATTTAATGATTTCAACTAATAATTGCATTGAAACTTTACTATTTTCATTTGAAAGTTCTGGTCTTACTTCTGGCCATGAAGCTTGAATAATTGTTTCTCCTTCATGTGGTAATGATTGCCAAATATGTTCCGTAACAAATGGCATGAATGGATGTAACATACGCATTATTTGATCTAATGTATATGCTAAAACTGATCGTGTCATTTGTTTCTTATCTTCGTCATCTCCGTTCATTGGTATCTTACTCATTTCGATATACCAATCACAGAATTCATCCCAAATAAAGTTGTATAATGCGCGACCAACTTCACCAAATTCATATTTATCACTTAATTCCGTAACATTAGCAATCGTTTCATTTAAACGTGTTAATATCCATTCGTCTGCAACAGATTTTTCACCAGAAAGGTTGATATTTTCATATTTAAATTTGTCTCCAATATTCATTATACTAAATCTAGAGGCATTCCAAATTTTATTTATAAAGTTCCAAACCGCTTCGACTTTTTCTGTTGAGTAACGAAGGTCATGTCCTGGAGATGATCCAGTAGCCAAGAAATATCTTAAACTATCAGCACCATACTCTTCTATCACGTCCATCGGGTCTACGCCGTTTCCTAATGACTTACTCATTTTTCTACCATCTTCTGCTCTCACTAAACCGTGTAATAAAACATCGTTGAATGGTTTTTGATCAGTAAATTCTAAGCCTTGGAATATCATTCTTGATACCCAGAAGAATATAATATCATATCCTGTAACCAATGAATTCGTAGGGTAATAACGTTTAAAATCTTCACTGTTTTCATCTGGCCAACCTAAAGTTGAAAATGGCCATAAAGCTGAACTAAACCATGTGTCTAATACATCCTCATCTTGAGTCCAATTAGCACTGTCACTTGGTGGTTCTTCTCCAACATAAATTTCACCAGTTTCATTATGATACCATGCAGGTATTTGATGTCCCCACCATAATTGACGAGAGATTGTCCAATCACGAATATTCTCCATCCATCTATTAAATGTACCTTCAAAACGATCCGGTACAAAATTAATGCGATTATCTGTTTCTTGATTTGCTAATGCTTGTTTAGCTAAAGGTTCCATTTTAACGAACCATTGTGTTGATAAATACGGTTCTACAACTGCACCACTACGTTCTGAATGACCTACTGAATGTACATGTTCTTCTATCTTAACTAATTCACCTGAATTCTTTAAGTCTTCAACTAATTGTTTACGACATTCGAATCGATCAAGTCCTGCATATTTACCGGCAAATTCATTCATAGTGCCATCTTCATTCATAACATTAATTTTCTCTAATTGATGTCTTTCTCCTATTTCAAAGTCATTAGGATCATGTGCTGGTGTAACTTTCATTGCACCACTACCAAATTCCATGTCTACATAATCATCTGCAATGATAGGTAATTCTCTTTCAATTATAGGTAACATAACTGTTTTGCCTATTAAATTTTTATAACGCTCATCATCTGGATTTACCACAATTGCAGTGTCACCCAACATTGTTTCTGGACGAGTAGTAGCTATTTCAATGGAACCTTCACCATTACTAAATGGATATTCAATATGATAAAAATGACCTGTAATATCTTCATGTATAACTTCGATGTCTGATATTGCAGTCTTAGTTTGTGGATCCCAGTTTATAATTCTTTCACCACGATAAATTAAACCTTTATTGTACATATCAACAAAGACTTTTTTTACTGCTTGAGAAAGACCTTCATCTAACGTAAATCTTTCACGGCTATAATCTAAACCTAAACCTAATTTAGCCCATTGTGCTCTAATGAAATCTGCATATTCTTCTTTCCAATTCCATGCATGTTCTAAGAATTTTTCTCGTCCAATATCATGTCTTGTAATACCTTGTTCATTAAGTCTAGCTTCTACTTTAGCTTGAGTTGCTATACCTGCATGGTCCATACCAGGTAAATACAAAGTGTCATAACCTTGCATTCTCTTCATTCTTGTCAAAATATCTTGTAACGTTGTATCCCATGCATGACCTAAATGTAATTTCCCAGTTACATTTGGAGGTGGAATAACAATTGTATACGTTTCTTTATCTTTATCTTCACTTGGTTTGAAGTAATCATTATCTAACCATTTTTGATAACGACCTTCTTCAACTTTCTTCGGATTATATTTAGATTCCATTTCCATTTAAATCACTCCTTTAAAATATAAAAAATCCGCCCTATAAACATAGGACGGATAAGACCGTGGTACCACCTAAATTCAATATAAATCATTATATTGCACTCTAACGATTATCGCTCGCACACGCATTAACCTACTTTGTTTCAATTAACGTTCTCATTAAGGCTACCTTCAATCATGAATACTATGCATTCACACCAACCATGCACTCTCTATAAATAGTCAATGACCTACTCTTCCTTGATAAATATTTAATTAACTTAATAATATAAGTTGTTACTATATAAGTCAATATTGATTCAAATTTATTTCCATATTTATCTAGTGCGTTTTGTTAAAAATATTTTTATTAATGGTGCAATGATCAATAAAATAAAGAATATCCTAAATATATGATAACTAGAAATCATCGCTACATCCCCACCTGTTTCTAGAGCTACAACTATGATTTGTGCCATTCCACCAGGTGCAGCACTTAAAAATAAATCATTGATATTATCATTGATAAATAACTGAAATAGAAATACTAGCAAAAATGCACCAACAATAAGTGAAATATTTTGAAATGCAATCGCAAAAATTGTTTTCTTATTTAAATTATTTATTAAATCTGCAATTTGTACACCTATCCTTATACCAAATAAAATTTGTGCAAATATAATAAATTCATAATTAAGTGTAAACACTTGTCCAGTTGATAAATTCCAAGTTAATAAGATAAAAATTGGAGCAAGCAATTGTGGAACAGGTATGCGGAGCCTATTAAATATGATAAACAGGACTATAATCCCAATTAAGATTATGAGTAAGCCTTGTATATTAAGTACATGGAATATAGAGGGAGCTTTGGTTATTTGTTCTGCTTTATCACTTTTATCACTGAATATTGCAGAAATAATCGGTACGAGTATGACAACAAACATGATTCTTGATGTTTGCGTTAAAGTTACTATGAGTAAGTCTGCTTTCTTATTCTCTTCTGCCATAACAACCATTTGACTTAATGCGCCTGGTATTGCACTTAGTAGTGCTGTTTCAAATGTGACACCTGCGATTTTTTTAAATATCACTGACACTAATAATGCAATAATCAAAATAAAAACAGACATCAAAACAATCTGTAACCACTCTTGTTTAATATCATTTAATACTACTGGTGTAAATGTAGAACCCATCTGTACACCTAAAATTAATAACCCTAAATTCCCTAACCATACTGGCCATATAACTTTCTTTTTCAGTAGTTTGATAACAATTAAACTAGCCAATATCGGACCGAATAACCATGGTAATATCATATGGATACTTTGAAGAATTAACCCAAGGGCAATCGCTAGAACACTAACAATTAATATACTCCATTTATTTTGGTTCATAACTTAACACCTCATATAAATTATATCACTAATATGGATTATATTTTACCCAACAACACAATTTATATAATAGAAACAGATGAATTTATAGACGTAAAAAAACTGATAAATCTTAATGAATATATCCATTCACAAGATTTATCAGTTTCGATGTATTAAAGCATTCCCAACTTTAATACTTAATCTATAAATATTAACCCGTTCCCTTAAAACTAAATTATATTTCGAACTAATCTGTTTTTACTGCTCCCTCAATAAAACTTGGTCTCTTCTCATAACTATAGAACATAATGCTGGCAATGAATAATGTACATATTAAATACATCATATGATAACTTGTTAAATCTGCAATTGGACCCATTAAAACCCCACCAAGTGATACACCTAAATCTGCAGTAGCAATAAATAACCCGATTAACATATTTCTCCCTGCCTTTGGCAAAACAAAGCTTAAAAATGATGTTAAAGTAGGATAAATCATTGCTTGTGAAATACCAACAAGCACTGCCCCTACATAAAGTGCTACAACACCTATATATGGTGAAAGTCCTATTAATCCTGTTGAAACCATCAACACACACAATATACTCATCATAAATTTCACATGCCACTTTCCATCAGATGGTATGATTTTTCTTAAATAAAAGCGAGATAACACTACAGTTATCGCCTGTAACATTAAGAATGTACCAGCATTTCCCATCTTTGTTTGGAGTGTAAATAACGGTATGAAAGTTGTCACAGCACCAAAACCTATTGAAGCAACTAACATAATGATTCCAGATTTAAGTAAATGTGGATTTTTAAAAAATTGCATAAATACGGATACTGGTCCATATGGTGTTTTCTCCAAATTTGGCTCTGTTTGTCTCTCTTCACTATCCATTGTTGCACTAAAACCGAATACAGCAGTTATGAGCGCTATTGCAATCATGATAATCATAAAGTAGCTCATATCATTTGTATGCCAAATGTTCACGGCTATTATCGGCCCTATAATACCTGGCATATACGAAAACAATGAATATAAGGAAATGCCTTGTGATCTATCCTTTTCAGGCAATGCATCAATGATACCAATTTGCAAAGACATCGAGAAAAATGCTGTACATATACCTTGCATAATACGTGCTATAAAGTATCCTTCTAATTCTGTAAAACTATAAATTACCAAAGCTATACCATTGATAACGAGAATGATGCGCAATATTTTCAATGGCCCTATTTGTGAAATAAGCTGCCCAGCCCATGGTCTAAACACCATAGCCGTTAACATATATGCGCCCATAATTATACCAATTGTAGTATTATTAGCTCCTAAATCATGACCTCGCAATGGAATCATAACATTTAAAATAGCGTTAGCACTAAAGAAGAATAATGCTAAAATATACAACCTCAAAAAAGGCCACGTTAATGCACCTTTCATTTATGTTATCCTCCTTATGTTATCAATTGTTTTTCTAATAGTGCGTTTGTGTAAGGATGTGTTGAGTCTTTCAAATTTGATATATGTAGTGACTCTTGTATTAAACCATCTTTAAAAATAATTAAATCTTCGCAAATATATGTAGCAGCTTGTATATCATGTGTTATAAAGATATAACTTACACCATACAATGCACGCAATTCTATTAACAAGTTTAAAATTTGTGTTTGTATCGACATATCTAATGAACTAATAGCTTCATCTAATAATACATAATCTGGTTTCATAATCATTGCACGAGCTATAGCAACACGTTGAGCTTCTCCACCTGATAACATATGTGGATATAAATTTAAATAACTTTCATCTAAACCAACTGCTTTTAATATTTCTACAATTTCTTTGTCAATTTCACTTTTAGATTTAGCGTTATGTATTACCTTTAAAGGTTCTTTAATAACGTCTTCCACCTTAAAATATGGATGAATAGATGATTTATAATTTTGAAAAACTGCGCTCACACGTCCTTTTCGGACACTTTTATTGTAGACTGGCTTACCATCTAACGTAACAATGCCAGAATCAGGTTTTTCAATTCCAACAATCATACGGCCAAGCGTAGATTTCCCACTCCCACTCTCACCTATAATGCCAATACTTTTTCCTGATTCACAATTAAAGGATACACCTTTCACAATTGGACGCTTTTGTTTTAATTTGCCACGACCATATGATTTTTTAACGCGATTAATGTTCAACATCATCTTCACCTCGTATTATATGTTGAAATTGTTCTGTAATTTGTGCTCTTGAAGAAATTAAATAACGCGTATAGTCATGTTTAGGGTTTTGTAATACTTCATTCACTGTACCCGTTTCAATAATATCTCCATCTTTCATGACAACAATATCATCGGCGACTTTTTTTACAACTGCTAAATCATGCGAAATAAATATTACACCAACATTTGATAAAGCCTGAATTTCATTGAATTGTTCAAGTACATCATATTGTGTCAACGTATCGAGCGCTGTAGTTGGTTCATCTGCAATTATAATATCTGGTTCTAAAGCGAGAGCTAAAGCAATCATTACTCTTTGCAACATACCTCCTGATAACTCATGAGGATATGCATTTAGAATACGTTCAGGTTCATTTAGTGATAATTGAGTCATTTTCCTCAATAATACTTCTCTAATTTTGTATTTTGACATCGAAGTATGCACATGCATTGTCTCATAAAGTTGTCGCCATATTACGCTTGATGGATCAAATGCCGTCGCACCTTGTTGCATAATCATTGCTATTTTCTTACCTCTGATTTTTCGTATATACGAAAAAGGAGCTTCTAACAAATTTATTCCATCAAACATGACTTGACCAGTTGCAACTAAATTACTGTCATTTAAACATAAAAGTGCCTTACTTGTAATCGATTTCCCACTGCCGCTTTCACCGATGATAGCTAAGGTTCTTCCACGAAAAACATTGAAATCACAATGATGTATTAAAACATCATTCGTATCCGAGTCAATTATAGATAGTTGGTTCACACTCAATATTGGAGATTCCATCATGTCATAATCCCTCGTTTCACTTGTTTTTTCTTCATATGTGTTGAAAACCTTGGATCAACAGCAATTTGTAGTGCATCACTTAAAAAATTAAATGCTAACACGATTATAATAATCGCAGCGCCAGGTGCAATAATCATTTCAGGATGACTAAACATAACTTTACGTGCTTCATTTAACATCATTCCCCATTCAGCGGTCGGGGCTTTTACGCCTAATCCTAAAAATGAAAATCCTGAAATTTGTAAAATCATAGATGAGATGGCACTACTTGATATCACAGCGATATCAGCTAAAGTTAACGGTACGATATGTTTCACAATAATATTAAAATGTGATATCCCAATTGTTCGTGCAAATTTCACATCATCCATCTCAACATATTGCATAACACTCGTTCTTATAATCCTTGAAAACCATGCCCAACGTGTCATGATAAAAGCAATCAGTATATTTTCTAAGCCAATTCCTAATATACCTATTAATGCAAGTGTCATTACATAACTTGGGAATGACAACATAACATCACAAATTCGCATAATAATTGAATCAACTATTCCTTTAAAATATCCAGCAATAAAACCTAACACACTCCCAATTCCGACTGAGATAATTAATGCAATCAAAACCATCAACAAACTTGGACGAATAGCAAAAATCAATCTAGATAATACATCTCGTCCTAAATGATCAGTACCTAGCCAGTGATCCAGACTGATACTATCAAATTTGTCTTCAATAGCTACTTCATTAGGAGGATATGGTGCAACATATGGTGCGAAAACACCTAATAATATATATAGCAATATAATTAAAATTGAAATAATTGCACCTTTATTTTGAAACAAACGTAATACAATAAACATATTAAGATCCCCCCCTTAACTTGGGGTTCAAATAAGCATTGATTACATCTGCTAAAGTATTAAACAATACGAAAAGCACTGAAATAATTAAGACATAAGCTTGTATAAATGGAAAATCTCTTTCTAATATGGCCTTAACACTTAATTGTCCTAACCCTGGCCATGCAAATATATTCTCTATCACGACCGTTCCACCTAATATAATCGGTATCGACATACAGAATATAGATATTGCTACTTGCATCGCATTTCTTAACACGTGCATAATGATATGCTTTTGTTTAATACCACTTGCACGTGCATATAATACATAATCTTGATTCAATTGATGAATCATTGAACTGCGAACATTTCTAAAATAAATACCAACATAGCCGATAACTATGACCGTAACAGGTAACACATAACTCATTGCACTTGTTAGTCCAGATGTCGGTAGTATATTTAACTTGACTGATATGAATATAATAAATATCGATGCCATTAAATAAGATGGTATTGCTGTTAAGATAAAGGCAATGATACGTATAGAGCGGTCAAAGAATGTACCTCTATATATTGCTGTAAATACACCTAATATAACTGAAAGAATAATAATGAATATACTCGAAACGAGCGTTAATTTAAGTGTATTCCAAAATGCTGGCAATATCCTATCTCCAACAGATTCGTCTGTTACATAACTATGCCCAAAATTGAATTGTAAAGCGTCAGTTAGCCAATGCCAATATTGCATTAGAAATGGTTGATCTAGACCATATTTAACTCTAGTTTCAACTAATAGTTGATCTGTTATTGTTGGGACTTCTTTTGCATGTAAAATAATGACTGCCGGATCTTCTTTAGATAAATGTGTTAACACAAATGTTAAAAAACTAATAATCAATAACATAGGTAGCATTAAAGCTAAACGTTTCATAATATACAAGGTCATAAAAATATTCCTTAGCGATAATCCATTTTTTCAAATGGCAACTCATATTGTGATTGCTTAAACTTAATACCTGTTAAATCTTCCGGTGCAATCACTGTCATTCCACCATAAGAAATCGGAATAAATACCGCTTCTTCATGTACAGTTTTCAAAATCTCATCGTACAACGTTTGTCGTTTAGCTTTATCAGTTGTCTTGAATACATTATCTATGTTTTGATATAATTCATTTTTATTTTTAATTCCTGAAGTTGCTGCTTTATACCCAGTATCACTTTTAAAAGCCGATACTGTACTTTGAGGATCATATTGTATGCCCCAAGTTTGATTGAATAATAAATCATAGTTACCTGTTGTTCTACGTTCAGCAATAGCATCTGACGTTTCGCCTACTATTTTCAATTCAATTCCTATATCTTTTAATTTAGCTTGGATAAATTCAGCTTCTTGTTTTTGACTACTTGAATGATTATCATAATAAACTGTTAGTTGTAATGGTTTACCATCTTTTTCACGTAATTTTTCTTTACCTTTCATTGTCCATCCTGCCTCATCTAATAACGCTTTAGATTTTTCTAAATCGTATCGACGTTCTGGTAAATCAACTTTTGCATATGGTATATTTTCAGAAAAAAGCTTGTGCGCTGGCTTCTCAGTATTGTTCAAAATTTTCTTCGCGATTTTTTCTTGATCAACTGCATGCCAAATTGCTTGTCTTACTGCTTTGTCCGAAATTGCATGATCTTTTTGACTTGAATTTGCGACAATCATTTTCGTATTCATAGGCTTACTACGTTTTAATTGATAATCATTTGATTCTGTTAACTTTTCTATTGCTTCATTATCTAAATTATCTGTTCCTCGATCATCTGTAAAAGCAAAGTTTACTTCACCTTTTTTTAATGCTAAAAATGATGTCTCACCTGCTGGTAATACTTTAGCTACGATTGATTTTAATTTAGGCATGCCCCCCCAGTATTGATCATTTCTCGTAAATTTTGCAGAGATGTCTTTTTTGTGTTCTTTTAATTTATAAGGACCTGTACCGATATATGAAGTTAATCCTTCTTTTGTGTTGCCATGTTTAAATGATTTTGGTGAAACAAAGACATATGGTCTTGTCATCGCTAATTCAGCAAGCGTTGGATAATAAGGTTCTTTTAACCTCATTTCGAACGTGTAATCATCTATTGCTTTTGTAGAATCTATGACAGTTGATAATTTGATCCATGAGTGTAACTTACTATTTGATTGAATTGCATCAAAATTTTTCTTAACTGCTTCTGCATTAAATTTTGTTCCATCATGAAAACTAACATCTTCACGCAAACGGAACGTATACGTCTTACCATCTTTCGAAATATCCCAAGATTTAGCAAGTAAAGGTTTAATCCCTTCTTGCGTATTATCTACAAGTGACTCATAAACCATACCTTGTGCTGACATAGATCCACCATATAAATGAGGATTCATATCTCCTATGTCTTTTACAGTAGCGTATGTTAAATTTTTATCGTTTCGTTTCTCTTCTAATTCTTTAGAATTACCACATGCTGCCATTACGAATGTAATCGAAATGAGTAAGGTTATTAATTTTGTTAATTTATTCATTGATGTCTACCTTTCTGACTTCCGTTTTTATTTTTAAATATTTTTGTATAAAAGTAATATCTTCTGCGAAATCTTGTTTATAGAATGATTGTGAAAATTGTTCGTTTCTATGTGTTTCTCGATAGTTTTTAACTTGTTGTTCATATCGGTCTATAAATCGATTAATCATAGGTGTTTCAATCTGTAAACTATGTCCGATTCCTTGAATAATTTTAGTGCGATAGTAGTCTTCACTAGGCATTCTAGGAACTTCCAGTTTCCCATCATCTTTACGAAATATTGTTTTAAAGGGTACACCAGAGAAATCAAAGTATCTTCCAGATTCGTCTGGCTCTGAAAAAGGATCAATTAAAATAGCCGTATAACGTACGTATAGAAGATATTCTTGATGAATAGCTGGCAAAGATTCAAAATGATGAATATCTGCTTTATCCATAGTTTCTTCACGAATTGGATAGTTCTCTTCAGTCATAAACTGAAGTAAATTTAATTCTGTAATATTTAAATGTTCTAATATTGTATTCATTTCTTGCCACATTAATCGCATTTCTCGAATTAATTGCATTGTAATGGGTCCTTCAGGAAATAACTTATACACATATATAGGAATGGATGTTGGCTCAAAAATCGCATTTAAGGCAATACTATTCATGAACAGCGCTGGATGTACATATAATGAGCTATTTCGTGATTCAGCCATTAATGGATTATTTGTCACTGTCAAAGATAGTCCAATTTGTTTAAAAAGTGATATAAGTATATTCATTGTAGGTGACGATTTATTTGTAGACCCTATATATAGATGTGTTTTAATACCTGTCGTAAGTACAATCGACGTTTTTTCATCTTCTATATGTCTCGTATCTCCTAAATATGTTGAAAAACTAATTACTTCTATCTCACTATGAGAATTCAATTGCTCAATTTGTCCTTTAACAATTAAATGTGATCCAAATGTTGGAGAAACGAGTATGACTTGCCGAATATTTTCTATCACTTTTAATGGTAATGACTGTATTACACTTCGATATGCATCCGCGGTAACTGCTAATACCAATGTGTCAAACACATGATTAACTTCGTTATAATCTTTATATAAATATGTTAATGTCGCTTCGCCTTCTACATTTAAATGACTACTATTTTGTACGTTTACTTCTACTTTATTTTCAGAATTAGCAGCTTCATAAAAAGCTTTAGCACGTTTCGAAATACTTGCACGTCCACATATTGAAATATTTGCATTGATATATTTTTGTAGTATCACTGCATATTGAACGGCAGTTGGACCAGTACCTGCGATTAATACGTCTTTAATCATGTATTTCACTTCTTTTAGTAGATTTTTTGTAAATTGCAATATCAAAGATTTGATCTGTTTGAAGGATTGTTTCTACACATTCCCACTTATTGGGATTTACATCTTCTTTCGGATAATTAAATAACGATTTCATGTGGTTTCCAAACCTCATCGAAACGATTACTTTCTCGTTTGTTATTGCATATAGTTCATCTAGAATTTCATATTTAATTGGTACAGTAGAACTGAAAATAATATGTGTTACATCACTAATATTACGAAGTTCATTTACTGTCTGATCGGTAATTTCAATTTGAGCTTCTGGTGCTAGAAAATCGACAACCTTCTTCCCATATTTCAATGCATTGTCATCTACATCTATTCCTATCACAGATGCACCTGTTTCTTTCACAACCTGTATCAAAGTCATGGGATATGCCCCTGAACCAATTAATAATACTGTATCATTTGAATTTATTGAAAATTGTCCAAATTCTTTATAGATACAATGCTCTATATTATCGAAATAATTTGTTTTTATATAATTACCTTCAATGAGAGATTTCGCACGGGCATTTTCAATTAATTTTACGCATTGTGCTGTTAATTCTTGTAACTGTTTAGTTATTGATTCGGCTGTTATTGGATTGATTTCCACCCAACTTTTAAATTGCTGTTGCCTTTCACTGCATAGTATAAATGCACTATAATCATCTATTAACTTTTCTAATGTTATGATAGATTCTTTCTTGTGTATGTCTATGTCATTAATAAAACATTCAAAACGCATTATGTAATCATTCAATTTGATTTCAATATCTTGTTTTTTTCTAATATCTACTTTCATAACTTACTCCTTTTCTATATATGCAATACCTGTCGAAACTGTCGATACGTTCCCTCTTATTGAGGTTTCATATTTACCATACTTGTTTAATTTCACATACACTTTAATTTGTCCGCCTGGCTGATTGATTGTTGCTTCTATATTTGAAACATTTTGTTGGTAAGCTAAATAATTACCAATTGTAGCGGTTCCCGAACCACAACCGCTCTCCCATATTAAACTATCAATTTCTGGAACATAAATGAGTGGTATTAGATTTTGTTCATTTACTTCAAACAACATCATGCCTATCGTTTTTACTGAGTTATCAACATCTCTACTTTTTAGAAACTGTTCACAATGTTTACATAATTCACTCGTTACCTTTGTTTCAAGTGGTATTACATAATGAACATATGTACCAAAATGTAATTTAAAGACGTCATAATCTGCAAAACCTAAATTCAATTTAAATGGTTTAACTGAATAAGCTAACTGAGGCATTTGTACTTCATAACTGTTGTCTTTATGTATCTGACACTTAACACGTGTATCAATACCGGAAACTTTAAGTAATATTTGTGAAGCCGTTAATAAGTTTTGTGAAGCAAGGAAGTGAACATATGACATCGCTGCATTACCACAGAATTCATAACCACTCATGATGAGTTTATGTTCTCCAGTTTCTTCATCTAAATCAATAAATCCTACCTGTTCACAACAAACATGATTTTCACTCATCAATGCCTTTGCAATCCGCCCATATTCATCTTGATGATGTTTAGAATGAACAAGAACTGTCATATTATTAGTTGGATTAAATTTTGAATAATGTATGATGTCTGAATACATGGATTCCTCCTCGTGATATATATATATTTAATTGTTATAACATGTAGAGACAAACAAACCCTCTACAAATCGTAACCTTTACGATTTGATATTCTAATTATAAGTAAAATTTTGTAAAAGTCAATCATTATTGAAATATAAATATCATATGTATATTAGAATTGAAGACAATATCAATAAAAAAAAGCAGTAAAAATCCTTAATTAATCAAGAATTTTTACTGCTTTTACATTTGATTTATTTTACGATTCTAGATAAAGAAACATCGAATGCGTTAATTGTTTTCTCTATGTCTTCTTTCGTATGTTCTGTCGATAAGAATGTACCTTCAAATTGTGATGGTGGTAAGAAGATACCTTCTTTTGCCATTTCACGGTACATGTTACTAAATACTTCTAAATCTGATTGATTCGCTTGATCAAAGTTTGTAACTGGACCTTCATTTAAGAAGTAGCCAATCATTGATCCTGCACGATTAACTGTGATAGGCACACCGTGTTTACTAAATACTTCTTTAAGACCAGACTCTAACAAATCACCTAATTCATTAAAGTATTCGTAACTTTCTTCAGTTAACTCTGATAATGTAGCAAATCCACTCGTCATAGCAAGAGGATTACCTGACAGCGTACCTGCTTGATACACATTACCTACAGGTGCAATTTCTTCCATGATATCTTTTCTACCACCAAATGCACCTACTGGTAATCCTCCTCCTATTACTTTACCTAAACATGTTATATCTGGCGTTACACCATAATAGCCTTGAGCACAATTATAACCAACTCTAAATCCAGTCATAACTTCATCAAAGATTAATAAAGAACCATAAGATTTAGTTATTTCACGTAATCCTTCTAAAAATCCAGCTACTGGAGGCACAACACCCATGTTACCAGCAACAGGTTCAACAATTACGGCAGCTATATCATCACCAAAATGTTCGAACGCTACTTTAATGGCCTCTATATCATTATATGGAACAGTAATTGTATTTTTAGCTGTACCTTCTGGCACTCCTGGTGAATCGGGTAAACCTAATGTCGCAACACCAGATCCAGCTTTAATAAGAAGTGAATCACTATGTCCATGATAACAACCTTCAAATTTCAAAATTTTATTGCGTCCTGTAAATCCTCTAGCTAACCTTAAAGCAGCTAATGTAGCTTCTGTTCCTGAAGACACCATTCTAACCATTTCGATTGACGGTACTCTATCAATAACTAATTGAGCCATTTTATTTTCAAGTTCAGTAGAAGCACCAAATGATGTACCTTTATCAACTGCTTCATGTAATGCACGTTTTACTTTTTCATGTGAATGACCTAGAATTAATGGCCCCCAACTTAATACGTAATCTATATATTCATTACCATCAATGTCGTAAATTTTTGATCCTTTTCCATGATCCATAAAGATTGCTGGTGTGTCTACTGATTTAAACGCCCTTACTGGACTGTTAACGCCACCTGGCATTAAATTTACCGCTTCTTCAAATGCTTTAATTGATTTTTCATAAGTCATATTAATAAGCTCCTTTGTCTAAGTATCTACAAATATCTTTAGAGAAATAAGTTATAATCATATCCGCTCCTGCACGTTTCATAGATATCATTTGTTCCATAACGATTTTTTCTTCATCTATCCAGCCATTTAATGCAGCTGCCTTTGTCATACTATATTCTCCACTTACGTTATACGCAACTACTGGAATATTCGTGTTATTACGTACATCTCGGATAATATCTAAATAACTTAATGCTGGTTTAACAATCATCATGTCACAACCTTCGTTTAGATCACTTTCTAATTCGCGAAAAGCTTCTAATCGGTTGCTTGGATCCATTTGATATGTTTTTCTATCACCAAATGATGGTGCACCTTCCGCTGCTTCTCTAAATGGACCATAAAAACTAGAAGCATATTTAATTCCATAGCTCATAATTGGAATGTTTATAAAGCCGGCATCATCTAAACCTTCTCTAATTTCAGCTACAAATCCATCCATCATATTACTTGGCGCTATAATATCTGCACCTGCACGAGCTTGAGAAATAGCGGTTTTAATTAGTAAAGGTAATGATTTATCATTATCAACATCTTTAGTTTCTTCATCAATAACACCACAATGTCCATGATCTGTATATTCACATAAACATGTATCAGCAACTACTAATAAATCTGGATATTTACTTTTCGCTAATTTTGTAGCTTTTTGAATGATACCATCATCAATAAATGCCCCAGTTCCACAAGCGTCTTTTTCATTAGGTATACCAAAGAACATGACACCTCTTATTCCTAAGTCATATGCTTCTTTTAATTCTTCTTCAAGTAAATTCAAACTTATTTGGTATATACCAGGCATAGATGAGATTTCTTTTTTTATATCATCTTTTTCTATTACAAAAATAGGATAAATTAAATCTTCTTTATGCAAATATGTTTCTTTAACCATGTTTCTCATTGCTTGTGAACTTCTTAGTCTTCTATGTCTATCAAATTTCATTATTATACCTCTTCTTTCAATATTGTATTTATCATATCGTCTAAAGTAGCTACTCTAGCTAATTGACTTGACTGATGGTATGTATTTAATTTTTCTTGTGTTATATTACCAATTGCATAAACGCAGACCTCTGTTATATTACCAAATATTTCAAAGTATCCTGAAACAGCTGATGGACTTGAAAATGTTACATGCGTTACTTCTTTGTTCTTTATTAATTGATGCACTTTTTGAACATTTTCTAAATTTGTTCTAGGTTCATAAATAGCTAGTTTGTGAACGTCATTACCCCATGATTCTAATTGATTCGACAATTTATTTCTTGCTTTTTTACTACAAGGAATTAGGATTGAATGTTGTTGTAAGTTGCTTTTAATTTCAGATAATAATCCTTCTTGTGTGTATGTTTCTGGTACTAAATCAATAGGAATATTGAGTTTATTTGCCATTTTCTTAGTTTCACTACCTATCGCAGCGACATGTTTAGCATTAACTAAGTGCATGTATGGCTCAAATAATTTAATGGCATTTACAGAAGTAAAAATAAGCCAATCATAGTGCGACTTTAAACAGGACTGGTCAAACTTGATAGGAACAATATCTATAAATGGATAATGTTTAATATCTACGTCTTCTCGTTGAACAGTTCTTGTACTTGTCAGCACTACAATTGGCTTCATTTTATGACTCCTTATTCTGCTTCTTCATTTAATTTCTTAATTATTTCATAAGCACCTTGATTTTTTAATTCATTAGACACTTCTTTACCAATTTGCACAGGATCAGTTCCTACTCTAGAGCATTCATATCGTTCTTTACCATCAGGAGACATAATTAATCCTGTGAATGATATTTGGTCACCGTCTTTTGTAGCGTAACCTGCTATTGGTACTTTACAACTTCCATCCATTTCATTTAAGAATGTTCGTTCACAAGTTACACATGTATAAACATCTTCATCGTGAACAGTTTTTAATATTTCTAACAGCTCTGTATCATCACTTCTACATTCTATACCTAATGCGCCTTGCCCTATTGCAGGAAGCATCGTATCTTCACGTAAATATTCAGTCACAATATCGTCGCTCCAGCCCATACGTTTCAAACCCGCTGCTGCTAAGATAATGGCATCAAATTCTTCTGTTTCAAGTTTTTGAATTCGTGTATCGATATTGCCACGAATCCATTTTATTTCTAAATGAGGATATTTAGCTAATATTTGCGCGCCGCGTCTTAATGAACTAGTCCCAACAATACTTCCTGGTTTCAAATCTGCTAACTTTATATGATGATTTGCTATGTAAGCATCAAATGGTATTTCACGTTCCGGGATACACCCTAAAGTTAAAGCACTTGGCAATTCACTTGGAACATCCTTTAGCGAATGAATAGCAAAATCTATTTCATGATCAAAAAGCGCTTTTTGAATTTCTTTCACAAATAGGCCTTTTCCACCAACTTTAGACAATTGCACATCAACGATTTTATCACCTTTTGTAACAATTTCTTTAATTTCAATATCTAGTTCAGGATATTTTGCTTTTAATTTATCAATAAATTGCTGACTTTGAGTCAAAGCTAATTTACTTTTTCTTGATCCTACAATAATTTTACGCATAATTTCCTCCATTATTGGTTAGTTAAGCCATTGATGAAAACCTGAAAATTTAGATACAATCAAATAATTGATCATACAAACTAAAAATATCATAATATTAGCTAAAACTAATGTTTTTGTATTAATTCTATTTCCTACTCTTACAAATAAGTATATGCCATACAATAATAAGACAACTAATGATCCAATTACTTTAGGATCAAACCAAATTTCACTACCAATAATTATAATGCCCCATTGCACTCCTAATATTAAACTAATTAATAATACTAAAAATCCAACTAATGAGAACTTAAAGATGTTTTGCTCCAATTGTTCTAAACTTCCCATTCTAAAAAACTTCTGGTTGAACTTTTTTTCTTTTAAGTTTTTTCTTTGAAGTAAATATAATATTGCGTAAGAGGTACTTAATGCAAATATGACATAGCTTAATATAGCCAATGAAACATGTATTAGCAATAATTCATTCATTACACTTGATGCGGTGTTGTCAGTATCAAATTGTTCTGGTCGAAATGTATGGATAGTAAGAAAGACGAAACCTATTAAGTTGATAATAAACACTGTTAAGTCTGTTGACTTAAAATAATTTAAGACTAGCGAAACCGTAATAATCATCCAAGTATAAAAATAAAATCCTTCAAATAAAGTTAAAACAGGAAATTGTTTAGTTTCTATTATATATATCAATAAAAAGATTGTTTGAAAAATCCAAACAATCCCTAATGTATAATAACCAACTCTTCTAACCGTAGCATTTTTTTGAATAAAGTCATAAAAATAGCATCCTAAACAAAACATATATATGACCAATACAATTTCATGCAAACGTACCGCAATTAAATCTTGCATAGCATCACCATTTTTTTAAATTAAGGTTCAATTGTACTAGCTTGCAACTGAACTTTATTCTTTTCTTTTTTAGTTTCATTAAATCTTTCAACTTCTTCAGTTATATTAAAAATTTCTTGGAATAGTTCCAATTTTTCTTTAGATTTTTTATCTGTTGATAATTCTTTAGCTTGTGTAATAGGATCTTTAAGTAGTTGATTCACTATACTCTTCATATGTTTAGATATAACTTTACGTTCTCTATCTGTCATATCAGGTAATTTTCTTTCTATACTAACCATCGTATCTTGCTGAATATGTGATGCTTTATCTCTTAATGCCGAAATTACAGGAACGACACCAAGCATATTAACCCACTCTTCATGTTTGTCAATTTCTTTCGCAATAAGTAATTCGATTTCTCGTGCTGCTTTCTCACGTTCACCTAAATTTGCATCTACTAACCCATTTAAATCATCAACATCATAGTTATACATTAATTCTAATTCATTAACTGCTGGATCAATATCTCGTGGCACAGCAATATCTATGAGTACTAATGGTTTATTTCTTCTAAAGCGCTCAACATCATTCATCATTTCTTTTGTAAGAATATATTGATCAGCACTTGTTGAACTAATCACGATGTCTGCTTCCATTAATGAACATTGTAATTCATTAATACTTTTAGCAACACCACTATATTGCATAGCTAATGACTCAGCTTTAGCTGCAGTACGGTTAATAACAGTGATGTCAGTAACACCACTCCCATTTAAGTTTGCTACTGCTAATTCAGCCATCTCGCCTGCACCAATAATAAGTGCTTTCTTATTATCTAATCTTCCTAGTACTTTTTTAGATAACTCAACTGCAGCATAAGATACAGACACTGCATTTGATGCGATATCTGTTTCATGATGTGCACGTTTCGCTAATGTAATAGCTTGTTTGAATAAGCGATTAAACATTGTACCCGTTGTAACTTCTTCTTGCGCAATTTGAAATGCATCTTTCATCTGTCCTAATATTTGCGTTTCTCCAAGTACCATTGAGTCTAAGCCAGAAGTCACTTTAAACAGATGTTCAATTGCATCATTCTCATTTAGCACATTTGTATATTCTTTTATTGTATCCAGTGATTGTTCAAACCAATCAGCAAGGAATGACTGTATATAATATTTACCTGTATGCAATTGATCTACTACTGCATAAACTTCAGTTCTATTACAAGTCGACAATATCACACACTCTAATATTGATTTTTTGTTACTAAGAGTTACAAGCGCGTTTTCAATTTCATTATCTTTAAACGCTAATTTTTCGCGCATCGCAACGTCTGCAGTCTTATAGTTTACGCTTACTACAACTACATGCACTTCTAACGCCCCCATTAATTTATGTCCAATGTCTAAATTATAACATTTCTAATCTAGGAATGTGAGGATTTTGTTTAAATATATTGTGACAATAATGCCCAAATTTTCTCAGTTTTATCTTTGTTTAACGAAGAATAACTAATTAACGTATCATCAGAATCAATTTCTAAAGTTTGACGTATAATCTTTAAATGTTTTTGAACTTTACCCTTTGGAATTTTATCTTCTTTCGTAGCGATTATAATTGTTGGGATTTCAAAGTGTTTTAAATAGTTATACATTAAAATGTCATCTTGCGTTGGTTTATGTCTTAAATCTACTAATTGAATGACACATTTAAGTGATTCTCTAGTAGTTAAATATTGTTCGATCATCTTGCCGAACTGTTCTCTTTGTTTTTTACTTACCTTTGCATATCCATATCCAGGTACATCTACAAATATAACTTGATCATCGATATTAAAGAAATTTAAAGTTTGTGTCTTACCTGGTTTTGAAGATGTTCTCGCAACTTTTTTTCTAGAAATTAAAGTATTTATGAATGTTGATTTACCTACATTTGAGCGACCGCTCAACGCTATTTCGGGTAAACCGGTTTCTGGATATTGCTTCTTATCTACTGCACTTATTATTATATCTACATTATTCGGATTAATTTTCATTGTTATCTCCTACATTGTTCGTTTCTTACATTATATCTTAATTTGCTATTCATTTAAACTAAGTAAAAATTTAAAATATATAGTCCATTTATCAAAAAAAACCTGAAAACTCAAAAGAATCTTCAGGTTTGTCTACAATATTTTATTTAAGCAGATGTTTTTTCATCATTTAATAAATTGCCTTCACTATCATACATGTTTGGCGATTTGTGATCTCTAATTGTTTCTTCTGTAATGACAACTTTACTTACATCATTACTTGAAGGGATATCGAACATGATGTCGATTAGTGCTTCTTCAATAATTGAACGTAAGCCACGTGCTCCAGTTTTACGTTCAATCGCGAGTTCACTAATTGCAGTTAAAGCATCTTCATCAAACACTAATTCTACATTGTCTAATTCTAGCATTTTAGAATATTGTTTAACCAATGCATTTTTAGGTTGAGTTAGTATGTTTTTCAACGCATCTACATCTAATGATTCAAGATTACTTACGATTGGAATACGACCAATAAATTCTGGAATTAAGCCATAAGACTGTAAATCTTCTGGACGAATTTGTGATAATAATGATTCTTCATCACTGATTTCTTCGCCTGAACTACTAAATCCAATAACTTTTTCACCTAATCTACGTTTTATCACTTCATCGATACCATCAAAAGCACCACCAAGAATGAATAAGATGTTTGTCGTATCAATTTGTATAAATTCTTGATTAGGATGTTTTCTTCCACCTTGAGGCGGTACACTTGCAGTTGTACCTTCTAATATTTTGAGAAGTGCTTGTTGAACACCTTCACCAGAAACATCTCGTGTAATTGAAGTGTTTTCTGATTTACGTGCTATTTTATCAATTTCATCGACATAAATAATGCCTTTTTCAGCACTTTCTACATCGAAATCTGCTGCTTGAATTAATCTTAATAATATATTTTCAACATCTTCACCAACATAACCTGCTTCAGTTAAACTTGTAGCATCCGCAATTGCAAATGGTACGTTTAAAGATTTCGCTAATGTTTGAGCTAATAATGTTTTACCACTACCTGTAGGTCCAATTAAAGCTATATTACTCTTTTGTAATTCTACTCCATCTTCACTATCAGTTGGTTGTTGAACACGTTTATAGTGATTATATACAGCAACGGCTAATGCTCGTTTAGCATTTTCTTGACCGATTACGTAGTCATTTAATTGTTCCAATATTTCTTTAGGTGTAGGTACATCTGTAAATTGTTCTGGTTCTTGAGACTTCAACTCTTCTTCTACAATTTCAGAGCAAAGTTCTATACATTCATTACAAATATATACGCCACTACCAGCAACAAGTTTTTTGACTTGATCTTGTTCTTTACCACAGAAAGAACATTTTAAATTTTCTTCATCGTCGTTAAATTTAAACATTTTTACACCCCTATTCTTCTTATAGACTATACTAAAAGAATTTTAGTTTTTCAAATAAATTGATTAAAAAAGAATAGTAGCAGAATATTCTGCTACTATAAAGTATTTAATACTGATTAACAATTATGCTTTTGTTGATTCAGCAACTAATAAATCTATAACTTTTTGAATCTTAAGGTCATTTACTAAGATATCATTGTTACCTAATGTTGCTTTAATATCATCAACTGATAAACCAAATTGTTCGCTCATTTTTGTTAATTCAGCATCAACGTCTTCGTCAGATACTTCGATATTTTCAGCATCAGCAATAGCTTTTAAAGTTAAATTAGTTTTGACACGTTTTTCAGCGTCTTCTTTCATTTGTGCTTTAAGCTCTTCTTCTGATTGTCCTGAGAATTGGTAGTATAGTTCAAGATTTAAACCTTGTTGTGAAATACGTTGTTCAAATTCTTGCATCATACGATCCAATTCAGTGTTAATCATAGCTTCAGGAATTTCAACTTTTGCGTTGTCAGAAGCTTTAGTGATTGCTTCTTCTTTCTCTGTAGCGTCTGCTTGATTAACTTTAGCATCTTCTAAATCTTTACGTAATTTTTCTTTATATTCGTCTACTGTTTTAACAGACTCATCTAATTCTTGAGCTAGTTCATCGTCTAATTCAGGAACTTCTTTAGCTTTAACTTCGTTGATTTTACATTTGAAAGTAGCTTCTTTACCAGCTAATTCTTCAGCATGGTATTCTTCAGGGAATGTTACAACAACATCTTTCTCATCATTTGCTTTAAGTCCGATTAATTGCTCTTCAAATCCAGGAATGAATGAACCTGATCCAATTTCTAGATCATATCCTTCAGCTAATCCACCTTCGAATGGTTCTCCATCTACATAACCATCAAAGTTAATGTTTGCAACATCACCTTGTGCAATTTCACCATCTTTAACTGCTAATTCAGCTTGGCGACTAACTGCATCTTCAAGTGCTTTTTCAAATTCTTCATCAGTTACTTCACGATCTTGTTTCTCGATAGATAGACCTTTATAGTCACCTAACTCAACTTCTGGCTCAACAGTAACTGTTGCTTCAAAAATAAGTTCTTTACCTTTTTCCATTTGTGTAACGTCAATTTCAGGACGATCTACAGGGTTTATACCTGCCTCTTCAACTGCATTACCATATGCTTCTGGTAAGATGAAATCTAATGCATCTTGGTATAATGACTCAACACCAAATCTTTGTTCAAATAATGGTCTTGGCATTTTCCCTTTACGGAAACCTGGTACATTAATTTGTTTAACTACTTTTTTGAATGCTTTGTCTAAACCTTTATCTACTTCTTCTGTAGGAACCGTAACAGTTAATAAACCTTGGTTGCCTTCTTTCTTTTCCCATGTTGCTGTCATGAATAAAAACCTCCGTGATTATCCTAATTTATTAATTTTCAACTCTTTAATTATAACATAGCTTTCCTATGTTTCAACTATAGTGTTTATATTCATTATAATTTTTGAATAAAATCAAAAAATTGTTCCCAATCTTCTTGATTAACACATTTGTAGTTAGCGTCTATATTAAAACGTTCTGCTAAAAGTTTCAAGTAACATGCAATTAAATCTTCATCTTTTAAAGATTTGTGCTCAATTGGATACATTACAATAGCATGTTGATTTAATAATGTGTTCGCTAATTCTATAGATGAAGGACTATCAATCTCAAGTTGTTCAATTACTTTAGGAATTATTATTTTATTAAAGTGTGTTCTTTCTATACCATCTAATTCACTTGGTATAGTTGTTATATTTTCATCTAGCTTTGCAAATGTAACTTTATTTGTCCAATCACCTAATCTCAAATACTCTAATATTAAACTTTGTACATTAGGATGTAGCGATTCATTTTCGATGATTTGAGCTAACGTCAAATTAAATATGCCTAAATGATTATCAATTAAATCAATCAATAATTGGATTTGATTTTCAAATTGTTCTTCCTTAAAAGCACTTAATATGTCAGATGCTTTTCGTTTTCGTTGTTCTAATTTGTCACGCGCCATATCTTGAATAGGCAATAATTTCATTCTCGTTTTGTGTTCAATATCTTCATCATTGATTTGATTAATAATTTCAACTACTGTTTGATGTTGCTCTAAATAATACAAACTTTCCACAAAGTAAATTATAATTTGATCATATTGATCATGCCCTTGACCTAATAAAATACTCGCTTCTTCTCTTAATTCAAGATAATGCCCACATTCCTTTAATACTTCACATTTCTTTATAGATAAATCTTCATTCATCTCGAAATGTTGTTCATAAACTTCGAAAGCATCATACGCCTTATCAAATTGGCCATCCGACATACTTTTGTTTATCTCGTTTACTAATTGTTTTCTTAATTTAGGAAATGGAATAATTTCACTCAAGGTTATACACCTCTTTTATATAAGCCTTCTATAATCAGACCGCTCCAAGTCTCATAATTTTTATCATTTGATAAATCGTTTTTACTTATCCAATCAATTTTTAAAGTATCCGTCTCTATTGCAGATACACTTGATTTTGTTACGTTTAATTTAAAAACTAACCCAATATGAACTTTGCCTACGTCATTTTCATCATCATTAATGAATCCGATTAATTCTAAGTTTGTGACTGCTTCTTCGTTCAAACCAACTTCTTCTTCAAGTTCTCGTTTAGCATTTTCATTTATTACTTCTTCTACATTTGTTGCATTTGGTACATCATTCATATGGCCACCAACTCCTATTGAGCTAAGACCATGTAAACGACCTTCTCCGCCGCCACTTAATCTTTCATAAACGAGGACTTCATTATTTTCATTCTCTAAAATACAATAAGAAATAAGTTGTTTATAACTTGGATCTTCTTCCATGTCTCCACGTCTTTTCACTTCATATTGTTTAATTGTTTCATAAATATATTTCGTTTCTTCATCTTGGATAGATTTAAATCCATTAAATTGATAAGCTTCATTATTAAATATCGTTGCTCTTGGAACGACAGTAATCATTTCATCATATTTAGACATAATATTCTCCTTATTCTTTATTCTCTTTCATTTTATCAAAGCGTAGAACAAGCGTAAAGGAGATGCATTGTTCATTCGTTTACGTATATTCTTACAAGTAAAAAAGACTAGTTAAGAAAAAATCATTCGATTTATTCTTAACTAGTCTATGGATTGTAATTATTTAGCTAATGCATCTTTAGCTTTAGCAGCTAATTCAGCGAAAGCTTTTTCATCTGAAATAGCAATTTCAGATAGCATTTTACGGTTGATTTCGATTTCAGCTAATTTAAGACCATTCATTAAACGGCTATAGCTAATATCATTTTGACGAGCCGCAGCATTAATACGTGCGATCCATAATTTACGGAATTCACGTTTTTTCTGACGACGGTCACGGTAAGCATAGTTACCTGACTTCATTACTTGTTGCTTAGCAACTTTGTATAATGTATGTTTTGAACCAAAATAACCTTTTGATAATTTTAAAACTTTTTTACGACGAGCTCTCGTCACTGTTCCACCTTTAACACGTGGCATGTAAATTCCTCCTTAGACTGGACCATTAGTCCACATTAATTATTATTTTACGTACGTTAACATTTGTTTTACGCGTTTGTTGTCTGATTTAGATACTAAAGATGCTTTACGTAATTTACGTTTTGCTTTAGTTGATTTATTTGCGAATAAGTGTGAAGTAAACGCTCTAGAACGTTTTAATTGACCAGAACCAGTTCTTTTAACACGTTTTGCTGCTCCACGGTGAGTTTTCATTTTAGGCATTGAGTTTTCCTCCTATAATTTCGGTTTATTTATCGTTTGTAATTGGCGCTAACATTAAGAACATAGAACGCCCTTCCATTTTAGGTCTTTGTTCAACTGTTGCGATATCTTTACAAGAATCTGCAAAGCGTTCTAATACACGTTGACCAATTTCTTTATGCGTAATAGCACGACCTCTAAATCTAATTGAAACTTTAACTTTATCTTCTTTAGATAAGAATTTTTGAGCATGCTTTAATTTTGTTTCAAAGTCGTGTTCTTCGATTGTTGGACTTAATCGAATTTCTTTAACATTGACTATTTTTTGTTTTTTACGCATTTCTTTTTCTTTTTTCTGTTGTTCGAATTTATATTTACCATAATCCATAATTCTTGCAACAGGTGGTTTTGCGCCTGGCGCTACAATTACAACATCTAAATCTACACGTTCAGCCATTTCAAGTGCTTCTTGTTTTGATTTGACACCGATTTGTTCACCATCTTGTCCAATAAGTCGAAGTTCTTTCGCACGAATTTTGTCATTAATTTGAGTTTGATCTTTAGCTATGGTTGACACCTCCTAGATTTTTACGAAGTCGTCCAAGAAAAAAAGAGCGAATGCACAAGGCACCCGCTCTAATCCATAAACAATAAAGGTTTATTTCTACCTGCTAACTGCTTAACGCGTCACTACAGGTGAGAAGCGGGTATGCTTCTACTTGGTCCGTTTCGTATTCAACAGAACTAATCATACCAACTATAAACCGTTATGTCAATTGTTATTTAATATTCTTTTCAAATTCTTGCATATCTACATCCTGGCTTAAATCTACTTCACTTAATGGAATTTTCTTAGTTTTATACTTCACTTTATGGAAGATATAGAATGCTAAGAAAACAGGAATACCCATGTATGTGATAAAGAATCTTCTCGGTTCAAATTCACCAGTTTGAATAAAATCTACATCTTGACCCACTATTACTATTGCACATAATGCAAATGCAAATAAAGGACCGAATGGAAATAGCTTAGCTTTATACTTCAGTTTAGATTTATCGTAATCTTGTATATCGAATGCACGTCTAAATCTATAATGACTTATTGCAATTCCTAACCAAGCGATGAAACCTGTCATACCTGATGCCGCGATAATATATTCATATGCACCACCACTAATGTGTTCAATACCAAAAATTAATATAACGACAAACGCCGTAGCACATAATGCTACATATGGCACACCTGATTTGTTTGTTTTAGAAAATACAGGTGTTGCTAATTTATCTTTACTCATCGAGAACAACATTCTAACTGATGCATACATACCTGAGTTACCTGCAGATAATACAGAAGTTAAGATGACAGCATTCATAAATGAAGCAGCAAATGCTAATCCTGCATTCTCAAATACAAGTGTAAACGGTGATTTAGCAACTTCATCTCCACCCATTAAATTAGGATTTGTATAAGGAATGATCATCCCAATTACGAATATAGCTAAAATATAAAACAATAATATTCTCCAGAACACTTGTTTAATTGCTTTTGGTACTGCTCGTTCTGGATTTTCAGATTCACCGGCTGTGATACCGATTAATTCCGTACCTTGGAAAGAGAATCCCGCAACTAAGAATACACCTAATACGAGTAAGAATGTATTTACGTTGTTATCACCCAAGAATGGTGCATCACCAGTAACAAAATTTTCAAACCCTAAATATTGTCCACCTAATAACCCAAATATAGTAAGCAGTCCAACACCTATGAAAATAATAACTGTTGCAACTTTAATAAATGCGAACCAGTATTCACTTTCTCCATATACTTTAACAGATAATGAATTTAACCCAAATATGATTAACATAAAAATAATACTCCATGCCCATGACGGAATAATCTCCATTGGTTGCCAATAGCTAATCACTTGAGAAGCTATAGTAATATCTGCAGCAACTGTAATTACCCAGTTAAACCAATAGTTCCATCCAAGTGCAAACCCTAATGACGGGTCCACAAAACGTGTAGCATACGTACTAAAAGAACCTGAAACAGGTAAATATGTAGCCATTTCTCCTAATGAGGTCATTAAGAAGAATACCATCAACCCTACTACTGCGTATGCTAATAATGCACCACCAGGGCCAGCATCTCTAATTGCACCCCCAGAAGTCATAAATAAACCTGTACCAATACATCCACCTATAGCGATCATTGATATGTGTCTATCTTTAAGCTTTCTTTGAACATCATTTGTTGATTTTTCTTGTGCCATAGTACTTTCCTTTCTTCATTCCCGACTCGAGTCACTAAAAAAGTCGCATATCCGATTAGATATGCGACCATATATGATCATTCCATAAAAATTGGTAGCACATCACTTAGTGTGACAGTTCAGCATTTATTCAATACTGACCCAACAAAGCGCATCATGGTTACGCTTCGTTTCGGCAATGTCCCCTTTTATCATTTCAACATATATGCCATAACATTTCTGAATGATTACTCTTGAACATTGCAACCTCTAACTCATTACTGAGGAATATTTAATTAAATTTTACTATTTAAACTATACCCGATGATTTATTAAAATTCAATAGTTTGTTATTTTTTAAGTCTGATTTCGTCAACTAGACTCCAAATAAATTCATCTTTTTCTAAAGTTTTAGAATCTTTAGAACCATATTGTCTAACGTTTACTTCTTGGTTTTCTAATTCTTTATCACCGACAACTATTTGGTAAGGAATTTTATTCATTTGAGCTTCACGTATCTTGTAACCCATTTTTTCGTTTCTATCATCAATATGAACTCTAACACCTTGTGATTTCAATTCATCATGTATTGCTCTTGCATAATCATAATGTAAGTCAAGGTTCACAGGTATAATCTCAACTTGTCTTGGTGCTAACCAAATTGGTAATGCACCTTTTGTTTCTTCTAGTAAAAATGCAACGAACCTTTCCATAGTAGATACTACACCTCTATGGATTACAACAGGTCTATGCTCTTCGCCATCTTTACCAATATAATTTAAATCAAAGCGTTCTGGCAATAAGAAGTCTAATTGCGCTGTTGATAAAGTTTCTTCTTTACCCATAGCTGTTTTAACTTGTACATCTAACTTCGGACCGTAAAATGCCGCTTCTCCAATAGCTTCTTCATAAGGGAGACCCATTTCATCAATAACTTCTTTAAGCATTTGTTCTGCTTTTATCCACATTTGATCATCATCGAAATATTTTTCTTTATCTTCTGGGTCTCTATAACTTAATCTAAATTTATAATCTTCAAATCCAAAGTCTTTATATACATCTAATATAAGTTCTACTACACGTTTAAATTCTGATTTGATTTGGTCAGGTCTAACAAATATATGTGCATCATTTAATGTCATCCCACGAACACGTTGCAATCCTGATACAGCCCCACTTGCTTCGTATCTGTGCATTAAACCTAATTCCGCAATTCTAATTGGCAATTCTCTATATGAGTGACGACTGTTTTTATAAATCATCATATGATGTGGACAGTTCATCGGCCTTAGTACAAGAGATTCGTTTTCCAAATCCATTGTAGGGAACATATCTTCGTGATAATGATCCCAGTGTCCTGAAGTTTTATATAAGTTAACGTTTGCCATAACTGGTGTATACACGTGGTCATAACCTAAACTTACTTCTTTATCTACAATATAACGTTCTATTTCTCTTCTGATTGTGGCACCATTCGGTAACCATAAAGGAAGTCCAGCACCAATCAATTGATTTGTAGCAAATATATCTAAGTCTTTACCTATTTTTCTGTGATCTCTTTCTTTTCTTTCTTCTAATACTTTTAAATAAGCTTTTAAATCTTTTTTATCAAAGAAAGCTGTTCCATAAATACGTTGAAGCATCTTATTATCTGAATTACCTCTCCAGTATGCACCGGCAGTTGATAAAAGTTTGAATTCTTTTATTTTTGCAGTTGATGGTACATGAACACCTCTACATAAATCAGTAAATTCACCTTGTGAATATAACGTAACATTTTCATCTTCAGGAATAGCATCAATTAATTCCAATTTATATTCATCATTTTTGAAAAATGCTTTAGCCTCATTTCTAGATACAACTTTACGTTCAATTTTGAAATTTTCATTTACAATTTGTTTCATTTCTTTCTCAATTGTTTCAAAGTCGTCACTAGAGATTTTGTGGTTTGTATCTACATCATAATAGAATCCGCCTTCGATAACCGGACCTACTCCAAACTTCACATCCCCATATAATCTTTGTAAAGCTTGTGCCATTAAATGAGCTGTAGAATGTCTTAACACCTCTAAAGCTTCATCACTACCAGGTGTAACGATTTCAATTTCTCCATCTTGTTCTAAAGGTCTAGTAAGATCTACTAATTGCCCGTTAAATTTCCCAGCTACTGCTTTTTTTCTTAAACCAGGGCTAATTGATTGGGCTATTTCTTCAGTTGTTGTTCCGTTCTCAAACCCTTTCACGTTGCCATCTGGAAACTTTACATTTATTTCACTCATAACGACTTCCTCCTCAATTAATTGTATTAATGAACATAAAAAAGAGACCTCATCCAAAGGGACGAAATCTCTCGCGGTACCACCCTCATTAACGTACATTAAGATCAATATACGATAACTCTACATAAGATAACGGTCTTGAGCCGAATGTGGATTAGCACATCATGTATGAGGGAGTAACCGTTTATAAAATATTATCTCAATCGCAGCAATATGAGACTCTCTTCAAATATGTTATAAAAGTCATATCCTCTAAATTTTTATATTCATTTAAGTTAATTTAATTATACATCTCTCTTTTAAAATATCAAGTTTAAATTATGAACGGTAATTTTTCCCTTCCAATTCATAAGCTTCGGTAATTGTTTTAATGCGTTCCATAATACGGCTTGCTTTTGTAATTTCTGCACCTTGTCTCGTCTTACTTAAATGAAATTCAAGTTCTTCAAAATTAAAATTCGAACTAAAAAATGTAGGCATCTTGTGAACCATTCTATAATGTAGCAATGGTCCTAATATTTCATCTCTTACCCACGGCGTTAATTCTTCAGCACCTATATCATCTAGCATTAATACTTTCGCTTCTCTTGCAGATTCGAATCGATCACTAAATGAACCATCTTTAAAACCATTTTTCAATACTCTTATAAATTCAGGTAAGTATATAATCATAGAAGGTTGTTTCTTCATCTTAAGCTGATTCGATATCGCACCTAATATATAAGACTTACCTGTACCAAACGGACCGTGTATATACAATCCTTTCGTTTCTTCACCAGCTACAATTTTGTTGCAAATTTCCATTGCTTTTTTAATGATAACCATTCTAGCTTCATTATCTACATAAATATCTTTGATTGTTGCTTTTAATGTTTCTTCTGGCATTTGGAATGATGTCACTAAATTTGATTCAAACTTATTAGCATCATATTCTATTTTATTTGGACATGGTAAATATCTCGTCTTAATATGTTCATTTTGAACATACAATTCAGGCACATGTCCTTTCACAAAGTTAATACACTTTTGATAACTCTCACATTTTTCGCAACATTTAGACTGATCTTTATATGCTTGAAGTTGATCTAAGTCGGTTTCAATAATTGAATTTGTTAATTCTGATTGGTGCTCACGCAAGAATGTTTTGACTTCACTATGTGATAACGTTTCTTTTTTTATTTTTTCTAGTCTTTTTTGGAAATCTTTATTCTGTTTAAGATGTTGTCCAAGCGGTTCCATTAGTGATCACCTTCTTTCCAAAAAGCTTCCATTTCTTTTTGAAGCTCTTGTTTTCTCTTTTCAAATTCTTTATTTGTTTCTTTCGGTTTCTTCTCATTAGATTCGTTAGATTTCTGTTTAAGAAGCCATTCTGGTGTTTTCTCAATAGATTTAAGTTTATATGAATTTTGTGCTGATTTATTATTTTTTTCTTTTTTAGATTCTGCCGCTTTGTTATCAAATTCCTTAGTATATTCATAGGCTTCTTTAGCAGTTTTTATGTTTAGTTTACTCCAATTTGAGGCTATTTCTTCAGTATAAGCTCTCGGAAGCTGTTTGTTATTCTTAAACATTACATATTGTAATAGTATATTCATTACACCAAATGGCAATCTCTCTCGTGTAATGATATCTTCAATGAAACGTTTTTGACTAATAGTAGGTTCTGTTTCATTGAATGAATAAAGCATTTCAATTGGACTCGTTACTTCTAACATTTCAAACCATGATTCTAGAGAGTCTATGTTAGTATCGGATGACATTTGTGAATTTGGTTTACTTTGTTGTTTTGTTTCTAAAGATGGTAAATTACCTTCATGTTCAATTTGATAAATTGACCTTGCATGTTTTCTTAAATCTGCTAAAGAGATGGTTTGATTTTCCGTAATGGATTTCAAAATGATTGATTTCATTTCAACAGGTGTAATGCCATACAATGTGGCTATTTGTATAATGACTTGTTTTGTTTTTTTATTTAATATTTCTTTAGAAATCAAATGGTTGCTCAATAACATTTCCAACATTTCAAAATCAAAACCTACATCTGATAAATCTAAACCGTTATTCCTTTGTTGAGGCATAACTTGAATATCATCTTCAGGATTTATTTGAGATAATTTAGGTGTTTTAAATACATCAGTAAAACTCTTTGTGACATCATTGAACCCTTTAGTTGAGACACCATTATCTTTATATCTATTTTTTAAAGCTTTAAATCTAGCATTTCCTATTTGTTGATATAAAAATACAGATAACAATGGATCATTAAAAAATTGGTCTGTCGAGGCTGGTTGTTTTAATACATATATAAATGTTTGTTCACTTTCGTTTGTTTTAAAGTATGTTTTAATCAAACCTATTCCTTCTAATAAATCTAAAGAGTTCCTAAAATTTGATAAATTAACTTTCAAGTCGTTCATAATCGTATAATGATTCATAGCATCATTTTCGTTATGAAAATTAAACTGTGATAAATATAAATAAACACCAATTGCATCCGTTCCGATTAATGGCGTATATAAACTAATTAATATGTCTTGATGTACATGCGTATAACTATAATTTGACTTAACATAAAATCCATCACTCGGTTTTATGCCACTAAAATATTCCGCCACTCATACTCACCTTACTTTCGGTCTTTCAAGATTCCTTGCATTGATTTTAGTAGTTGATCTACATCTTTAAACTCTCTATACACAGATGCAAACCTTACATATGAAACTTGATCAACATCCATTAATTGTTCCATTACTTTTTCACCAATATCATTTGATGAAACTTCCGTATTTCCTTCTGCTCTTAAATCTCTTTCTACTTCATTCGTAATATCTTCTAATTTTTGATATGCTACTGGTCGCTTTTCACATGAGCGAACGAGACCATTTAATATTTTATCACGATTAAATGCTTGTCTTGCGCCATCTTTTTTTACGACAATTAATGGCGTTAATTCAATTCTTTCAAAGGTAGTAAAACGAAATCGGCAAGATTCACATTCTCTTCTACGTCGTATAGCAGTTAAATCATCCGCATGACGAGAATCCACAACTTTAGAGTTTTCATATTTACAGTTAGGACATCTCATTCGTTTCACCCTTTCTTAACTTTTATTTTCATACATAGATTATACAGTAGTTTTATATATTTTTAAATGCTGACTACTTTTAAGTGATCATAATAGAATCGTTGTGATACACACAATAAAAAGCAACACATCACTCATGTTGGATGCATTGCTTCTTAATTAAATTTAATTTATGAAATTTTTTGTTCATGAACTTCAGACAATATTTCAGCAACTTGTTCTGCTAACTCAACGACTCTCATTGAATAACCCCACTCATTATCGTACCAAGCTAGTACTTTAACTTTGTTGGAACCCATTACCATCGTAGATAACTCATCAACGATTGCTGAATTAGGATTCGTCTTAAAGTCTATTGAGACAAGTGGTTCTTCACTTACTGCTAATACGCCTTGCAATTCTTCTTTGCTCGCTTTTCTAAAAGCATCATTTACACTTTCAACCGTGACATCCGTTTTCAAATCGACAACTAAATCGACTAACGAAACATTAGAAGTAGGCACTCTTAAAGCCATTCCATGCATTTTTCCTTCTAATTCTGGTAATACTAACGATAACGCCTTTGCTGCTCCAGTTGATGTCGGAATAATACTATCCGTACATGAACGCGCTCTTCTTAAGTCTTTATGCGGATTGTCGAGATTTTTTTGATCATTTGTAAATGCATGTACAGTCGTCATCAATCCATTTTCAATACCAAATTTATCATTAAGTACTTTTGCTACAGGACTTAAACAATTCGTAGTACATGATGCATTTGAAATAATGTCATACTTTTTCATATCAAGTTCTTTATCATTTACACCACACACTATTGTTTGAACTTGACCACCTTTAGAAGGTCCAGTTAGGATAACTTTTTTAGCACCAGCATCAATATGTGAAACTGCTTTATCACCATGATTGAATTTACCAGTCGCTTCAATTACGATATCAATGTTTAATGTCCCCCACGGTAACAATTTAGGGTCTCTCTCAGATACTAATAAAATTTTGTGATTATCAATTACAATACCATCTTCAACTGGTTTAATGTCAGCATCTAAAATACCATGAGTTGAATCATATTTTATTAAATGAGCAATTGTTTCAGGTGGATAAGATGCATTAATAGCTACAATATTCAATTCGTTTGATTTAAGTGCACCTCTTAATACCATTCTTCCTATTCTACCTAATCCATTTATTGCAATGTTTTTCGTCATAATTGAGAACCCCTTTTAATGTGATATACTATTTAATACGATTAGTATAGCACATTAAAAGTTTGTTGAAAACGTTTTCTATCATGTTTTTCAAAAAGTTTAATAGTGTTTAATTTCTGTTTGTGATTTTATTATTTTATCGTAATACTTCACTTTGTTAATGTGTCATACTGATTAGCTGAACATTACATATTAATGCGTATATACTTAGATTTTAGACATGATAACCTTTTTCTTTCAAAAAGTTCTCTATAAATAGTTTCAATGAATCTAACGAACCATTATTATCTATAATTTCATCTGCTAATCTCTTTTTATCATAAATAGACATTTGTGATTTTATTCTTGCATTCGCATCCTCATCACTAAGCTGGTTACGTTCTTTCAATCGCTTAACTTGAGTTTCAGCTGTCGTATATACTAGCCACGTTTCATCTACTGTATCTTGTAATTTATTCTCAAATAATAACGGAATGTCCATAATGACATTTCGACCTTGTTTAATAGCTTGCTGTTTTTCGTCTTCCATAATATCTCTTACAATAGGATGAATAATTTGATTTAATTTTTTTCTCATTTCCTCATCATTAAATATAATGGACCCAACATACTTCCTGTCCATTTCACCATCTTTAATTGCATCTTCACCGAATAGTGCTCTAACTTGTTCTAATCCTTTACTGTTTTTTTCAACAGCTTTTCTGCTTGCTAAATCAGCGTCAACAACTTGAAATCCATATTCTTTTAAAATATTAGAAACCGTTGATTTGCCTGTTGCAATTCCTCCAGTTAAACCAATTACTTTCGTCATATATACACCTACTTTTGACAATTTGGACAATAATAAGTATTCCTTGTAGCAATCACTTGTTGTTCAACTGGATTACCACATTTAACACATACTTTTTTACCATAGACCATATGTTTATCTTGCATTGATCCTTTTTCACCATCAGCATTATAATAATCTGAAATGCTCGAACCACCATTATCTATACCTTCTTGTAGTACATTGACCACTTCATTAAAAACATGCCTACGCTCATCCTTACTCAATTCTTTAACCGTTCTCATAGGTAGTATTCCTGCACGTATTAAAGCTTCGCATGCATAAATATTTCCACATCCTGATATTACAGAATGATCAAGTATAGCCGTTTTTATTGGTTTATTAATAAATTTTCTTTCATTAATTTTTTCTGAATAATGTTGAAATGCTTCTTCAACAAATGGTTCTGGTGCAATTTTAAGAACAGATGGATATTCATTTAAATCTCTTAATGCACGTAACTCACCAAATCTTCTTATATCTGTATATATAAGTTTGAGTCCATTATCTAGTTCAAAGATAACATGCCAATGTTTTTTATGATTTTCAATCGCAATATCTGATAAATCCGGGACGGTGAAGAAAGCGCCCGTCATACCGAAATGGCACATCAAGATGTGGTGTGCTTGTTCATTTTCAATTTCTATAAATATATATTTACTTCTTCTATAAACATGTTCTATTTTATATCCTTTAGTTCGGGCGATAAATTCATCTAATGTAGTACCTTTAATAATTGTTTCTTTGCCGCTTTCTTTTCCTTGCTTCACTTTATTAGAGAAAGCAATGTTCTTTATTGTTGCACCTAGTATTCTAGGTGCAATTCCTCTTTTTACGTGTTCTACTTCAGGTAATTCTGGCATATTCAAACTTCTTTCTATTCATTATTTAGCATCATACCAAGTTTCACCATAGCTGGATTCAACACTTAGTGGTACTGATAGCTCAAGAGCATGATTCATAATTTCTTCTACGAAAGGTTTAAAGCTTTCTATTTCATCATTTGGCACTTCAAAGATTAATTCATCGTGTACTTGTAGCAACAATCTAGCTTTGAAATCTTTATTTTTCATTTTTTCTCTAAACTGAACCATCGCTAATTTGATAATATCTGCTGCACTACCTTGAATTGGTGTATTCATTGCAGTTCTTTCAGCAAAACTTCTTAAATTGAAATTACGATTCGTAATATCAGGCGTATATCTTCTTCTATGCAGTAATGTTTCGACATATCCTTTTTGTTTAGCATCTTGAACAATTGTATCCATATATTCTTTCACTTTAGGGAAACTATCTAAATAATCACCTATGAATTTTTTAGCTTCTTTTCGAGTTATACTTAAACTTTGACTTAAACCATAGTCACTAATACCATATACTATCCCAAAGTTAACTGCCTTAGCTTGTCGTCTCATATTAGAAGTAACTTCATCTTTGTTAACGTTAAACACGCGCATTGCTGTCTTAGTATGGATATCTTCATTTGCAGTAAATGCTTCTTTCATATGTTCATCGCCTGTTATATCTGCTAATACACGTAATTCAATTTGTGAATAATCAGCTGCAAATATTACATGATCTTCTTTGCTCGGTTTAAAAGCTTTTCTAATTTTTCGACCTTCCTCTAATCTAATCGGGATATTTTGTAAATTCGGGTCAACTGAACTTAATCGGCCAGTTTGAGCTAATGTTTGATTAAAACGAGTATGAATTTTACCTTCAGGTGTAATCATCTTCTGTAAGCCTTCAATATAAGTAGATTGCAGTTTAGACAATTGTCTATAAACTAATATATCCTCTATAATCGGGTGTTCATTTCTTAATTGCTCTAACACATCAACAGCTGTTGAATAGCCTGTCTTTGTTTTTTTAATGATAGGTAATTTTAAATCTTCAAATAATATAACTCCAAGTTGTTTAGGTGAATTGATATTAAATTCAGATCCCGCATGATTGTGGATTTGTTCTATGAGTTTATCAAGTCTAACTTTCAAGTTTTCTTGCATTTCAACTAACGTTGATTTATCAACCGTTATACCTATCGTTTCCATTTCTGCTAAAACTGTCGCTAACGGTAATTCTAAATCATCATGCAATGCTAGCTGCTCTTTTTCTTTAAGTAATGCAATCATTTTCTCTTTAGTTTCAGCTATTGCAGTAACTTTTTTGGCAATCGCTTCAAATAATATAGAGCGTTCTGGAACATGCAATTTCTTTCCTTTACCATAAATACTTTCATCATTCGGAACATAAAAAATGCCAAACTCCGAAACGACAGAATATACGTCATCTATTGTTTTAGAAGCATCTAATATATAGCTTGCAAGCATCGTATCAAATGCGACACCCTTTATTTGTATTCCCATTCTGTTACATAAAATAATGGTCTTTTTGACATCATATGCTGAGAATTTTACTTGCTCGTTCTCTAACCAAGCATGCAATGCTTTATTCTCTTTAAATTCATCTAAAGTAATAACATAAACTTTATCTTGACTATGAATAGCAAATCCTAATACATCTGCTTTTAAATAGTTAATTTCATTCGTTTCAAAATGAATAGACGCTTCTTTAGTGTTTTCAAAATCAAATCCATCAAGATTATCTTGATATTCAATAACACGGTCATCAGTACCTTCATTACTTGCATCCATTTGATCTAATAATTGTTTGAATTCTAACGTTTTAAACAATTTAATTTTATCGGCATCATCAAACTCATTAAGTTTCAAATCATCTATACTTACTTCAATTGGACTTTCTCTATCAATTGTTGCAAGCACTTTACTCATTTTTGCATCTGCTTCATTTTCAATTAATTTGTCTTTCATTTTTGATTTTTTTAATTCATCAATATTATCGTAAACACCTTCAACAGTTTCGAATTGTTTTAATAATTTTATGGCTGTTTTCTCACCTATTCCTGGAACACCTGGAATATTATCCGACTTATCACCCATAAGACCTTTCATATCGATGATTTGATTTGGAACAAGTCCGTCATACTTTTCAGCTATAAATTCAGGAGTGTAATGATCAATATCTGTTACGCCTTTTTTGGTGTAATAAATCGTTACATTATCACTTGCTAATTGCGTTAAATCTCGGTCCCCTGTTATAATTATCGTCTTTAAGTTTTGTTCGTCAGCTTGTTTAGAGAGCGTACCGATAATATCATCAGCTTCATAATTTTCAAGTTCATAATGTTTAATATGATAACTTTCAACTAATTGTCTAATATATGGTAATTGACTTCTTAATTCATCAGGTGTTTTTTCACGTCCACCTTTATATTCGCTATATAAATTATTTCTAAATGTTGTCTTGCCTGCATCAAATGCAACCATAAAATGCGTTGGATTTTCTTCTTTGATGATTTTATCTAAAATCATCGTAAAACCATAAATTGCATTTGTATAAACGCCCGCTTTATTTGTTAATAAAGGTAAAGCAAAAAATGCCCTAAATGATAAACTGTTTCCATCTATCAGTACCAATTTTTCCAATGTGAGATACCTCCATCATTATATTGACTTTATTTTATCATATCTTAGATTATATTAAGATTGTTTAGCATAATAAAAAAAAGCAAGATACCGTAGTATCTTGCTAAATCATCAAAATGAAGGGGTCTATATTCATATTACCGAACATCTATTAAGGTAATATGAAAAGGATGTAAATTTTTAATTAAGATTACGCATTAAATAATCTCACAGTAAAAGTAGAACCTTCCCCAACTGTTGACTCTACATTTATTTGACCATGATGTGCTTCAACAATATGCTTTGTTATAGATAATCCTAAACCTGTTCCTCCTGAATCTCTACTTCTTGCTTTATCAACCCTATAAAACCGTTCAAAAATCCGCTTCATTTCATGTTTTTCAATACCTAGGCCTTTATCTTGTACAGAAATCACTTGAGAATCTCCTTCATCTTTAATAGAAAGTATGACTTCACTCGAAGAAGAAGAGTAACTAATAGCATTGGATAATAGATTAATTAAAACTTGCGTAATCTTATCTTTGTCACCATATGCAAAAACATCATTTTCAATTTGATTAATGATGTGTATATCTTTCTTTTCTGCACTATTTAATACAGCATTTATTGCATAACCACCTATTTCTGTTAATGATATTCGTTCTTTTGGTAATGTTGTATTTTGTTCTATCTTGGATAAGTCCAACAAATCTTGTACAAGAGATTGGATTCTGTTAGATTCTTCTAGGATAATGTTTAAAAACATATTTAAAGAATCTGGATCATCTTTAGCACCATCAATTAATGTTTCAGCAAAACCTTTAATTGACGTGATTGGCGTCCTTAGTTCATGAGACACATTAGCAACAAAGTCTTTACGCATTTGTTCTAATTTTTTTAATTGCGTAATATCATGCATAACGACAACTAAACCAAGTAGATTTCGTTTCTTTCTTGATAAAACCGGAATAGCTGAAACCTCAAAAAATTTATTATGAACATTATTAATATATAATTCAACTTGTTCATATAAAGGTTTTTCCAACTTTAACGCTTCATTCATCATATTGCTAATTTCTGTATTAGGCATAAAATCTTGGAATTTATTTCCTTCAACATTTCCAGCACTACCAAAAATTTCATGATAGGATTTATTCGCTATTACAATCACACCATTTCTATCAATCATCAATGTTGCACTTGGAATATTTTCTAATGTTGTTTCCAATCTATTTCTTTGTAACTTTTGTTCATTATTTAAATCGTCTAAAGTACGGGCTAGATTATTCGTATTTATAAATAATTCTTTCGTTTCTTTGACATTACTTTCTGGAACTCTTACTCTATATTTACCCGATGCTAGTAGTTTCGTTGCATATGTAACTTCATTTATTGGATGAATATAAGAAGTGTTTATATATCTCACCACAAAATAAATAAGTGGTAACGTAAAGAACAACACGATTAGCAAATATTTCCAAATGTCTTGTTGAATAATAGATATCGCATCAGATTTAGAAGCGATTGCAACTTGATAAGCACCAAAATTTTTAGCATAAATGATTTCTTTCTTATCTCTACTTATTATAAAAGATTCATTATATGCTTTTGCTTCTGTTAATACTTTATCATTTTCTTTGTTGAATATTTTTGTTTCTGCATTAGATGTTCGATATACGATTTTACTATTTTTTTTCAACAAAATATCTTCATTGAATACCTTCATAAATTCATTTAAATTTTGAGGGTTCTTCTTTGCGAGTTCGTATATTTTCTGAGTATTATTTTCTAAGAGGCTTTTTTGTTGTTTAGAGATTAAGTCATAACTGGAATTATGAAGAAAAAATCCTAATATAAGAAAACTTACAACAGTGACCGTTGTAAGTATCAATAATAACTTGTTATAAAATTTAATCATTTTTCTTCGGTCTTTCTAATTTGTATCCTAACCCTCTTACAGTTTTTATAAATTGTGGTTGTTTAGGATTTTCTTCAAGTTTATCTCTTAAATGACTAATATGTACATCTACTATTCTTGAATCTCCTGCAAATTCATAATTCCAAACAGAATTCAACATATGTTCACGTGTTATAACACGACCTTGTCTTTCTATTAAATAAAGCAATAATTCAAATTCTTTCGGCGTTAACTCTAATAATTCATCGTCTCTATACACCTCAAAAAAGTCCGGTCTAATTCTAATTGAACCTAACACAATATCTTCATCGTCTAATTGATTGCTTTCTACTAAACCTACACGTCTTAAAATTGCTTTCACACGCGCAACTACTTCTCTAGGTGAGAATGGTTTTGTCATGTAATCATCAGCACCTAATTCTAAACCTAATACTCTATCGAATTCATCATCTTTTGCAGTAAGCATTAAGATGGGTACTTGATTTTTATTTGAACGTATTGTCTTACAAACTTCAATACCATCCATCTCAGGTAACATAACATCTAAAACAACTAAATCAGGTTTTTCTTCATTCACTTTCTCTAACGCTTGAACACCGTCATAAGCTACTATAACTTGGTAGCCTGCTTGTTCTATATTATATTTGAGTAAAGTTACGATAGACTGCTCATCGTCTACTACTAAAACTTTTTGAGACATGTAAGAACCTCCTTGAACTATTTAACATCATTATATCGTAAATTTTAAAAAAAATAATGCATAATTAGAGAACTTTACAAAAAGTTAATATTAGCTAAACAATATTATACTTTGAGAACTATATTTTTTACTAAATTTAAGGAAAATCCCATATAATAACAATTCATTTTCGAAAAAGGGACAAACTTTATAAAATCTTGTGATTCTATAGTTTGTCCCTTCAACAAAAATACCAATTTATTTGTGCGTTATTAATTCAAAATATCTTTCACAGCTTTAACTGAATCAGCAGATTCATCTAGTAATTTTTTCTCTTCATTTGTTAATTCTAGTTCAATGATTTTTTCTATACCATTCGCACCTAATACGGTTGGAACCCCTAAATAAATACCTTCATAACCATATTCACCTTCTAAATATGCTATTGAAGGCAACACACGTTTTTGGTCTTTCAAAATTGCCTCTGCCATTTCTATTAACGCAGCACCTGGCGCATAATATGCAGATCCATTTCCTAATAAATTAACAATTTCTGCGCCACCAGTTCTTGTTCTATCTACAATTTCTTGAATTTGCTCATGCGTTAGTAATGTATCTAAAGGTACGCCACCAGCAGCAGAATATCTAATTAATGGAACCATTGTATCGCCATGTCCACCTAGTACAAACCCTGTCACATCTTTCACAGATAAGTTTAATGCTTCTGCAACAAACGTTCTAAACCTTGCTGTATCTAGCACACCAGATTGTCCAATTACTTTTTCTTTAGGTAATCCTGATGCTTTATATACTGTGTAAGTCATAGCATCAACAGGATTAGTTAAGACAAGAATAACAGTATTTGGAGAATACTTTACGATTTCTTCAGTAACTGACTTCATTACTTTTTGATTTGTTTGTACTAAATCATCTCTGGACATACCTGGTTTTCGGGCTATACCTGCAGTAATGATTACAATATCAGAGTTTTTAGTATCTTCGTATTGAGAAGTACCAATTACTTTTGAATCAAAACCTAATATTGGCGCGCTTTCAGCCATATCTAATGCTTTTCCTTTTGTCGGATTTTCAGATTGTGGAATATCGACTAGCACGATATCTCCTAACTCTTTTTGAGCAGCTATGAAAGCAGCCGTCGCTCCTGTGAATCCAGCACCTATGATTGATATTTTTTTCCTAGTCATCAAATTCATCTCCTTATAATAAAAAGGAAGGTTAATAAATAACCTTCCTCACTTAATCTCTTATTATGGTAAATTTTTAATTAATTCATCGGCAAACTCTGAAGATTTAACTTCAGTCGCGCCATCCATTAAACGAGCAAAGTCATATGTTACTACTTTAGATGCAATTGTTACTTCTACAGATTTCGTAATCTTATCTGCAGCTTCTTGCCAACCTAAATGTTCTAATAATAATACACCACTTAATAATACTGATGATGGATTCACTTTATCTAATCCAGCATATTTTGGAGCAGTACCATGAGTTGCTTCAAATATTGCGTGACCAGTTTCATAGTTAATATTCGCTCCAGGTGCAATACCGATGCCACCTACTTGTGCTGCTAATGCATCTGAAATATAGTCACCATTTAAGTTCATAGTTGCTACAACATCAAATTCTGCAGGGCGTGTTAAAATTTGTTGTAAGAAGATATCAGCAATTGAATCTTTAATGATTAATTTACCTTCTGCTTCAGCGTCAGATTGCGCTTTATTCGCTGCATCTTTACCATCTGCTTCAACAATTTTATCATATTGTTGCCAAGTGAAAACACGATCTCCGAATTCACGTTCAGCTAAATCATAACCCCATTTTTTAAATGCGCCTTCAGTAAATTTCATAATATTACCCTTATGAACTAATGTTACATTACGACGATTATTATCGAACGCATAATTAATAGCAGCCCTTACTAATCTTTCAGTTCCTTCTTTAGAAACTGGTTTAATACCAATACCTGAAGTTTCTGGGAATCTAATATTTTTTGCTCCCATTTCATTTTGTAAGAAGTCGATTACTTTTTTCGCTTCATCAGTTCCTTCTTGGAATTCAATACCAGCATAAATATCTTCAGTATTTTCACGGAAGATAACCATATCTGTATCTTCAGGGCGTTTAACTGGAGATGGAACACCTTTAAACCAACGTACAGGACGTAAACAAGTAAATAAATCTAATTCTTGACGTAATGCAACGTTTAATGAACGAATTCCGCCACCGATTGGTGTAGTTAATGGTCCTTTAATAGCTATTAAGTATTCTCTTATCGTTTCTAAAGTTTCTTTAGGTAACCATTCACCCGTTTCATCGAATGCTTTTTGCCCAGCTAAAACTTCTTTCCATTCGATTTTTTTCTCACCATTATATGCTTTTTCTACTGCTGCATCTATTACTCTACTAGACGCATTCCAAATATCAGGTCCGATACCATCACCTATAATAAATGGTACGATTGGATTGTTTGGTACATTTAATATACCTTGATTTGTTGTAATTTTTTCTGCTGCCATGATTAAATTCCTCCATCTAAAATTCTTAATTTAAATTATATGTTGATACTATCGTTTTTCAATTGGTTCGTATTTACGATCACGTTCACCAGTATATTCAGCTCTTGGTCTCATAATTCTGTTTGTTCTATATTGCTCAAGTATATGTGCTGTCCAACCAGACATACGACTTATCGCAAAAATTGGTGTAAATAAATCATGTTCTATACCCATGCTATGATAAACAGTTGCACTATAGAAATCCACATTAGGTAGTAAGCCTTTTTCTTCTTTCATGATTTCTGCTATACGACAAGAAATTTCGAAAAGTTCTTTTTGTCCGGTTTCATCAGTAATACGGCGACTCATTTCTTTTAAATATTTAGCTCTTGGATCCCCGTTTTTATATACTCTATGACCAAATCCCATAATTTTAGCTTTTTCTTCAAGTTTTTGTTTAATGAATGCATCTGTATTATCAACAGTACCAATTTCAGTTAACATTTTCATAACTTGTTCATTTGCGCCACCATGTAATGGACCTTTTAATGCTCCAGCTGCTGCTGTTACACCTGAATACATATCAGATAAAGTTGATACTGCAACTCTAGCTGTAAATGTAGATGCATTAAATTCATGATCTGCATGTAGAATTAAAGCTTTATTAAAACCTTCTTCTTCTACTTTGCTAGGTACTTCACCTCTTAACATATATAAGAAGTTAGCTGCATAACTTAAATCTTTCTTAGGTTTTATAACCTCTTTACCATTTCGAACACGAGAGAATGCTGCAACGAGCGAAGAAACTTTCGCTTGAATTCTAATTGCTCTCTCATAATTTGTTTCTTCATCAAATACTTCTGCATCAGGATCAAAATGCGCTAAGTATGATAAAGAAGTACGTAAACCAGTCATTGGATGTACTTTGTCAGTTGCATAATCTTCAAAGTGACTATACATACGAGGATTTAATGTCATATAGCTAAATAATTTTTCATTTAAATCTTCAAGTTCTTTTTCGTTTGGTAATCTTAAATTCCATAATAAGAACATTACCTCTTCGAATAATGCGTTTTCAGTTAGATCATCTATTTCATAACCTGCATAAGTTAATTGATTATCTATAATTGTACTTATTTCTGTTTCAGAAGCGATGATTCCTTCTAAACCTTTTGCTACTTGTGCCATACTATTGTCCCCCTTACTTAATAATTGCCCATATATGTAATGGCTTTCATATACCATTATATATAATTTACTATCATTTGTGAATGCGAAGGCCTCTGAAACTTTTAAAATGCTTAATAATATACATGAATGAAAATAAACAAGTGTAATATTATAGTGAAATAATATACGCGCTTATATTTTATCACGTCCTTATAAACATGATTACAATAGTGTTTATAAGGGTTTTACGCATAAATAACCAAGACAAAAATCTGCTCCCATATCATGATTCATTCATTTTATTTATTATATATGATAAAAATTATAAATCATTATCTTTTACCATATTTTTCAATTATTTCATTTGATTTTTAATTGCTATTTTATTTCTGTTAGCTCATAATAAAATCATAAACTTTGAATAAGAAAGAGGGATTTATTTTTTATGTCTAACAATTTACAAAGGGAGTTAAGCAATAGGCATGTTCAACTGATTGCTATTGGGGGTGCAATTGGAACAGGTTTATTCTTAGGTGCTGGTGAAACGATTCATGCAGCCGGTCCTTCCATTTTATTAACGTATATCATAATCGGTTTCATACTGTTTATGTTTATGCGTGCTTTAGGTGAAATTCTATTATCCAATACAGACTTTCACTCGTTTGCTGATGTAACACATACATATATTGGACCCTACGCTGGATACATAACAGGATGGACTTACTGGTTCTGCTGGATTGTTACAGGAATGGCAGAAGTTACTGCCGTTGCCAAATACGTAAACTTTTGGTTTCCTGATATACCAACTTGGATTACTGCATTATTCACAATTCTTGTATTAATGACAATGAACTTAATGACCGCTAAATTATTTGGGGAGCTAGAGTTTTGGTTTTCTATCATTAAGATTACAACAATTATTGCGTTAATCGTTGTCGGTATTATCATGTTAGTTATGGCTTATAAAACACCATACGGTACAGCATCTATAACACATATTTGGTCACATGGTGGATTTTTCCCGAATGGAATTAATGGGTTCTTCCTATCATTCCAAATGGCAACATTTGCTTTCGTTGGAATTGAACTTATAGGTGTAACAGCTGGTGAAACTAAAGATCCACATACAACAATACCTAAAGCTATCAATAGTGTTCCTATTCGTATAATGCTGTTTTATGTAGGTTCTTTAATCATCATCATGTCAATTACACCATGGAATAAAATTGATCCATCTGAAAGTCCATTCGTTACATTATTTGGACTGATTGGAATACCAATTGCCGCAGCTTTAATTAACTTTGTTGTACTAACTGCTGCGGCATCATCTTGTAACAGTGGTATATTCTCAAATAGTCGTATGTTATATGGCCTTTCACAAAATGATCAAGCAAATAAAGGTTTTGGACAAACAAATAAAAGGGGTGTTCCTTACAAGGCGACATTGTTTAGTTGTTCATTGCTTATGATTTCAGTTATTTTGAATTACGTTATTAAAGATTCAGGAGAAGTATTCAAATATGTTACTTCCGTTTCAACTGTATTATTCTTAGTTGTATGGTCCTTAATTACGATAGCTTATATAAGATACCGTAAAATATCACCTGAGCTTAATAAATCATCTAAATTTAAATTACCAGGTGGTGTCGTAATGGCATGGATAACATTAATATTCTTCATCTTTGTATTCATACTATTAATGACAGAAAAAGTAACATTAATTGCGATTTTAATAACACCAATTTGGTTTATACTTTTAACGGTTATGTATTTCAACCAAAAGAGAAAAATATTTAAATAAATAATTTCTGAGACAAAGTCTCACAAACTTAAAAAGCAGAAGAAAATCAGATTCAATTCTGAAATTCTTCTGCTTTTAGTTTTTATTGTCATCTCTTGGATTAACTGCTGAGTTATTCCATAACTTTCACCATTTCTTGGATTAATTTCCGACTTATTCCATGACTTCGCCCATTTCTTGGATTAACTTCTGACTTATTCCATGACTTTGCCCATTTCGTGGATTAACTGCTGAGTTATTCCATAACTTTCACCATTTCTTGGATTAACTTCCGACTTATTCCATGACTTTGCCCATTTCTTGGATTAACTGCTGAGTTATTCCATGACTTCGCCCATTTCTTGGATTAACTTCTGACTTATTCCATGACTTTGCCCATTTCGTGGATTAACTGCTGAGTTATTCCATAACCTTATTGTATCTCCCAAAAGTTGGACCATAATTCATACATTAAGATTTACACTCATAAAAAAACGAGAAAATCACTTTTTATCGTGATTTTCTCGTTTTGATCATGCCAGAAACGAATCCCATTTCTAGCTTATTTTGTTTACATATATATTATTATGCTATTTATAATACGTTTGCATATCCTTCATATACTTTATGTTGTTTCGGATCTAATGTGATTAATGTACCGTCAACTATTTTTTGGCGAGCATTTTCTACACCTACTAAAGTCGCAACACCAAGATTCAGTCCTACTACAGCAGCATGTGAAGTCAATCCACCTTCTTCTGTAACGATTCCTTTTGCATTTTGTAAATATGGAACCATATCTGCATCTGTTGATTGTGTGATAACAATTGATTCACTTAAGTCTTTACCTTTAAGATCTTCAGCGTTGTTTGCAACAACAGCTTTACCTACTGCTGAGTTATGACCAATACCTTGTCCTTTAGCTAACTCATCACCAACTAAATGGATTTTCATTAAGTTAGTTGTGCCCGTTTCACCAGTTGGAACACCGGCAGTAATGATGATTAAATCTCCATTATCTACTAATCCAGTATTAACAGCAGTTGAAACTGCATTATTTAATAATTCATCTGTTGTTTGTTTACCTTTTTTAACTACTGGTAATACACCCCAAACTAATGACATATGACGTGCAGTCGTTTCATAAGGTGTTACAGCAATGATATGTGAATGTGGTCTATATTTAGAAATTGTTTGAGCTGTTGAACCACTTTCAGTAGCTGCCACAATTGATTGTACATTTAAGTTCAATGCAGTGTGTGCAACTGAAACACCGATAGCATTGACTAAATTAGTATCTATCATTTTTGAACGATTTGATAGTAACTTTTTGTAGTCTTGAGCATCTTCAGCAGCTACAGCAATATTTTGCATGGTACGAACTGCTTCTTCAGGATATAAACCTGCTGCAGTTTCACCAGAAAGCATTACAGCATCTGACCCATCATAAATTGCGTTTGCTACGTCACTTGCTTCTGCTCTCGTACAACGTGGGTTTCTTTGCATAGAATCTAACATTTGTGTTGCAGTAATGACTGGTTTACCTAACTTATTACATTTTTGAATAAGTTGTTTTTGTACCATTGGAACGGATTCTGGTGGAATTTCAACACCCATGTCACCACGAGCAACCATTAAACCATCTGAAACTTGAAGAATTTCATCAATGTTGTCGATACCTTCTTCGTTTTCAATTTTAGGGATAATTTTGATTGTTGTTACATCGTTTTCTTCTAAAATAGATCTAATATCTAATACATCTGAAGGTCTTCTGACAAAACTTGCAGCAATAAAATCTACGCCTTCTGAAATACCGAAACGAATGTCACTTGCATCTTTATCTGTAATACCTGGAAGGTTAACTTTCACACCTGGTAAGTTAACGCCTTTTTTATTTTTAAGTTCTCCAGCGTTATCAACTCTACAATAAACTTCACCTTTTGCTATATCTACTGATTCTACAGTAAGCTCAATTAAACCATCATCAAGTAAAATAGTTGACCCAGCTGTAACATCTTCAGCTAACTTTTCATAAGTCACTGAAAATGCTTCAGGTGTACCTTCGATTTCAGTCGTTTTCACTGTAATCTTACTTCCCTTAGTAAGTTCGATTACACCGTTTTTCATGTTATGTGTTCTAATTTCAGGACCTTTTGTATCTAATAAAATACCAATATTTTTATTTAATTTATTACTTACTTTTCTAATTGTATCGATACGTGCTTTATGTTCCGCATGATCACCATGAGAAAAGTTTAATCTCGCAACGTTCATACCAGCAATCATTAACTTTTCTAACATTTCTTCAGATTCAGAAGCTGGACCTATTGTACATACTATTTTTGTCTTTCTCATATTAAAATAACCTCCATAGATTTCTATTTAAATTGATAATTGATTTGCAAGTTCATACATTTTGAAATCAAAGTTATGCTTAGCTGAGAATATATCGTCAAATGGTGTGCAAGTCAGTTGATTTTGTTTAATACCAACAGCTTTTGCACTTTCATTTTGCATTAATAATTCAACTGCATACCCACCTAATCGTGAAGCTAACACTCTATCCATTCCTGTTGGTGTACCACCTCTTTGGATGTGACCCAAGCAAGAAACACGAGTATCAATGTTAATATATTTCTTCAATTCTTCTCCACATTGGTGTCCTGTCATAACGCCTTCTGCACACACTATAATGGAATGTTTTTTCCCGCGATCCATACCTTGTTGAATCTTCTCAGCAATTTCTTTAATGTCTGAAGTCCCTTCTGGAACAAGTATTGTTTCAGCACCTGCTGCTAGACCCGACCATAAAGCTAGGTCTCCAGCATCTCTTCCCATTACTTCTATAATAAAAGTACGTTCATGGCTAGATGCTGTATCTCTAATTTTATCTACTGCATCTAGTATCGTATTGAGTGCTGTATCAAATCCAATTGTGAAATCTGTACCATTTATATCGTTATCTATTGTACCTGGGACACCAATTGTTTTTAAATTTTTAGCTTCTTCACTTAATCGTTGTGCACCTCGGTAACTACCGTCACCGCCTATTACAACTAAGCCTTCGATTCCTCGTTTTTCAAGATTTTCGATTGCTTTTTCTCTAACTTCTTTTTCTTTAAATTCTGGACATCTTGCAGAATATAAAAATGTTCCACCTCTTTGAATGATGTCACCAACTGAACCTAGTTCAAGTTTTTTGATGTTGTCGTTTATCAATCCCATATAGCCTTGATATACACCATAAACTTCAATATCATGATATATAGCTTTACGAACAACGGCACGAATCGCTGCATTCATGCCTGGAGAATCTCCACCACTTGTTAACACTGCAATTTTTTTCATAAATATACAGACCTCTCTTGTTATATGATTGTTAATTTAAAAATAACACAAATAATAGCGTGATTCCATTAAAACTAACGTGATTTACAGATGTAAACGTCTTCTTTTTCAAAGTCTCGACTATTTGTCATAATTAAGTTAACAAATCGAATCAACTTATATTTAATTATGCATATATACTCATAATAAACAAAAAGAAAAGCCTTAATTCAGACTTTTCTTTTTATTTATTAATCTATATAACTACCGATATTTCTATATTTATTGAATCTATCTTCTACTAATCCCTCAGCAGTCAGTTGTTTTAAGCTCTTCATATGGTTTTCTAAAGATTGCTTAATAAGAGTAGCTTGATTTTCTACATCTTTATGTGCGCCACCAAACGGTTCTTTAATAACTTCATCTACAACGCCTAGCTCAAATAAATCAGGGGCTGTTATTTTCATCGTTTCGGCTGCCATTTTTGCTAAACTTGAATCTTTCCATAATAATGCTGCAGCACCTTCAGGAGAGATTACTGAATATGTACTATTTTCCAACATTAACAAGCGATTGGTAACACCTAATCCTAGTGCACCACCACTTCCACCTTCACCAATAACAATTGATATAACCGGAACGGATAATGATGCCATTTCGACTAAGTTTTTAGCGATAGATTCACTTTGTCCACGTTCTTCAGCTGCTTTTCCTGGATAAGCGCCTTTAGTATCAATAAATGTTACAATCGGTCTATTGAACTTCTCCGCTTGCTTCATAAGTCTCAACGCTTTTCTATAACCTTCAGGATGTGCCATGCCAAAGTTACGATATATATTATCTTTCGTATCTTTTCCTCTTTGATGACCGATTACTGTAACAGGTTGTCCATCAAAATAAGCTAATCCACCAATCAATGCAGGATCATCTCTAAAGTTTCTATCACCATGCAGCTCAATAAAGTCATTGAAAATATATGGAATATAATCCAATGTAGTTGGCCTTTCTTGTAATCTAGCAACTTGTACTCTATCCCAAGGCTCTAATTTGTCATATATTCTTTCAGTTTCTTTAACTAATGTTGCTTCTAACATTTCAATATCATCAGTTAAATCTACATCATGTTTTTCTTGATATGTTTTCAATGATTTTATTTTTTCTTTAATTTCTTCTAAAGGTTTTTCAAATTCAAGCATTATTTTTCACCTCATTATAATGCATTTTCAAGACTGTACTCAGTGTTTGATACATGTCTTTTCTGTGCACTACTTTATCTAACTGTCCATGCTCTAATAAAAATTCGGCAGTTTGGAAATCGTCTGGAAGCTTTTCGCTTATAGTTTGTTCTATTATTCTTCTACCAGCAAAGCCAATTAACGCTTTAGGTTCAGCGAAATTCAAATCTCCAACAGAAGCAAAACTCGCAGAAACACCGCCTGTTGTTGGATGTGTCATGTATGATATAAACAGTAATCCTTTATCACTATGACGTTTAATAGATACGCTCGTTTTTGCCATTTGCATTAATGAAATAATACCCTCTTGCATACGTGCACCACCACTTGCCGTAAAAAGCACAAATGGTAAATGATGTTCAGTACAATAATCTACAATACGGCATATTTTTTCACCTACTACTGCACCCATACTTCCCATTCTAAATCTAGAATCCATTACACAAACTCCGTAAGGAATACCTTCAATTTTAGAAATTCCTGTTACAACTGCATCATTTAACCCAGTTTTCTTTCTATCTTTTTCTAACTTGTCCTCATAGCCAGGAAAATTTAATGAGTTCGATGCCGTCATTCCAGCATCAAATTCTTTAAATGATCCTTCATCACTAATTGCTCTAATTCTGTCGTGAGCAGTTAAAGGAATATGGTGATCACAATTAAAACACACATTTAAATTTTGAACGAGTTCCTTTGTATACATGATTTTCTTACATTTAGGACATTTAGTCATAATACCTTCAGGCACATCGTTATCTTTACTATTTTGAACAGTTACATATTTTTTCTTTTTTTGATTTCGATTAAATAAATCTTTAAACATGTCACTACCCCCTTAACCTTCTTTAGAAGTTCCTTTTTCAAATCTATCACTATACTGAGATAATATCTTCCAAATAATATACATGATTTGATTATTGTTTGAAGTTACTAGACTTTCTTTAGAATTCGTTTCTATATCACTATTTTCTTCACAATAATGTTCAATCATCCATTTCACTTCATTAATTTCATCTAACTGTGAATCATTTCGTATTAGAAAACTTCCAATTAAATCAAAAAGTTGGTGTTGATACATATCACTTAAGAATGTACCTTCACCTCTTCTTGTATGTATAACACCTAGAAGCTCTAAAGCTCTAAGTGCTTCTCTAATGCTTGAACGACCCACTTGAAGCGTTTCACTAAGAAATCTTTCAGAAGGTAATTTTTCGCCCACTTGAATATTTTTTTCATCAATAATTGCTTGAACTTGTTCAACAATCTTAATTAAACCTTTTTGTTTTTCTTTATCCAACGTGGTAACTCCTTCCGAAATTATGATAAATCAGCTAGTTCATAAGTTTTACGTTCAATCTCATCTATATCAGCTTCAATACGTGCTACACCTGATTCCATTCCTGCTTTCGCAACCGCTTTTGCAACATTCGGTGCAACTCTAGGATCAAATGGTCCAGGAATAACATAATCAGCGTTAAGTTCATCTTCAGTTATTAATCCGGCTATCGCTTCTACAGCTGCTTGCTTCATTTCTTCATTTATATGTGTTGCACGTATATCAAGTGCACCCCTAAAAATACCAGGAAATGCTAATACGTTGTTAATTTGATTAGGAAAATCTGATCGACCTGTTCCAATAACTTTTGCTCCTGCTTTTTTAGCAATATCTGGCATAATTTCTGGAACTGGATTTGCCATTGCGAATATAATAGGTTCATCAGCCATTTTCTCTACCATCTCTTCGGTTAAAGCGCCTTCTACTGAAACGCCTACGAAGACATCTGCATCTTGAATAACATCGTCTAATTTACCTTCAATTTTATCTTTGTTCGTCCACTTAGCTACAAAATCTTTCGTTGGATTCATACCATAAGGACGGTCTTCGTATATAGCACCTTTAGAATCACACATAATCATGTTTCTAACACCATAACTATATAATAATTTAATAATTGCAATACCTGCTGCACCTGCACCATTTAATACAACTTTAATATCAGAGATTTTTCTATCTGTAATTTTAAGCGCATTAATCAAGCCAGCAACTGTTACTATTGCTGTACCATGTTGATCATCATGGAAGACTGGGATTTTAGTTTCTTTCTTTAGTCTTTCTTCTATTTCAAAACATCTTGGCGCTGAAATATCTTCTAAATTTACACCACCATAGTTTGGTTCTAATAATTTAACTGTTTCAACAATTTTGTCGACGTCTTTTGTATTTAAAGCAATTGGTATACCATCTACTCCTGCAAAACTCTTGAATAGTACTGCTTTACCTTCCATAACCGGAATACTTGCTTCAGGGCCAATGTCACCAAGACCTAATACTGCTGTACCATCTGTTATAACTGCGACAGCATTTGATTTCATTGTATAATCGTATACTTTTCGAACATCTTCATGTATATCTTTACATGGTTCTGCTACACCAGGAGAATAAGCAAGACTTAATTCTTCTTTGTTTGTAACTTTAACTTTACCGTATACCCCTAATTTACCTTGTTTTTCTTTATGCATATATAAAGCATCGTCTCTTAATGACAAAATAATCATCCCTTCAGTTTTGAATCTCTTCATATATTATACACGAAACTTAATTGTTTTAATTAAAAAATTCTTCACAGTGGTCTGACCACCATGAAGAATACTATATCATAATTTATTTAATTAATAAAGACTATAATAGACGTACGTTTTCATTTCCTAAGTCATTAATTAAATCGATGATATTACCCTTTTCAACATTTAAATATCCTATGAAATTAGTCGTAAAATCCACATCATTAAAATATGTTATTTTAATTTCACTAGTGTTTGCCTTTGTTACCCATTCTTTCATATCCGTTACGTTACGTACCATGATTTCTTTAGCTGTTTCTAATTTTTTCTTTCTATATGTCTCAAGTGTTTCAAGATGATTTATAATCAGCTGCATTTTGTCATTTCTTTTTTCGAATTTACCTTGAATGATAAGTGGTTTATTTTCAATATTTATATTGTCTAATGATTTGTAAGTATCAGGAAAAATAACGCCTTCTATTTCGTTTATACCATCCATTATATTAACAAAAGCCATATTTTGACCTTTTTTAGTTCTAATTTTTCTAAGTGAAGGAATCATAACAAGCATTGGGACTTTTTCATTTTGAACGTTTAATGGGTATATTGATAGAAATTGATTTTCTTTAAATAAAGTTATAATTGGATGATCTGTAACATAGAAACCTAAATATTCACGTTCATATTCACTTTTCGTAATACTTGGCATCTCTTCGACTTCTTTGATTTCTTTCTTTACATTTAATCCTAGTTCAGCTAATAAGTTATTTGCATCACCGACGGATTCGCTACTTTCATATACATCATCTATAGATTGTAAAAGTGTTGCTCTTGTTAACTTAAAATCATCTAGTGCCCCAGCATAAACTAAGGCTTGAATTAACTTTTTATTTTTCACTTTACTTGGTAATCTATGCACTAAATCATGTAGATTTTGATATATGCCTTTAGATTTACGTTCATCTATCATTGCTTTTACGCTTTGATAACCGACATTTTTAATTGCACCTAGTGATGTGTAGATGCCTTTTTTAGTTGCTTTATAGAACCATTCACTATTATTGATTGATGGTGGAAATATGTTAACACCTATACGCTTCATTTCGGTTATGATTTGTTCTGTTTTAGATTCATTTCCAACTACATTTGATAATATTGAAGCATAGAAATAAGTCGGATAATGTACTTTTAAATAAGTCATAATATATGCAATTTTACTGTAAGCAACTGCATGTGCTTTTGGATATCCATAATCAGCAAATTTAAGTATTAAATCAAATATTTTGATTGCTGTCGTTTCTTCATATCCTCTTTCAAGACTTCCATTGATAAAATGCTTTCTTTCATTTTCTAAAACGGATCGGTTCTTCTTACTCATTGCTCTTCTTAAAATGTCCGCCTCACCATATGAGAAGCCCGCAAACTTACTTGCAATTTGCATGATTTGTTCTTGATATATAATAACCCCATATGTAGATTTTAAAATACCTTCTAAATCTGGATGTAAATATTCAATTGTTTCTTCATGTTTACGTCTTTTGATATAGGTAGGAATTTCTTCCATTGGCCCCGGTCTATACAATGATGTAACAGCTACAATATCTGAAAAATGATCTGGTTTCAGTCTTTTTAGCACACTTCGCACGCCTTGAGATTCAAGTTGAAATATACCGGTCGTTTCTCCGCGTGATAACAGTTGGAAAACTTTAGTATCATCGAATGGAATCTTTTCGATATCAATATCAATTTGTTCTTGAAATTTCACCTGATTTACGACTTGCTGAATGATAGACAAGTTTCTTAAACCTAAGAAATCTATCTTCAACAGTCCTAACTTTTCCGTTTCAGTCATTGTCCATTGCGTTAATACACCTGTATCACCCATCATTGTTGGCACAAATTGATGTAAAGGTTGATCATTAATAATAATACCTGCAGCGTGTGTTGACGTATGTCTTGGAAGTCCTTCTAGTTGTTTACTGAGGTGGAACCATTTTTCATGTAGGTGATTTTGATTTACAAATTGTTTAAACGCATCAGACTCATATGCTTCATTTAAAGTAATACCTAACTTATGAGGAATTAATTTAGATATATAATTTAGTGTTGCTTCATCAAATTGTAGTATTCTACCAACATCACGTGCTACTGCTCTAGCTAATAAATGACCATATGTGACTATACCTGCCACACGATTATCACCGTATTTATCTTGTACATATTGTATAACTTTATCTCTCTTTGTATCTTGGAAGTCAATATCAATATCAGGCATAGTGACACGTTCAGGATTCAAAAATCGTTCAAATAATAAATCATATTTTATCGGGTCAATTGTTGTAATATTTAATACATAGCTAACTAGTGAACCTCCAGAAGAACCACGTCCTGGCCCTACTAGTACATCATGTGATTTAGCATAATTAATTAAATCACTTACAATTAAAAAATAATCTGCATATCCCATAGAAACGATGATGTCATATTCGTATTTAAGTCTGTCTTCATATTGTTTATTAAATTGTGGGTATTTCTGCTTGTTTTCTTCTAGTAATTGCCATAAATAGTCATTACTATTCGAAGCATTTGGTGTATTATATTTAGGCAATAAATCTTGATTATATTTAATATCGACAGTACATTTATCAGCTATTTCATCAGTTATATTTAGATGACTTTGTAATATATTTAATGCTGTTAGCTCATCTTCTGCATAAAAATGATGATGATAGTTCGTATTAAAGTCACTTATCGTTAACTTTTCATTGTTCTTAATTGCCTTTAAAGCTACTAAACTATCACTGTCTTCCTTATTTAAATATAATGCAGATTGCATAAATACTGCTCTATGATTTGATTCTATATTGGAATCATGCGAAATATATTTATCATCCTCGTTGATATTTATATAATTAAAAAGATGCTCATTATCATTATTCAACTGTTTAGCAATGATGATGAGCCCTTCAGAATACGTATTTACCCATTCGATCGGCACATAATGTCTTTCTTTAATCGAAATAGCCGATGACAGTTTAATTAAATTATCATAACCAGCATTGTCTTTTGCGAGTAATACACATTCTAATTGATTTAATTGATCATCTAAAAATATAGTCAATCCAAATATAGCTTTAATTCCCGCTTGCTGGCACTCATCATAAAATTGTAATGCACCGTGCATGACATTTAAATCTGTTAAAGCAAGCGCTTGATAATTTTCATTTTTAGCTTTATTAACCACTTCTTTAATTCTTATACTGGAATTTAATAAATCATAAGATGAATGGACATTTAAATGACTTACCATGCGCTATACCTCCTAGATTACAGATTTAATATCACTTGCTAATTGTTCAAATTCTTCCCAACTATACACTGACGCACCAGATGCATTTGGATGACCGCCGCCATTATATTTTGCAGCAATATGATTAATAACGATACCTTTCGAACGAATTCTACATCTAATTTCTTTACCTTCGTCAACAGCAAATACCCATGCTTTCAGTCCACTAATATCGGAGACTGTATTAACAAATAAAGATGCCTCATTTGCTTCTAAGTTAAATTGTTCAAGGATATCTTTAGTGATTTTAATAGAGCAAAATCCATTCCCATCGTAATTGAAATTTTGTAATATATACCCTTGGAAATGTAATAATTTAGGGTCTCTTTCAGTTAATTGGTTTAACAATTGATTTCGATTAAAGTCTTTTTCCATTAATTTGGCTGCCGTATTCATAGTATGTGTCGTAGTGTTATCAAATAAAAATCTACCCGTATCGCCGACAATTCCGAGATATAATACACGACTTGCTTTTGTATTAATTTCACTATTATTTAAGTTCCATTCACGATTTAAATCACAGATGATTTCACTTGTTGAAGATGCGTGAGTATTTACATAATTAAGGTCACCATAGTTATCTACAGGTGGATGGTGATCTATTTTAATTAAAGCTACTCCCGTATTAAATCTAGCATCATCTATTCTAGGTGCATTTGCAGTATCACAAACAATAACAAGAGCTTCCTTATAAGTTTCATCACTAATTTGATCTAAATCACCTATAAATGCTAATGAAGGTTCAGGTTCACCAACAGCGTATACGTTTTTATTTGGAAATGCCTCCTGTAATATATATTTCAATCCAAGTTGTGAACCGTAAGCGTCTGGGTCTGGTCTCACATGTCTATGTATAATAATTGTCTCGTATTGCTTTATTTTTTCTAAAATTTCGTTCATTGGTATCCTTCTTTCTTTATATTTACTTATATTTTATTAATTGATATAATGCATTTTGGTAGGAGGATTAAATTATGTCACATATATTAATGTCTACATTAGTTGCTTTATCCGTTACAATCATGATTCTCGCATTCATTTTCGCGATATTAAATTTAGCTCGCTCATTTAGAACTAAACGAGATGTTAGAAAAGCTTATCATAAAGCGCGATCAAGATTTTATTTCGGAATCTTTATTGTTGCATTTGCAATTGATCAAGCTTTATTATTCCCAACTTTAGTTACATATATTATTGTATTAGTATTATTATTCTTCGGTATTTTAAATATTGCTTACGGATATAAAGCAAGTAAGTATTTTAAAGGTAATTTACCTATCGAAAATAAAGCATGGGAAGATTTCGAAAAACAGAAACATAGTAAATCAGAGTAAAGTGCCGTTTTCGGCGCTTTTTTTATTTATCTAACAATTGACACATCAGAAGTGCTTTTGCGACAGTTTGGTTTCCACTTATCATCGTTACTTCAAATTTAGCAAACAATCTACCAATATCTAAAGTATCAATCTCAACTTGTACGACATCATCTATTTGTACTGTTTTCAAATAATAAATATCAATATGCTCGACCATTACTTCAGATTTTTTCATTTTTCTTACTTCATATCTTAATGCTTCTTCAATTACAGCAACATAAACAGCTTTAGTCATCATACCGAACTGATTTGTAAGTTGAGGTGCGACATTTATATTTATTTGGCCATCTTGCATATTAATTTGTTTAGCTATTTGATCATGTATCGTCTCACCAATTTGCGGTTGTCTACTCATAAGCTGCATCGTTTTTAACACATCTTCTCTGGATATCATACCGATTAATTCTTTTGAATTAGATACAACTGGTAATAATTCTATCCCTTCCCAGATCATAAGATGCGCACACGTTGCGATTGTTGTATTCAATTGAGCCACGATTGGCGATTTAGTCATTAATGATTTTATAGATTTATCATTGTCTTCATTTACTATATCTTTGCTAGTTAGAATCCCTACAACTTTCAACTCATGATCGACTACTGGAAATCTAGTATGCGACGTTTGTTTCGATAGTTCGTTCCAATCTCTTACTTTTTGTTTCTCATCAAGGTACGATGTCGCTTCAATTGGTATCATAATGTCATCTACCATGAGAATTTCTTTCTTAATCATTTGGTCATATATCGCACGATTGATTACATTTGCAACTATAAAAGTATCATAATTCGAGGAAATGATTGGTAAATCATGCTCATCAGCATATTCTACAATTTCGTTATCCGCCTCAAATCCACCAGTAATGAGAACAGCAGACCCTCTCTTTAAAGCCTCCATTTGAACATCAGAACGATTTCCAACTATTAATAATGTATTCTTCGTTAAATATTTAACTACATCTTGTAATTCCATTGCACCAATTGCAAATTTAGATAGCGTTTTGTGTAGACCTTGTTTACCACCAAGAATTTGTCCATCTACAATTTTCACTATTTCATTAAAAGTTAAATTTTCTATTTGCTCTCTAGATTTACGTTCAATTCTTACTGTACCTACTCTATCAATAGATGCAACTAAACCTTGGTTATCCGCTTCTTTAATTGCTCGATATGCTGTTCCTTCTGACACATTCAAATCTTTAGCAATTTGTCTTACTGAAATTTTATGTCCTACAGATAACGACTCAATATACTTTATTATTTGTTCATGTTTCGTCATAAGAATGTACCCCGATCGTTTTAATGAATTACCTCTATTATAACGTTTAAGTAGCGTAAAAGATATCATTTCATGTACAAGAAATGATAACAAACAATAAAAAATCCACCTACTATATAAGTAAGCGGATTTTCAAAAATTATAGTTCAACTGAGTCCCCTGCTTTTAATATGTGGACTTCAGCTTTTCGAACTGCATCTTTAAATTCGTTAGGATCTTGCTTAATATAATCAAATGTATCGTAGTGAATTGGCACTACTTTTTTAGGTTGAATCAATTCATTTATTGCATAACTCGCATCATCAATTCCCATTGTGAAGTTATCACCAATTGGGATGAAACATAAATCAACGGGATGTCTGTCTGCAATAAGCTTCATATCTCCAAATAATCCAGTGTCACCCGTATGATAGATTGTTCCACCTTCAGTTTCTAATATAATCCCTGTCGGCATTCCTAAATAGACGATTTCACCATTATCCTCAGTAATACTATTACTATGGAATGCTTGAACAAACTTCACTTTACCAAAACCGAATTCAATATTTCCTCCAATATTCATTGGGCGAAGATTTTCTAAGCCGTGTTTATTGCTTAAATAGTCTATTATCTCAGGTAATGCAATAACGGTTGCATTTGAGTTTTTCGCTAAAGCTACCGTATCACCTAAATGATCACCGTGACCGTGTGTAAGAATAATATAATCAACTTCTAAATCTTCTGCTTTTAAATCAGACAGTGGATTGCCTGTAATAAAAGGATCGACTATAACTTTATGACCTTTACTTTCAAAATAAATAACTGATTGTCCATGAAATGATACTTTCATGCTTTCCCTCCTCAATAAATCTTTATCATTTATTATATACCCTATATTTGAATTTATGAATCAGGAAGTCTAAAATAACAATGTAAGAAATAGAATTGGGGGATACTTATGAAACACAATGAAATCACATCATTTTTAAATGATCATCACGCTGATGCGGCATGGATTACAACGCCGTTAAATGTATATTATTTAACTGGATACTTATCAGAACCACACGAACGATTATTTAGTTTACTCATAACTAAAGATGGAGAAGAAACTTTATTCTGTCCAAAAATGGAAGTTCAAGAAGCAAAAAATGCTGGCTTCAAAGGAAATATTGTAGGATATTTAGATACTGAATCTGCTTTTGATTTAATAGAACAAAGAACTTACAAAACTTTTGCTATAGAATCAGAACATTTATCTGTTAAACGATTAAGAGAAATTGAGCATGCATTCAATGTCGAAAAAATACTAGACATCGATCAAGTATTAAAAGACTTAAGAAATGTAAAAACTACAGATGAAATCAATACATTACATGAAGCGGCTAAATACGCTGACCTTGCTATTCAAGCTGGTGTCGAAAAATTAACAGAAGGTATTACAGAAATAGAAGTGTTAAATCATATAGAAACAACTATGAAACAACATGGCATTTCAAAGATGAGCTTTGATACAATGGTCTTATTTGGAGATCATGCTGCTGCTCCTCACGGTACACCTGGTGATAGAAAATTACAAAAAGACGAATATGTTTTATTTGATTTAGGTGTTATTTATAAAGGTTATTGTTCTGACATTACAAGAACAATACCATTCGGCAACCCTTCAGATAAAGCTAAAGAAATTTATAACATCGTTCTAGATGCTAATAAACAAGCTATCGCAATGATTAAGCCAGGAGCTAAAATTTCAGATTGTGATAAAGTAGCGAGAGATATTATAAGCAATGCAGGATATGGTGATTTCTTCCCACATAGACTTGGACATGGATTAGGACTTAGTGTACACGAATTCCCTGATATTTCTAGTTCAAATCAAGATGAATTCAAAGAAGGTATGGTCTTAACAGTCGAACCTGGTATTTATGTACCAGATGTTGCAGGTGTGCGTATAGAAGATGATATCGTTGTTACTCAAGAAGGCCATAAAATATTAACTGGATACGAAAAATGATTAAAGAAGCTTGTGTAGAAACATTAGAACAAATTCAACATGCCATTAAACATGGTGCTAACCGCATTGAATTATGTGACAATCTTTCAGTCGGAGGAACAACGCCAAGTTATGGAATGGTTAAAATAGCTATTGAACTTTGTCATGAACATGATGTTGAAGTAGCCGTAATGATCAGACCTAGAGGTGGCAACTTTCAATATGATTACTTTGAATATGAAATAATGAGACAAGATATTATTCAACTTAAAACATTAAACGTGGATGCATTTGTATTTGGATGTTTAGATGAAAACCAATATTTAGATGAATGGAAGATGAAAGCTCTTAAAGATGCGTGTGGTGATATACAATGTGTATGTCATATGGCATTTGATTTAATCAATCCATATAATCAACTAAAGTCATTAGATTGGTTAATAGACCATCAATATACACGCGTGCTAACGCATGGTGGTACACCTGATACACAACTCTTTAATAACTTAAATCATTTAGGTAAATTGTTAATACATTCTAAAGGAAACATTACAATTATGCCTGGTGGTGGATTAACGAAAGATAATCTACACGAATTATTACATGATATTCCATTTGATGAAGTACATGGTACAAAGATCGTTTAGTCACCATATAAAAACGGGACCGAATGCTACTTATTAGTAGTCTTCGGTCCCGTTTTTGTTTCGGATTTACTTATTAACATCCACCTTAATGAATCGTTCTATACTATGCATATATTTTTCTTCATCATAAGTAGTGTTTGTATTATCTGTAATCAATATATCTATATCAGAAGGCGAACAAACTTTGTGTAAAGAGATTTTATCAAGTTTCGAACTATCTGTTAACAGAAACACTTGTTTAGATTGTTTGACCATTAATTTTTTCGCTGGTGACAGTTCTTCGCTATAATGTGTAACGCCGCTATCAAAGTGAAATGCAGGTGTTGCCAAAAATAATTTTGTTGGATTCAATGCACTCAAAACTTCATTTGTAATATATCCATTTAACATATAATTATCTTTATATAATACGCCACCCGTCACGATGACTTTGTTTTTTGAAGATTTCAATATAGATGCTATATGAATATCATTTGTTATGATCGTCAAATTCGACTTATTCACTAGTTGCTTTGCAAATTGCAATGTTGTAGAACCCGAGTCAATGATAATCGTGTCCCCTTCTTCTACAAATTCTGCCGCTTTCTTACCTATTGCTTCTTTCTCAATGATATAACTTGATTCTCTATCATCAAAATCCAACTCATCGACTACTTCATCATATCGTAGAACGACACCACCATGTGTTCTCTTAATTTGATTAAACTGTTCTAGACTTTTTAAATCTCTACGAATCGTTGCATCATGTACTTTAAATGCGACTGATAATTCATGAACTGTTGCTTTTTTATGCTTCTTTAAGAAGTTAATTATATTTTGTTCGCGTTCTGCTGGTAACATTTAAAACATCTCCATATTGATAAGTATCTTTATTATATCAAAAACTTATGCTTAAATGCGTAACTTTTATACACATTACAAAGATGTTTTGGCATTATTTGGCAATTTTATGAAATATGTCAAAATTGAACTGAAGAAATATAACATAGCCAAGATCCAAATAACACCTCTTGCTTCAACTACATCTATAAATAAGTTAACAATCATTGGTCCGATGAATACTGGTAAACCTGCACCTAAATTTAAAACTGCCAATGCAGCACCTTTATCTTTCTTAACAAGAGATGGCACTAATGCTGATAGTGGTACATAGGCCGCTAAGAATGCACCCCATAAGATTCCTACTGCTGTAAGAATAATTAGATTTCCATCTGTCCATAAAGGAATGTATCCAATTAATAATGTCGTCACACCACAACCTACACCACCAAACAGCATGATTGTATTTCTCCAACCAAATTTATCTCCAACTATACCGAAGATAAGATTAAATGCGATATTTGAAATGAAGATTGTAGACCAAACACCTAACCATTTAGATGTTGGAATACCAAATGATGCGAGATAGATTGGTAAGAATACAGGAAATGCAAATTGTGCAGTTGTATTAATAATACGAACTATACCACCTAATAACACTTTTGGTTCATCTTTCATAATCGTTATACCTTTTAATAATTCGGCAACTTTTTCTTTTGAATTCCCTTTATTCGTTGGTAATGTATCGCGGTTAACGAATAAGGCGAAGACACCACCTAATGCCACCCAGAATAATGAACTCCATAATGTATTCACATGACCTAATACTTCAATTGCAAATATAGAATAAACTGCACCAAGAACATTTAATCCGCCTGTAAATACAAACCAGAACCACCCAACTGCTGATCCTAAATGTTTTTTCTCTGCTCTATATGATATCCAAACTAAGAATGAATAAGCAAATAATGGATAACCAAATCCCCTTAATGCATATGCTGGTATCATTAAGGCTAAATTTTCTGACGGAATAGCAAACCCCACAAAACAAACTGTACCTAACATATATAAGAATAAACCTATTGCCATTGTTTTCTTACCGCCTAGTGATTCAGCCAATACACCACTAAACCAACTAGATATCGCAATCGTCACACCATAACTCGCAAATAATGTACTTGTTTCCTTAATTGAAAATCCTTGTTCATGCAACCATGGACTTAGCCAACCAATTTCTAATCCATCACCCATCATGAAGATAAGTATACCTATATACCCCCACATTATCTTCTTAGGCATACCTAATACAGTTTGATTTGTATTCATAATTCATAATCCCCTTTATTATTTAATTTACCAATTATATTTTAAATACGTTTTTTTCCAACCTTTATGTGCAGCTGCATCATCCATTGCTTGATTTAAATCTTTTATTTCTTTAATATCGTAATATGTTTCAGGAATCAATTTACGTAATGCTTTTTGATATTCAGTATTATCAAAATAAGATATCAACTGTTCAAATTCTTTTTTAGTACTTCTTGAACTACCTGATAAGGTTAATCCTTTTTCTAGAACATCTCTTGTATTAATGCCCACTAAATCTTCAGTAACACCCATTAATACGATTTGACCTTGACGATCGATTAAGTCAATCGCTTGATTAATTGCAGATTCTGAGAATTTTCCTCCTGTACATTCAAATACAGTATGTACACCTACTTCATTCTTAAAATCAAAATCAAATACAAGATGTGTTGTCGCAAAATCATTAAATTCTTGTAATTTTTCTTCAACAGCACCAAATACAATTAAGTTTTCCTTTTCAATTCCATGTATAAAATGTAATGCAGTAGCTGCTAAATAGCCCACAGGTCCATCACCAAACACTGCCACTTTAGGTGAACCATTTGTTGTCACATCTTTCAATTGATTTATTGGGAATAATGAAACAGAGCATAATTCTGCTAAAAGTGCGACATCTTCATCTAAGTTATCTGGTACTTTCACAACATTATCACCATGAATGACAAGTTGACTTTGGCAAATACCATCAAAACCACTTCCCATAAATAAAGCATTTTCATCGTAATTATCTTGTAATTCAGTTTCTTCAAAATGTCCCTTTTGTAGTCTTGACGGAATATTAGGGACAATAACAACTTTATCTCCTACTTTTACATTTTCATGATTAGAAGCTTCAACAATTCCTATTCCTTCATGGAATAAAGCCATCGGTAGCTTTTTCTTCAATGCTTCTGGACGACGATTTCCAGTATAATATCTTAAATCAGCATGACACACACTTGCTTTAGTTGGTTTAATAATGACATCATTTTCACTAAAATCATGCTTAATTGTCGATTCTTCAAATACACCCGGTTCAATTAATCTATATGCATTAGAATATACTTCTTTGTTCATTTATGCTCATCCTCCATTTTTTATAGTTCATTTGTGTTCATATCGGTATGATAAACTCGTTTATACATAAATGTCAACATTTTTTGTTCATTTCTATTGATTTTATGTTCATATGTGCTTATTATAATGAGTGAGCGCTTTCATAAAGGGAGGATATAATATGACTTATAGTATAGGTATTGATTACGGTACGGGTTCTGGCAGAGTTTTCTTAGTACAAACTGAAAATGGAAAAATTATTTCACAATATATTAAGCCGTATACGCATGGTACGATTGACGAAGAACTTAATGGACAAAAATTACCACATGGTTTTTCGTTACAAAACGCAAATGATTATTTAGAAGTACTTGAAGAAGGTATTCCACATGTCCTTAAAGAATCTAAAGTAAATCCAAATGAAATTGTGGGGTTGGGCATTGACTTCACATCGTCTACTGTTATTTTTGTAGATAAAGATATGAATCCAATCCATAACAAATCAGGTTTCGAAGATAATCCACATGCATACGTGAAATTATGGAAACATCATGGTGCTGAAGCAGAAGCCGATTTACTTTATAACACTGCAATTAAACAGAAAAAACGTTGGTTAGGAAATTACGGTTATAATGTAAGCAGTGAGTGGATGATTCCCAAAATTATGGAAGTCATGAATAAAGCACCTGAAGTTTTAGAAGCAACATACGCAATCATGGATGCTGGAGATTGGATTGTGAACAAACTGACTAGTCAGAACATCCGATCAAATTGTGGACTTGGGTTTAAATCATTCTGGGAAGAAGAAAATGGATTCCATTATGACCTATTTGATAAAATCAACCAAACTTTATCAGACGTAGTGCGCAATAAATTAGAAGCGCCAATCGTAAATATTGGGAATACTGCAGGTAGACTTTCAGATGAAATGGCTAACAAGTTAGGCTTAACAGCCAATACCCAAGTAAGTCCCTTTATCATTGATGCACACTCGAGTTTACTAGGTATTGGGTCTGAGCGAGAAGGACAGATGACGATGGTTATGGGTACAAGTACATGTCATTTAATGTTGAGTAAAGAGCAGAAGAAAGTACCCGGTATATCAGGTTCTGTTAAAGGTGCTATTATTCCTGAATTATTTGCATATGAAGCGGGACAATCAGCTGTTGGTGACTTATTTGAATATGCTGTTAACCAAGCACCAAAATCTTATATCGATGAAGCAGACGAGCGTGGAATCTCTATACATCAATTACTTGAAGAAAAAACAACTAATAAATTACCAGGCTCAAGTGGACTTATAGCTTTAGATTGGCACAATGGAAACAGAAGCGTATTAAGTGATAGTAGTTTACGTGGTAGTTTATTCGGACTCACATTGCATACGAAACATGAAGACATTTACCGAGCATATTTAGAAGCGACAGCATTTGGCACGAAGATGATCATGCAACAGTATGAAGACTGGGGAATGCATGTTGAAGATGTATTTGCATGCGGTGGTATACCAAAACGAAATAAATTGCTGATGGATATTTATGCAAATGTACTAAATAAAAAAGTCACTGTAATAGATAGTGAATATGCCCCTGCAATAGGAGCTGCCATATTAGGAGCAGTTGCTGGAGGTGCATATAAGACAGTTAAAGACGCAGCACAAGCAATGAAAGAACCGGTACTTTATGAAATCGAACCTGATCCATCTAAAGTAGAACGATACGCATTACTTTTCAATTCATACAAAGAATTACACGATATACACGGCTACAAAAAAGCACGTATTATGAAATCTGTTGCATCACTTGTAGAATAAAAATCAAAAAACCTATCTAATCAACCCAATAAATCACTTTGGTTGGTTAGATAGGTTTATTTTAATTCAATATTTCTTGGTATGGTGTATACTCTTTATCAAATGCTTTTGCTACTTCATGATAAGTTAATTTACCATGTATTGTATTCAAACCTTTTGCTAAAGCTTCATTATCTTGACATGCTTTAACAAATCCTTTGTTTGCTAACTGGATAGCATATGGTGTTGTTGCATTATTCAATGCGATTGTAGCTGTTCTTGGAACTGCACCTGGCATGTTTGCGACAGCGTAATGTACAACTCCGTGTTTAACATATGTCGGATCATCGTGTGTAGTAATTCTATCAGATGTTTCAAATGAACCACCTTGATCGATTGCTATATCAACCAACACTGAACCTGGTCTCATTTTCTTAACCATATCTTCAGTTACAAGTTTAGGTGCTTTTGCTCCGGGGATTAATACTGATCCGATAACTAAATCACTTTCAACTACTGCTTCTTCAATATTCAATGGTGATGACATCATTGTTTGTACACTTGCTCCAAATAAGTCATCTAATTGTTGAAGTCTTGTTGGATTCAAATCAACTATTGTAACATCCGCACCAAGTCCAACTGCCATTTTAGCTGCATTTGTTCCGGCTTGTCCGCCACCAATAATTGTAACTTTTCCACGTTTAACACCTGGAACGCCTGATAATAGTATACCTACTCCGCCGTTCGTTTTTTGAAGGAATTGTGCACCAATTTGTGTTGACATTCTTCCTGCTACTTCACTCATCGGAGCCAATAATGGAAGTGAACGATCTGGTAACTGCACTGTTTCATATGCAATTGACGTAACTTCTTTTTCTAATAACGCGTTCGTAAGTTCTTCTTCTGCTGCTAAATGTAAATAAGTAAATAATATTAAATCTTTCTTGAAAAATTGATATTCTTCTTTAAGTGGTTCTTTCACTTTCATAACCATGTCTACATTCCATGCTTCTTCTTGTTTTACAATTTGTGCTCCAGAATCTAAATAATCTTGATCAGTGAATTGCGAACCTAATCCAGCACCTGTTTCAACTTTAATTACGTGCTTTTGTGCTTTCAAACTCGCCACCCCACTAGGTGTTAATGCTACTCTGTTTTCGTTATTTTTTACTTCTCTTGGTACACCAATAATCATATTAAATTCCCTCCTTGCCTCAATGATAACGCCATATAATTGAAAGCGCAATCATTATTATTAAAAAATTATTTAATATATAAGTTTATAAATATCTAAATATTCTAAATATTCATTTACTATTTAAATTTTGTTAGAATATTTAATATAAATAGTAATTTTCTAACTGCTCATTAG
>NZ_PPQZ01000123.1 GCF_002902525.1 Mammaliicoccus stepanovicii
GATTGGTTAAGCCAATCACTCTTTGAAGTACTATTAGTACTCAAATTATTGGAATTAACGTTGACATATTGTCATTCAGTTTTCAATGTTCATTTTGCATCACAAGAAACAATTATACAGTATAAATTATCTCGTGTCAACAAATTTTTAAATTCAATCAAGAAAAAAAGACCAAACGGTCAAAAATTGAATTTTGCCCGGCAACGTCCTACTCTCGCGGAACGTAAGCCCAACTACCATCGGCGCTAAAGAGCTTAACTTCTGTGTTCGGCATGGGAACAGGTGTGAC
>NZ_PPQZ01000124.1 GCF_002902525.1 Mammaliicoccus stepanovicii
CACAGTTACGGCTGAACCAGGTTCTAAAGTCGAACTATTTGATAAAGATGGGCATAAGATTGGTGAAGGCGAAGCTGATGATCAAGGTCACGCTACGATTACACCGACACAACCTTTACCGGAAGGTAATGTCACAGCGAAGGCAACAGATAAGGCGGAACATCCAAATACTTCTGAATCATCTGATCCAGTAAAAGTGACGGATAACACACCACCTTCTAAACCAGTAATCGACACAGATTTAACAGGTAAAGCTGGATCTACTGATCCAATCACAGTTACGGCTGAACCAGGTTCTAAAGTT
>NZ_PPQZ01000125.1 GCF_002902525.1 Mammaliicoccus stepanovicii
CATTACCTTCCGGTAAAGGTTGCGTTGGTGTAATCGTAGCGTGACCTTGATCATCAGCTTCACCTTCGCCAATCTTATGCCCATCTTTATCGAATAACTCAACTTTAGAACCTGGTTCGGCGGTAACTGTGATTGGATCAGTAGATCCAGCTTTACCCGTTAGATCCGTATCAATAACTGGCTTAGATGGAGGTGTATTATCTGTCACTTTCTTAGGTTCAGATGATTCAGAAGTATTAGGATGTTCCGCCTTATCTGTCGCTTTCGCTGTGACATTACCTTCCGGTAAAGGTTGCGTTGGTGTAAT
>NZ_PPQZ01000126.1 GCF_002902525.1 Mammaliicoccus stepanovicii
CCTTTATTGTCAAATAAATATCCCGTTGAAATTAATATACTTAAAATCCACATAATTAAAGAAAATATGATATAAGCCCATATGTATGTAGGAATCAAATCAAAGTTATCTTTTATTTTAACGATAAATACACATAAAAATATCGATATAAAATTCACTACACTAGATCTAGTTAAATACGGATTTCTTACACAATAAAATGATTCCATTTAGAAACTTCTCCTTTTATATTCTCATTTCAACTATCAAATAAATGCTTACAAATCACCTTCCTAAATATACTCGTATTTACATTTAAATTTTATGAATATATTATAAAATTCTATTTATGGATATTATATACTAATTTATACAAAATATGTATTTAATTTTTCTTATTTTGATTCCATCTTTAAATAATTTACTATCTAGTTCACTAAATGCAATATTTTTAAAATTTATCGTTTGGAACCTGAAAATAATTGCAATTTTACATTATTCGAATTTAGTTAAAACTTTTATTTCTTATAACAAAACAGGACTGAAGAGAAAATTGCTTTTCTATTCAGCCCTGTTTATATT
>NZ_PPQZ01000127.1 GCF_002902525.1 Mammaliicoccus stepanovicii
GGATTTTGGACGTTTACCATCTTGGTTGTTTTTATCGTCCCATTGTTTTGTTACTGTTGCCGTTGTCTTACCTGGTGTATATTCATTTGTGATGGTGTGACCATCTATTGTTGTACTGTAGTCTTTCACATGATCTTCAGTTACTGTATATTTAATTTCTTGACCATCTTTGTATTTCGGTAATTGATTAAACTCATATTGCCATCCATCTTGTTCACTGACTTCTACTGAATCTATTTTTTCACCATTTGCTAATAAGTTGACTGTTACTTTC
>NZ_PPQZ01000128.1 GCF_002902525.1 Mammaliicoccus stepanovicii
GGTAAAGGTTGCGTTGGTGTAATCGTAGCGTGACCTTGATCATCAGCTTCACCTTCGCCAATCTTATGCCCATCTTTATCGAATAGTTCGACTTTACAACCTGGTTCAGCTGTCACATTAATAGGCTCTTGTGTACCTGCTTTACCTGTTAAATCTGTGTCAATTACTGGTTTAGAAGGTGGCGTATTATCTGTTGCTTTCTTAGGCTCAGATGATTCAGAAGTATTAGGATTTTCCGCCTTATCTGTCGCTTTCGCTGTGACATTACCTTCCGGTAAAGGTTGCGTTGGTGTAATCGTAGCGTGACCTTGATCATCAGCTTCACCTTC
>NZ_PPQZ01000129.1 GCF_002902525.1 Mammaliicoccus stepanovicii
AGATGTTGTCCCTTCTACCACTTGACCTGTTTCTTTATCCCCATCTTTTACTTTGGTGAAGATATATCGCTTACCATCTTTTTCTATTACTTTCAATTTATGATCCGTTGTATCATACGCTGTATCCACTTTTGTGTTTGGTGTATCTTCTACAGTTCCTTTAATTGTGTTACCTGCTTCATCCACATAGTGCACCACAACCTTGCCTTCTTTTACCACTTCTGGATTTTT
>NZ_PPQZ01000130.1 GCF_002902525.1 Mammaliicoccus stepanovicii
GTAATAAACATTAATATATGCATGCATATTCTTATTTCAAGATATATTTTAATATTATAGTTCACCTCCTATTATTATTGATAGTAGGAGGTGAACTATATGAAAACTTTAACTGATGAAGAATTAAGATTAATCAATGGTGGTAAGAAAAAAACAAATCCAGCTATAACTTGGAGTGCAAAGATACTTACCAAGATTGCTATTGTTGCCTATTCTTAATTTTCATAAATAAAAACTCCCAAACTGGGAGTTTTTATTTACCGCTATATCCTTTTTTAAATCCTCTTCCAATTTCGTCAAGATGATCGAAAGCGCTTTTTGAAACATAACCTACTGCTCCTAGTCCCAAAAGTACTAATGGGTTTCCACCATTAATTTCTTTAAGTTTCTTTTCATCTAATTTCTTCATAATAATGCTCCCTTTTTAAGTTATTTATTATACCTTAAGTATGCACACATTCCAGTTGCTCCCGGTATTAGGTTAGTATACCCTAAATTTGCTGTGCAATAAGCTGTAGCTCCTGCTGCTTTTCCTACACCTTCCCAAAACCGCTTGTTGTCTCCACCATTAATCTTTTTAAGTTCAGATTTTGATATCTTTTTCATTTTTACACCTCCTTTTTCCATATTGTGCCTCAATTTTGTTTGCTTGTGTAATAATAATCTTAATAATATGATCAAAGTATCTTATACTTGATTATATTCGTTTTTTTACATATATGATTAATTTTCATCAATTCAAGATAGATAAAAAATAGACTCCTTTTTTTATGTTATATATATATATATATATATGAGGAGGATTTTCATGAAAAATAAACATTACTGCTTGACCTTTTTTTTCATCTTAATATTTTGTGTTTCATTTCAAGGTATTACAAATTTACTTTCTGACCAACCATTTCTAACTAACCATGATATTATCCATAACATAATACCATTTATGCTTTTTATAATATTCATGCTTTATATATCTTATAAACACAATAATAAAAATGTATAAAAAATAATTTTTCTTTCTTAATTGTATTGATT
>NZ_PPQZ01000014.1 GCF_002902525.1 Mammaliicoccus stepanovicii
GAGTATAATTTAATTAAATAATTTTATTAATAATATAAAACCACAAAGGAAAGTACAGCATAATATAATAAATAGGAATTTAAGTGTATCATAATTATTCATCATACTAATAAAATAAATGGCATTTTACGAAATGAAGATATATTAATTGTATATTTCATGTATTCACAAATAAATGTAGTTTTAATATTATTTAAACAATAAAAAACACGAATCTCTTTTAAATGTTTTAGAGATTCGTGCATAATGCATATTATTTTTCTATAGAAGTATATTGAATAATGACTTCTTCGATTAAATCAGAATCTAATTCTGCATATTTATTTAAAAATTCAGCGACACTGTGTTTACTGATGTAGTCGTCTTTTTCAAGTGTTTCTTTGTCGTTTTTATCATGATATGCCAATAAATAACATAAAGTTTTAACTAATCCTGAATGTTTCTTATTCTGTTTAGCTAATACTGTTAATGGCTTCACGATACGATCATTTGGACCGACTTTACGAATTACACCACGACCAACTCTAGTAACATCATCTGATAAATAAGCGTTATTAAATCTACCGATTATTTTTTCAACATAGTAAGCTTGATCTTCTTTAGTGAACGCTTCGAAGTTTGAAACAAGATACTGACTTGTTTCGTTTAAAACTTCATGTAAACCATCATTGATTTCTTTATCTTGAATAGCTTCAAGAATCGTTTTGTAACCTTTATATTGGCCAAAGTAAGCTAGGTAAGCATGACCAGTATTAACAGTTAAGAGTTTTCTTTCAATATATGGTGTTAAATCTTCTACATAATGTACATCTTCTAATTGGCTTCCTTGCCATTTTGAAGATTCAACAACCCACTCGAAGAATGGTTCAACGAGTACATCGAGTGAACCTTCTTTTTGACCTTGTGGAACGATGCGGTCAACGGCTGAGTTAGGGAAGGTGATGTTTTTGTTTAAAGGACCTGTAATATCAAGTATTGCTTTTTTGAGTTGATCAGTTGCCATAATCGCATTTTCACAGGCTACAATATTTAATGGTTTGTTTGCGTCGCGTTCTTTCAAGAAAGGAGCAAATGATTTAGCAATGATTGGCAAGATATTGACACCTACAGCGGTTGTGATAACATCTGCTTCTAGTATTGCTGCTTTCAATTCATCAGTTTGTGTTAGGCTATTAATGCCTTTCACACCTGAAACTGGTTCTTTCGTATTTGCTTCGTTTGCGATAACCACATCATAAGCTTGTTCTTTGTTGATTTGGTCAATAACATCGGCATTTACATCGACAAATGTTACGTCATAACCATTGTCATTTAATACTTTACCGATGAATCCTCGTCCAATATTACCAGCACCAAAGTGAATGGCTTTCATTAAAGTTCAACCTCCTCGAAGATAGCTAATATTTCATCTTTAGATTGAGCATTAATCACTCTTTCTACGTTTTCAACTTCACTAAATACAATTGCGATTTGTGAAAGGATATCTAAATGTTCTCCATCTTTACCAGCTATACCTACGACAACTTTTGCTTCATTACCATCCCAATCAACGCCATCTGGAATATGAAGTAAAACTAAACCTGATTTTAATACTTCAGTTTTTGCTTCATCAGTACCATGAGGGATTGCTAAGAAATTACCCATGTAAGTTGTAACAATTTGTTCGCGTTCTTTCATAGCTGCAGTATATTTCTCAGTTACTGCGCCATCTTCAACAAGTGCTTGTCCTACTTTTTCGATTGCTTCATCTTGATTGTTCACTGAAAGGTTCATAAAAATGTTTTCTGGGTTAAATAATTTTGTCATTTTTGGTCACTCCATTTTCGTTAATTTTTGTTTTAATTTATTTAAGAAAAATGATTTAAGTGTGTTTTCAATCAACACTTGATCATTTAACAACTGACTTATATCATCCAAATGTTCTGTTATTAATGATGATACTTCACTCATAAGTTGACCTTGTTCAGAGTTCATAGGTATGAACATTGAGACGAGCCAATTTACCTCTTGCTGTTTATTCTCTAATGTCGTTAGTGTTAAAGGTTTAGTTAATTCAGTTATAATCAGTTGCGGTTTCTTAATAAGCTCATCTGATAAATGAGGTATCGCAATCGGATAACCTGTTAATGCAAAACCTTGAAGTGTTATTCTTTGTTCAAGTTTTTCACTAAATTCATTTGATCGTTCGATAACATCATGTTTTGTTAATGTTTGAATTAAGTAACGATTAAGGTTCGTTACTTTTTTCTTTTCTACAATGATGTTTTGAATTAGTGCGGTACTATCTTTAATGAATGTCATGACATGATCATAATCATCATAAGAAAGGGTATAATCTTCCCCTTGAGTAGAACTCGGTTTTGTAACATTTGTTTGCTGTAACTTTAAAAAATATCTAACACTTTCTGCATCGTGTGTAGGTAACAAAGGATTGACAGTAATATGAGGATACTGGGTATCCACTGCAACTGTTGAAATCATGCCGTCATACTTCTTGATGTCAATTGTCTTTAAATCACTAACCGAAACTTCAGTAGTTTGTGTGATTTCAGGAAAGTTCTGTTTCAGACGGTTCGAAAGGATACGACTTGTTCCAATGCCACTACTGCAAACTACTAAGATATTTAGAGAATGTTGTGCTTTAGCTTCTACCATACCTCCAAAATGTAATGCGATATATGCAACTTCACTTTTAGGAAAATGATAATCACTGAGTACAATCTTTAGACCTGATGAAACGGCATTAAATAGTTGTTCATCATAACTTTCTATCATTTCGGTAAGCGGATTGTAGGTCTCAATGTTAGCCTCTATTCTATTTAAAGCAGGTTCTAAATGTGAACTTAAACCGTTAAACAAAGATGTTTCATCTTTGAAAATAAACCCTTGAGATTTTACGTATTGAATAAGTTCATTAACACGTTGTCCATCTAATTCATTATTTTCATGTGATGTTTCATGACGTCTTCTAGCACCTCTTAAATGCATCGTAATAAATGCAATTTCTGATGCATTAAATGTAACGTCATAAATATTACTCAGTAGATTTGTTAGTCTTTCTGAAACAGTGTATTCATCTGTCGTAATGAGGTCTTGTAATATATCATCTTCAATTTCAACATGACCATCGTGTTTAATTCGCTCAATTGCTAATACGATATGGATGGTTAAAGTTAAATAACTCGCTTCGGTTAATGTGTATGGAAGTGAACCTAACTCATCCATTAATAAACGTTCGACGTTAAACAATCTATCTATATCTACAATTCCTTGTAAATGCGTTTCATTTAATGTGTGATATACGAAATGATCTTCAACTACAGAATAAACGCTATCGCTATCAAGTTTTTCAAGCATAATTCTCGCGAGAAGTTGTCGTTTATCAACTTCATCACCAATTAAAATTAATCCTTCACCACGTTTTCTTTCTAGTGATAAATCGAACAGTTCAAGTTCAGGTGTTAAGTGTTCAATTATTTTATTTAAAGTATGCGTTGACGCACCAATTTCATTAGCGAGACTATACAGTTTTACTGGATCTTTTGATTGAATTAAGTTGTATAAAATAATAACTTTTCGTTCTTCGTCAGATAAATCAATAGTATGTTGTTCATTTAATCTTTGTACAAAACCATCGATATCTTCGGGTGTACCTTCGATTCTTATACCTAATTTAGGCACTCTTGATAACGAAAGATGATAAGTCTTAAGTGTTTCCTCAACGCGTTTCATCTCTCTATGAACAGTTCTTGAAGAAATTCCAAGTGTTTGTGCGATGTCATGAATCGTTAAAAAAGAGTGAAGGCGCTCAGATAGTAATTTGAGAATACTTTTTTCCCTGTTACTGATCATCATTGGCCAACACTCCTTTGTTTAATACTATTTTTTCAATTCATTAATTAATTCTTCATATCTTGGTGAATTCAAGAAATTATCAACTGAAATATGAATTGCTTTAGGATTTTTCTTGATTGCTCTGTCTGTTAATGTTTTTTGAGTAATAACGACATCTGCATCATCTGGTAATTGGTTAATTGCAGTGTTTGTTACTTCAATGTCAGTGAGGTCTGCTTTTTTGAATTTATTTCTAAGCATTCCCGCACCCATAGCACTTGAACCCATACCGGCATCACATGCAAAGATTACTTTTTGAACATGGCTATAATCATGAGCATCTACATTTTCAGTGTCATATTTATCTAATAAATCATCAGCTTCATTAGACTCAGCTTCGTCGTCTGTTTGTTCAGAAGTTGATTCTACATTTTCTTTATTGTTTTCGCCTGTTAATGCACCGCTAACTGAAGATTTCTTGCCTTTACGAGCTTCCATGTCAGCAGTTGCAGCTTCTAAGTCTCCTTCTGGATCTTTCGTGAACTTCAGGATAATTGATGCGATAATAAATGAAACGAGTGTAGCTAAGAATATGCCAAGTAGCATGACTGTATAACTGCCTTTAGGTGTAACTGCAAAGTATGCAAGTATGGAACCTGGTGATGCTGGTCCAGTTGTACCAAAGTTGAATAAACTAAATGTTGCAACACCTGTCATACCACCAAAGATAACAGCGATTAATAATAATGGACGCATTAATACATATGGGAAATAAATTTCGTGAATACCACCGAAGAAGTGGATAATAGCAGCACCATATGATGTAGCTTTAGCTGTCCCTTTACCAAATACCATATATGCTAATAAGATACCGAAACCTGGTCCAGGGTTTGACTCTAACGTATACAGAATGGACTTACCAAATTCTGTAACTTGCTCTGATGCTAATGGTGTTAGTACACCATGGTTAATCGCATTGTTTAAGAACACTGTTTTAGCAGGTTCGATAATAATACTTACAAGTGGTAACAAGTGATGAGATACTAAGAAATCAACACCGACACCGAGCACTTTCATTAAGCCTTCAACGAGAGGTGCTAAACCTTTAAAACCTAGAATTGCCATTACGAAAGCTAGAATACCTGCTGAGAAGTTATTAAATAACATTTCAAAGCCTTGTGGTGTTCTAGGTACTAAGAAAGCATCTACTTTCTTCATTAACCAACCTAATAATGGACCCATAATCATTGCACCAATTAACATTGGTGTATCTGGGAATGCAGCAATAACCCCCATAGTAGCTGTCGCCCCAACGACACCACCACGTAGACCATGTACTAAACGCCCACCACTAAATGCAATTAATAATGGAATTAAGAACTTGATCATCGGATCTACCATCGTCGCAAGTTCTTTATTCGGTAACCAACCATCCGGAATAAATAATGCAGTTATTAACCCCCAAGCAATAAATGCACCAATATTCGGCATGATCATACTACTTAAAAACGAACCAAAAGCTTGAACCTTTGGGCCTATGCCTTTTTTCTTTTCTGTTTGTTCTCCCATGTTAAACACACCTTCCCTTACTTAAAGTAATTTGTACTCCAATGATACGGGGATATGTAGCGGTAAACAATGAATAGTAAACACAACTTTGTCACAAGATAATTGACAGGTGTGACATAGCTCGAAAAATGTAGCGAAAGTAAAACAAAAACATTTTCATTGTAATTATACACTTAAGTGAATGTGCTGAACACTAATAAGAAAAAGTGCGTTTAAAATTTTATTCCTCTATGATGCGTTCATTGTGTAAGTTTATAAAATACACTTCATTATCTGTCCATTCATCAAACTCATAAATGAATTTTTCACGGGTGCATTCATATTTAAAACCTAATTTTTTGATGAGATTTTTAGATGGTTCATTGTCCACATTGATGTGAGCCTCGATACGATGTAATTGAAGCGTATCCAAACATTGTTCTATAATTTTATGCATCGCTTCATACGCATAGCCGTTCCCCCAGAATTGATTGTGTAAGAAATAACCACATTCACCCCATTGGAAATCAGAGCGACTCAAAATTTTAATATCTGCCATGCCAATATGCTGTCCGTTCTTTAAAAATAGTCCGAATATATATGTGTCATCATTTTTAATGAGATTTTGTATATTTTTCACGTAACTGAAGAACCAATCTTTATCACATTCATCCATATTTACTTTGCCTTTATCATGACGATATTGAGAAGGGTGTCTATTATTGAAACCTTCAAGCCATCCTTGCCGGTCATTAACAGTTATCGGCCTAATATATAGCCGTTCAGTTGAGAAATGTAAATCTTTTAGATTATACATAAAATAATCTCCTTTACATTACATATTTACATTAATTGTACGCCTTCTAAAAAATAAATAGAAGCAATACGAAATGAAAAAGAATAAACTAGAATATTTAACTAATATCAATTGAATAACCAAAGCGATAAATACTTTATCTTTGTCTAAGTAGCCAGACTTGAGAATCTAGCAAAATAGGAGAGGTCTAAGTGGCAAGACTAGAGAATCTAGCAAAATAAGAGAGGTCTAAGTGGCAAGACTGAAGAATCTAGCAAAATAAGAGAGGTCTAAGTGGCAAGACTGAAGAATCTAGCAAAATAGGAGAGGTCTAAGTGGCAAGACTGAAGAATCTAGTATAATAGGAGCGCGCTAAGTAGCAATGAATGAAAAAATTCTCCCTTTTTATTATTAATCAATATATATAAAAACCTGAGACACGAATTATGTCTCAGGCTCTTTATAGTTAAAATTATAATAAAATTGTAACTACGAAAAATGTAATAACAGATAGAACAACAGATGTAATAGCCATTGCGATCATTGGTTTGAATGCTTTTGTTCTTAAATCACCAAATGAAACGTTCAAACCTAATCCGACCATTGCCATAATGAGTGTTAAATTCGTGAATGTACTGATAACGCTCATAATACCTTCTGGAATTGTAATGAAAGTATTAACTGCACTCATAATTAAAAATCCAATTAAGAAATAAGGAAAATCAATTTTTTGAGATACTTTGTTAGAAGATCTACTATTCACGATAATTAAGAAAATAATACTTAATGGAATAAGTAAGAATACTCTACCTAATTTTGTTAATAGTCCTATAGATAGTGCGTCAGACCCACCAGCACCAGCAGCTAATACAACATGTGCAATTTCATGCAAGCTTGATCCAGCCCAAATACCGTAATGTGTTGGGTCCATTGGGAATAATACGATGAGTAGAGAATATACTAATGAGAATATTGTTCCCATAATTGCGACTAAACCTACACTAATACCAACATCACTTTCTTTAGACTTTAATATAGGTGAAATCGCGGCTATTGCTGCAGCACCACAGACGCCTGTTCCAACGCCTAATAATAAAACGAGATCTTTATCGCCTTTAATGAACTTATTTAGAAACAGTATAAATAATATAGCGAAAGCAACAACGCCAACATCTAGTAGTAATAATGTTCCACCTTGATTAATTATGGTAGATAAGTTCAATTTCAATCCATATAAAATGATTGCGAGTCTTAATAATTTTTTTGTAGAAAATGCTACACCAGACTCATATTTTGTTGGATATCCTAAAAAATGTCTATATAATATTGCCGTAATAATCGCAATTGCCAAAGCACCAACTTTATTAAAAACTGGTAAATTAGATAATAAAATACTGACAACTGCAATTACAAAAGTAAAACCAATCCCTAAAATGAAAGGCTTATTTAATTTAATGCCCACTGTAATCACCTCAGTTACATTTTAAAGTGAAGATGATTATTTGTGAAATGCTATTTTTAAATATATAATATAACAAAATTGTTATGGAGATGATGTTTTGGAAGATAAACTAAATATACTTAAAGTGATCGTGGAAGAAGAAGGTTTTACAAATGCAGCAAATAAGTTGTTCAAGTCACAGCCGTCTATCAGCAGAGACATCAAAACGTTAGAGGAAAAATATCAAATTAAAATTTTTGAAAATACGCGTAAAGAAATTATATTAACTGAAGAAGGTATGGAACTTTATAATTATGCATGTCAGTTAGCGATTTTAGATGAACAACTACAAACTAGAATTAATACACATAAGGAAGATGTTAAAGGAAAGTTTGTAATAGGGACGAGCCACACATTTGGGCAATCAAAGTTATTAGATTTATCGATATATCTTCAAACAAAATATCCAAGTTTAAACCTATACATCTATGTATATAATTCAAATGAAGTGATTAGTCATTTGAAAGATTATTCAGTTGATCTTGGAATAATAGAAAAACCAGTAATTGATGACAAAATTAGTAGTGAAGTATTAACGAAAGATCGATTATTGTTAATAAAAAATAAAAAAATTAAAGATAGCTTAGATGATATGAGAAGTTATGTCAGGGAAACAGGATCAGGCATTAGATATTATCAAGATATGTTATTACAAGAAATGAATCTCACATCTAGAAAGGTTGTCATTAATGATAATCAACTCATATTAGAACTTGTTAAACAAAATATGGGATATACAATACTTTCTAATTTCTCAATTAAAACTTCAGATAATCAGCATATAACAACACAAGATTTAAATTTGAAAAGAAACTTCTTCTTAGTTGCTAATCACTCAAGATACAAAACAAATAAATTTAATACAATTGTCGATGAAATTAAAAACTACGACTTTAAATAATATAGCGAGATATTTTTCAGAATCTTCAATTTAGTCATATTATTATACATTTCCTAATGATATAATTCGTTTAAAGGAGATGGTAAAATGACAACAAAAGAGCAAAAGTCTAACAGGGTTTTAGATGGTATCGAAACGATTGGTAATAGGTTACCACATCCATTTTTCTTATTTTTATATTTAGCTATTTTTGTAATGATTCTGTCGTTTGTATTTAGTTTCTTTAATGCAACGGTTAAACCACCAGGGACAGATAAAGTACTCGAAGTTAAAAACTTATTCTCTGGTGAAGGCATAGAATATATTTTAACGAATTTGGTAACGAACTTTACTGGATTTGCACCTTTAGGTCTCGTCATTTCTATGATGATTGGTGTAGGTTTAGCTGAAAAAGTAGGTTTTTTAGAATATATTATTCAAAAAACAATCGTCAAAGCACCACCGTCACTTGTTACATACGCGGTCGTCTTTATTGGGATAATGGGGAATATTGCATCAGATGCTGCAACAATATTAATTCCACCACTAGCTGCAATGGTATTCTATAAGTTAGGTAGGCATCCTATAGCAGGTCTAGCGGCAGGATTTGCGGCTGCAAGTTCAGGATTTACTGCAAACTTATTAGTTGTAGGTACAGATGCATTACTTGCTGGTATTAGTACAGAATCTGCTAAAATTATTGACCCAAGTATGGTCGTTTCACCAGTGGCAAACTGGTATTTTAATATTATTTCTACATTTTTATTAACGATAGTTGGTGCGTTAGTTACGACTAAAATTATTGAACCTAGACTAGGTGAATATAAGGGGAGTGTCGATGAACTAGATCAACACGAAGATTCACCTTATGCAAAGAAGGCTTTTGTTCTGTCATTAATTGCCGGTGCAATCTATGTCTTAATATTAGCGATTGGATTGTTTATACCGAATAGTCCGTTGATGGGACCGAAGGGAGATATTTTAGAATCACCATTTTTAGCTGGTATTGTACCAGTGATATTAGGACTGTTCTTAGTTGTGGGTATCACATTTGGTATAGTAGATAAAAAAATCAAATCAACTCATGATATTGGTGGGTTTATGACTGAAGCAGTAAATGATATGTCTGGATATATTGTGTTGATATTTGTTGCGGCTCAATTTATTAGTTTCTTCCAATGGTCCAATATGGCTACTTGGATTGCGATGAATGGGGCAGAGTTTTTAAAGAGTATACACTTAACTGGCTTAGGATTAATACTGTTATATATTGTATTTACGGCATCTTTGAACTTATTAATCACGTCAGGTTCTGCAAAATGGGCATTAGAAGCACCTGTATTTGTACCTATGTTTATGCAACTCGGCATTCATCCTGGTTTCACACAAGCAGCATATCGTATTGCAGACTCATCATTTAATATTGTGACACCTTTAAATCCATATTTTGTTGTCATCATAGCATTTTTAAATAAGTACGATAAGAAAGCAGGTATAGGAACACTTATTTCATTAATGATTCCTTACACGGTCGCTTTTATTATAACTTGGATTATATTATTAACATTCTTCTATTTAACAGGATTACCACTAGGTCCTGGTGTAACGAAAAACTTATAAGAGGTGAGTTAATTTGGAATTGGATAACGCATTTAAAGATTCACTTATTAAACTGAGAAGAAATTTACACGCTTTTCCAGAACAAGGATTTCTAGAAATTAGAACAGCCAATATTGTGAAAGAAAATTTAACTTCATTAGGGTATGAGATAAAGAGTGGTTTAGAAGTGATGAATAAAGATTATTTAATGGGGTATCCAAGTGAAGAAGCATTTAAAGCGCATATAGATAAACTAAACCAGCTTAATGAGGCGTTACCTGATTTTAAAGATGGTTATACGGGAATTGTAGCAACATTGGATACAAACAAACCTGGACCTACTATAGCGTTACGATTTGATATGGATGCTTTACCTATTACGGAAAGCGAAGATAGCAATCATTATCCTACTGCTCATGGATTTTCATCAAAAAATCATGGTTCCATGCATGCTTGTGGACACGATGTACATACTACAATCGGTATAGGCTTAGCGAAGTTGTTGATGGATCATAAAACAGAATTAAAAGGCATCATTAAATTAATCTTTCAGCCGGCAGAAGAAGGGGTTAGAGGCGCGAAATCTATGGTAGAAAGTGGTGTCGTAGATGATGTTGATTATTTTATAGGTTCGCATATAGGCTTAAATGCTAAATCAAATGAAATTATAACATCTGTTAAAGGGTTTCTTGCTTCATCTAAATTAGACGTTGAGATCCAAGGGGTTTCAAGTCATGCTGGTGCAAAACCACAAGACGGAAAGAATGCCTTGTTAGCTGCAGCAACATTTGTACAACAAGTTTACGCGATAGAACGACATGAACAAGGTGCATCTAGAGTAAATGTCGGTACGTTGCAAGCTGGAAGCGGGCGAAATGTCATTGCAGATAAAGCGTATTTACAAATGGAAGTAAGAGGAGAAAATAATATCGTAAATGAATTTATGATACAACGAGTTTATGACATTAAATCTGGAATTGAAGCGATGTTTGGTGTAAAGATAAATATTACAAAAGTAGGAGAAGCAATCAGTATTGAACCATCAGAAAACATGGAACAAACAATTTATTCATTACTGAAAGAAAAATTTCCAAAGTTAAATATTATTCCAAATGAAACGACACCCAGTGGTAGTGAGGATGCAACTTATTATATAGATAGCGTGATGCGTAACGGTAAAGATGCTATTTATATGAATATTGGGAGTGATCATGAATATAACCATCATCATCCGAAGTTTGATGTAAAAGAACATGATATGTTTAACGGCATAAGTTGTATGTATGAAATTGTGAAATTATATAATGGAAACTAATAAAGAAGCCGAGACTATTTGCGTCTCGGCTTCTTTATGTTTAAATTAAAATTGATTTAAATAATTCAATAGCAGGCTGAATATCTTCGGGTTTGATTTTAGCAATTCCGATGACGAAAGTCTTAGCATTTGAATTATCATAATAGTTATCTTGCGATGTAAACCTTTGAATTGTATAAAGTTCTAAACGATGATGTTTAGAACGTTTTTCAATTTCTTCATATGATAAAGATGTTTTAATTTTAACTAAGAAATGCAAGCCAGCTTTCATATCATAAATAGTAATATCATCACCAAAAGTTTGATTCAGAGAATTAATAAATAAGTGGTGTTTTTCAGAATATATATGATGCATTTTTCGGATATACTTTTCATAATCTCCAGATTTAATGAAGAGATGCAAAGTATATGCATTTAAAGAACTTAAATCTGAAATTTGACGCTCCGTTAGTTTATCATATTCTTGTAATAATGAATTAGGCAACACCATATAGCTTATACGTAAACTTGGCATCAATGTTTTCGAAAATGTCCCTAAATAAATGACGCGGTTATTTTTATCTAAACTATATAAAGATGGGATATTGTCTGTACCATATTTAAATTCACTATCGTAATCATCTTCTATAATATAACGTTGTTGTTCAGTAACCCAATTTAATAGCTCTATACGCCTAGATATAGGCATGATTGTTCCGGTTGGAAATTGATGTGAAGGGGTTGTAATGACAAAATCAGGTTTTTGCTGTTTGAGATGATAGATTGATAACCCTTTGTCGTCTAAAGGTATATTAACGACATGTTGGTTCATGTCTAAACATAATTGTCTGAATCGTGCATAGCCAGGATCCTCAATACCAACGCGCATAGGTTGATCAAATAAACTTAATAAACTTCTTAATAAATGAGTAGTACCTGAACTCACGATGATTTGTTCAGGATGACAAGTGACACCACGTTTATAAGAAATAAGTTGTGCAATTGATTGTCTTAGTTCTAAAGGTCCTTTGAAATCAGGCATCTCAGATAATTCTTTATTAAAGAGGTTAAATGCTTCTTTCAATCTTTTAGACCAAACATCTATCGGGAAAAGCGCATTATCCGTAGCCATATGAGAGAAAGAATATCGAAAAGGTAAATCAATCGTTTCTAAAGCACTACCTCCATTTATCGTAGAATCTTGTTGAATAATTAATTTGTTTAATGATTCAACAAAGTAACCTTGACGTTCTTGTGTATATATATAACCTTCAGCAATCAGTTGTTCATAAGCATTTTTGACAGTATTGATGCTCACGTTATAATCCATAGCTAGCTGACGTTTAGAAGGTAACTTTTCATTACTGCTATAATTTTGTGACATGATATCTTGTTTTAATTTATCGTAAATGACCCTGTATTTATAAGATTTAAGCATAATTTTCACCTCTGGTACCATTAATTAGTTCAAACTGGTACTTTTCATTATACCAACATTTTTATTATGATGTGCTTAATAATAAAATTGGAGGGATCATGATGGGTCAAACACAAGAAGAGTTAGAGCATTTACGATATCAATATGTATCAAAAGGGGTAGGTAATGGTAATTTGAAAATTGCTGATTACGCTAAAGGTGCGACTGTAGTCGACAGTGAAGGTAATGAATGGATAGACTTTGCTGGTGCAATTGGAACATTGAATGTCGGACATTCACACCCTAAAATAACTGAACATTTAAAAAATGAAATAGAAAGATTTATATTACCGGGATTTGGTGTCATTATGTATGAAAGCTATATTCGCTTAGCTCAGAAATTGACACAAATTACGCCGGGTACTTTTGATAAAAAAACAGTATTATTAAATTCTGGTGCAGAAGCAGTAGAAAATGCTGTGAAACTAGCAAGAAAATATACAGGTAGACAACAAGTAGTATCATTTATAAGAGGTTTTCATGGTCGTACAAATTTAACAATGTCTATGACGAGTAAAGTAAAGCCATACAAATTTGGATTTGGACCATTTGCTCCAGAAGTATATCAAGCGCCGTATCCTTATATTTCAGAAAAACCAGCGTCATTAACAGATGAGGCATATATCGATATGGTTATTAAAGATTTAAAGACATTCTTTACAGCAACAGTAGATCCTTCCGAAGTAGCATGTGTAGTGCTTGAACCTGTTCAAGGGGAAGGCGGTTTTATTATTCCAGATAAGCGTTACGTTCAAGCGGTTAAATCGATATGTGAAGATAATGGCATTGTATTTGTAGCAGATGAAATACAAACTGGTTTCTGTAGAACAGGTAAGACGTTCGCAATTGAACATTTTGATGTTGAACCAGATTTAATAACGGTGTCTAAATCATTAGCAGCAGGATTTCCGTTAAGTGGTGTAGTTGGACGAAGTGAAATTCTCGATAGCGCACAACCTGGAGAAATCGGTGGTACATATGCGGGGAATCCTTTGGCGTGTGAAGCAGCTTTAAAAGTAATAGAAATTATTGAAGAAGAAAATTTAAATGATAAAGCAGAAACATTGGGGTATAACATTGAACAGGCATTAACACGCTATAAAGATAAATATAATTTTATTGGTGATATAAGAAGGTTAGGCGCAATGGTAGCAATGGAAGTTGTGGATCCTCATACGCTAGCACCAGATAAACAGAAGACAACTCAAATAATTAAAGCAGCTAATGAACGAGGATTATTATTATTATCAGCCGGTATCAATGGCAATGTCATCCGTTTCTTAGCACCATTAGTTATAACAGATAGCGAACTGGAACAAGGCTTGTCTATATTAGAAAACTGCATAAAGTAAAACTTGTTAATGAAAAATAAGGGGGATTGTGTATGAATTCGCAATTTAAAAAATCTATGAACATATTTGATGTTCTATTCTTAGCTATAGGCGCCATGCTCGGATGGGGGTGGGTTGTCCTTTCAGGAGTATGGATTTCAGAAGCAGGTTTTCTTGGTAGTATTATTGCATTTTTACTTGGTGGTATATTAGTCGTCTTTATTGGACTGACATATGCAGAGCTAGCATCTGCAATTCCAGAAACTGGTGGCGGCTTTATATTTGTGAAGAAAGCATTTAGTCCAGGTATTGCCTTTATATCAGGGTGGTCTGTTCTATTTGGCTATGTTTCTGTCATTACATTTGAAGCGGTTGCTTTGCCGACGGTTATCGATTATGTCATACCATTTGAACATAAAGGCTTGCTTTGGAATATTGCAGGTTGGGATGTCTATATCACATGGATACTCATCGGTTCAATCGGTAGTATATTATTAACTTCATTAAATTATTTCGGTGTTAAACCAGCAGCTATTATGCAAACAGTCTTTACGATATTTATAGTAGGCGTGGGCTTATTGCTTGTTTGTGGCGCAGGTATTAATGGTGATTTCACGCATTTGAATCCATTATTTTCACATGGCGCAACTGGAACTATGTCAGTGCTGATTATGATTCCATTTTTGTTTGTAGGATTTGATGTTATTCCTCAAATTGCCGAAGAAGTGAATGCACCATCGAAGAAAATAGGAGGCATCTTAATTATTTCTATCATTGCTTCTGTTATCTTCTACTTACTTATTGTATTCGGTGTTTCAACAGGTTTAACGAGTAAAGAATTACAAACAAGTGAATTAGCTACAGCCGATGCAATGGCAAATTTATTTGGAAATGATGCTTTTGGATTATTATTAGTTTTAGGTGGAGTAGCTGGTATTATTACGAGTTGGAACGCCTTTATTATTGGTGGAAGCCGTATTCTATATGCCATGGCTAAAAACAATATGATCCCAAAGTGGTTTAGTTACATTCATCCAAAATATAAAACACCGACTCATGGCATTTTATTCCTAGGGATACTTGCTTTTGTTGCGCCATTACTAGGAAGACCCGCACTTGTATGGATTGTGGACGCTGGAGGTGTAGGCGTCGTGTTAGGGTATTTACTTGTTGCAATTTCATTTTTGAAATTAAGAAAAGTAGCCCCAGATTTAGAAAGACCTTACCGTGTTAAAAGTGGTAAAGCAGTTGGAATCATCGCCATTATATTAAGTATCGGTTTTATCATTATATATATGCCAGGGATGCCGTCATCACTTGTATGGCCAAATGAATGGTTTATCGTGTTCATATGGTATGGTATCGCAATTGTATTATATGTTATCAAATCAACTGCAAAAGGAGACGTAAAATATGGAAAAAATGAAAATATACAATCCAGCGACAAATCAATTAATTAAAGAAATAAAGATGGATACTGATGAAAGTGTGAAACAGAAAATTCAATCCTCACATGAAGCATTTTTAAATTGGCAAGAAGTAGATGCACATCAACGTGCTGAATTATTAGGAAAATGGTTTGAACTAATCGATGAACATAAAGAAGAACTCGCTAAATTAATTACTGAAGAGAACGGTAAAACTTATAAAGAAGCATTAGGTGAAGTTGCCTATGCTAATAGTTATATAAAGTGGTATCAAGAAGAAGCAAAACGATTATACGGTAGAACAATTCCTGCCAATGCGTCTAACAAGAAAATCATAACAGATAAATTTCCTGTTGGTGTAGTTGGGGCAATTACACCATGGAATTTCCCAGCCGCTATGATAGCTAGAAAGATGGCACCCGCTATTGCTGCAGGATGTGCGACAGTATGTAAACCTGCTAATGAAACGCCTTTAACAACAATAAGAATGGTTGAATTGGCACATGAAGCGGGTATACCGAAAGATGTAATTCAAGTCGTTATCATAAGTGGCAAAAAAGCCGGTCAATTATTTACAGAAAATCCACTGATTAAGAAAATAACGTTTACAGGTTCAACAGCTGTAGGTAAATCATTGATTAAAGGTTCTGCTGATTCAGTTAAAAATGTAACAATGGAATTAGGTGGCTTAGCGCCAGTTATCGTACATAAAGATGCAGATATATCATTAGCTGTAAAACAAACGATTGCGACTAAATTTAGAAATGCAGGTCAAACATGTATAAGTGCAAATAGAATTTATGTACATGAAGATATTGAAAGTGAATATATTAAGCAACTAATAGAAGAAGTACACAATCTAAATGTTGGCAACGGTATGGATGAACAAGTAGATATGGGGCCATTAATAAACCAACAAGCTGTAGACAAAGTGTTAGAGCATATCGAAGATGCAAAATCACACGGCGGTGAACTTTCAAGAACAATTGACGAAATCAAATTAGGTGGTAATTTTGTAGCACCAATTGTAATTCATAATGCTAATTTAGACATGAAAGTAATGCATGAAGAAACATTTGGACCAATTGCTGCAGTCATGACTTACAAAGATTTAGATGATGTGATCCAAATAGCCAATGACACAGAATTTGGATTAGCAGCATATTATTTCACAAATGATTATCGAACTGGATTCTATCTATATAATAAATTAGAATATGGAATCATTGGTTGGAATGATGGTGGACCATCAGCAGCACATGCACCATTCGGAGGTTTCAAAGAAAGTGGCTATGGCCGCGAAGGTGGAATAGAAGGAATTGAACCATATTTAGAAACAAAGTATTTATCTATAGGAAATATGTAAGCTTGTACTAACACGCTAATATAATATAATATATAAAAATGCCGCATTTAATGTAAACTCAATTGAGTGAAAATATTAAATACGGCATTTTTTTAATTGGTAACAGGCAGAATGCGCAGACCACGGATCAGAATTGAGTCTTTCGGTCCAGATAACGGATTATGTGGACCGCAAATGGATTATTCGGTCCAGATAACGGATTATGTGGCCCGCAAACTGGATATACGGTCCAGATAAATGAATATGTGGTCCGCAAATGAGATTTGCGGACCACAGACTAATTACCTAGGTAATACTTCTTTTGGTATAGGATTTTTATATACATTTTTCGACTGGAAGGTTTTAAATTCTTCGTCAACCGATGCTCTAAGGTCTTTATTCTGTAATAATTCTATTGCAGTATGTGCCATCGTCATGGCAGCATTGCTTGTTCCTTCGAAAGCTAAATTGGATAACCCTTGACTGGTCATTTGCCATGTGTGTAAAGGTGTTCCAATTGCGGATGTTGCACACGATACTTGGCCAGTTGGAACAACCCAACTTACGTCTGAAACATCAGTTGATCCAGATAAGATTTCATCGGATGGTTTGTAAGGACTGATTTTATCATAAATATATTTTCCTTCTAATGATTCTTCTGTATCCATGAAACCAAATCCGACTAAACTTGTTATTTTATTTTTTTGTTCATTTTCTGATAACGAATTAAAAATATCTTTAGCAAAATTTTCATCTTCTGAACTTGCATTATATTTATAAATATCATGCATAGATTTGTAAAGTTGATCACCTAACATAGCATTAGGTATGTAATTTGAGCATCCTTTAACAAAATCAATTTCGACATCAGTTTCTGTCATTAACGATGCACCTTTAGCAATTTGTTTAATGCGTTTGTACACATCATTAACGCCGTCTATTGTCTTAGCTCGTATGAGGTATTGAACAGTAGCGGTATCTTGAACGACACTTGGTGAAGAACTGCCTACATCGTGAAGGGCATAATGAAATCTCACATCATCTGTAACATGTTCTCTCAAATAATTAGAACCAACGTTCATAAGTTCCACTGCATCAAGAGCACTCCTTCCTAAATGAGGGCTATTAGCAGCATGAGAAGATATCCCTTTAAAATGAAAATTAACTAAATAATTAGCAAGTGACGATAAGTTCATGACACTATTTGATGGTGAAGGATGCCAACATAAAGCATAATCTACATCATCAAAAGCACCATCTCTCACCATAAATGTTTTTCCGGAGCCAATTTTTTCACCAGGACAACCATAAAAGCGAATAGTTCCATTTAAATGATTTTTAGAAATGTAATCTTTGACCATTGACGCGGCCATTAAAGCGCCTGTACCTAATAAATTATGTCCACAACCATGTCCAACTGCCTTCCCCTCATCATTTTTAGAAGACAAGTTAGGTGTTTGATATAAACCTGGTAGTGCATCATATTCCCCTAAAATAGCAATGACCGGTTTACCAGATCCATATGATGCAATAAACGCAGTTTCAATATTCGCGACATTTTCTTTTACGGTAAACCCTAATTCTTTACAACGAGATATCAAAAATTCTACAGACTGAAATTCTTTGAATTTTAATTCAGGATGATAAAAAAGATACTCACTTATATCTTTAAATTGATTAAGATGATTTTCTTTGAAATCTCTTAAAAAAGTTGTGCGATTCATAAAACATCCCCCTTTGTATGTATATAATTACACTTTATCATAATATTGCGACAATAATAAGCTGTGTGATTGTATGTCGCTATAATTGAGTGTTAATATTTATGTAATACAAAACAACGCTACAATGGTGGAGGGGAATTATATTGGCTTTTGAGATTACGAATTTAAACGAAGATAAAGGGATTGATTTAATTACAATCTTTGATCAAAATTCAGAAATCGTATTAACGAACTATGGGATGAGAATTGTGGATTGGAAAGTTAATGGGCGTTCTGTCGTGTTGGGTCCTGACAAAAATGATAATATTGTTGAATATTATCGTCAAAATCCGTATTTCTTTGGTGCAACAGTTGGGAGATATGGTGGGAGAATTGCAAATGGAACGTTCAAATTAAATGATTCAACGTATGAGCTAGAAAGAAATGAAGATCCACATCATATCCATGGCGGTAGTAACGGTTTACATACACAAATATGTGACTATGAGGTGATAGATGATGGAGATGTAGTGACAGTTACTTATCAAATCACATTAAAACAAGAAGATGATCAATACCCAGGTAATATTGAAGGGACAGTTACACATAGCTATCATTTAATTGATAGAAAATGGACAATCAGTTATGAAGCGACAAGTACGGAAGATACATTATTTAATCCAATGAACCATGTATACTTTAATTTGAATGAGACGGATACTACTATTGATAATCATGTTATTCAAAATGAAAATATTCTTATGTACAACCTAGATGATGACGAAATCGTAAGGTCAAAAGACAATATAAACCTAAACGAAGCAATTGGAAAGAAGATTATGTCTTTTAAAGATATTTTTGAAAGTCAGTTGAATCAAATTAGTAAATTTAATGGAATAGATCATCCAATTCTTATGGAGAATGAGAAATTCACAATTTCAAACGAAGATTTAGAAGTCACTTTAGAAACTGATCGACCATTTGTAGTTGTATTTTCATTGAATGAAGTGGAATGGAATGATACAAACCAGAATATTAAAACTCATGGCGGATTCACATTAGAAGCACAATCAATACCAGACGATATACATTTGTATGGTGATAAAGCACCTTCAATTTTGAGAAAAGGTGAACCATTCAAAAGTGTAACAAGTTATACCATATCAAATCGATAAAACAAAAAGCGAATGGGACACATTAATGTGTTCCATTCGCTTTTTTGTTTTGCTTATTATGATCTAATATCTTTAACGATGTTACCTTCAATTGCGACGATTTTGATTCTGTTTGGGTCTTTTAATACGGAAATATTATCTAGTGGATTTTGATCTAATAATATAAAGTCAGCTTTCTTACCAACTTCAATTGTGCCGAGTTCTGTGTCATAACCTAAACATTCTGCTGCAGTTTTAGTTGATGAAACAATGGCTTCCATTTCTGTCATGCCATGCTCTACCATTAATTCTAACTCTCTTAAATTTGTGCCATGTTTGAATACGCCTGCATCTGTCCCCATTGCGATTTTAACACCGTCTTGATGTGCTTTCTTAAAACTATTAATATGATCTTGCATAACTTGTTTAGACTTATTGATAGAATTTTGGCTCATGCCTAGTTCTGTTGCAAATTCTATTACTGAAAGTGGTGCAAGTAGTGTTGGTACAAGGTACATATCTTTTTCTTTCATTAATTGACAAGCTTCATCGTCTAAATAAATGCCATGTTCTATTGAATGGATGCCTGCTTCAATACATTGTTTAACACCTTCTAAACCTTGTGCGTGTGCCATGACTTTTCGATTATTTCTAAATTTAGCTTCTTGTACGATGACTTTTAACTCTTCAACAGAAAATTGCGTATAATCCGGATGATCGGTTGCGCTGGTTACACCACCAGTTGCATGTACTTTTAATACATCCGCACCTGCTCGTAACATTTCACGCGCTTTCTTACGGACTTCTTCTACACCATCGCAAATTCCGTTTGGCATACCTGGATAACCATCTTGTAAGATAGGTAACTGAATACCTGATTTCGTATAGCTATCTCCGTGACCGCCGGTAATCGTCAACGCATTAATGCTGATTTGTAATCTTGGACCTAGAATCAATCCATCATTTACGGCTTCTTTAATACCTAAATCAGCACCTAGCGCATCGCGTACAGTCGTTACACCTGCATCAACTGTACGTTTTAAGTAATCCATTGCTTTATAAAAATTATACGAAAATGGTGTGGAGAATTTGCTTTCTAATGGGGCCATCTCTAACATAATATGAACATGACTATCTATCATTCCAGGTAATAAGTATTGACCGTTACCTTCTATGACATCTGTATCATGTAAATTTTGACCGATTTCAGAGATAGTTCCATTTTTAATTTTTACATCGACATTGTGCATTACTTCATTACCTGTACCATCAATTAAATGAATATCTTTAATAAGCATGTGAACGCCTCCTATTTGATTAAATAAAGTTCATGATGATGGTCGTTAATACAACAGACGCAACAGTTACAGTTGTAAAACCACCAATTATCATTGGACTTAATAGTTCATTAAATACATCTTCTCTATCTTCTTCATTATCTGTAACAGATCGACTAACTTCTTCACATAAGATGTAATCTCCCGGAAATCCAAATAATGCAGTTAGAGCTACTGGTAATGCTTTAGTAGGTTTCCAACCGATTAATTTTGCACCTACGAAACCACCAACTAAAATACCAATCGTACCAATAATTAAAATTGATAGAATAGCCGGTAAATGTACCCATAAATCGTGAGGCTTAATCCCACCCATTGAGCCAATAACAATTAAAATAATAGATACCATCATAATAGTAAATGACTGATTACGCTCCATTTCCTTCTGTTCAAATAACCCGATTTTTAAACCGATAATACCAAATAATAAACTGATAAGCGTAAAGTGAATACCAGTTAAATCGCCAATAATGAAGGCGATACTTGATAATAGGAACATGATAAACAGTCTAACGACATTGTTTTGTAAAAATGGTTGTTTATTAAAAATATTTTCTTTTTGTTTTGTTTCTTTGTTAGATATAGAGGCAACATTTTTATCATGCTCTCTATTTTCAAGATAATACTTTGAATATTTCTTCATTAAAATTGCACTGAGTGGCATACCTATTACGCCTTGTAACGCTTGAACGATAGCAGGTAATACAATTAAGTTTGCTAAACCTATTTCTTTTAATTTATCAACTGTAATAAGTAAAGCTACAATACCACCTGCGATAGGTCCAACACCGGATGCTGCAGTACGAAAATCAAACATCAGAGTGACAAACAGCAAAATTAAAGTCGTAGATCCTATAATGCCAAATACAGAAATAACAACAGCTTTCCACTGAGATTTCAGAATATAAAGCGGCATCATTGTCCCCATATGCATAATAACAGGTGCAATGACTAACGCACCAAGAGAGGGCAAAATAGCATTATCTAAAATCTTATCAGGTAATATACCTGCCCAACTAAGTAATAAATAACTCACCATAGATGTTAAGAGCATCGGAACACGAGCTTTCGTTAAACTAGAAATAATCTCACCTAATACGATTAATGAAAATAATATCGTCATAGATATAAGTGGTTCATTCACCATGTTTCATCACTTCCCTTTTGAGTATAATGATGTTGATTTTAGCATAATAAAATAGAATAGTTAATAGTGTATTCTAAATATTTAGAATTTTGAGATATATTTACACTAATATTTCAAAATAAAGCACATTACTACTGAATATATGATTATAAAACATAAATGACGATTTATGGTTAGAGGCCCTATTTTGCTAGATTGATGAAACTAGCAAAATAGAAGAGGACTAAGTGGCAAGATTGAGTAATCTAGCAAAATAGGCATACAAAAATTAAAAAAACGCGAAAATCCGCAGTGCATACGGATTTTCGCGTTTTTTTTATTTTCTGTTTTTATTTATATAGTAAATGCACAACAATAATATGATCCAAATTGGTGAGTAGATTAATGCGGATCTCGTATCTTCTGCAAAGAATAATATAACAAGTACGAATGCGAAGAATACGAGTGCTAAGTAAGAGCCTATAACACCGAATGGATTCTTGAGTTTAGATTTCTTATGTAAGTGGGCATCTTCTTTTCTATATTTTATATAACAAATTAAGATGATGGACCAAATGAAGATAAAGAATATCGTTGCTAATGTTGTAACAAGAGTGAATACATCATCTGGAATAAAGTAATTAAGTATTGCAGCAAAGAATAATACAACACCCGAGAATATTAAAGCTGGGTATGGTACACCACGTTTGTTTGTTTTACTTAATTGCCTTGGTGCATGGCCTGTTTGTCCGAGACCGTATACCATTCTACTGTTACTAAATAGTCCACTATTCGCTGCACTTGCTGCTGAAGTTAAGACTACAAAGTTTACTATGCCTGCTGCAGCTGGAATGCCTGCTAATACAAATAAGTTCACAAAAGGACTTTCCGAGGCAGATATTTTATTCCAAGGTGTGATGCTCATAATAATTAATAAACTTAATACATAAAAAATTAAAATACGAATACCAATAGAATTTACTGCTTTTGGTAAGTTTTGTTCTGGATCTTTCGTTTCACGAGCGGTTACACCAATTAGCTCAATCCCAACGAAGCTAAATACTGCCATTTGAAATGCTAATAAGAAGCCCATAGCACCATTTGGAAAAACGCCGCCGTGTGAATATAAATTGTGGAATCCAGATTGTATTCCGGTGCTAGATTTGAAACCAGTAAAGATAAGCCATAATCCGATAACGATTAATAAAATGATTGCGATAATTTTGATTAATGCAAACCAAAATTCAATTTCACCAAAAAGTTTAACGGTTAACAAATTTAGCCCTAATAGTATGAGTACTGTCCCGATTGCTGAAACATATGAAGGTACATCAGGATACCAAAATTGTATGTATTTAGCGACGGCAGTGATATCTGCGATACCAGTTGCTACCCAGCAGAACCAATAAGTCCAACCGGTTAAGAAACCGAATAAATGCCCTAAATAATGTTCGGCAATATCTGTGAAAGAGTTATATTCACTATTAGATAAGAGGAGTTCCCCTAAAGCTCTCATCATAATAAATAAGAAGAAGCCAATTATAATATAAACTAACAAAATCGAAGGACCAGCTAATGAAATACTTTTACCAGCACCTAAAAATAAGCCAGTACCAATCGCGCCACCAATTGCAATTAACTGAATATGCCGATTGGACATACTGCGTTGTAACTCATGATTATCCATTCTTTTTCGCACTCCTTAATCGTAACAATCATTAAAAATTTACTTTCTAAAAATCAATATAAAGGAAATTATACTACTATTTTCAGAATAATCCATGAAAATTAATATTTATACATTTGAGGTGAAATGCTGTGAATTGCAACAGCGCCAATGAAAGCGTTTAATTATATTGTAAAATTTTTCTGGAATTAAGAAGTAAAAGATGAATATAAATACAAATTTAATAAGTTGACCACATCGGTCGAAAGATGTAAGATGTAATCGACCACATTGGTCTAATGTAATGAAGTAGGTGTGTAAAATGAACAAAGCTTTTTATAATTTAGACGAAGAGAAACGCCAAAAAATTATTAATGCAGGATTATTAGAATTTTCAAGTCACGGATTTAGTCGTAGTTCGACAAATCGCATTGTAGCCGACGCAAGTATAGGTAAGGGGATGCTTTTTTACTATTTTGACAACAAGTTAGGGCTCTTTAAATTTCTAGTGGATTATTCTTTAGAGTTTATCAAGACGTATTACTTTAAACAGATTGATATGGAGGAGAAAGATGTATTTGAAAGGTTGACTAAACAAACAAAGATTAAGGCAGAAATGTTCAAAAAACATCCTGAAATGTCCAAGTTTTTATCAAAAGTTCTACTGGAAGCATCAGACCATAAACATATTAGTAAAGCACAACAAGATTTTATAATTCAGTTACAAAAGAAGGTTGAAATAAATTTATATAAAGACATAGATACTTCTTTGTTTCGAGAAGATTTAGACATTGAACAAGCAATAAATATCATTAGATATTCGATAATTGGATTTGGTGAATCTCTTAAGGGACGAGTTACACAAGATATGATTGAGGATAATAATTATGATGCATTCTATGAAGAATATGATTTATTAATTAAAGAGATGCGAAAAATATTCTATAAAGGATAGTGAGCGATGATGACATTATTAAAAGTTAATCAAATAACAAAGTCATTTGGAAAATTTAAAGCATTAAACGGTGTGGAATTTACGGTAAATGAAGGAGAAATATTTGGATTTATTGGCCCAAATGGCTCGGGTAAATCTACTACCATAAAAGCGATACTAGGCATGTTAAAGACAAACTCAGGTACGATTGAAGTGTTTGGAAAAGATGCTTGGACACAAGCAGTTGAAATCCATGAGAATATCGCCTATGTCCCTGGTGATGTTAACTTATGGCCCAATTTAACTGGTGGAGAAGTTATAGATTTGTTTCTAAAGTTAAGTGGTACGAAAAACAACGAGAAAAGAGACGCATTAATTAAGAAATTTGATTTAGATCCAACTAAAAAATGCAGCTCCTATTCTAAAGGCAATAGACAAAAAATAGCACTCATAGCTGCATTTGCAACTAATGCTGATTTATTAATATTAGATGAGCCAACGTCAGGTTTAGATCCATTGATGGAACAAGTCTTTCAAGAATGCGTATTAGAAAAGAAAAGAGAAGGGAAAAGTATTTTGCTATCTAGTCACATATTAAGTGAAGTTGAAAAATTATGTGACAGAGTCGGTATCATTAGAAAAGGTGAAATCGTTGAAACAGGATCATTAAATGATTTAAGACATTTAACGAGAATGCATTTTGTTGTTCAAACGAAAGAAAAATTAACTGCCCTAGAGCAACAAGTGGGTGTACACGATATAACAATAGAAGAAGATACGTATCATTTTCAAGTAGATTCGAAAGAGGTATCTAATGTTATAAAATATTTAGGTCAATTTGAATTGATGAAACTAGAAAGTATGCCGCCTACTTTAGAAGATTTATTTATGCGCCACTACGGTGAAGATATCGAAAGAGGTGAGTAGTGATGAGAAATCTGTTTAATGGTGTTGGTAAATTAACTTTATTTTATTTGAAAACTAATAAATGGAAGATGTTATTTTGGACGTTAGGTGTCGTAATGTTAACACTTATCATTCCACCAGCTTTTCAAGAAATGTATCCAAACAAAACTGATATGAAACCAATAGTGGAAACATCTAAGAATCCTGCAATGGAAGCAATGCTCGGACCAGGTCAATTTGATCATGTGTCAGTAGGTGTATTGTTCACGCATGAAATGTTGCTGTTCACAGGCATATTAGTAGCCATTATGAGTATATTATTTGTTTCTAAAGGAACAAGAGGGGATGAAGAAACTGGACGAGTTGAAATGATTAGAGCGTTACCAATAGGAAAGATGTCCCCTCTAATAAGTTCAGTGATGAGTATGATCATAGTTAATGTAGCTATTGCTGTATTGCTTTCTATAGGGCTACCATTATTAAATATTGATAGCATTGATTGGAAAGGATCTGTTATATTTGCAGTTTCTTTAGGTGTAATTGGTATATTGTTCGGAATGTTAGCGGCAATATTTGCACAGTTAACAGAGACGAGCAGTAGTGTAATGGGATACAGTATTACCGTATTAATCGTATGTTACTTAATACGCGCAATTGGCGATGTTTTGAACGACACAATTTCATTGATATCTCCATTAGGTTGGGTAACGCGTACATTTGCTTATTCCGAAAATAATGTACTGCCATTGTTCTTTATGTTTATGTTGGCCATGATATTCTTATTGATAGCAATGTTACTTTATGCAAGACGTGATTTAGAATCAGGATTATTGCCTTCTAGACCTGGAAAGAGAAACGCCAATCCAATTTGGCTATCCCCACTTGGTATGCAATTTAAATTATATAAGGTAGGTAATATTTCCTGGGCAATTGGAATGTTTATCTTTGGAGCATCTTATGGTTCCATATTCGGAGAACTTGATGCTTTCATTAAAGACAATACGATGTTACAACAAATGCTTGCTGGCAAAGGAAGTAATTATGTTGAATCATTTTTACCGACTTTAATGGTCATATTAGCAATCGTCTCAACAATACCTGCATTGATAAGCCTTTATAAAATTAAAACCGAAATAAATGAACATAGAATAGAACATATACTTTCAAGACCAGTTTCTAGGGTGAAATTTTTCAGTAGTTATATTGTAGTCGCTTTATTTAATTCATTTATTATGATATTTCTTGCTGCATTAGGACTTTATATTGCACAGCGATCTGTATTAAATCACCCATTTCATTTCTGGACAATCATTCATTCAGGAATCGTACACGTGCCTGCTATTATCACGTTTGTCGCGCTCGGTGTGTTATTAATTGGCTGGTTGAATAAATGGCACTTTGTCGTGTACCTATATTTAACTTATACATTTTTTGTTGTATATCTCGGTCAATTATTAAATTTGAATGACTGGTTGAAAAATATTACACCGTTTCAACATATCCCTGAAATACCGGTTGAAGAAATGAGTTATAAGGGTATAAGTATATTGATTGCTATATCTATCGTATTCATTGTCATTGGTTTGTTAGGATTTAAACGTAAAGATATTACTTAAAGGGAGATGTATGTATGACACAATTACCTAAGATTGGGAAACCCGCAACAAATGCATTAAATAATAAGAACATCACGACTTTAGAACAAGTATCAACCTTAACTGAGAAAGAACTTTCGAAAATGCATGGTGTTGGTCCAAAAGCAATAAAAATATTATTAGAAAATCTAGAAGAAAATGGATTGTCTTTCTATGAAGAAGATGGATTATTTGCGAATTTGGATTTTACAGTTAGCGGTGATTTGAATTGTAATAATGCTCCTAAACGTAAAGATATACGAGATATATTAATCGCATCAACTATAGGTGATGAGAAAGTATTAAACGATAAACTAAGTGATGATTTTGTATGGATTGTACCAGGAGAAGTGCGAATCGAAGGTAAAGAAAATTTTATTAGAGAAATTAATGAACATTTACAAAAAGTCTCAAGTCTAGAAGTGAAATCGCTCATAACACATGGTAAAGAAGGCGCATCTCATGGAACCATAACTAATGAACATGGTGGGGAAATTCATTTTGCTGATATGTATGAGTTCGAAAGTCATAAGAAAGATTCAAAAGTTAAAACGATAACATCGTACGTGTTAATGAATGACTAACATGTAAAAATATTATCAATTTAAATACTTATATGATTCAAAATATGGTAAATTATAAAAGATAATATTATATTTTGGAGGTATATCTATGGAAGCAACACTACCAAATTGCCCTAAATGTGACTCTGAATACACATATGAAGATGGTCTATTATTAGTATGTCCTATGTGTAGTCATGAATGGTCAGCAAATGAGGATAATTCATCAGAAGAAGTAACAATTATTAAAGATGTAAACGGCGTAGAATTAAATGATGGTGATACAGTAACAGTAGTCAAAGACTTAAAGATTAAAGGATCATCAAATTCTATTAAACAAGGAACTAAAGTTAAAGGAATTAGACTAGTTGATCCAGAAGACGGTCATGACATTGACTGTAAAATTCCAGGCTTCGGTCAAATTGGCTTGAAGTCATCAGTAGTAAAAAAAGTAAGTAAGTGATTTATCTAATGCCAAATATGATACGAGTGTGAGACGATATAATGATATCTCACACTCGTATTTTTTACTAGTGGATGACCTATTCTATTAGTCACATTTGCTTTTTCGGTCCACATAAATGATTATCTGGTCCGAAAACGGCAAATGCGGTCCACATAAATGATTATCTGGCCCGAAAATAGGAAATGCGGCCCACAAAAAAGGTTATGTGGGCCGAAAACGTGATTTATAGATTTTCGATGTCTATATCCATCCCCAAATAAAGAAAGTTAATCCATGACTTTGTTATTTCTGTCTTGTTAGAATTTGAAATAAATTGTTTTAATATTAAAATTGTTATTAAAATTTTTAGAATAATGAGAATTCAACTTATTATATACATAAAGTTAAAGATATGGTAAACATATAATATAATACATATTTTAATAAGGGAGAAAATTATGAAAGCATACATGCAAAAGTTTGCCCAATCGTTGATGTTGCCAATATCTATATTACCAGTTGCAGGGTTATTATTAGGAATTGCTTCATTTCTCGATTCAGGTGCAATTAGTGGGAAAGGTAATAGTGTTGCTAACTTTTTAGCCAATGGTGGATTGGCAATTATTGAGAGTTTACCAATATTATTTGCAGTCGGTTTGGCGTTCGGGATGTCTAAAGATAAAAATGGTGCTGCAGCATTAAGTGGTCTTGTATCATTTTTAGTTGTGACGAAAGTACTTGATCCAGTATCAATGGCAAAAATTTTACATACTTCACAAGATAAAGTTGATATCGCATTTACAGGTATCAGTAATGTGTTTATAGGGATTATTTGTGGTTTAGTAACAGCAGCAATTTACAATAGGTTTAAAGATACTAAACTCCCAACTGCATTAGCGTTTTTCAGTGGGAAACGATTAGTACCTATCTTATCCGCGGCTACAATGCTCGTTATATCATTAGCATTAATGTTTATTTGGCCGCCAGTTTATAATAGTTTAGTATCATTCGGGGAATTGATTTCTGGTCTTGGGCCATTAGGTGCGGGATTATATGGATTTTTCAATAGATTATTGTTACCTTTCGGATTACATCATGCTTTAAACCAAGTATTCTGGTTTGATATAGCCGGAATTAATGATATTGCAAATTTCTGGTCAAGTAAAGGTGAAGAAGGAATAACAGGTAGGTATCAAGCAGGTTTATTCCCTATCATGATGTTTGGAATGCCAGCTGCAGCACTTGCCATTTGGAAAAATGCTGAAAAACGTAATAAAAAAGTAGTCGGTTCATTAATGTTAGCAGCAGGTCTTGCATCATTTATAACTGGTATAACAGAGCCGCTTGAATTTTCATTCTTAGTAGCAGCACCGTTACTCTTTGGAATTCATGCAGTATTAACAGGTATTTCTCTATTTATTGCAGCAACGTTCCATTGGACAGCTGGATTTACGTTCAGTGCAGGGTTAATTGATTACTTGCTTAGTTTAAGTATTCCGATAGCGAATAAACCATTGATGCTATTAGTATTAGGTGTAGTTATGGGGATTGTTTATTTCGTTATCTTTGATTTTGCTATACGTAAATTTGACTTAAAGACACCAGGTAGAGATGGCTTAATGCCAGAAGCTTCTAAGCAAGATCCGAGTCTTGAAGAAAATGCAAACACTTCTAATGAAGGTATTTCAAACAAAACAAGATTAATCTATGAAGCAATTGGTGGTAAAGAGAATATTCAAGACATCGATAATTGCGCTACGAGACTACGTTTAACTTTAAACGATACAAGTATTGTTGATCAAGAAAAGATTAAACAATCAGGCGCATTGGGAAATAAAATTATAAGTGATAAAAACATTCAAGTCATTATTGGTACGGATGTTCAATTCACTGCAGACGAATTAATGAAATTACAACAAAATTAAAATAAAGTTCTGACTCAATAACAATTGAAAAAATTGTTGTTGAGTCTTTTTTTGTCGATTACAAACGATATAATCAACGATTTAAAACATTATTGAACATTATTGAACAAAAATAACTAAAAATGAATGCTTTTTTAAAATTTTAGTAGTAATATGTACGTAATGAAGTACAAAAGGGGGAACGAAGATGGGAATTAAAAAAGCGATTTTGTTAGGTGCAGGTGATAGAGGTGGCAAAGTTTATGCAAATTTAATTAAATCATTGCCACATGAAATCCAATTAGTCGCTGTTGCTGAGCCGATTAAAGAAAGAAGAGAAAGAATTTCGAAAGAACATCATATAGAAGGAAAATCTGTCTATGCATCATGGGTAGATTTATTGAACGATAGACCTGATGCAGATGTCGCTATTATATGTACGCAGGATAAAGAGCATTTTGAACCGACAATGAAAGCATTAGATTCAGGTTATCATGTATTATTAGAAAAGCCTATGTCACCAAGTGCTGGAGAATGTATTAAAATGGTCGAAAAATCTGAAGAAATGAACAAAACGTTAACGATTTGTCACGTATTAAGATATACGCCGTTTTGGAATAGAATTAAGAAAATAGTCGAAAATGGAGATATTGGAGAAGTTGCATCTATACAATTAAATGAAAATGTAGAATATATGCATATGTCTCATAGTTTCGTAAGAGGTAATTGGAAGAGCAAAGAAACATCTAGCCCTATGATATTGGCAAAATCTTGTCATGATATGGATATTATTAGTTATATAATGGATAAAGATTGTAAGAGAATCAATTCGTTCGGTTCGTTAATGTATTTTAATGAATCAAACAAACCAGAGGGTGCACCACTTAGATGTCTAGATGGCTGTCCTGCAGAAAATGAATGCCCATTCCATGCTGGAAGATATTACTTAGGTAGAGGTAAAGGTTGGGCAATGAAATTTACTGAAGAAAATACAAATGAAGCCATTATTAAATCATTACAAACAACAGATTACGGTAAATGTGTATTCCAATCTGATAACGATGTTGTGGATCATCAAGTTGTAAATATGGAATTTGATAACGGTGCAACGGCCACATTTAGTATGAGTGCATTTACGAGAGAACAAACAAGAATCGTTCAAATTATGGGAACGAAAGGTGAAATAAGAGGTAATATGGAAACAAACGAAATAAGTGTTTTTGACTTTTTAACGAGAGAAGAAAAAGTTGTTAAATTCCCTGAAGTTGCGAGTGGACATGGTGGCGGAGACGAAGGCATTATTAAAGATTTTATACAAACGATAAATCGTAAAGATAATCAAACATCTAAGTCGGTAGCAAGTAAATCGTTAATCAGTCATTTAATGGCGTTTGCAGCTGAAGAATCAAGATTAAACCAAGGACAGTCTATCAATATAGATGAATTCTATACAAAAATAGCCTCAGGTGAATAATAATCTTTAACAATTTAATATAAAAAATGGGAGTGGGACAGAAATCTCATTTTATCAAAAAAGATTTCGTTGTCCCACCCCGGCAAGGATGACTAGAATTGAAAAAAGCTTGATATAAAGCGTATTTTCAGTTCAGTCATCTACTGCCAATATACAACAAAGGCTAGGACTCATTAATTATGTCCCAGCCTTATTTATTTAAATATAGAATTTATATTCCTAACTTCATATTTAATTTACAATAAAGTCAGGCTTTTCACCGTTTAGTTTTTTGATTGTATTATTTGCTACTATTTCAGCCATCATATCTCGTGCTTCAAATGATGCGTTTCCGATATGAGGTGTCAGTACGACATTATCCATAGATTTAAGCGCTTCAGTTATTTGAGGTTCGAATTCAAATACATCTAAAGCTGCACCTTCAATTTGTTTATTCTTTAATGCGTCTACTAATGCTTGTTCATCTACGATAGGGCCACGTGCCGCATTAATAATATATGCTGTTTCTTTCATTTTATTAAATGCATCTTTATTGAAGAGGTGATGTAATTGTTCTGAATAAGCTGCGTTTATTGTGATGAAATCAGCTTGCTCTAACATATCATCTAGACTGACATAAGACGCCCCGAGTTCAGCTTCTTGTTCAGGCTTTCTATTTGGTCCGGTATAGATGATATTCATGTCAAATCCCTTGGCACGTCTAGCGACAGCTGAACCTATCTCACCAAGTCCAACTATACCGATAGTCTTACCGGAGACTTCTCGACCTCTAAAGAATAGTGGAGCCCATCCATTAAATCCTGTCGTTCTACAAACTTTATCACCCTCCGGTATTCTTCTTGCTGCCGCTATTAAAATACCAATAGTTAAATCTGCAGTAGCATTTGTTGAAGCTTTAGGTGTATTGGTTACATCTATGTCTTTTTCACGTGCGTATTTCACATCAATATTATTGAATCCAGCACCATAATTTGCAATGAATTTTAAGTTTGGTGCATTATCTATGATTTCTTTATCTATATTTGTAGATAATGGGCTTATTATGGCATCTACATCTTTAACACGAGCGAGTAATGTTTCTTTCGTAATCAGTTTCTCACCTTCAAACACATCTACTTCAAAATGTTCTTTCAATAAATTTAATCCTTCGCTAGGTATTTCACCTGTAATTAATACTTTTGCCATGATAAAACCTCCTAGAAATATTCGTTGTACTATAAAGATACCCTATTTTTGCATTTTCCATTCACTGTACTTTCGGGTGATAATTTCAAAAGCGATATGGTAAGGGAGAAAACTTGATGCAGTGTGGTGACTAAATAATTCTATTGGTGAACTATTAACATAAATATTATAGCTTGCATTTTGTGCTAAATAATTATCTTTCAACGTTGTGATAGATATATACTTAATATTTCGTGTATGCATGATTTTTATTTTTTCTTTAAGATGTGCCGTATCGCCAGATAAAGAAATAATAAAGAGTAAATCCTCTGCTTTCATCTGATCTATTGCAATTTGAAGTTCATTTTCATCATTGATAACCATAACGCGTTTGTTTATTGAAAGGAAGTGTCTTTGAGCATCACGAGCAACGTTTAACTGTGCGATACCAGTACCATAAATATAAATGAAGGAAGACTTGTCTAATTCTGAGCTAATATAATCATAGTCTATCATTTTTAAATGTTTAATAGATTGGTTTATATCTTGTTCTAAACTATCTATTATATCAGTTGAAGGTTCAGAAACTTGTCTATTCAATTTAATATATGCTTTAAAGTCACTATACCCATCGAATCCGAGTTTGCGTGCAAGGCGATGAATAGAAGAAATAGAAGTATGTGAAATATCTGCTAGTTCTTGTATCTTTAAACGATGTAGTAAATGAATGTTTTCGTTAACCATTTTGATGATATGTATGTCATTGTCGTTTAACTGCTGATAATGCTCGTTTATAAGTTTATCCAAAATCATTGATTATCCTCCATTCTTATTGAAAATTTTTTCATGTTTTGAAAATATAACCTAAGTTTACTATGTGATTTCTAAATTCGTCAAACCTATTGGAATGTGTAAGCGCTTCCTATATTGTGGAGAGAAGACGAAATTAAAAAGGGGTTATGATATGAACACAATTAAACGATTTGGTAGTGCGATGATTGTACCAGTATTACTGTTTGCATTTTTCGGTATAGTTGTTGGATTAGCTACATTATTTAAAAATCCAAACATTATGGGTGCAATTGCAGATGAAGGTACAATGTGGTTCAAAATTTGGAGCCTGATTGAAGCAGGCGGATGGACGATTTTCAATCATATGGAATTAGCATTCGTCATTGGGTTACCAATATCTTTGGCTAAGAAAGCCCAAGGAAGAGCAACATTAGCGGCATTGATGATCTATTTAGTGTTCAATAATTTCATCAATGCAATTTTAACGCTTTGGCCAAAAACTTTTGGAGTAGATTTATCTAAAGGTGTAGAAAACTTAACGGGAGTAAAGGAAATTGCGGGAATAGAAACTTTAGATACAAGTATTATCGGTGCAATATTTATTTCAGCTATTGTGATTTGGATACATAATCGCTTTTATGATAAGAAATTGCCAGAAATGGTTGGGATTTTTCAAGGATTACCATTTGTTGTTATGATTGGTTTCTTTATTATGATTCCAATTGCATTTATTGTATGTGCGGTATGGCCATCAGTTCAAGATGCGATCGCTTCATTACAAGGAGTTATGTTGAAATCAGGTTTTGTTGGAGTTTGGTTATTCCATTTCTTAGAAAGAATTTTAATCCCAACTGGACTACATCATTTCATTTATACACCATTTGAATATGGTCCTGCTGTGGTAAATGGAGGGTTGAAACCTTACTGGATCGAACATTTAACTGATTTCTCAAATTCTAAAAAATCATTAAAAGAATTATATCCTTATGGTTTCTTATTACAAGGAAATATTAAAATTTTCGGATGTCTAGGTATAGCTTTAGCGATGTATGCTTCGACACCTAAAGAAAATAAGAAAAAGGTTCTGGCGTTAGTGCTACCAGCAGGTTTAACTGCAATATTTGCCGGAATAACAGAACCACTTGAATTTACATTCCTATTTATTGCACCATACTTATTCTTAATTCATGCATTGCTTGGAGCAACAATGGTAACAATCATGTATCTATTTGGTGTAGTGGGTATTCAAGGTGGTGGCGCAATAGAAATTGCTGCTATTAACTGGATTCCATTATCCGCAAATCATGGTATGACATATGTGTCTCAAATTATAATTGGTATAATATTTGTCGCGATTTATTTCTTCGTATTTAAATTTATCATTGAGAAATTTAATATTCCATTACCTGGACGTGTGGCAGATGAAGGTGATGCTAAGTTATTTACGAAATCAGATTATAAAGCGAAGAAAGGTTCTGGAACACCTGAGACTAACAACGGTGAATCAGAATACGATATGAAAGCTATTTACTATTTAGAGGGATTAGGTGGCAAAGATAATATTAAAGATGTCACAAACTGTGCAACTAGGTTAAGGGTAACGGTATTTGATGCGAGCTTAGTGAAAGATAATGATTATTTCATATCTAATCAAATGGCGCATGGTGTCGCTAAAAGTGGTACGAACGTACAAGTAATCGTTGGTTTAAGTGTTCCTCAAATTAGAGACTCATTTGAGACTATGATCTAGTGAGATGAAAAGTTTTAGCGAGAAAACCAACTTTCTTTTATAGCAAACTTATAAATGCTATAGTTAATCAAAAGGTTTAATATATTTTTATTAAAATATATAAGGAGAATATCTATGTATATAGAGAGAAAACCAACTGTTAACTTAGCAGCATTAAAAAGAGAGTTTGTACACAATATTGGTGAATTTGAGAATATAAAATCTCCAGAATATGCCCTTGAAGAATTGTTTGACTTTGTTGAAGTACAACATAATTATGCTTCAGCGTTAGAAGAAATTGGTACGAAATTAAAAATATTAGATGACGAATTTCGCGTTGCATATGAACATAATCCAATACATCATATGGAAAAACGCGTGAAAGAATTCCCGAGTTTAATTAAGAAGTTAAAGCGCAAAGGATTTCCTTTGAATGCTAGATCTGCCAAAGAAAATATTCAAGATATCGCGGGTATTCGTGTTGTTTGTAACTATTTAGAAGATATTTATACAATCGAGAATTTACTTTTAAATCAAGAAGATGTTAAATTATTAAAGCGAAAAGACTATATAAAATTTCCGAAAGAAAATGGTTATAAAAGTTTACACCTAGTCGTTTCAATACCTGTATATTTAGCCGAGAGTGTGAAAGTCATACCTGTCGAAATACAAATTAGAACAATTGGAATGGATATGTGGGCAAGTCTTGAACATAAACTCAGATATAAAAATACAAATATTTCAACAGAACAGTATCAAGAAAAATTGAGACAATGCTCAATGGAAATTACAAGTGTAGAACAGAAGATGCAAGACATGAATAATGAAATTTATCATAGCGATTTTTAATCACGAATGAATAAAGTAGAAATTTTTAGATATATCACATGAGGATATAATGATGAAGTCACCAATCTCTTGTTCATATTATGACGACAGTCATCGGAGGTTGTATCGTCGTGCTTTTTGCGCATTGACTACGCAATCGTGATGATCAAGATGATAAGTAAAATAGGCGACTAGCCAACACAAAAATCCCCTCACTACTCGCAGTAGTGAGGGGATTGGTGCATATATGCACGAAACGCTTGTTATAGAGCGTATAACATTATAGTGGTTGTGAATGTAAAACAAGATAATTGAGCCATATCTAGAGGTATTATAGCCGCCAGAGCGATTCCACCTGCCAAACCAGATGCATAAGACATACGAGTTGATTTAATAACGCTGAATTTATTGTTTTATGTATCACTTTATCTAGTTCTTATTTAGAATACAAAGTAGTTGGGGCATCTTCTAATAATTTACGAATATCCTTTTTAATTTGTTATAATTATAAATATATAGTAAATCGAAGGAGCTAAATAAATGGAAAAACATCCAAAAGTTGAAGCCTTTATGGAAAGAGAGAATAAGTGGAAAGCGCACTTTGAATTATTAAGAGAGATTATCCGAGAATGTGATTTAGAAGAAGATTATAAGTGGATGCATCCTTGTTACACACTTAAGGGGAAAAACGTTGTATTGATTCATGGATTTAAAGAATATTGTGCTTTACTGTTTCATAAAGGGGTGTTAATGAAAGATCCAGAGCATCTACTTATACAACAAACGAAGAATGTTCAAACTGCACGACAGTTGAGATTTACAACTGTTGAACAAATTAACGAACAACGAGACATCATAAAGGCTTATGTCCAAGAAGCAATTGAACTTGAAAAGTCGGGCGCAAAGGTAGAATTGAAAGAAACCGAAGAATATGACATACCAGAAGAATTACAAACAGCATTACAAGAAAATAGAGCACTTGAGGAAGCGTTTTATAATTTAACACCAGGTAGACAAAGACAATATATTTATTTTGTTAGCCAAGCTAAACGGTCTTCAACAAGACAATCAAGAGTTGAAAAGTATATCGATCACATTTTAGATGGTAAAGGTATGAATGATTAAGGAGAGTATGATTTTTGAGAACCATTAAATTCTGAAAACTCAATCTTATTATGACGTATTTTAATTAAATAATGTTAAAATACAATTGTTGAATAAAATATAGGGGGAATTGAAGTGGCTGATTCAGTAAAATTATTAAAAACTCTTACAGACATAAACGGTATATCGGGATTTGAGTTTTTTGTTAAAGAAAAGATGAGAGAATATTTAGAGCCAGTAAGTGATGAAATTATAGAAGATAATTTAGGTGGTATTTTTGGTAAAAGAAATGCCGACAACGGTTCTAAAACATTACTTATAGCAGGTCATTTGGATGAAATAGGATTTATCGTAACACGAATAGATGATGATGGATTCATTAAGTTTACGCCAATTGGTGGATGGTGGAATCAAGTTATGTTGTCACAAAAAATGACAATTACAACTGATGAAGGTAAAACTTATAGAGGTATAATAGGTTCTAAACCTCCACATGTACTTGGACAAGAAGAACGTAAAAAACAAGTCGAAATGAAAGATATGTTCATTGATCTAGGTGTTGATAATAAAGAAGCGGTTGAAGCATTAGGGATTGAAATAGGCAATATGATAACGCCATACTCCGAATTTGAAGAGCTAGGTGATGGAAATTATTTAACAGCTAAAGCGTTTGATAATCGCTTTGGATGTGCGTTAAGTGTAGACGTATTAAATCAACTTAAAGATGAGAGTCTTGGAATTAATTTAGTATCAGGTGCAACAGTACAAGAAGAAGTTGGTTTACGTGGTGCTAAAGTTGCAGCTAACAAAATTAAGCCAGATTTATCTATCGCAGTTGATGTAGGGATTGCATACGATACACCAGGAATGAAAGGGCAAGACCATGATACTAAATTAGGTGATGGTCCACTTGTATTATTGATGGATGGAACAAATATTGGTCATGTGGGCTTCAGAAAATTCATAAAAAAATTAGCTAAAGAAAAGAATATAGACTTACAGTGGGATAATATTACAGGCGGTGGAACGGATGCAGGTAGCATTCATGTCGCAAATGAAGGAACACCAACAATTTCAATTGGAATCCCATTACGCTATATGCATTCAAATGTGTCTGTCATTCATAAACAAGATTATTTAAAAACTGTGAATTTAGTTGCAGAAATTGTAAAAGCATTAAACGATGATACAGTTAAAGAAATTATGTGGTAATAAAGATGTTTAAAGAGTATGCGAGATAAAGCTTTGTAGTCGTAGAAGTCATGGAATAACACAGCAGTTGCTCCAACCAAGGGATGATTTCTACCATAATATGGATAAATATACTGAATATATCTAAGAGTAGGATTCGAAATCACGATTATAAGATGGTTTCTTACCTGCTCTTTTTTATATTGTAATATAATGAAATTTATTTGATAAATCCTTTCGTGAAAGGGTATATAGCTAGTGTTATGACTAAGTGCTAATTTATTATTAAAATAAAATAAAAAAACAGAAATATTTATAGAATGATAATAATGGATATTGTTTGTAAACGTTGATATTATGCTATATCATGAGTAATAGAATACGTAACGCTATTAAGATTCAGTGAGACTTATTTTTATATTTATTGAATAAAGGGAAGTGGAAAATATCGAAAAAGAAAAAAAGAAATTGCTCCGCAAAATGGTCAAACCATTTGAAAATAACAACTTAAAGAAAAGTACAATACAAATACTCAATACATTAATACCATTTGTTGCGATAGTAGTAGCAGGGTTTTTAAGTTATCAAATACATTGGTCATTATCAATTATTCTTGGTGCTGTGGCATCGGGATTTTTAATTAGAACATTTATTATTTTTCATGACTGTTGTCATGGATCATTCTTAAGTGAGAAGAAGAACAACGATTTGTTAGGAAATATAACGGGTATTTTAACGTTTTTCCCTTATGAAAAGTGGAGAAGAGAACATATTATTCACCATACAAGTAGTGGGAATTTAGAAAAACGTGGCATCGGTGATATTTGGGTTATGACGATTGAAGAATATCATGAAGCATCTAAATTTACTCAATTTAAATATAGAATGTATCGTCATCCATTTGTGATGTTTGTACTTGGACCGATATACTTACTATTCATATCAAATAGAATGAATGCTAAAGACGCTAAGAAGAGAGAACGACGAAACACATGGATTCATAATATTACATTGTTAGTGTTATACGCTGGAATATTCCTAATAGTTGGTGCGGTACCATTTATGTTGGTCTTTCTACCAATGTTATTTTTAGCTGGTATGATGGGCATTTGGTTATTCTACATTCAACATACATTTGAAGATTCTTACTTTGAAGAATCATCAGAATGGGATTATGTCAAAGCAGCAATTGATGGAAGTTCGTTTTACAAATTGCCTAAACTATTTCAATGGATGACTGGGAACATTGGTTATCACCATGTTCATCATTTAAGTCCTAGAATTCCGAATTACGAATTAGCACAAGCACATGAGAAAACACCACCATTACATCATGCAACGACAATTACAATTAAAGAAAGTTTAGAATCACTAAAATATAAACTTTATGATGAAAAAAATAAATGTTTCATTACATTTAAAGAATATACACGCAGATTTAAAGGCACGCATGCATAAAATTCATAGATAGAATGTTGAAACTCTATATGACAGAACACATTACTAGGTCAAATATACCCTAACTAATGTGTTCTTTATTTTTATGGAATTTCTCAGTTTTTGCTTGTTATTTATAATCTTTGCTTCAAACTATTTTCTTGGTCATCATCATTTTACAAAGTCGTGACAAAATGTTATTTCTATTTAAAAAAATACAACTATTTCGTATAATTTAATTAATCATTATAAAAATAAATGAATATGATATATATAATAAATTT